>NZ_JANRKL010000174.1:0-30021 GCF_033763495.1 Haliscomenobacter sp. | reverse complement strand
GGAAAATTTCCACTGACGCAAAATTCCTTACCAGCCATTGGACGACCCCCAGGCGAATTTCGCCGGGTTTCAGTTCAGTAGCGTTTCTCATTCCGGATGAAAAAGACGGTTAATTGTGACGTGCAAAAATACTGGAATTTAAGGGGATATGCAAATGGAAAATTTGAGGTTACAAAATCGGGTACTTAAACGTTGACACCAACTTCACCCTTTTCCCCGTACTCGCCGATTTCCGGGCCGCCTCAATCACCTCCAACACATGCAAAGCATGTTCCGCCTGAATACGCGGCTCGCCACTTGCCCCGGCCATGAACTCAGAGATGACGGTAGCCCCCATTTGCCATACATAGGCACCTGGATCGGGCACATGGCGCACCGTTTTTTCGTTTTCCATCGTGGCCATATCTACACCGAAGGGTGCCCAATCGTAGCCGATCAGGTTCATGTTGCCGCCGCTGCCCCAAATGGAGATGGTCGGTTTTTCCTGGCCTTTCCCTTCGTGCCCATAGGGGTCAAAATAGTTGAAGCCACACTGCACACTGGAAATGATGCCCTTGCCGTGATCCATGAGTACCACTGCATTGTCTTCGGCTACCACATCGATTTCCCCTTTGTTGTCGGTTTTGCGTTTGGGGGTCACAATGCTGGTCATGGCCGTGATGTATTTGGCCGGGCCTAAGAGCCCCGTCAATGTAGCGAGATTGTATACGCCTAAATCGGGCAAACTGCCACCACCTTTTTCATAAAAAAATGCCGACCAATGTGGCCCCAAATGCCCGTAATGTGCATGTGCAGCGGCAATACGTCCCAGTTTTCCTGCCTGGATTTGTTGGGCCATAAAGGCAAATTGGGGGCTATTGACCACCGCTGGCGCGCCCCAAATGCGCAAACCCTTGGATTTAGCCAGATCGAGCAGCGCCTTACCTTCGGCGTAGGTATTGGCCATGGGTTTTTCGCTCCATACATTGCGGCCAGCCAGCAGGGCCTGTTTGTTGAGCCGACCGTGCTCCTGCATGTCGGTGAGGTTGAGCAGCAGGTCGAAGGGCTCGCCAGCCAGTAGTTGGTCGATGTGTGGGTACCAATGTTTGATGCCGTATTGCTCGGCGGCTTTTTGTGCCCGTTCTGGAATGATGTCACAAGTGCTGGCCAGTTCCACATGGGGCGACTTGGAAATGTGGGGCAGGTATTGGGTAGAGACACTGCCACAACCAATTATACTGACACGTACTTTTTTGACCGGTAGTGGGCTGCTGGCTTGCAAAAGGCCAGGGGCAACTACACTGGCCGCACCCACTATCGCCGTTTGTTCGATGAACTGGCGACGGGATAATTTTTTAGGCTTGCTCATGATGCAGGTATTGAGTTGAGAAGTGGGTAGAGACGCAAGATCTTGCGTCTCTAAGTCATGTTTTCCTGATGTTTTCCTGAACGCTCATCATTCCACGATAATACCATATTTTCCTAAAAGTCCGATGATGTTTTGGCGAGAAAATTTTGCTTTTTTGATGCGGTTAAAACTGGGGTCAATGGAAAAATTGTGCGCAGTACGTAGGTCCGCCCCTTCCAAAACGCTGTCTTCAAAAACGGCAGCATTCAGTTCACAATTGTCAAAAACGGTATTGCTCAAATCCGCTTCCACAAAATCGACCCCTTCCAAATGGCAGTTTTTAAATAACGTTCCGGGGATTTTCAACTGATAAAAAGCACTGTAATTCAGGGTGCAATCGCTAAAGGAAAAGGACAGCAAAAAAGGATTGCAATAATCAAAGTGTAAGCCCAGCAGTTTACAAGCCTTGAATTCCACTTCCCGAAAAGTACATTGGTTCAATTTGGCCATGCTGAAATCACAATCGACAAAGCTGCATTGGACAAAGGTGAATTTGGACAAATCCACTTTGGCAAACACACATTGGGAGAACGTACAAGCTTCGTATTCGCCTCGTAGCAAAGTTGTTTCGCTAAAATTTTCCCCGGTAAATTCGATTTTGTGCTGGTAAGTTTCGTCCATAAATATGGCTAATCTAGACCTAAAAGGCCGGTATACAAATCCATCATTTCTTCAGTAACCACTTCACCCTTAAAGTTTTGGGCGTATTCAAGGCCGGCTTTGACCATGTTTTTTCGAAAAGCATCGTCGCCCAGGATGCGCTCTATTCCGGCGGCGATTTCAGCGGGTTCCTCGGGGTCGACCAGCCAGGAAGCTGGCCCCGCTGCTTCGGGCAAGGAGGACACTTTCGAACTGATCACTGGAGTGTGGCTGAACAAGGCCTCTATCACTGGAATGCCAAAACCTTCCCAGCGGGAGGGGTATAAAAAAATCCGCGCTTTTTGGAAAATGGCGGGCAGATCATCGTTGCTGACCTGGGTGAAAATGACCCACTCTTTCAGGCCCGCTTTTTGCAGAAATTCCAGCACTTGAGCCTTGTATTCTTTGCCCTGACCAATGACGACCAAGGGAATGCGCATGCTTTGGGGCAATTGAGCCATGGCTTGTACAATGCTGAGCAGGTTTTTGCGCTCAGAAATGGTACCCACATAAAGCATAAATTCGGAGGGAAGCTGGTACCTGGCCAGAATAGGCTCGATCAATTTGGGTGATTTTTCCTGCATGAAACGTTCGTCGCAGGACTGGTAAATCACCTTGATTTTTTCGGGTTGAATGCCGTAAAAATGGACGATATCGGCCTTGGTACTTTCGCTGATCGCTACAATAGCATCGGCATTTTGGCAGGCATAACTGAATTTAAAGTCGTAGACCTGGCGGTCAAAAAAAGGATAATAATCGGGGCGGTGTTTGAACACCAGATCGTGAATGGTCACTACGGATTTGATGCGGGTGCTTTTGATGCCCAAGGGCAATTCATTGCTCAGGCCGTGGTACAACTGGATTTTGTGGCGCTTCAAGGCATACCGGATCGAGTAGCTCCGCCACAAAATGCGCTGGTATTGCGAAGGACTATAGGGCGTAAAAGAGGCACTACTGGTGAAAAACTTGGTGTCCGGCTTGCGCTCAATACGGGGAGAAAAGAGGAAATAAGCGTGGTCGGGGTAGTAATAGGACAGGTTTTTCAACAAGGTACGGCTGTAATTGCCTAAACCGGTGAAGTTGTTAAAAAGCCGTTTGGCATCGTAGCCGAAGCGCAACATGTAATGGGTTATTGGTTATGACCCATGAAGATAGTGGGTTCGGAGCGGAGTTGGGAGGATTTGGGGGAAATTATTTGTAGCGCCTGGAAATGAACCTAGTTTATAGGCCCGAACAACCCCAACCACGGCAGTGGTTGAATCTTGAATAGCCGCGGTCGTCCGCGGGTTTTAGCAGGGGGGGAGGATTTTTACAACCACGGCAGTGGTTGAACTGATCCGGGCAGAAATTCAACCACTCCCGTGGTTGTGGAAGCCTGGCGTTCCTTGGTGTCCGCGGACGACCGCGGCTATTCAAAATTGAATCGCTGCCGCGATTCTTGGGGTGGCACAAAAGTTGATGCGTTTTTGGGGTAAAAAGTGTATTTTTGTATGAAACAGATTTGAATTATGCCCATACTTCGCATCAATCAGCTGGAATTACAGCAGATCGGCCCTTTTGGCGATTTGACTTTGAATTTTCCCGAAAAACCTGCTGGGATGGAGGATAAGGCGGAGATTCATATTTTGACAGGGGAAAATGGAACCGGGAAGTCGACGATGTTGGAAATTATGACTCTAATTGGGATTGGAGATAAGCATTTTGAACCGACGATAAATAAACTTCGCCGATCCATAAATGCAAGAACTATTTTATCAATTTCCCCTGATTGTAATTTAGGTTTTTTTATAGCACCATTAAAAGAACAAGCCACCATTTTTAAGGAAACAACTAATTATCTGAATATTGCAAATAAGTATGTACGGCCATATCAGGAGTTTCCTAATTTACCGTTTGGGATCGCTTTTTTTGCTTATTCTGGCCACCGCCGATTTAATTCCACGACAATTATTGGTATAAAAGAGATTGAAAATCATCCGTTTGAGAATGCACTGGATTTCCAGCAATCCATTAACCCTGCAAATATTCTTCAATGGATTGCGAACAACAAGGCTGGCCAGGCTTTTGCCCATGTAGGAGGAGATACCCAAGAGTTGGATAAACTCCGTCAAATCATGAATAAGTTGGAAAACACCATTTCCGAAATCATCCAAAAATCTGTTCGTTTTCAAGTTAAGACAAAACCATATAATGTAGTTGTGGAAGTTGACGGAGAGGAACTAGAATTCAACCAACTCCCCGACGGCCTCAAAAGCATCATCTCCTGGATTGCCGACCTTCTCATGCGTATGGATCGCGTAAAATGGGAAAACGACACCCCCGTTTTCGAGCGCAACTTTATCCTTTTTCTCGATGAAATCGAAGTACACATGCATCCCGTCTGGCAGCGCAAAATTCTCCCTGTGGTACAGAAGCTTTTCCCCAATGCTCAAATTTTCATCAGTACCCACTCGCCTTTTGTAGTCGGTTCAGTAGATGGGGCCCGGATACATAAATTGGTGAAGCCGAATGGAGATAGCAAGTTGGCGGAGGGGTATCCCAAGTTGTCCGAGGATGGCAATAGTTTCCGGTATTGGTTGGATGAGGTGTTCGATGTATCGGCAGAATTTGGAATTGGCGCTGAAAATCAGTTGAAAGAATTTTATGCCCTCCGGGACGAAGTACTCAAAAGCAATGATGAAAATTTGAATAAAAAATTGCTCAGCAAAGGCCGTGAACTGGCTGAGCAAAGCACTGAATTGCACCAAATCATCGAAATGGAATTGCGCCAACTCAATCGCCGCAAATCACTTAGCCTGAGTATCTGATCAAGCTTGCATAAAACATGAAATACTTTAAACGTCAAGAGGAACCTGAGTTTTTGCAGCAAAATGCAGCGCGTTGGAATCAGCAATGGGCAGCGCTGAAAAGCCGGAACCCTGGTGCAACTTTTAATTGGTATCAATACAAAGGACAGCCTGTTAATCAATTGCTTCTTCCATTTTTAAAGCTTCAAAGTCAGAATCATTGCGCTTATTGTGATGCTTTTCCTTTACAGATTGGCGATGACACAATTGACCATTTTTGCCCTAAAAGTGTACCTGATTATTTCATGGAAGCTTATTCCTGGCGAAACCTGTATTGCGCCTGCAATCATTGCCAGACGGCTAAAATGGAAAGCTTTTCCACCGACCTGCTTCGCCCCGATGCACCTGATTATTCTTTTGAGCGATATTTTTTATACAACTATGCATCTCACGAAATAGAAGTGAACCCAAACGCTTCGCTCACAGATCAGAATAAAGCAGAAACAACTATTCGGATTTTCCAATTCAATTACCCAGAGAGAACCAACCATCTCAAGAAGGCATGCCTGGGAGCGCTGGACAAGACCATCTGTACAGGAGAAAGAACTTGAAGATTTCAATTTTCGTTTTATTTTTATTTGAAATCACCTAATCCTCCCCGTACTTTTCCCTTCCAACCAGCCTTCCTGACCATTGGCCAAACGCACCTTGTCCCAAGTCCCGATTTTGTCCAAATAGGCCACTTTGGTGCCCTCGTGCAGGGTCCGGATGGCCGGGCTCGCTTGCTCCGGCCCGATGCGTAAGGTCGCTTCCTTGCTTAGAATTACTCCACTGGGATTTTGATGATCATGCCAATAACTCAGGGCTGCGGCCAGCGCAACCAAAAAAGCCAGCGCCAATACCCCACGTGCTACCCAGGGCGTCCAAGGCGCAGCAGGTTTGCGGCGGATGTACCAAAACAAACCCATGCCCAACCAGATCAACACTCCGAAGGTAATGGCCCAGGCATTGGGGCGCATGATCCATTGGGGTTGTAGGAACCAGTCCCACCATTCGGGGGCGGCGCTGTGGTCGATTTGGTCGGTGAGTTCGCTGCGCACCTGTTCGAGGTTCCGTAGGGTGGCCTCGTCGGTGGGGTCCAGGCTGAGGGCTTTTTCGTAGTAGAGTACGGCTTTGCCGAGTTTACCTGCCCTAAAACAGGCGTTGCCCAGGTTGTAACACAAATCGGCATCGTGGTAGCCGCCCTGAATCAGTTTTTCATAAGCGCTTACGGCGTCGGCATAGCGGCTTTGCTGGTAAGCTTTTTGCGCTTGTTGGGCAATTTGAATGGGTGTTTGGGCAAAACTCAAATCGATACAGCCCAATACAAAAAGAAATACAATGCTCAGTTTATTGTTTTTCTTCATCACTGTTGATCTTGATGCGGTTAGCTGGAGCAATACGACTTTGGGGGCTAAGCACTACAAATATATCTTCACGTTTGCAGGGGCGGGAATCCACTTCCCAGCGGAAGCCTTTCAAACGCAATGTCCGGTGATTGGTCGTCCCCATCGGGCTTAGTACGGATTTAGGGTCGGTGATGAAGGTGATTTTTTCCACCGCATTTTGGGCTCCAAACCTGATCACCATCTCACTACATTCCGTTTTGTTGACCCCTACGTAGGCACCCGAATCATCTTTGGCGTAATAAATGACCTCGGCATTGCCAAAGGCGTCCATTCGTTTGAGGTTACTTTCCACAAAGTGGGAGACCACGTTTCGGGCCTTGATCTGGTTAAAATAAGTCCCATCCGAGATCACCACTATGAAGGAGTTACTCCGCATGATGATTTTATCAAGCTTTTTGTTCTTTAAAGTGAGGTAAATCGTATCGGCGGTAAACTGGCTGGTGTCCGACCAAACAATCGGATTGCCGTAGAGGGTAAACAAAGAATCGCGGGTAGAATACACCATCGAATCACACACGGCCTGAAAATCCTTTTTGTAAATCCTGGCATTGTGGAAAGCATGTAAAATACGGCTGGTGTCACTCTGCATGGTATCTTTTTGTACCACAGCCAGGGAATCATTTTTTCCCAAAGACAAACTATCCTTCCCTTTGCCAGGCAAACTATCGGCTTTTACTGCGAGGAGGGTATCGGCGGACAAAAACAAGGAATCTCCCTCCACAATGGTGATGAGTTCCGGTCGCCCTTTTGACCCACCCGAAGCTTTAAGATACCCATTTTTTTTGCCATAATCTGCCCGCATGGCATTGATGGAAAGGTCAGCGGCGGTATCGCGCCACATAACATTGCCAGTGGCCACGCCCAGGCCCGTTGCATCGTCAAAACCCATCTGGTCGGCTTCCATCAGGTTGGGCGGGTCACTCACATAGGTGCGGCCCAGGGTTTTAAAAGTGCCCTTTTTGCGGTTGTAGCTGATGACTTCAGAATTGATGTCCTGTTCTTTTTCGCGGTAGCGGGCGTTTCCTTGCAGGAAAGTGGTGTCCTGAAGTTCGTCGTAGCGAATCAGGTTGCCGATGGCCAAACGGGTTGAGTCCTCCACCCGGGCGTTGCCGCGCAAGGAGTAAATTTTGAGGTTGTCGTCGTAGGTGATGGTATCGGCTTCGGCTTGTTGGTCTTTTTTGACGTACTGGGCATTGCCCGAAAACTCAGCGCGGTTGTTGAACGTATCGTAAAAGCCGTCTTCACAATAGACTTTACTGCTGTCGTTGGAAATGACGGTTGGCCCTAGGAAATCGACGACTTTGGATTCGGTATTGTAGTTGAGGGAGTCCGCTTTAAGGCTAAACCGAGGGCCTACCGCAGTTACGTTTTCCCGAAACTGTGCTTGTTTGGTTGCCACATAATAATACCCCACTTTACTTTTTAAAGAGAGGGAGTCGCTGACCATGGTGGCATTGTTGGTGTAGTAGGCCACCCGGGTATCGGTGCGGTAGTCCAGGCGGCGGGTGTAGAGTTTGCGGTTGCCATTGATCAGAATGACCCGGCCCAGGAGGTTGGCGATTTTGGATTCGCCATCATATTGGGCTTCATCAGCAAAAATTTTGAGGGAATCCCCTTGCTGGATGACTACATTTCCGTAGGCGTAAACCTGGGTCTCGTTTTCCACAATTGCCGAGTCACAGTACATGTATACGCTGTCCTGTTTCAACTCAACTTTCCCTTTGAGGCGATTGATGGTTGTTTCGCCTCTGGTTTCATATACGGATTTGTCGGAGTAAAGTATTTTTACCCGACTGCCTTCTCTGCTCGCGCCGGGGGTCTGAGCTTGTATCTGGGCTATTCCGGTCAGCATCCACATCAATCCTAAAAGCCAAAGCTGCCTATACATTTCTTTTTACTTAGTAGTGGGGCAAAATGAACACTTGTTATTTCCCCTTAATGATTAATCAATCAGCAATTCTGCTGCCTCTTCTCCAACCAAAGTGCCAATGGCTACTCCCATGCCGCCCATCCGCACTGCGACAACAATATTGGGGGCTACTCTTTGTACGATGGGTATTTTGTGTTCTCCCAAGCCCAGAATACCGCTCCACCAACTTTCTGCGGGGATGTTTTGTCCGGGTAAAATCACTTCGTTCAGCAATTGCATTAACGCATTTTGGATCAATTCAGTATTGCCAAAGTTGGAGGTTTGTTCGGCTTGAGCAGCCAGATTGCGGCCGCCGCCGAGTAAAATCCTGCCATCGATGTTGCGAAAGTAAAAATAACCCCGATCATAATGGAAACTCCCTTGAATGGTAAGATTGGGGATCGGTGCGGTGATCAACACCTGGTTGCGGGCGGGAGTTACATCCAGTTCAGGCAACAACTGACGTGCAAAACCATTGGTGGCGATGATGGCCTGCTGGAAATGCAAGGTCCAGTCATCCTGAGTATGGAGGGTGATGCCTCCCTGGTCCGACTCAATTTTTTTGATGCTCAAGCCATTGATGATTTGTACGCCCGCTTCCTGAGCCAGTTGCAGGAGTTTTTGCATCATGTAGCCTGTATTGATTTGTCCTTCGCCAGCATTGAGGATGAGGTGTTCTACACCTTTGAAGCCAAAGTTGGCAATCTTCCCATCAGCGATATGGTAGGTTTCTGGCAAACCTGTAATGGCATGGGTCATTTTGTTGAAAGCAGCGAGGTGTTCTCTGCACTCCTCAAAAATAGCGGCTTCATCCGAGCGGAATAATTCATAGCCCCCCAGGCCTTCGTAGCGCAGGTTGGCATCGCCAATTTTTTGCCGTAAGCGCTGTAGTCCCAAAAAACGCCGTTCGACCAGACCCCAAACTGTACCTTCGTCGAATTTTTGCAAATCATCCAGCAATTCGGTCATGCTGCCGTAACAGGCAAATCCAGCGTTTTTGGTGCTGGCTCCACTAGGCATCGAACCACGCTCAATGAGCAATACTTTGCGATTAGGATCTAGCTTGCGCAAATGCAGAGCCGCATTCAACCCCACAATGCCACTGCCCAAAACCACGGTATGAAAATCATCGAAAAAAACCGAGCGTTCCCAATAACTCAGTCGATTGATGTTTTGTTGTAAGTCCATAAGCGCTTATCTTCCGCCGCAAATATCACTATTAAACTACAATATCCTTCAATCTACAGCTATGATTCAGCGAATTCAGAGCGTTTTCTTTCTGCTGGCCGGGGGGCTTTACCTCGGATTGTTTGGCGTACCCTTCGCCGAAACCAAACAGGCAGTGGCCCAATCGGCCTTTTTAAACGATGCTGCTTATGGTGTTCAGGATCATGTGGCCCTGATGGCTGCCTTTGCCGTGGCAGGTGCACTACCGATTGTAGCAATCTTTTTGTTCAAAAACCGGGCAGTTCAAATGCGGCTGGCGGTATTTTCCACGATTGCCGCCATCGTGGGCAGTATCCTTACCGTGGTGTTGTTCATGCAGGAGGGGCTGAATAAGAGTAAAGAAGCCATCAACGATGGACTGGGCTTGTACATGGCGATCGCGGCGCTGGTGTTTACCTTACTGGCGTATCGTTTTGTGAATAAGGACGAGAAGTTGGTTAGGTCGGCGGATCGCTTACGGTAAATACAAAGTATCTGTATTATCTTTCAACGCTATGCCTGATAATTGCAAACGCAAAGAGGTTTGAATGAGATAGAATAGTTTTTCGCAGGCCAATTCGTAAGTTAATCCTTCTGGACGAATATTGGAGATACAATTTCGGCGTTCATCAGTCAGGCCTTGTATGGGTGCATAGGTAAGGTATGCACCCATACTGTATGGAGAACTCAAGCCTGGCCGTTCACCAATCAGCACAATCACCAATTGAGCTCTCAACAAATGCCCAATTTCATCACCAATGGCGACTCTGGCTTGTTCGACTATACTGATTGGTGCAAGTTGATAATTCGCTTTTTGCAACAAGGGCAACAACCTTTGCAGCAATGGTATGGCATGCTGATTAATCGCCGTAGCCGACAATCCATCGGCCAGCACAATCGCAATATCATGGTCAATCTTGGGCATTTCTTTCAACCTCGCTACCGAAGCTTCATTCAAACTTCTGCCCCAATCGGGCCGTTGCAAATAAACTGAGCGGGAGCTAGCCCGGCTGTGCAATTTTAAATAAGGTACAGCAAACTGCTCCAGTTTTTGCTCCAGTTTCGGGTAATCCAACTCAGAATATACGGCATCCTTGGCGTGGGCGAAAGCCAATTTGAACTGTAATACCTCTTTCAAAGGAATAGCCCCTCCGGTATGCCCCAGCGCAATGCGGGCATCGGTGTAGGTCTTGAGCGACTGCCATGGATCAGGCTCCACGGGTTTTGAGTATTGCTTTTTTTTCAACTGATGCCTCGAATTATGCCAAAAGCAAGTGATTGGGTCTTAGCGGCAATTTCTGGCCTTTTTTATCCAGAATTCCTTGCGCCAAAAGCCATTGTTCAAACTCTGGTGCGGGTTTTTTACCCAACACCTTGCGCAAATATAAGGCATCGTGAAAAGAAGTAGACTGGTAATTGAGCATGATGTCGTCGGCCCCGGGAATGCCCATGATGAAATTGCAGCCAGCTACCCCCAATAAGGTCAGTAAGTTATCCATGTCATCCTGGTCGGCTTCGGCGTGGTTGGTGTAACAAATGTCGGCCCCCATGGGCAAACCGAGTAGTTTGCCACAAAAATGATCCTCCAAGCCCGCCCGGATGATTTGTTTGCCATCGTAGAGGTATTCCGGACCAATAAAACCCACCACGGTATTGACCAAAAAAGGGTCGAATTTTCTTGCTACTGCGTAAGCCCTTGCTTCGATGGTTTGTTGATCCACCCCATGATGGGCATTGGCGGAGAGGGCAGAGCCTTGCCCGGTTTCAAAATACATGACTTGCTGGCCAATCGTTCCGCGGTTTAAAGCCAAGGCAGCTTCGTAGGCTTCTTGCAAAATATCAAGGGTAATGCCAAAACTTTGGTTGGTTTTTTCAGTCCCGCCGATTGATTGAAAAACCAGATCCACAGGCGCATCCTGGATGATTTGTAAGGCAGTAGTGACATGGCACAGCACACAACTTTGGGTAGGTATCTGGTATCTTTCCCGCAAATCGTCAATCATGTGGAGCAAGGTGCTCACTGCTGCCGGGCTATCCGAAGCCGGATTGATGCCAATCACCGCATCGCCACTGGCGTACAAAAGTCCGTCAATAATACTTGCTGCAATACCCTTCGGGTCGTCGGTAGGGTGATTGGGTTGTAAACGGGTTGACAAACAGCCGCTGAGGCCCACTGTAGTGCGAAAACGGGTAACCACACTGCATTTTTGAGCCACAGCGATCAAATCCTGATTGCGCATCAATTTGCTCACTGCTGCCACCATTTCGGGCGTTAAACCCGCTGCTAAAGCCTGAAGGGTAGTTCCATCCGCCTGCTCACTCAACAACCAATCCCGCAATTGCCCCACTGTAAAATGGCTGATGGGGGCAAAAGCTTCTTGATCATGTTCATCAATGATCAAGCGGGTCACGTCATCCGTTTCATAAGGGATGACGGTTTCGTTCAGAAAAGTTTTCAAGGGTAAATCGGCCAAGGCCAGTTGAGCGGCAACCCGCTCTTCAAAGCCTTCCGCAGCTAAACCAGCCAATACATCTCCACTCCGCAAGGGGCTCGCCTTCGCCAATAAGGTTTTTAAGTCTGCAAAAAGGTATACTCGATTGGCGATGGTGTAGCGATAGGGCATCGGTTGTTTATTGTCTTTCAAAAATTCGTCATTCTTTATTTGTCATTGAATACTAAAACTCTCCCGCACCTTCCCCTGAATAAACCGCATACTTCCTTTCTTTTGTGGAAAAGTGAAATTCACCAGGTTGCTCTGATCATCGTACAAGTCCATCAAAAAGGAATCGGTCAAATCCACCGATTTTGGTTTGGGGACGTTCAGGATTTCGACGTACAACCAACAAGCAACATCTTCGTATTCTTTGCCCAAAAAATTGGCTTTGTAGGCCTTGCCGTTGATGAGGAGTTTGAAATGAGCGGCCAGGTATTCAGCTAAGTAGCGGTCTGTGTCAGGGTGTTCGTTGGAAGTGCCCAGTTTCAGATTCACCTCTTTACCCTTGACTTTCAGAGATTCCTCGATGTGCCGCTCCAGGTCATCCATAAAAATTTTGTGGGTGACTTGAATCGTTTTGCTTTTTTCCTCATAAACGACCTCGGAAAGCGTTAAATGGATGGGATGTGCAAAGAAACTCCACATTCCCAGGATTAGAATAGTCAATAAACTCTGCATGAAAATTGTTTTTAACAACCAGGTGTAAGCTCAGAAAACGGAATTGCTTTAAGCAACTTTTTCTTTAATGCTCGCCAATCTAACCAATGGTGGTTGAAAGCCGAGCACGATATCTGATTTAGGCACTCCTAGCTCTACTAATTCATCAACCAGATAGAACTCAGTATTATTGAGATGAAGCCAGATCTTATGGTCAATGATATCAAAATGGAACAAAATGCCAAAAACGAATTGCTGCTGTTTTTCGTCCCAACCAATTTTTATCAATTGATAATGATTTCTATCCCGGTCAACAAGCATTTGAGGCTTCACTGATGAGCTTGAGCCAGAAAAAAAATCGACGTATCCTTTGAGCAGGTTTATAAGGATTTCCTGATATTTTATTGTTTTATCCATGACTCGATTGTTTGTTTTTCCATGTCCACCACAATTATTCTGAGTGGTTTTTCATGTACGATTTTCTGAATAAGTGGTCGTTGAAAAAATGTTTTCCAAATGAAAGTGGGTATAGCTAAATAGACCATCCTTTCTGGCTCCTTATCCTCTAAAGCAAATTGATAGGTATCATATTGACCACTTGCTTTATGAAATTCCGAAACAGGAGATTGTTCTTCCAAAAAAGATTTAATCTCCACTGCAATTTTTTCTTCTCCCCGCTCTGCTGCCAGTACCCGAGCTGCACCCAAATCCGCAAATAATTCGACATCACCTGAGGTTAAATCTAATGGATCGTCGGTTATGATCCACCCATCTTTTTCTAGGCAATCCTTACTTGGAAATGGTATTTATCGCGTTTTGGCATAAGTCTATTTAAAGCAAAAGTCGCGGTTTTTCGGCACATTTACAAGGTCAAACTTGGGTCAAATTTCAAACAAAACCAAAAGTTGTGCTAACTTTGACTACTTTTTTAGCACCCTGGTCACATTTTCCCGCCAATGGGGGGAGAAGCACAGCCAGCCTATGGTGTACCTTGCAAGTTTAAATTGTTCATTTACCACCCTCAACTACAAATGAGAAGGATAAACCAAATTGGAACTTTGGTTTTGTTGTTGGTAGCTACGATTACCTATGCGCAACAAAACACCGATCAAAGCAAATTCCGCCAACTTGGCACGGAATTACCTACGCCCAATACCTACCGCACAGCCTCTGGCGCACCTGGTGAGTCGTATTGGCAACAACGGGTAGATTACGACATCAAAGTGGAGCTCGATGATGAGAAGCAAAAAATCAGAGGTACGGAGATGATCACTTATTACAACAACTCCCCACATCCGCTGACTTACCTTTGGCTCCAGTTGGATCAAAACGTGGTTCACCCTGAGTCGGATACCTACAAAACTGCCACCAACACACTGGGCGAGCGGGTTAGCGCTGGTCAGTTGAACAGCATGCTGGACAATTCTTTTGACGGTGGTCACAAGATTGAGTATGTAAAAGACGCCACCGGCAAAGCCTTGAAATTCACCATCGTCAAAACAATGATGCGGGTTGATTTACCTACGCCACTGATCGCTAAAACGGGTAAAATTCAATTGCAGATCGGTTGGAACTACAACATCAACGACCGTCAAAACCCAGCTCTGGGTGCTGACTCCCGTGGTGGTTACGAGTTCTTCCCCGAAGATGGCAACTACCTGTATACCATCACCCAATGGTTTCCTCGTTTGGCCGTTTACGACGACTACAATGGCTGGCAGCACAAGCAGTTCCTCGGTCAAGGTGAGTTTACCCTGCCTTTTGGCAACTACACTGTAGCGATCACCGTTCCTTCCGACCACATCATCGCGGCTACCGGCCAATTGCAAAACGCCAAAGACGTATTGACTGCCGAGCAGCAGAAGCGTTTTGAAGAATCCAAAACTGCGACCAAACCTGTGGTAATTGTTTCCCAGGAAGAAGCTACGCAGAAGGAAAAAACCAAAGCCAAGGACAAAAAGACCTGGATTTACAAAGCAGAAAACGTGCGAGACTTTGCGTTCGGTAGCTCCCGCAAGTTCATCTGGGATGCCATGGGGGTCAAAATTGAAGGAAGCCCGGTTCCTACCGTGATGGCGATGTCCTATTATCCAAAGGAGGCGAACCCACTGTACGGTCATTTGTCTACCGAAGCTGTGGCGCATACCTTACGGGTATACTCCAAGCACACTATTCCCTACCCATATCCCGTGGCGATCTCCGTGGAAGCTTCCAACGGGATGGAATACCCGATGATTTGCTTCAACTATGGCCGCCCTGAAAAAGATGGCACTTATTCCGACCGCATCAAATACGGCATGTTGGGGGTAATCATCCACGAAGTTGGGCACAACTTCTTCCCGATGATTGTCAACTCTGATGAGCGGCAGTGGACCTGGATGGACGAAGGTTTGAATACTTTCTGTCAGTTCCTGGCTGAACAGGAATGGCAGCGCGACTTCCCTTCCGGCCGTGGCCCAGCCCGCAATATTGTTGGTTACATGAAGGCAGATAAAGCTGTCCAAAATCCAATCATGACCAACTCGGAATCCGTCATCCAGTTTGGAAATAATGCTTATGCAAAACCAGCTACTGCGCTCAATATCTTGCGGGAAACGGTGATGGGCCGGGAGTTATTTGACTTTGCTTTCCGGGAATACGCCCGCCGGTGGGCATTTAAGCACCCTACACCCTACGACTTGTTCCGCACCATGGAAGATGCTTCCGGGGTTGATCTGGATTGGTTCTGGCGAGGTTGGTTCTTCACCACCGACAACGTGGACATTTCTTTGGATGCCGTCACGGAATTCCGCCTGGATACCAAAAATCCAGAGATCGAAAAGCCACTCGCTTCCAAAAAATCAAAAGAACAGCTGGAGCGTGATGTGACTTACCAAAACAACAAACGCGACCTGGCCACCACTGCGGTAGAACGCAACGAGGGTTTAAAAGACTTTTACAACAGCTACGATCCGAATGCTCCAGCGCCAACTGATCGGGAGCGTTATGAAAGATACCTGGCTAGTTTGGGCCCAAAAGAAAAGGCCATCATTGAAGCCCGTAAAAACTACTACCAATTGGATCTCTCCAACCAGGGCGGTTTGGTGATGCCGCTGATCATCAAGTTCGAGTTTGAAGATGGAACCAGTGAAACCCAGCGCATTCCAGCGGAAATCTGGCGCATGGACGATAAAAAAATCAGCAAAGTTTTTGCTTTTGCCAAACCCGTGAAACAGGTGATCCTCGATCCGCAGGAAGAAACGGCTGATGTGAATACCGAAAACAACTACTATCCACGTCGCCCGATTCCTTCCCGTTTTGAGGTGTTCAAGCAAGAAGGATTTGCCCGTGGTGCCAGTATGGGATCCAACCCGATGCAGCAAGCACAACAGCAAAAGAAATCAGGGAGTAATTAATGATTTTATGTTTACTAAACTTCAAAAGTTTAGTAAACGTAAATTTTTACAGAGCCTGGCAGATGCATGATCATTTGCCAGGCTTTTTTGTTGGATAAACTAAACTTTGCGTTTACTAAACTTCAAAAGTTTAGTAAACGTAAAATCCAAAAAAGTACCTCAAATCGTATAAAAGTGTATGAACGTTTCCATAATCATTCCAACCCTCAACGAGGCGAGTAACATAGCCCGGTTGCTGGAATACATTCGGCAAAATGCCGGGCCAGAATTGCTGGAAGTCATTTTGGTAGACGGTGGCAGCACCGATGACACTGCTGGCATTGCCCTTGCCAATGGTGCACAGGTTATCGACTGCCCGATCAGGAGCAGGGCTGCTCAAATGAACCTGGGAGCTCGGCATGCCCAAGGAGAGGTCCTTTATTTTATCCATGCCGATACGTTACCTCCACAAAATTTTCTCAAAGCCATCCGCACTGCCCTTGAAACGGGTTGGTGTATGGGTTGTTTTCGATACCGTTTTGACTCTCCCAGCTGGTTATTGAAGTGCAATGCCTGGTTTACCCGTTTCAATTTCCTTTGGTGTCAGGGCGGGGACAAAACCTTTTTCATTATTGCCACTACCTTTGCCGAACTTGGTGGCTATGATGAAAAATACGTCATCATGGAAGAATACGACTTCATTCGACGAGCCCGCAAAAAGTACCCCATGCCAACTTTGCCGTATAATGCCACTGTTTCAGCTCGGAAATACGAACACAATTCCTGGTTGCGGGTGCAATTTGCCAATTGGTTGGTATTCAATTTGTTTACAGCTGGATTGGAACCTGTTCGTCTGAAAAAGATTTACAGACAAATTTTAAACTAACCTGTTCTATTCCCGAACTGGTCAATTTTTACTTTTTTTATGAAAAAACAAGTGTTTCTAATCACTCGCCTGATGGTTTTGGCAATGGTTTGGTTGAGTGCGTCCAACTGCGTTGCCATTCGCCGCAATACCAATTCCAGCCCGATCAATCACGATCGCTGGGATCAATTGGTCAAAAAACACGTCAAAGACGACGGCTTTGTTGACTACAAGGGGTTCGTCCGCGATTCGAACGAGCTTAACAGCTACCTGGATCAACTTTCAGCGGTTCATCCCAATGATAAAAGCTGGTCCCGCAACGAACAAATGGCTTATTGGATTAATGCATACAATGCTTTTACGATCAAGCTGATCGTCAACAACTACCCAGTGGAAAGCATCAAGGACATCAAAAAAGGCATTGCTTTTGTCAACTCGGTTTGGGACATCAAGTTCATCAAGATTCAAGGTTTTACCTACGACCTCAACAACATTGAACACAATATCCTGCGCCCGGTGTTTAAAGATGCACGGGTGCATGCCGCCGTCAATTGTGCCTCTTTCTCTTGCCCTCGCTTGCGGCAGGAAGCCTACACCCCGGAAAAATTGGACAGCCAATTGGATGATGCCATGAAAAAATTCCTGGCTGACCCCCTGCGCAACAACATCACTGCTGAAAAAGTCGAAATCTCGGAAATATTCAAGTGGTTCAAAGGTGATTTTGACCGCGATGCAGGCTCTTTGATTGCCTACATTAATAAATTCTCTGCGCAAAAAATCTCAGCCCAAACCGAACTCAAGTACCTCGATTACAACTGGGCACTCAACGAAGCCAAGGGGCGATAAAAAAACAAGCGCTCATTTTGCCAAAGGATTAGATGAGTAAACGTTTCATTTTAAGTGTCTTATCTAATCCTTTGGCTCAAGAAAAATGAGCACTTGTTTTTGCCCAACTACCAAATAACCACTCATCTAAATACAACAAGCTAACCATGGCTCAAAAGCATTATTTCGATCCAGCCGACCTCGCCAAGTTCGGCGACATTACCAAGTGGCAAAAAGCAATGGGCGATAAATATTTCGCCTGGTATGGGGAAACCATGAAGGAAGGAGCACTTACCGAACGCGAAAAAGCGCTGATTGCCCTGGCGGTGGCTCACGCCATTCAATGCCCTTATTGCATTGATGCCTATACCTCTACATCGCTGGAAAAAGGCGCCGATGAGGAACAAATGATGGAGGCAGTGCATGTAGCTGCGGTTATCCGGGCCGGGTCCAGCCTCGTTTATGGCGTGCAGATGATGAACCACGCTGAAGAAATAACCATGTAAACTTAAGATTCCAGTTTCAAAAACGGTCGCCGAGCGGAGCCGAGGTGCCGTTTTTGAAACTGGAATCTTATAATTTTCATTATGGCCATTCACCAAAAAGGAAAATCCCTTGCCGCCCGCGGCAATGCCCTATCGGACACTTTTTTCCAACTGGAAGTCCTCAATGGGCGTGAACGCAGCGCAGCTCAATTCAAACCCTTCGAGGAATCCATCAAAATCGCTGGTTTTGATCAGGGAAAATTATTGCCCTCACGCATTGAAATTTTCCAAATCAATGTGGGCAAACTGTGCAATCAAACCTGCGCCCATTGTCACGTGGACGCCGGCCCCGATCGCAAGGCCGAAAACATGAGCAAGGAAACCTTTGATCGCTGTTTGGAGATTTTGAGCAAATACGATATTCCGACGGTAGACATTACCGGCGGTGCACCTGAAATGAATCCACACTTCCGCTGGTTTGTCGAAGAATGCCATAAGTTGGGCAAACACGTGATGAACCGTTGCAACCTGACCATCATTGTGTCGAACCCCAAATACCAGGATTTACCCCATTTTTTTGCTGAAAACAAAGTGGAAGTGGTTTCCTCATTGCCCCACTATTCCGCGCTGCGCACGGACAGCCAAAGAGGTGATGGTGTTTTTGAAGATTCAATCAAAGCCCTGCAAATGCTCAATGCGGTGGGCTATGCTCAAGCCGATTCCGGATTGAACCTCAACCTGGTCTACAACCCTTCCGGGGCTTTTTTGCCCGGCGGCCAGGCTTCCCTGGAAAACGAATTCAAGCGCCAGCTCAAGCGGAAATACAACGTGGATTTCAACAATCTCTACGTCATCACCAATATGCCGATCAGCCGCTTTCTGGATTATTTGCTGGAAAGCGACAACTACGAAAAATACATGAACACCCTGATCGACGCTTTTAACCCCGCCGCCGTGGCTGGGGTGATGTGCCGCAATACCATTTCGGTCAGTTGGGATGGCTGGATGTACGATTGTGATTTCAATCAAATGTTGGACCTTAAAGTCAGCACACCAGGTAAATCTGTCCATGATTTTGACCTGGCGGAGTTAGAAAAACGGGACATTGTGCTCAATCAGCACTGTTATGGTTGTACTGCGGGTGCAGGATCGAGCTGTGGCGGGCAAGTAGTTGAATAGTCTATTCGGGCGCTGAGCGTAGCCGAAGCACCGAATAGACTATTCTTGTTAAAAAATTCCTAATCCATCATTCCTGCAATAATTTTTATCTTGCTTAGGTCATTCTTCTGTTATCACAAAAAACCAAAACATGAAACAATTGAGATACCTAAGCGCTGTGCTGGTACTTATTTTCGTTGCTACCTACGCACTAGGCCAGGTTCGGGTAGGCGGAGGGTTTACCTACGGAACCAAGTTTGAAAAACCCGGCTTATTCGCCCGTGGCGAGTTTCAAATTCCCAACAAAGACCTGGGCATTGTAGCCTCTGGTAATTTTTATTTTCCCAAAGAAGACAAAAACCTGGGGGTGAGTGATAGCCGGGTTGCCTTCAACCTGGACGGGATGTACACCTTTGCTGGCAATGATTTTTTGGACATTTATGGCCTCGGTGGTTTGAACGTGATGCGCGCTACCCGCAAAATCACAGGCTTTGACGATAAAGCAACAGATACCAAATTTGGTTTTGGTGTAGGTGGCGGTATTCGCTATAAACTGGAAAGTAACCTGGTCCCTATGGCCGAGATGAAATACATCAATGGTGGACAGGACGAGTTTGTGATCAATATTGGGGTGTTGTTCCAACTGTAGGGGCAATCTTCGAGGTTACACTTGTAAAATTCAACGGGGGAAACCCAAATTTTCTCCCGTTGAAAAAATAGTCAATTCTTCCTTTGCGCAAATCTCCACAAAATCCCTACCTTTGCGCATGGATACGCAAAATACCAACCTGGACAAATTTCTGGGCGAGGCACTGACCTTCGACGACGTGCTGCTCGCTCCGGCATACTCTGAAGTATTGCCTCGTGAAGTGGACATCACTTCCCAACTTACCCGCGAACTAAGATTGAATGCTCCTGTTGTTTCGGCCGCTATGGATACGGTAACCGAGGCAAAACTGGCTATTGCCATTGCCCGGCAGGGTGGCATCGGGATCATCCACAAGAACATGACCATTGCAGAACAAGCTGAGCAGGTTCGCCTGGTCAAACGTTCGGAAAGTGGTATGATCATCGATCCCGTCACGCTAAGACCTGATGCAACCATTCGCGACGCCAAAAACCACATGGAGCGCTTCAAGATTGGCGGGATTCCGGTCGTTGATGCCAACAACCACCTGGTGGGCATCCTGACCAACCGCGACCTGCGTTTTGAAACCAGCCTGGATCGCTCGGTTCAAGAACTGATGACCTCCAAAAATCTGGTCACTGCCCCGGCAGGGACGACTCTGCACCAAGCCCGCGAAATTCTGCAACGCAACAAGATTGAAAAATTGCCTGTTGTAGACGACCACAACAAACTGGTCGGTTTGATTACCTACAAAGACATCATGAAGGTAATCAATTATCCCCTTTCGTGTAAGGATACCTTTGGGCGTTTGGTGGTCGGTGCTGCGTTGGGCGTTACCCGCGATATGATGGAACGCGTAGAAGCTCTGGTTCATGTAGGGGTAGATGTCGTTGCAATCGATACCGCTCACGGGCATTCCCAAGGTGTACTCAACGCGGTGAAAGAAGTCAAGAAGAAATACCGTGACCTACAAGTTATTGGTGGCAACGTAGCTACTGGTGAGGCTGCCCTGGCTTTGGTTGAAGCCGGAGTAGATGCCGTAAAGGTGGGGGTTGGCCCTGGCTCGATTTGTACCACCCGTATTGTGGCAGGGGTAGGGGTGCCTCAGCTGACTGCGATCAGCTGGGCTGCTCAGGCTTTGAAAGGCACTGGGGTACCGATTATTGGCGACGGCGGGATTCGCTATACTGGCGACATCGTCAAAGCGCTTGCCGCAGGTGCAAGTACCATCATGGCGGGCGGCTTGTTTGCTGGAGTAGAAGAAGCACCGGGCGAAACCATCCTGTTTGAAGGTCGGAAATTTAAGGTTTACCGGGGTATGGGCTCCCTGGGGGCTATGCAGGAAGGTTCCAAAGACCGTTACTTTCAGGATGTAGAAGACGACATCAAAAAACTGGTGCCAGAAGGCATTGAAGGCCGGGTGCCCTACAAAGGAACCCTGGCAGAAGTGATGGTACAATACATCGGTGGTTTACGCGCCGGGATGGGTTACTGTGGTGCCAATACGGTGGAAGAATTACAGCAGAAAGGTCGTTTTGTAAAAATCACAGCAGCAGGGGTGAAAGAAAGCCACCCACACAACGTGAACATTACGAAGGAAGCACCGAATTATAGTACACGATAATTTAGGCATGAGGCTTTTTTGAATTTACGAGTTCCGAATACATGATTTTTGAGTTTTGAAGTGAGCTACCGCAGCGACTTGGCTCAGGACTGTGTTTAAGTCGCTGCGGTAGCCCACTTCAAAACTCGTAAGTCATGTATTCGTAACTCGTAACTCAAAAAATATGAAAATCATCAATTGCTTGATAATCAACTCTCCTAAAGTCTAATCCCAAATCCGCTCACATTCCCTTTTCCACCTCCACCATCATATCCATGTGGATGCGGATCAAGTCGTTGACCCGGATCGTTCCCATGAGTGCTCGCGGTGGGGTGAGTCCAAAATCGGTCATGAGGATGTTTTTATCACTGACAAATCGAAACCTACCTGCTTCGGTTTGTTGGGCGCGCACATTTAGGTCAATGGTTCGTCTTACTCCTGCAATGGTTAGTCCTGCCTCGACAACCTGGGTAGCCCACATGCCGGGTTCTTTCAATTTTTCATCCTCCAATTGTTTGACCTGCACCAATTCGATGCGGATTCTGGGATATTCGTCTCCTTTCAGGGTTCTTTGTAAATCCTTGTTCATCATTTTATTCCCACAATCCAGGGTAGCTACACCGAGATCCAGGATCGCGTTGGAAAAAGTAGCTGAGGTCCCATTCTTTCCCTTGTTGAATTTCACAGTTGAACGTGGAAACTGATCGGTGCATTCGCACTTGAATTTGTTGACGTTGCTCGATCCGTAAAGCGTCAGTTCACTTGCAGGATCAATGGAAACAACGTTATCATTGGGAAAACTCAGCACCAAAACTCCAAACAACAGGATTAAAGCAGAATACCTTCTCATGGCCTTGAATTGTGGTGTAAATAAAATCGGGGGGCATCAGGCTATGATGCCCCCCAAGTATTTAGAAGAAGAAAGATAGTGATCAAGAGGTTAGAACCCAATAATCGCCTCAATCATCATACCGTTGAATTTGCCTTCATTACGGATATCGGAAGTTGGGAAATCCAAGTATTTTTGAGAAACGAGTTCCCCTTTCAGCAACAGGTTTTTGGTAGGAAACCAACCAGCAACCAGTGCGGTACGATTGATGCTTACATCTTTGGTATAGGCAGCGCCACTTGGACGACCACTTACTGTGTTATAGCGTGCTCCAAGGTACAGTTGTTCGTTTGGTAAGAAGCGGAAGATACCCTCTACGGCTAACTGATTCCAGCTACGGTCACTTGATTCTGCGTAAGTACCTCCTTTGAGTGTTTCATAGGTACCGAATATTTCCAGACCTTTGTACTTCAAGAATGGATTGATCATCACGGCAGTAACCCGGTTGGTTAAGCCTGGATTGAACCGGCCCGAAGTAAAGTTGGCGGAATAAGAACCTCCGGTAGGCTCAAGAACCATAAAGTAGTGAGAGCCAGTACGGTCACCAGAGTAAAGTGTGTTCCGGGCGATATTGCCATTGGTGTACATCGAGGCAGAAAGCCGGAAACGTAAATCCCCAAAATTGTTGTCATAAGCGGCCTTCAAAGAAATCGAAGGAGAACGTTTGGTCGCTTCCAAGTTTGGAGCCACAGGTTTGTCAGGATAATTCTCAATGTTGCCATTGATCAAACCAGAAGTCATACCGCCCATCAACATCAAGCCTTTGGCTGGGAAGATGTATACCTCACCACCAATTTCGGTAGTGAATGCGTCCAGGATCAGGTTTTCAGCAAAGGGGTTGAAGATGGCATTGCCACCATCGGTACGGCGGAATTGTTGGTCCCCAAAGTTGGGTTGGAAGTGCCCGATTTTTACCCGTACATAATCGGTAAACCATTGAGGGCTACCAAACATGGGCAATTTGTCGATTTGAATGTAGCCACCTTTTACCCAAAACTCGTTGTGGTGACGTGCAGACATGTAGTTTTCCAAACAAACCCGAATCCCGTCTTCAATTTGGAAGTCAAAGTTCAAATTGGCCATTGCCAGGTTAAAACCATTAAGTTTGGCGGAAAGAGAATCCCCTTGAGCAGGAATGGTTCCCCAGAGGTAGTTTTTCTTGTATGGCTTGTTTTCGTGAGTCAAACTTTGGTAATCCTGGGTAAAACTACCCCCGATGCGGACAGAGACACCTTTGAATTCGGCCTGGTCACCACCTTTGATTGGTTCAAAAACGTTGATCCCGTTTTTATCCCAGGGGCGGAAATATTGTAAATCAGCTTGTTGAGCTACGAGAGGTAAGGAGAAAGCAAGGGCCAGCAAACCTGCCAGCAGGTTCGATAAAGATATCTTTTTCATCTTGTTGAATTTTAGTCGTTAGTGAAAGAGCTTGAGAAAAGAGAGCAGGTTATTCACCCAGTACAATATCGAAGCTAACCGTGATGTCGTTGCCCGTTTTGAGGGTACCCATGAGTGCAGTCGGCGGATCAATTTTAAAGTCGGTCATTTTGAGTGCTTTTGATCCTTTGAAGGATAAGCTGCCGTTGCTCAAAATTTTTCCTTTTACGTTCATGCTGATCGGAACTTTCACCCCTGCGATGCTGAGGTTGCCCAGTGCTTTGATGTCGTATTCACCTGCAGCAGGACTGATCGATTCAATCTTGGTCAATTGGTACGTGATTTTGGGATACTGTGTTGTTTTCAGTGCTTCCCAGGTCTTCTTGTCCATTATTGAGCCTTTGGTACTCTTGATCGAAGCGGCGTCTACTTCGAGGTACAAACTGTTGATGGCTTCCAGGCCACCTTCATTGATGACGATGTCGCTTTTAACAGTGGCGACTCCTACACTTGACTCCCATTTGTGGAGGGAGGAAGTGCCCGCTACACTCATTTTAAAACTTTTGAGTGTTTGAGGGCGCACTGGTATCCAGAGCAAAAAAGGAAGAATCAGTGCGGTGGTTAGAATAAGAGATGCCTTGTTTTTCATGGCTTTTCGCTTTGTTTCGATACAAATGTAAGCCAGTGAGGAGGTGTCATACCATGAGCTTTGAGACCCAAAATCAGTGATTAATATCACACAGTTGAAAAAATCAATTGACTGCGGGACTTTTGTACTTGTTTATCTGTCCTCAATGTTGGATTTTGTTTAAAATCACGGTTCAATTTCTGTAAAACCCAATAACCATGACGCAGCAAAATGCTCCGACCCAGCGGGATGACCCAAATGATGTTTCTTCTCTTTTACAAAAAGTATACGACCCCGCCACCTTTCGCCAACAAGGCCACGCCTTGATTGATCAATTGGCTGATTATTTTGAATCTGTACAAAGCCAGCGAGACGAAGTAGTTTTTCCTCAGCACAGCCCTGAAGAGCATTATCGTTTTTGGCAAAATGAACTGAATGGTCCTCTGGCTGAAGATCCCATTGCTTTTTTTGAAACGGTAATCCAGCATTCCGTCAAAACTCATCATCCTCGCTATATGGGCCACCAGGTGGCAGTAAGCGCACCAGTTTCAGCTTTGGCAGGTTTACTGAGTAATGTACTCAACCAGGGCATGGCCCTGTATGAAATGGGGATGAGTTCGGTGCCGATGGAACGCTTGGTGGTTGAACTATTGGCAAAAAAAATTGGCTACGGAGCGTCCAGTAGTGGCATCTTGACCTCCGGTGGGACTTTAGCCAACCTTACGGCCTTACTTGCTGCCCGTGCTTGCAAAGCGCCCTCGAATGTTTGGTCCGAAGGCCACCAGGAGCGCTTGGCCATTATGGTCAGTGAGGAGGCGCATTATTGTGTGGATCGGGCAGCGCGCATCATGGGGCTTGGAAATGCAGGCATCATCAAATTGCCCACCGACGTGCAGTACAAAATGCGTTGTGATTTATTGGAGGTATACCTGGCCAAAGCTCAGCGGGAAGGACTCCATGTATTTGCCATCATTGGCAGTGCTTGTTCCACCTCTACCGGCTCCCACGACAACCTGGAGGCCATTGCCGATTTTGCCGAACGGCACAACATCTGGTTCCATACCGATGGAGCGCATGGTGGTGGGGCGGTTTTTTCCAAAAAGTACCAGCCCTTACTCAAAGGAATCGATCGAGCCGATTCGGTGGTGGTGGATTTTCACAAGGTGCTGATGGTCCCGGCCCTGGCTACAGCCTTGGTGTTCAAACGGGAACAAGACAGCTTCAGCATTTTTCAGCAAAAAGCTCAATACCTCTGGAACACTGTCGAAGCCGATTGGTACAACCTTGGAAAACGAACCTTTGAATGCACCAAATACATGATGTCCCTGAAAATCTTTACCCTGTTGAAATTATATAGTGAAGAGCTGTTTGCTGCCGTGGTGGATCAGGTATATGATTTGGGGCAGAAATTTGCAAAAATCCTTGCAAAAAGGCCAAATTTTGAGCTTGCAATGGAACCTGAGTGCAATATTGTGTGTTTTAGAGTCGTAAAAGCTGGAGTCAGTGACCTTAACGCATTCAACCAGGAACTGCGTAATCGCATTCTGGAGAAAGGGCATTTTTACATTGTACAAACCACCCTGCGCAATAAGGTGTATCTCCGCACTTCCCTCATGAACCCACTCACTACCGAACAGGATCTGACGATTTTACTGGATGAACTTGAAAGTTTGGCCAATACGGCTGCTTTTTAAGTTTTCCTGAAAAGAGTTTTTGCATAATTTGGAGCCTCCCTTTGTGCGTTGTTACGCCGGGGGAGGTTTTTTTATTAAACAACTTTTTATGAATCCTGAAGAAACATTCTCTTTCACTTCTTACCTGGAAGAATCCAATAACCGCTTGTGGGGGCAACATTTTATTGTGCCAGCTCCCGTTGTAGCCGCACTTAGCGAAGGCCGTGAGGATAAAAGAGTGGTTTGTACCATCAATGGCATGGTGGAATACCAATGCGCCATGCTTCCCAAAGGGGAGGGCATTTACATCATTTCGGTGAACAAAGCTCGTGTAAAAAAACTCAACTTGAAACTGGGCGATCAGCTGCAAGTCAGCCTGCGCAAGGATGATAGCGAATATGGCTTACCCGTGCCCGAGGAATTTACCGAAGTGCTGGAACAAGATCCGGAAGCCAATGCCTTTTGGGAAAAACTCACTCCAGGCAAAAAACGCACCCTGCTATACATCATTGCTCAACCCAAAAGTTCAGATTTACGCATTACCCGGGCACTGGCGATCTGCGAACACCTCAAAGCCTATGCGGGCAAAATCAATTTCCGCGCTTTAGGTGAAACCTTAAAGGGCTAGTACTGCTAATCGGTAGAATAAAATCCGACAATCACCTTATCACCTTTGTCTTCAAACTCCAGCCACTCATAAGGGTTGGCGGTATCGTTCACCTTGATTTTTTTGGTCTTGGCATTGCGCACAATTTTTAGGTTTTTGGCCGTGCTGAAATAAAAGGAACGCAAGGTCACCAAAGCTTGGGAAAAAGACAAAGTGTTGCTCGGTATGCGCAAAAACTGGGTCACCCCACCATTGTACAAAATCAGTTCAAACTCTCCGCCATCAGCGAAAGCCTGCTTGTACCCTTCGAGGATGCCTTCTTTTTCATTGGGGGCAGTTACCTCCCGCTCGCCCTTGGGCTTGGAAAGGTTCATGTAAAACCATTCAGGCAAAGCAATGTCTTCTTCTGGTTCCTCCTCGATGGTGGGGAATTTGGCCAAATAGCCATCAAATACATAGGCTTCCTTTTGATCGGCATTTTTGATTTTGACCCAATGGCCTTTTAATTGGAACTCGTCGATGGTTTCGGCAATGTAGGTTTGGTCGGCTTCGGGAAGGGCAAGAATTTCCAGTGCTTCACCGTATTGGGCCGCGCCTACTTTTTCGGCTTTGGCGTCGGGGCCTTTGCGCAGGCTGAGGCCGAGAAGGGCGTGGACGTACATGGTTTGGCCAACTTGGTATGGAGCAGTGGATTTGGGCGCTTCTTGGACGGTACTTTCCTGTTCCTGATTTTTTTTGTTGCGGCAGGAAAGGGCAAGGGTGGCGAGGAGGGCGAAGAGCAGGAGTTTTTTCATGATAGATTGGGTTGATTGTGTGACTTAAAGATAGGGGCACTTGAATAAAAACAAAAAAAAGATGTCGCACCAAAGAGCTCAGCGCGACACCTTCATCAACAGTTAACACCAAAAATATTGGTCGGCACTAAAATTATTCGCCTTGAGGAGAGAGAGTCAATACACCGACCAAAATTTGAACACCCAATTGACCATGTGTAACAGAAAAAAAATTAAAAACTCCTTGTACTGCTTGTTGAATCAAAGATAAAGCGGATAGGGGCGGAATTGGGTGACTTTTGGGTAAGTAGGAGAGTGATTTTTATCAGTTTGTATGATTTTGCTAGCTTTTTTCAATTCTCCTGCCCTTATCAATCTCAAACTTTTTGATGGCCATAAAACGCATTTAATCATTGTTGGCCTTGCTTCTTCTCAGCCTCCAATGACCGCTTAAATTCTGACGGGCTTTCCCCGGCCATTTTTTTGAAAAAACGGCTAAAATGTGCCGCCTCCCCGAAGCCCAGTTCGTAGCCGATTTCCCCAGCGGGCTTGTCGGTGTAGAGCAGCAGTCGCTTGCTTTCGAGGAAGATGCGGTCACTGATGACCTGCAAGGGTGTTTTCTCGCTGTACTTTGCAAAAAGGTTGCTCAGGGTCTTGGGTGACTTGAACATCAGGTTGGCGTATTCCTGCACCTGGTGAAGGCGCTTGTAATGGTTTTCTACCAACATATTGAACTGACGAACGGTGTCCAATTCGTTTACCGAAAGTATATCAGCGTGGGCTTGTGTTTTTACCAGACGGGTCAGTTTGATGATGAGTCTTTTCAGCAAGACCCTCAGCATTTCTCCCTGAATATTGTCCCGGTTTTGAAATTCTTCTTTAAAAACCTCCACCAAGAGCCCGAAGCTCCGGATATCTTTTTCATCCAAAAAAATCGGCTCGCCCTCCCGCCATCCGTAGAACAGCAGCCCGGAGCAGGACACCTCCGCATCGTGTGTGACGATGCAATAAAACTCCCGGTTGAACTGCCAAATCACCGCGTCCTCCGACCGTTCCAATCGAAAGGAATGACTGACGTTGAGCGCAAAAAAAGCATTGGCAGGGACCTCGAAACACAGCTCGTCAATGGTCAGCGATTGGGCCTCGCCCCGGTTCCAGACGAGGGCATTGAATAGCTTGTTGCGCTCCTTAAAGAAGTAGCGGGCAAAGTCAGGTTCGTCCGTCGTCATCAGGAGTTGCCCGCCAGAGGCTGGGTCGTGGTATTCGTAGCGCATCAGGCTTCTACTGTTTCTCCGAAAGGTACAGCATTTTCAATTGTCCATTCGCCCTTTATCATGCGGTGAACGTAGCAGTTATCGGCTTCGTACAGCAGTTCTGCGCGTTGTTCGGCGCTCAGGTCGCCCTCAATTTCCATTTGCACCGTTACCGTGGTGGCGAGGCTGCGGTCGGGGTTACGCTTTACGGACATTTCCAATTTTGCGTCCACATCCCGTACCGTCCAGCCTTTTTTGCGGGCGATAAAACGCACGGTTGCCACTTTGCAGGAAGCCAGCGCAGAAAGCAGGAGGTCTTCAGGGGAAAAGCCCTGGTCGGTACCCTTGCTCGTGATTGGTTCGTCGCCTACTATAGAGTGTCGACCGTTGGAGATGATGGACTGGTAGCCTATGGGCAGGCTCTTGATGTTGATTTTGGTTGCCATGTAAAATCAATGATGAATGGTAAACGATGAGTGATGAATTGGCAGCTCGGAGTTGAGATTAGGCTCGATTTGCTTGGTACAAAACTACACTAAAAAGGGCCTTGGTTGCTTACCAATTTTCCATAAATACTTATCAATTTTTCCCTAAAAACAAAACATGAATCATCCCGAATTTTAATTTTAGGTTCTAACCAAGCTCTAATCCGTATTCGTGGTCACCGCTAACGCGGTTCAAGAAAAGGATGGCGGAAGATACTATAAACCTGGACAGGGCTAGCTCCCTTGAATTGGGTGCAAAACCGCGTTAGCGGTGGCCAGGTTTATAGTACTTTTGTACCCACATACCCTTGAACCGCGCTAGCGGTGGTCAGATTTGTGCGGTAAATTCATTAATGGTCAAATTCGGGATGATTCATGTTTTTAAAAATGAAATCACGCATATACTTCCTCCAGGGGCCGCGCTACCGGGAAGTCAATCGGAATTTGGGTTACTCCATGCAGGAAGTTGGAGATGATTTTGTCGCCAATGACGATGAGGATGTCTACCAGATTGGCTTTGTTGTAGCCTGCCGCAAAGAGGTTTTCGACTGCTTCGGCAGAGGGTTTGCCTCGCTTAATGGTAGCCTCTTTTACGAATTTGGCAAGCGCATCCAATTTGGCGTCAAAACTTACCTCACCACTGCGGATTTCGAGGATTTGCTCGTCGGTGAAGCCATTCATCTTGCCCAAAGCAGTGTGGGCGCTCAGGCAATAAAGGCATTCGTTCACCTGGCTCACCACGAGGTTGATGACCTCCCGTTCCTTGGCGCGCAGGGTGCTTTTGCGGTTTTGGAGGGTAAGGTAATCGCCCAGTGCTGTGTCATTTAAGGCAAAGGTGGCGTAGAGATTGGGTACAAAGCCAAGGCCTTTT
>NZ_JANRKL010000173.1:0-21662 GCF_033763495.1 Haliscomenobacter sp. | reverse complement strand
GTGCCCATTGCATCCAGCACAGCCTGGCTGGTGAAGTTTTCGGAGGCAATTAGCTCAATGCCTTTCCGCTGGCGATCCAACTCATCATGAATCAGATCAAAAATTACCGTATCCTTCATGGTTATTGGCGGTTGTGATTGTTGGAAAACGCACTGGAATCAGAGCTGGTCGGATTTTCCCCAAAACGCATCCAAAAATCAAATTCCATATAAATTGAATGCAAGAAATTGTCGCTTTGAATATTCAGCGGCAAAAGTACAATATCTTCGCTTTTGATTGCGATGAAATGTAGTGCAGATTTAAATTATTGTTTATGACCCGATTGGTAGTTTGTATTTGTATCCTGGTAAGTGCTATTTCCCTGAAGGCTAAAGCCCTGCGTTTTCGTGCCATGTGGCGCGACGATCCCGCTACTTCAATGGTCATTGGCTGGGATCAGGTAAGTGGTAGTTCCCCAATGATTTATTATGACGAAGTGGACAATGGCCTAAAAGCTGATGCTTATCGAATCAAGCGTAAAGCAGATCAGGTCAAAGTGGCGCGCGGCCTCAACAACCATTTTGCCCGACTCACTGGCCTTAAGCCCAATACCCTTTATTATTTTCTGATAAAAGATAGTGAAGGATTAAGTCGGCGATACTCCTTCCGCACTGCTCCGAATGTACCAAACGAGCGCCTGGCCATCATCTCGGGTGGTGATTCACGCAACAATCGTGAGGCACGCATCAATGCCAATACGATGGTGGCCAAAATTCGCCCCACTTTTGTCCTGTTTAATGGCGACATGACTGCTACCGATACTGGCCCTGAATGGGCACTCTGGCTCGACGATTGGCAATATACCATTGGTAGTGATGGGCGAATTTTTCCTGTTGTGGTGGCTAGGGGCAATCATGAATTGGACAATCGTAGCCTTCAGGAGGTTTTTGACATCCCATATCCCGAAGCTTATTACGCCCTGGGCTTTGGAGGAAATCTCCTGCGCCTGCTGACCCTCAATTCCATGGCTGCCAGTGGGGGAGATCAAAAAAACTGGTTGGAGCGAGAGTTAACGGGTGCCAAGGGCTTCATTTGGCGTTTTGCCCAGTACCATCATGCGATGCGCCCCCATACCACCGGGAAACCTGAAAGAGATGATTTGGTACAAAACTGGGCCCCTCTGTTTTTGTATCATCAGGTTCAGTTGGCCATGGAATCTGACTCGCACGTTGCCAAATGGACTTACCCCATTCGGGTATCACGGGAACCTGGCAGTGCTGAAAATTTCATTCGGGACGATGAACGAGGTACCGTTTATATCGGGGAGGGTTGCTGGGGAGCCCCCTTGCGCTCCAGCGACGACAATAAAAAATGGACCCGCAATAGTGGAAGTTTCAATCATTTCAACCTGATTTATGTAGATCAGGAAAAAGTAGAAGTAAGGACGGTAATTACCGATCAGTTTCAGAGCGTGCAAGAAAGTAAAAGCCCTTTTGTGTTGCCCGTAGGTATCAAACTTTGGGAGCCCAGCAATGGAAATGTTTTGACCATTTTGAACAAAAAGGCTACTGTATTGCAAAACACCACGGGTAATCGTCCTGTTTTGCCAACCCTTAGCCCGACTGAAGCCGCTGAGTCGGCAACCAATGACAAAGAGTGGGCAAAACTAGCTACCTGCAGTGTTGACCCATTTAGCAATGAAGTTGTTATTCCTTTTACCTTGCCCAAAGCTGGAGAAGCACAAATCTGTGTGTACAACACCCTCAAAAAAGAAGTAACCAAACAAGTTTTTACCAACCTGCCCACAGGAAAAAACACCAAAAAACTCAATTTGAATCAACTAAATGCTGGCCGTTACCTGATAGTTGTGCGTTCAGGAGGCCAATCCGTAGTATTTTATCAGTTTGTTCGCTAGTGCTTTTCGTAACGTTTTCTGCTTTATTTAAAAAAAACAACTACTGATAATCAATTAAATATGAGTTTAATTGCATTTTTTTTCATATTTTTTAAAGTTACAAATGAAGCTTTTTTTTTAAGCGGAAAAATCATCATGTGTTGCACCTTTGTATCAAGAGGAAAACAGCATTAAAAATTCTTGTGAAGCCCGCACTATGCAAACACAGTCTACTAATCGAAGCCATCAACGGTTCCTCGTAAGGGTGATTACCGTTGACACGACAGTCATTTGATTGTCCAAAGGGGGTCTTTGTGACCAAACACAACCGGTCTTTCACAAAAAGAGTTTTTGAGCAGGCCAATTTGATGAGATTTTGATTTATAATATTTTGGTGTGTTTCTAATTTCAAGCGGTTGAAAGTACGCCGGGGCTATTCCCCGGCTCACTTATTTCTCGCTTTTTATCTAATTCTCTACATCTCCAATCTACTTTAACGAAAATTTTCCAGCCTTTTTTACAATCCCACAGCACAGCCATTGTGTATAACTACCACAAAATCCACAACTTAACAGTCTACTTTGCAAGAATAAATGAATGAATGTCAATATGTTATCGCAAAAAAATGTAAAAATTTTGCACAGAGTATATTATCTTCGCGCCGTTATTTACCCAAACGAATAGAAAATAATAGTCCTTGGCAGAGCATATTCATCCAATTTTTGATCAACTGCTCCAGCGCTCGGAGCGGGAAGAACACCTGCAACAACGTAGCAAAGTACTTTGGCTTACTGGATTGTCGGGTTCTGGTAAAAGTACGGTGGCTAAGTACCTAGAAAGGGCCCTTTTTGCGGAAGGATATCTCCCTCAAGTACTGGACGGTGACAATATCCGTTTTGGCATCAACAGCAATCTGAGTTTTAGCCCTGAAGACCGCCTGGAAAATATTCGGCGTATCGCCGAAATTTCCAAACTCTACCTCCACAGCGGCATCATTTGTATCAATTCATTTATTAGCCCTACCCGGGAAATGCGCGACCTGGCCCGCAGTATTGTTGGTTCGGAAGATTTCATTGAAATATACATCAATGCTCCCATTGAGGTTTGTGAAGCCCGCGATGTAAAAGGTTTATACCAAAAGGCCCGCGCGGGCCTCATCAAAGGATTTACAGGTATTGATGATCCTTACGAAGCCCCCGAAAACCCTGAACTCGAAATTCGCACCGATCAGATGAGCATTGAAGAATCAGTGCGGCGAATTGTTGAGTATTTGCGACCATTAGTGACTTATTAGTTGTGCTTCGGCTACGCTCAGTGGCCAGCTCAGTGATCGGTTGCTGAGCGTAGCCGAAGCACAACTCCTCAACTCAAATAAAATATGGACTTTAACTACAACCTGAATCACCTCAAAGAACTGGAAGCAGAGTCGATTTTTGTTCGTCGCGAGGTGGCAGCTCAGTTTGAAAATCCAGTGTTGTTGTTTTCGGGAGGAAAAGATTCTATCCTGGTGACTTATCTGGCGATGAAGGCCTTTTACCCGGCGCGAATCCCTTTTCCTTTGTTGCACATCGACACTGGACACAACTTCCAGGAAACCATCGATTACCGGGATCAACTGGTTGAAAGAATTGGCGCGCGCCTCATTGTTGGCTCGGTACAAGATGCCATTGACCAAGGTAAGGTGGTCGAGGAAAAAGGCTATAACGCCAGCCGCAACTTTTTGCAAACTGCCGTTTTGCTGGAATCACTGGAAAATGGCAAGTACGATGCAGCCATCGGTGGCGCCCGTCGGGATGAAGAAAAAGCACGAGCCAAAGAGCGTTTTTTCTCCCACCGCGACGAATTTGGACAATGGGATCCCAAAAACCAGCGTCCGGAGTTGTGGAATTTGTTCAACGGGAAAAAACAGATTGGCGAGCATTTTCGGGTTTTCCCCATCTCCAACTGGACCGAATTGGATGTATGGCAATACCTTTCGATGGAGGGGGTAGAGCTGCCAAGTATCTATTTCGCCCATGAGCGCGAGGTATTTGAGCGCGATGGTTCACTATTGGCGGCTTCTGAATTCATTCAACGCCGCCCAACGGAGATTCCTTTTACAACCACGGTGCGTTTCCGTACCATTGGCGACATCACTTGTACCGGGGCCGTGCGTTCCCATGCCAGCAATCTTGACGAAGTAATTGACGAAATTGCCGCTTCCCGCGTCACCGAACGAGGCACCCGTGCCGATGACAAACGTTCGGAAACCGCCATGGAAGACCGCAAAAAACAAGGCTACTTTTAAGTAAAAGTTGAAAAGTTGAGAAGTTGAAAAGTTGAGGCTACCGCGAGCGAACCGGACATAGTCAAGTCAAATGCGGCAACCTCAACTTCTAAACTCCTCAACTTCTAAACTCCTCAACTCTATATATATGGATTTCAAACACTCCGAATTGCTGCGCTTCACCACAGCTGGCAATGTAGATGATGGAAAAAGTACGCTCATCGGGCGTTTGTTATACGACTCGAAGTCAATTTTTGAGGATCAGCTAGAAGCAGTCCAAAAAGCCAGCGAACGCCGGGGAGAAGGTGAGGTAAACCTTGCCCTGCTGACCGACGGGTTAAAAGCTGAACGCGAGCAAGGCATTACCATTGATGTGGCTTACCGGTATTTTTCTACTCCCAAGCGCAAGTTCATCATTGCCGATACTCCCGGGCATACGCAGTATACCCGCAACATGGTCACTGGGGCTTCTACCGCCAATGTGGCCCTGATCCTGGTGGATGCACGGACGGGCGTAGTGGAACAAACCCGTCGCCACTCCTTCATCGCTTCGTTGCTGCAGATTCCTCACCTGGTGGTGTGCATCAACAAGATGGACCTCGTGGATTACAGCGAAGAGGTGTACAACAAGATCAAGGAAGAATTTGAAAAGTTTTCGTACAAATTAGACGTGAAGGATGTACACTTCATTCCAATTTCGGCATTGAAGGGCGACAACATCGTTGAGCGTTCTCAAAATATGCCCTGGTATGGTGGCTCTACGCTGCTGTATTATCTGGAAAATGTACACATAGGTAGCGATCACAACTTTATTGATGCCCGATTCCCGGTGCAGTTTGTGATTCGCCCCAACAATGACGAATTCCACGATTACCGTGGTTACGCCGGGCGGGTGGCTGCTGGCATTTTGAAAAAAGGTGATGAAGTGACTTTGTTGCCTTCGGGATTTACCACCAAAATTGCCAAAATCGACTCCCATGCGGGCGAAGTTGCCGAAGCTTTCCCCCCCATGTCGGTGACGGTACTTTTGGAAGATGATTACGACCTGAGTCGGGGCGATATGATTGTGCGCACACACAACCAACCCACGGTTGGCCAGGATTTGGAAGTGATGGTTTGTTGGTTCAACGAACGCCCACTCCAGCTCAATGGCAAATACGCCATTTTACATACTACCCAACAGGCGCGCTGCGTGGTCAAAGATATTCGTTACCGACTGGATGTCAATAGCCTGCACCGTGATGTGGAGGACAAGAACATTCGTATGAACGACATAGCCCGCATCGTTTTGCGCACTACTAAACCATTGTTTTTCGACCCATACCGCCGCAACCGGAATACAGGTAGCATCATTTTGGTGGATGAAGGGACAAACGAAACGGTAGCTGCCGGGATGATCATTTGATCGGCTAAGGAAGTCAATTTGCTGATGTGCACATAAGTGAATATTATTAATGTTGCTCCATTTGCACATTAGTAGTGGGACTAACAGGAGTCATCAGATAATTCGGGATGACTCTTGTTTTTATCGCCCCTTAAAGCATGTTTAGACTTAGTTTGGAATATTGTTACTTTTGTTGCCAAACTAGTGCACTGATTATGATTCCGTACCTCGATCTGTCGCCTGAAGTCTCTTCTGCTATCCGCTCCAAACAGCCCGTGGTTGCCCTGGAGAGCACCATTATCTCGCACGGAATGCCTTACCCGCGCAATGTAGAAACGGCATTAAAAGTGGAGGAAGTAGTACGCAAACACGGGGCTATTCCTGCTACCATTGCCGTGATCAATGGCAGGATGAAAGCTGGCCTGAACAAACAAGAAATCAACAACCTGGGTAAAATGGGTACTGATGTCCTGAAAGTCAGCCGCCGGGATTTACCTGTGGTCATTGCCCAGGGTTACAACGGCGCCACTACCGTAGCCGCAACCATGATTATTGCTGATTTAGCAGGCATTACGATCTTTGCCACCGGAGGTATCGGTGGGGTGCACCGGGGCGCATCCGAAAGTATGGATGTATCTGCCGACTTACAAGAACTGGCCCGAACCAATGTTGCAGTGGTGTGTGCAGGCGCTAAATCCATTCTCGACCTGGGCCTCACCCTCGAATACCTAGAAACCCAGGGGGTGCCTGTGCTCGGCTACCGCACCCAGGAATTCCCAGCTTTTTATACCCGCAACAGTGGCTTTAAGGTAGACCAATCCCTGGAAACAGCCAAAGAGCTGGCCAATATCCTGACCATCAAATGGCAGTTGGGCATGAAAGGGGGAGCAGTTATTGCCAATCCCATCCCTGAAAAGTTTCAGCTGGAATACGCCCCGATGGAGCAGGCCATTCAACAGGCGTTAAACCTGGCGCAGAAAAAAAACATCAAAGGCAAAGAAATTACTCCCTTTTTGTTGGCAAGCATCGAAGAAATTACCGGAGGCAAAAGCCTCGATGCAAATATTGAACTGGTACTGAACAATGCTAAACTGGCGGCAAAAATTGCGAAGCATTTGCGCTGATTAACCCTTTACTTTGTGTCCTCTCTTTTTCCCTTTGTGCCATTTTAATTTGGGATGGCTGACACTTGCATTTCCATTAGTTCAAATTCGCCATCGGATAATCCTCAGGCTTCAACTTCGTCCCCAAAGAAGGTTGAAAGGAGCCATCCGCTGCCTGTACAAACACCCGCAGTACATCTTGGGCTATCCCGCCTTGTGGCGCACTGATTTGGCGTACAATCACCTCAATTTTTCCGTCGTTGTTCAGGTCTTTAAGCCAGGCATCTTGCTGGATGTTGATGGAAGGGTCATTACTAGCTAGCGCAAGTGGCATTTCCAGCATCAATTTTCCCCCTTTTAACCGATATAAGGAAATGGAATTGGAGCCTACATAACCCGGTACCCGTAGGATGTATAAATCGCCCAATTTGCCTATAGCATAAGCCCCTAGCCGATAGGCTTGTTGAAATGCTGAGGCGCTGGTTGGGTCAAACAGGTTGTACATATTGAACTCAACCGTTTCGCCTATAAATGGATATGCATCAATATTGGTTCCCTTCAAAATGCTGAACAGGTGCATCTGGTTAGGTCCCAGATTAGGAAACAAACTGAGCAATTCACCCATTTCTGCCGTTTCCTGGTTTTGGATTTCTGCAATGCTGGCAATGGTTTTCTTTTCGAAATGCAATTTGATGCCATTCTTGCAATTGATGATCAGCAGTTCACCTGCCACCTCACACTCATTAGCCTGTTTGATCGCGCTCATAAAGCGGGCATCCCAATTTTGATTCTCGCAGAATTTTTCGGTAGCCACCACATCACCAACTGCAATCTTGCCATCGTCGAAGGTATAAGGTGCCGAGTAGGAATTACAAGTAGCATTCCCGGTCAACTTGCCCTCCAAAAAGGCAAGATTAATTTTTAACCCGGGAGGAATGGTTTCTTTTTTGCCAGACTGTTCGATCATGTAAAATTCCCAGTCCGTTCCATCCAAGTCAACCTGGGTAATTGCAGCTTTGGATTTTTCGTTTTTACAAGCTACACTTGAAAAAATCAGCATCAACAAACCAAGCGTGTACAAAAATATAGGGCGCATAGCGTCAATTTTTGACACAAATGTAGAACTTAAGACGGAAACCCCCAAACGCTATTTAACCACCAGAGTTGGAATGTTTTGGTTCAACATCAGGAGTTTTTCAGTAACGCTACCCAAAAGCAAAAGCTCTACTTTGGAGTGTCCTTTGGCTCCCAACACGATTAAATCCGCATGTTTATCCTCGCAGTACTGGAGCAGATAAGCACCAACATTGCCATAACCTTGTTCGATCATGTCAATTTCAATTGCCTCATTTTTGGCACAGGTGTCGATAAAGTCCTGAAAAGCAGCTCTGCGGTCATCTTCCATCACCACTTTGAGGGCTTCGTAAGAATTTCGCACTTTGTATGCGAAAACCGCTGGCAACTCAAATACATTTACACAAATGATTTTAGCTTTTTGACTGAGTTGTTTGTTGATCGCAATAGCTGCTTCCACGGCACGTACAGAGTGGGGGGAAAAATCGACGGGGACTACAATGGTTTTGAGTTGTGCCTTACTTTGTTCAGGCACTATGAGGGAGTTGCCGGTGGATTTTCGGACCAAATTCCGTGCCAGAATGCCGTGATTTCCGGTTCCCGAGCGTTGGCCTACTACCAGCAAATCAGCACCGGAAAGCCGAGCTTCCAACAATACTTCTTCCAGAGGATTTCCTTGTCGGGTGGAAAAATGCACTTTGGGGCCCTCGTTTTCATCAAGGTATTTAAATACTTCTTGTTGCATGTTCTTTTGCGCCTCATCCTGGTGCTGAAAATTGTCAAACAGTTTTTTCATGTTTTGACTGAGATCGGTAACATACAAATCTACTTTGGGCAGTACATGCACAAAAGTGAGCGCTTTGAGAGGCAATACTTTCGCCATGAATTGCAAATAACGCAATACACTTTCATCCGCTTTGCCCATTTCCAAAGCGGCCAGCAAATAATTCAGTTCAAAAGAGCTACTTGCTGATTGTACACTTTTTTCGGCGGTGGTAGTAGACATGGCTGCTTGTTTTAAGGAACCTGAACTGGTTTCAAGCTCCAAATTACCCGCAGAAAAAAAATCGGGCATTGAGTGATGTCAAACTTTAGCCTGATTTTTCTCAGGTCTGCACACCAAAATAGGAGAAAGATTGATCAGTTTAAGATTTAGCTAGAAAATCTGGCGTGGTAGAGGTGAACGGCCGTGCACCTCTACTTGACCGGTTCCACAGTATATCCGGCAGCCCGCAGTAGTGCAATCACCCCTTGAGCTCCGCCCAAATGCCCGGCACCTACCGCAAAAAAAGTAGCTTTATCCTGCATCATTTTTTCCATAACGGGTATCCATTTGCGGTTGCGATTGACCAGCAGGAGGTCGTTGTAGTTGTTAGTGGTATCATCTTCCCCCATCATGTCTTGCATGGATTGGATGTCCTGTTTTTTGTACAATTCAACCAATTGATCAAATTGTGTATCGCTGGCATCTGCACCAGATTTAATGCTCTCCAGCAACATTTGGGCTTGAGCCCGATAGGGGATACTGTCGAACATACTCATTTGAAATGCTGCTGTTTCGAGGCCTTCTACTGGTTTTTTTTGGGCCTGTGCCATCTCCAAAAACTCCATTTCATAAGACACAATGTCTTCTTTTTCACCTCCATTACCCATCATGGCTTGGGGGTCCAGGGCTGAAAGGAACATGGGTTTGATGCGGTTCAAAAGCATCATCGGCAAACCGATTTTATCAAAATGGGCTTTAACCAGATCGTATTCCTCCTTGCTGAACAAGTCCTGCAGGGTAGTATCGTTTTTCATAAACGATTGCATCAGCAGAGGTAAAAGCGACATAATGTCACTCATTTCTTCCATGTCGATTTCAAACGCTACCTGCTTGGAGCGGTCAAAAGACTTTTTGGTTCCCTCCGTTAGAAAAAAATCCTTTTTGCCAATCATGTGAATGGTGCCGTACAAAAAGGAAGCCTGATTCAAACCTTTTCCTTTGATCTCCCAAATCAGGGATTTTTCCTGAGGAATCAGTTCCGCATTTTTTTGGGCATACCCTGACTGGATCAAGCCCAAAACCAAAACAACAGCGGTGAATATTTTTTTCATTTAATGCGTTTTATCAAAATCTTCAACAATTGCCAATAGAAGCGACACATCCTCCAAAAAACTGCGGATCAACTCAAAACTGAGATTAGAGCGAAAAATATAGGGCTCCATCACGTTGCGTGGTTCAGTGACCGCCAGAAAAATGTGTTTACCCAAAAATGAAAAATACAATTCTTTTCCTGTAGCCTGACAGTAGGCCACAATGGCTTCCTGCATGGGTTCGGAAAGAATACCTGCTACATGGGTGTTGAGCGAGGCATAAGTCACAAACATTTCCTGGAAGGGTTCATACAGGATTTCATCATCCATATTGTGGGCGTTCAACCAGGTGAATTCTTTAATTGAACGCAAAAAGTAATGCTTTAAATGCCTGGGCCAACAAGCCACCTGACCATAAGTCTCCTCCGGAAAAATGGCGTGTAAAAAAATACCTTTAAAGACGTTTTGTAAGCCAGTGCCAATGGTGGCATTTTCCTCCACCAACAATTCACACATTTCAAAATCCATTTCGCCCACTCGTCCTTCGATAAAATCCTCTCCTTCAAAAACAACTGGGGCACAGGCAAAAAGTTTACTTGCAAAAAAAGTGCCTTTGTCCAAGGATTTCTCCGGTTCGTAGGTCAACTGGCCAATATTGGGCTCTTCCTGCAAAAAGTTGAGCACCAGTTTCATCACGTGAGGTTTGAAGGTTTGCAAAAATTTGCGGATGCGATAGCTCAAAAAAATCAGGTAAAACACAATGGGGATGGCCAATACCAAGGTAAATAGCAAAATGTTGACATAAAATTCAAACAACACTACTGCGAACAGCAAGATGCCCGAAAAAATCAACAAACGCAAGAGTCGAACCCGTTTGCGCTCCATGCGCATGAGTTCGGGATGTATGGTATGATTGTAATAAATCCGAAATTTATCGAGCTGCCGCATACAAATTCTTAAACAAGCTCCAAGATACCAAAGCTAATTAAAAAGCCACAACTTCTCAAGCCATCTACTTCTCAAGTCTTTTGTACTTTTGCTTCAAAAACCCAAACGAACAATGCAGTATCTTCATTATTTCCCTAAAATCACCTTCCTGTTTTGTTGGATTGTGCTGAGCGCTTTCCAAAGCCATGCCCAGATACGGCTATTTGGCAAAGACAGCACCTTATTCTTTCGCCTCGATACAGTCATTGAACAACAACGTAGTGAACAAGAGATCATCGGTATGGCGGTCACAGTGGTAAAAGACGAAAAAATCATTTACAATAAAGGGTTTGGTTACGCCGATTGGGAAAACCTCAAGCCAGTTACAAGCGAATCTGTTTTTCGCTGGGCCTCTATGTCCAAGTCTCTAACGGCTTTACTGGCATTTAAGCTCCAGGAAGAAAAATTGGTAGACCTGGAAAGTTCAGTCTCTACCTACTTGCCGGAGTACCCTTATCCCATGGTCAAACTCAAGTACTTATTACAAAACCGCAGTGGCCTGGGGCATTACACCGAAATGACCCGTTTGTTTCCAAGCTGGAGCAAGCGACTATTGAGTTATCCTTCTCGTGACACTTTCAATGCCAAAGCAACCGTCGATATTTTCAGGGAAGCACCACTGGATTTTCAGCCTGGGGAACAATTTTTATACTCTACTTTTGGGTTTATCCTTGCCGGTGCCACTTTGGATCAAATTGGCCGCAACAGCCTGGGCCTTGGGTACCTGGGCTTGGTCAACGAATTGATTCGCAAGCCCTTTGGAATGACCACCCTGGAGCCTGATTACATCTTCAACAACAACCCCAACGAAGTTTCCGGTTATTACCTGGATGGTGATTGTGATATTCAAACCCGCAAAGATGACGATGTGAGCTGGAAATTGTCGGGCGGTGGGTTCCAATCTACCATTGGTGATCTGGGTAATTACATTGTGGCTTTGATGCAGCGCAAATTGTTGAAAAAAGAAAGTTATGAACGCTTATGGAGCAAACAACCCGATGCGGACTATGCTTATGGCTTTGATGTACGTGGAGAAGGTAAGGACCTCAGGGTAGGCCATGCTGGCAGTCAAAACAAAACCCGGACGATCTTTATCATGTATCCGGAAAAAAAGATTGGAGTAGGGGTTATGTGCAATTCCGAATGGGCCGAACCCGAACTCATTGCCCTGAAAGTGCTCAAAGAAATGGGCATTGAGCCTGAGGAGGAAAAAGAATACGTACGCAATTGCAATACAAGAAACAAGTCGAATTATCGCTACCTCGGCATTTGGCAAGAAGGCCAAAAACAACAAATGGTGCGGAAAGGGTATGGCTCCCGCCAGTTTCAAGCCGAAGTCAAACACCTCAGCAAATATGGTTACAACCTGGTAGATGCTGATGCTTACCTCGACAAAAAAAATGTACGCCGTTGGGATGCCATTTTCCAGCAGCATGCCCCAAACTCACAATTCATTGCCCATCAAAATCTCGACAGCTTTCAGCTAAAAGTCAATACTTTTGCCAAAACAGGTTGGCATCTGATTGACCTCGAAACCTACATCTCCAACAATCAACGCTTATGGGCAGGTGTGGTGACCCAAAACGAAAATAAAGCAACCCTGGTAACCGAACTGGAAGCCGAAGCTTTTCAAAAAAAATACGAAGACCTGAATCGCAAAAACCTGCGCTTGATTGATTTTAAAACCTACTGGACTGGTCAAAAACGCCTTTGGGCGGGTGTATTTACCCCAGGATACGATAGCCACGCCTTTTTTCGCTCCCTTTCACAAGAAGCCTTTTTAGCTAAAAATGCGGAATTGAATAAGCAAGGTTTGCAGTTAGCCGACATCGAAATTTATACCCTGAATGGACGAGAATACTGGTCAGGAGTGTGGCGACAAGAAAAGGAACTTTTTGAAATTCTGAGGGATACCAATTATTGTACCCAGGAACGCAAGGGCAAGGCTGCTGCCAAAAAGGGGCTGGAGTTGGTGGATTGGGAGAGGTATTGAGAAAGTTTAGGCTACCGCAAGCGACTAGACAAGGACACGTCTAAGTCGCTCGCGGTAGCCTAAACTTTCTCAACTTCTCAACCTTCTCAACAAAAAAATTAAAACTTCACACCCAAGGTAAACACCACATTACCGATTGTATACTTATTCTCCACTTCTTGCAAGGGCGCATTTGTGGTAATATACGGATAATAAGTCTCCGTAATGGTGCTATGCCGATAAGCCATATCCAGGAAAAACTCATCTTTACGATAACCTATTCCAGCACTGATTACTGTACTCCGGGTATCATCATTCTGGAACACGGAAGGCAAAATGCCATAACCAGCCCTGAAACGAAGAGCATCAAAAACCAATTCTCCCCCAATGCGCACATTGGTTACCGGACGGAGTTGGTCACTGATCTTGTCGTTGATTTCATCCTGTGCTTCAGGATACTCGTCGTAGCCAAACTTATTGCGGGCATAATCAACATGTTCCACTTCGGTACTGATAAATCCTCTTTTCCCAATAATCAGGCCTGCTCCCAACATGATCCGCCAGGGCGTGGACTGCGTGTATTCAAAGGTCCCTTCCCGAGTAGCTTCTGTACCTAAGAACGCCCCTTGTTCACGGCGGTCTTCGTAATAATTGTTTTCCAGATTATAGGTGTAATCGTCATTAAAGGCATAAATGGTAGGCGTATGTAAGGCTGCCGACAAGCGAAAAACCTGGTTGGGTTTGATCATTATCCCAATTTTACCATTGATACCCGTACCGGAAGTCGTCAATTGTTCCTGGTATCTCAAGTCGCTAAAATAGGGAACAGCTCCACCTGCCGCAGTACTATCATCCCGCTCCGTGTAAATTTTTTCCACAGAGTAATTGGCCATGGGAACCCCTAATGAGATGCCAAAGGCAAATTTATCGTTGTAGTTTCCAGCAAATGAAAAACTGACCTCCGACAAAGAGCCCCGGCTAAACATGGTTTGGCCCCGACTCAAATTTGCTTTGGGGTTTAAGTCGTAATCCACATCGTAAATGCCATCAGCTGGATCAAAATCATAAATTGAACTGACCTCATTGGCCAATCCCGTTTCAAAACCATCTACTCCTTCTCCACCATTGGCCAGTTCTTGAAAACGTTGGGACAAAGAGCCCTGCGAACGTCCCTGAAAGGTAAAAGCCCGATTGAAATTGGCCAGATGATTGACTGCAATGCCAAAATTGAGGTTGGTCCAATTGGCAGACATAGGGCGTGTAGCAAAAACTACTCCGAAATTATGCAGGTTGAATGCTGTACGTGTATCGGACACGGCTGCATTACCTTTGCCACTCAACAACCTTGAACTGGTATTGGTAGACAAAACAGCCGGGGTTATAGTGTATTCTGAACGCCGAAACATAGCCAATCCGGCTGGGTTGCTTACCAGCGCCGACAGATCTGCCCCGATGGAGCCCATTGTGTTGCCTACCCCTACGTTGCGTGCAGTACCTCCGGCTTCAAATTGGGAATAACGGACTGCATCGCCTACATTTTGGGCAAAAAGCCCAATGCTCATTAGCGAAAAGATCAGACTCGACGCTATTTTGCGGGTTTGCGAATTACATTTCATACATCTCTTTTTTAAAAACGAGGATAAAAAAAGGTGGACACCAGCGAACCCGATCTCCACCTCCATATGATAAGGTGTACCTGAACCAATTCCTAGTGGTTCGTTACTACTTTACGTTTGTATCAATTTTGGCGACCTCCCGAAGAAGAACTCCGACCTCCCGAAGAAGAGGAACCAGAGCTACTTGGGCTTGGGTTGGAACCACCAGCACTTGGGCGACTGCCACCGCCATCAAAACTACGTGGAGCAGCGTTAGAGCCAGAATTGTTGAATCCGCTGGAACGACCAGAGTCATAGCTAGGTCTTGAGTAGCCACTACCACTATTTGAAGGGCTACTGTTCCGAGGGGCACTGTAGGTGTCCGTGCTACGGCTACGCTCATAAGAACGATCTGGAGTGTAAGTCCGCGAACGATCCAAAGAACTATTGTCCGTTGAACGTGGGGCAGTCTCGTATGAACGTGGCCGGCTGTTGTACGGATCCTGCGTAGTGTTGGGGCGCAAGTTCTGACGATCGTCCGTATAAGTGCGGGCACCGTTATTCGTGCTGTTGTCGATCCGACGACCACCGCTGAATGGATCAGCAGTTTCGGGGCGGCGGGTTTCGTTGCTCGGACGGTTGAGGTTCTCCCGGGCATCGCGGTAACGATCCGTCGTATTCGGTGTACCAAGAACTTCGCGGTTGGGATCCGTTGTCACCCTTGGATTGCCATTGCCCGGTACTGTACGGTCACGATCGTAGCTGGGCGCTTCATCCAGTTTGCGGCCACCGCTGTAATCTGGGCGAACCGTTCCGGGATTCGACTTGATGTCGGGACCATTGGTAAACCGAGGTGCACGACCATTGGGATTGTCGAGGCCAGGTTGGGTACCAACGCCGCCACCACCAGTACGTGGGCCGTAATAAACGTTGCGGTTATTGTCGTTGTTCTGGTTGTTGGTGTAATAGTTGATGTTGTTGTAATAGTAGTTGTTGCCCCAGGTAGGAGTATTGAACCAACTATTACCCCAGTAAGGACCACCGTAACCAAAGGAATTCCAATTGTTCCAGCGGTTGAAACTATTCCAGCCAAATCCGAAAGATAAACCTGGGTTGCTCCAACCCCAGAAAGGATCGTAAGCATTCCAGTTATTCCAGGAGTTCCAGCGGTTGAAGCGATTCCAGCCACCGTAGGCCCAACCGTTCCAGCGGTTGAATCGGTTGAAACGATTGAAACTGTAATAACCGAATGGGTCATCGTAAATCAGAACCGTTACACCTGGACGTGCAAATGCATCGTAATAATAGGCATCTACGTAGATGGGGTCAAAATAATTGAACCCAGCGTAAGGCCGGTGAAAACGGCGGATACGGGACGTGTAGTAATAATCGTATTCCTCGTCGTCGTAGTTCTCATCGTAAGTATACTCCTCGGTTTGAGCGGGAGTAGTTTTGGGTTGAACCTGACGACGTTCTGTGTAGGTGCGGTTGTTGTTTCGTTCAGGGTCGTAGTACACGTCGTCGTACTGAGCGAGTGCAGCGGTAGCGCTAACCCCAAAGAGTAACAGCAACATTGAAAGTCTCATCAGCAATTTCATATTTAAAAGTTTTGCTTGCGGAATTATTGATGTCATAGTCACGTTATTTACAACATCGAAATTATTACTTTTGCGCCACACTTGTTGTTAAAATAATGATAAAGTGTAGCTTGCACGGCGTTAAAGTTTATTTTTCGACGCTTTAACAAGTGTTAAGATACAAATTTTTGGCAAAATATGGCAAAAGAGATTACTTCCAGGGCTGAGAATTATTCCGACTGGTACATTGACATCGTAAAAAGAGCCAATCTGGCCGACAATTCAGCCGTTCGTGGCTGTATGGTCATCAAGCCACATGGCTTTGCAATTTGGGAAAACATTCGGGATCAACTGGACAAGATGTTCAAAGAAACCGGACACGTCAACGCTTATTTCCCCTTGTTCATTCCCAAAAGTTTTTTGAGTAAAGAAGCCCAACACGTGGATGGCTTTGCCAAAGAATGTGCTGTGGTTACTCACCACCGATTGATGATGGCACCGGATGGGAGTGGCGTAGTGGTAGACCCTGATGCCAAACTGGAAGAAGAGCTGATTGTACGGCCTACTTCTGAAACGATTATTTGGGATACCTACCGCACCTGGATCAACTCTTATCGCGACCTTCCCTTGCTGATCAACCAATGGGCCAACGTGGTGCGTTGGGAAATGCGGACTCGTTTGTTCTTGCGTACCACTGAATTTCTTTGGCAAGAAGGGCATACCGCACATGCCACCAAACAGGAAGCCGAAGAAGAGACCCTGCGCATTCTGGACATCTACGCCACCTTTGCCGAGGAATACATGGCCATGCCGGTGATTCGGGGCATCAAAACTGCCAACGAACGTTTTGCCGGAGCAGAAGAGACCTACTGCATCGAGGCTTTGATGCAAGATGGTAAGGCCCTGCAAGCAGGTACTTCCCACTTTTTGGGCCAAAATTTTGCCAAGGCTTTTGACGTCAAATTTTCAAATGAAAATAACCAACAGGAGTTTGTTTGGGCTACTTCCTGGGGCGTATCTACCCGTCTGATGGGGGGCCTGATCATGACGCACTCTGACGACGATGGTTTGGTAGTTCCACCCAAGCTTGCGCCAACCCAGGTAGTAATCATCCCGATTCCTAAACCTACGCCTGCCATCGATGAGGTAGCTAAAAATGTTATGGCTGGTTTGAAAGCCAAAGGTATTCGGGTCAAATATGATACTGATCTAAAAACACGCCCAGGCTTTAAGTTTGCAGAGCATGAATTGCATGGCGTTCCGGTTCGTTTGGCTATTGGCGAACGCGATTTGGCCAATGGTCTGATCGAAGTAGCCCGCCGCGATACCAAAGAAAAAATGCAGCAACCCCTGGAAGGCATTGAGCAGTACATTGAAGATTTGTTGGTGGAAATTCAGGCCAACTTGTTCAATCGCGCCAAAGCCATGCGGGATACACTCATCACCAGAGTTGACACCTTTGCAGAATTTGAAGCGGTCATCAACCGTGATATTCCTGGGTTCATTTCGGCCCACTGGGATGGTACAACTGAAACGGAAGAAAAAATCAAAGAATTGACCAAAGCAACCATCCGTTGTATTCCATTGGATGCCGTAGCCGAAGATGGGGCATGTGTCCTGACGGGCAAACCTTCACAGCGGCGGGTATTGTTTGCCAAGGCTTATTGAGGTAAAGTCAGGTCAAGTTATTCTGCGACAAAGGCACTAAGACTTCAAGGAGCTTAGTGCCTTTGTTTCTTTGTGGCTATTCTTTACGAATCGTGGTTTAGCAATACCGCTTCAAAATCGCCTGCAACTCCTCCTCTCGCTTTTGAATAGATTGGTACAAAGCCTGCTGATTCCGTGCCCGAACCAGGTTGTGCTCAACATAACGCACCTTGTAGTACGCATCGCCGCTGAGGTAATCGCCCAGGAAGCGCATCATTTGTTCGAGGATGATCCAAAAAGCACCTTGTAACAGATGGTCCTTTTCAACCGGGCTCAGGGCAGCTTGAATTTTGGGTACAAAACCACTTGCCAAGCCCTCAAACAAAGGCAAGACCACCTCCACTTTCTGCACATCCGCCTCATCTTCCGAAAAAGTAGGCGTCATACTGCGCACCATATCTCCAAAATCCGACAGAATGCTGCCCGCCTGGATGGTATCCCAATCGATCACCGCAATGGCCTCGCCACTATGGGCATCAAAAAGCACATTGGCAATTTTGGGGTCATTGTGTACTACTCGAAGAGGTAAACCAAGGTCGTGGATGTATTGAAAAACCTGTGACTCTTTCTGCACAAAGGCAACCTCGTTGCGTACTTCAGCCAGGCGCCCTGCTACATCCTGTTCCACTGCTTTCTGGAAATGTTGAAAACGGTTCAAACTATCGTGGAAACCGGGCAAGGCGTCTTGTACCATTTCGGGGTCGAGGTCAGCCAGGCCATTTAAAAAAGTGCCCACTGCCGCTGCGCCTTGTTGGGCTTGTTGGGGATTTTCGGCATGTTCAACTGCAATACTCCCTGCCAAATAATCCACCGCCCGCCAACAGTTGCCTTCTTCATCAAATAAATACCCCTGCCCGTCAATGCCAGGGAGCAGGCTGGGCAACTCCAGATTGATGTTTTTGCTGCGCAAATGCGCCAAAACCACCCGATAATTGTGCATGATCCGATCCGGGTAAGGAAAAACGACCGTATTGATGCGTTGCAACACCAATTTTTCACCTTGCACCGAAGTGCCAAGCCAGGTGTCGTTGATGTTGCCGCTGCCGAGTGGCTCGAGTTGAAGGCCCTCCGGAAAACCGAAGTAGTCAAAAATGGTGGAGAGTGGCATGTTGCGATCGATTGGGTAGGTGGAAAGAAGTTGAGGGAGGTTGAGTGCTTCGGCTTCGCTCAGCGCCCTGCACCTCGACTCCGCTCGGTGACCGGGTGCTGAGCGAAGCCGAAGCACTCAACCTCCCTCGACCTCTCCCCATAGTTTTTCTGGATAACGCCCTTCGGCAATAAACTGCTGGAAGGCTCGGGATACCGTGCCTCGATCTTCCTGATAAGTTACGCCGTACCAAAGGTCCTGGCTTGGCAACAAACTAACAGTTAAACCTTGATGGTTCATCATGTTGTTGACCGCAGTGGGAATGTAAAATTCAGCCTTGGGGTTTTCCCAATTGTCTTTTACAAACTGCACAAAATCCTTGCGCAACGATTCAAATATGCTGGGATGGAAACCCCAAAAATTCATGGACACGTAGGTTTCGTCCGGTAAGGCTACTTTTTGTCCGGCTTCTTCATAGCAGATCTGGCCATTTTCTTCCCGGCCGATCTTGGTACGCTCGGTGACGCTCAATAATTTGAAGCTAGCATCTAATTCACAAACTCCGCGGGATACAAAGCCATTTTCGGAGAGGGTATTGGCTAACACATAACCAATCATACAAAAATGTTCTGGCTTACAATCGCTGGTTAAAAATTGCGCCATAGAACGGAAGCCATCTACCCCGTAATAATCATCGGCGTTGATTACAGCGAAAGGTTCTTTGATGGTTTCGTAAGCGACCAAAATGGCGTGGCCAGTTCCCCAGGGTTTTTCCCGATTTGGAAAAACATCCACTCCTTTGATGGCTGTATCGTATTCCTGGTATACAAAGTCGATCTCGGCTACTTCAGCAATTTTATTGCCAATTTTTTCCATAAATGCCGCCTCAATGTCTTTGCGAATCACAAATACCACCTTGCCGAAACCGGCTTGTAAAGCATCATAAATAGAATATTCCAGGAGTATTTCATCGTTAGGACCTACACCATCGATTTGTTTCAGTCCACCGTATCGACTGCCCATGCCCGCAGCTAGTATCAGAAGTGTTGGCTTCATGTGTTTTGTTTTAGCCAACCCGTGAAGGGAAGCGGCTAGGAGAATTGTTGAATGCGGGCAAAATTACATTTATTCCCCTGCTTCTAATATTTGTTGGGCATGGTTTTTAGTGACAACTTTGTCAATTACCCGTTCAATCGCTCCTTTTTCGTCGATGATGAACGTACTGCGCAAGACGCCATCGTAGGTTTTACCATACATTTGTTTTTCACCCCAAGCACCAAAAGCTTTAATTACTTCATTGTCAGTATCAGCAATCAGGGGAAAAGGCAGATTGAATTTTTGGATGAAATTGAGTTGTTTTTTGGTTGAATCCGGGCTAACTCCCAGCAAGGTATAGCCTTTTTCTTTCAACTCAGCATAGGCATCGCGTAGGCTACAGTTTTCAGCCGTACAACTTGGGGTATTGGATGCCGGGTAAATGAACAGGATCAATTTTTTCCCTCGGTAATCCTTCATTGAAACGGTTTCGCCAGTTTGAATCACGGCGGTGAAATCCGGTGCTTGGTCTCCAACTTTTAACATGCGCTCTTTTTTGATGGTTTGATGTAGAGACGCAAGGCCGTTTGTCTCTACAAGCACCAGAACAAAAAAGCCCAGTTTGGGTTCAACCCATCACCGAGTAAAATTTTTCTCCCAAACCCGTTTATTCCCCATCCCATCTGATACTTCCAGGTGGAAAACGTGCGCACCTGCAGTTACCCTCGGTGTAAAGCGATAGGTGATGCGATTGTATTTTTCATCATAATCCATCAACACCCATTGCCCGTCAATTTCAGCGCGGTAAGTCAAGCCAGCCATGCTTCCCGCATGGCCAAAATTGTCGTTGATCCGAAAGGAGATAGCACTCGCTTTGGACAATACTGGTGTAAATCGCTCAGCAGTAATGGTAGGTGGAACTGTGTCAATTTTGATACAAAACTCTCCAAGAGTGCGTACATCCGCTTTAAGGCTTCCATCCGCTTGCCATTTTCCTCCATAATTGGTTACCCGGCCATTGCTGTTGCAGTAGGCAACGAAGGCTTTGTGCCGCAGTGAATCAGGCAACTTGATCGGTTTGAGCGCGATGCTGTAAAAACTGTGCACGGGGGTACGGGTGTTGTGGAGGATATGGACTTTGGAAAAAACGTTGGCTGATCTTTCCGGCACTACACTGTATTGGAGGTAACAATCTTCGTAGAAAATCTTTTCTGGAAAATGGATTTTCACATCACTGGTTTGGATGAGGCTGGGTTGATTGTACGGCAAAAGGTAGTTGTACTGACGGGGGGCAGTTTTCACCAGCGCTGTATCTAATTTGACCCAAAATTGGGTGCGTGTGGTATTGCCCGTTACGTCCTTAACAACGATGTTCACTTTGCGGGTTTGTTTCTCAGCGATGTTGATTTTACCATTTTCCAGTACCTGATTGTACATCGACAAACCATTGCCCGGTAGTAAAAAACAACGATGAAAATACGAATTGCGTGATACCCTTTCTTCGTAATCCACGTGGGCATTGATGTAACGGGTTTCCGAAAAATCGAGTTTTTCCACCGCAAAATGATAAACAGGTTTGTCGTCAACCAGCAGGTCAAGGGTATAAATGCCATTCCAGTTGTTCACCCCATCCATATGGTCGTAGGCTTTGATGGCCAACCCCACTTGTTTACTTTTCACTTTAAGGGTATCTCCGGTTACACCGTATTGTTGGTTGCTGCGGAGCAGGAGCGGAACCCGGCGGGTTTCGGCCAATTGGTTGTTCTCCGCAATTTGGTAAATTTTCAGTTCGTGTACTTTGGGCGGCGTATTGTCTACCACTTGCAAGCCAAAAAGCAGTGGATTGATGGATTTATCGGTAGCCGTTTCCCGAATTTCAAAATGCAGGTGGGGTCCGAAGGAATGCCCGGTATTGCCCATTTTCGC
>NZ_JANRKL010000172.1:0-19016 GCF_033763495.1 Haliscomenobacter sp. | reverse complement strand
AAGGTTCCTGTTGCAGGCGAGCGTGAAAAGGTTGAGACGGTGGCGGGAGGTGGAGAAAGTTTAGACGTTTGAGGCTACCGCCGCGACTTAGATGCGATTACGTCTACGTCGCTGCGGTAGCCTCAACCTTCTCAACTTTCTCAACCTCCCTCAACCTTCTCAACCTTTTCACGATCGCCTGCAACATGAACCTTTTCCGACTCTGTACAAGTACGCTGTTGCTACTTGGAACCCTTTCGCTTTTTTCCCAAAAGAAAAACGCCGCTTTTGAGTACCACATCCACCGCGCCGACAGCCCGCTCAAAATAGATGGCAGCGGCGACGACCCCGCTTGGAGCAAGGCGGAAATGGTATCTGATTTTTACATGGTGCTCCCCATGGATACCAGTAAAGCCAAGGTACGCACGGAAGTGCGCATGTTGTACGACGATCAAAACATGTACCTCCTGGCCGTTTGTTACGAAAAACTAGATGGCCCCTACATGGTGGAATCGCTGCGCCGCGACTTCAATTTTGGCCGCAACGACAACTTCCTACTCTTCATGGACCCTTTCGACGACCTCACCAATGGTTTTACTTTTGGTTCCAACGCCGAAGGTGCCCAATGGGATGGCTTGTTGTTTGAAGGAGGAAGCGCCAACCTGAGCTGGGACAACAAATGGACTTCGGAAGTAAAAGCGGAAGACGACAAATGGACTTTTGAAATGGCCGTGCCTTTTAAAACCCTGCGCTACAAAAGTGGAATCACCCGTTGGGGCATCAATTTTAGTCGATTGGACCTCAAAACTACTGAAAAGTCCTCTTGGACACCTGTGCCGCGTCAGTTCCCCACCGCTTCTCTGGCCTATACTGGCACCCTGGTTTGGGACGAGCCACCACCACCCGCTGGGGCTAACTTTTCGGTCATTCCTTATGCCCTGGCCAATACTTCCAAAGACTACACCAAGTCTGGCCCAGGCAAAACGACCGGAGATGTGGGGGTAGATGCCAAAATCGCCATCACTTCTGCCCTGAACCTCGACTTGACGGTCAACCCCGATTTTTCGCAGGTAGAAGTAGACCGCCAGCAGACCAACCTCGATCGTTTTGAATTGTTTTTCCCGGAGCGGCGGCAGTTCTTTTTGGAAAACGGCGACTTGTTCACCAATGTGGGTTATGCCAACATTCGCCCCTTTTTCTCCCGCCGCATCGGTTTGAATACGCCGATCCAGTATGGTGCTCGATTGAGTGGAAAATTGAATAAAAACTGGCGCATCGGCCTGATGGACATGCAAACCAATGCGGATGAACAGGGTACACCACGCCAGAACTTTGCGGTTTTGGCCCTCCAACGCCAGATTTTTGCCCGCTCCAATATTACGGCCCTGGCCATCAACAAAGAAACCCTGGACTTCGAAACGGTTACTGACCCAACCAAAGTCCGCAAATACAACCGCAACCTCGGTTTTGAATACAACTTACTCTCTGCCAACAACATTTGGAAGGGCAAATTGATGTACCTCAAATCCTTTTCGCCCGGCGTTAACAGTAAGGACCAGGTGGTGGCCGCCAACCTGGCCTACAATGCCCGACGCTGGACCTACAGCTTTCAGTACGAAAACGTTGGCAAAGATTACCGGGCAGAGGTGGGCTACGTACCCCGCACCGGCTATCAATACATTAATGCGCAAGCTGGGTATTTGTTTTTCCCAAAATCCAAATTGCTCATCAATCACGGCCCACAACTGATGAACATCCAGTACTTCAATCCCAGCGGGGTCCAAACGGAGTTCACCCGTGTCCTGATGTATCGCTTCAGTTTCCAGGATCGTCGGGAGTTGGTGGTGTGGACTGCCCGTGATTATGTCAAATTGCTGGCACCTTTTGACCCAACCAATTTTGCGGGCTACACGCTGGCAACAGGTACGGAGCACCACTGGGGTTCTTTTGGGGGCGACTTTACTTCCAAACCTCAAAGTGTGTTTACCTATGCTGCTTCCTGGCGCTATGGTGGGTATTACGGGGATGGTCGCCGCTTGCGCCTGGGCGGAGAACTGGGTTACCGCCTGCAACCCATCGCTGCGATTACTATGAGCTTTAATTACAACCACATTGCCTTTGACGATGCAGCCGTTTTGCCGGAGCAATTGAAGAATTCCGATTGGGATTTTTGGCTACTCGGGCCCCGCATCGACCTCACGCTGACCAATAAGTTGTTCTTTACCAACTTCATCCAGTTCAACAACCAAAACAAAAACGTCAACCTCAACCTGCGGGTGCAGTGGCGGTATAGCCCCGCTTCGGATTTCTTCATCGTCTATACGGATAATTATTATTCGGAAAATTTGCGGATTCGGAATCGGGCCTTGGTGGCGAAGCTAACTTATTGGTGGAACGGCTAGCCGTTGGGGCAGCCCTATGTGGCTGCCCACCCTAAATTAATCTAACGTGAGTTTTGAATTAATTAATTTTTTTTACCGCAGAGTTTCGCAGAGTACACGCAGAGTTTCTCGGAGTTTTTAGTTTTGGGAGTTTCGCCACCTTTGGTGGCTGGAGGTCGGGTACGTTTAAAATTTGATTGTTTTGCATGGGAGTTCATTTACTGCGCCTCTGTGTAATCTTTGCCACCGAAGGTGGCCTAAACTCTGAGAAACTCTGTGTGTACTCTGCGAAACTCTGCGGTGAAAATATGTTTGGCGTATGAGATAAATTGTTCGAAATCTCATTCACTCCTTGATATTCAAGAAAATGATTCAAAATTCACGTTAATCTACTACTTCAAATTTGGTGTACCGAAAAACCTTTGCTGCTGCCGGTTTTTTCGGCGTTTTTTGCTCATAAAATCGCGGAATTCCTTTCTTGAGGTAAAACTGACCAGTTAAGCGAAGCTTCTTTTCAAAATGGTCTTTTTTAAAATATCGTTCGGGTAGTTTTAGCTTAGCATTGGCGGGTTCGATAAAAATGCAGTCTTCTTCTCGAACTTCATAATTTGGATCATTTTGGGCATATTTCGTTTCGATAAAATTGGCACAGTCGCAGGCCCAATTGACGTAATTTACATCAATGATTTCGGTAGTAGCCGATAATTTGAAAGGGTGGTCGAGAAAGGTGGGCGTAGATTGGAGGTAGAAATTGAGCGCCAGAGTAATAATGAAGAGTAAAAACAAAAGCACCTTCAATAAACCACTGGTTATCAACTTCTTCATGCATCAAACAATGAGGTTTGGTTCTGAGATAATTCCAAATATGAGCTTATAATTGGAAATAAGTGCCAAAAAAACATAGATATTTCCAAATATCACCCCCATATTTGGAAATAAGTCCTCAAAAATGGGAGATAATTCCAAATATAGCCCTCAATATCTCCCCCTACTCCGCCAATTCATTCAAAGATTTTCCCTTCACCACCACATCTTGCAGCACCACTTCCCCATGGTACACCTTCACCAAGGCATACCCCTCCCCTGCTTCGCGGTAAATCTTTTCCGCTTCCGGGGCCTTGTTCTCCTCCATGAAAAATTTGCTAAAGGGATAATAAACCGTCACTTGATCGCCATAAATGTAAGTGATGGTAGCTTTGACAAAAAGCTCGCCTGTAGCAGGTCGGGTGGCACTCAGGCCTTTGATGCTAGCAAAGCCCTGAGCATCCCGGTCCAGGAGCACAAAGACCGGGTCATTGCGTTTCCATTTAGTTTCGGACTTTTCTTCAAACTGATTGGCCGCAAAATTGAGCGCCACATACCTTCCCCGAAAGGGATCAGCAGGATCTACCGGGCGGGTTTCAAACTTGAGTTCGGTGCCTAGCCACAGTACCTTATTGCTATCAAAAACCAGTTTGCCGGGAAAGGCCAATTGGAGCAGAGCCAGCAGTACAAACAATCCAAAACGCAGTTGAGTAGTCATACTTTTTTCTTTTTGATCAGCCAATAATTGCCCAGGAAGAAGCCAACCCCTACGATGATGAACAAGATTCCCCGTACCACAAAGTCGATTTTGAGGTCAAAAAAACGGCAAATCAAGAGGCCAGTCAAAGTCAGCAGGCCGATGTTGAGGGTAGTGATGGAGTTGGTACGGCTGCCCTCCAGTACGGTGACAACACCAATGCCTAGCAGCAACAAATTGGTCATAACTGCGCTGATCAGCGGATTAAGCATCGAAATAAAAAAGAGGATGGCAAAAACAAAGGGCAATAAATTGAAGGCGCTAAAAACTTTAGTTTGGGTTCGAAAATGCAGCCAGAGCAATAAGGCAATATTCAGCATGGTGAGCAACAGAAACAAGTGAAATTCTTGCGCATTTAACCAGAATTCTGCTTTATAATGGTAGCGTAATTCCCCCCAGGTCCACAAAAAACTGAACCACATCAATAAGCCCAAAGGCCCCAACTTGCCAGCAAGTTGATACCCAGAAATATGGCTTACCGGATTCCAGTGCTTGATCCAGGTACCGACCAGGTGCAGCAACCCAAACAAACTGAAATAAGCCGGAAACATCCAGGAGGATTGCTGGTGTGATTCGGTGCCCAATACCACCACCAGCGACATGGGTACCAGGAAATGATGAAAGTTGGCAAAATTGCTGGCCGCTGCTCGTTTGCTCAACAGGTAATAATAGGGCAAAACCGCCAGCACAAACAACCAATACCAGGGGCTCGCCGTTTTTCCCCATTCAAAATACCCCGCCTGGCAACCGTAATACGTAATGCCACACCAAATCAACAAAGATGCCATCGAGGAGCGCAACAAATACATCAGTGGCAAACTCAAGAGCGTCCACCAAAACAAGAAAGAACTCAAATCTCCCAACAAATGATAAATCTGGCTCACCAGCGAAATACAAGCGCCCAGGGCAAAAATCATAAACACCGCACTGGCTTCCTGCCAAACCACATTGCCTGACTTGCGCAAAATGGTAAACCCGGCAAACAATTGCCCAATCAGCAGTGGCAAAAAGGCAATGATGGTTTTGGTGACTTGGTTGAAATTGTCCCAGTTGTGTGCCACAATCAGGATGATGCCCAAACCAGTCAGCAAGGCCCCCAGAATGCCAAAAGCAATCAGAATCCAATTGGGTCTTGATTCCCGTTTATTTGCGTAAAAGGCCTCAATAGCATCTGCAGTTTCTGCATTGATGATTCCAGCTTCGATGAGCTCGGCAAGGTCGGAAGTAAGGTATTTAGGCATGTTTTCGTTTAGGGTTCAAGAGCTTCAAGGTTCAATCGCCTGGATAATTGTTCAAGCATCCTATCAAGGTCGGAAGATTCCCCGGATTTTCCAATAAAGTAGAACCGACCGTTACGATTATTTCCGCAAAAGTCTATTTTTATCCTTCGCAGTCCATAAAATCCATCAACATGAAAATTCAATATCACCTCCTCTGTACCCTATTCCTATTATTCGGCCTTGCTCCTGCCCTATCCGCTCAACGCACCTACTGCAACCCCATCAACATCGATTACGGTTATACCCCTATCCCTAATTTTTCGGAATGGGGCCGCCACCGCGCTACTGCCGATCCGGTGATCGTCAACTACAAGGGCGATTATTACCTCTTTTCCACCAATCAGTGGGGTTACTGGTGGAGCAGCGACATGCTCAAATGGAACTTTGTACCCCGCCATTTTCTGCGTCCCGAGCACAAGGTTTACGACGATTTGTGCGCCCCGGCGGTGGGCATCATTGGGGATACCATGCTGGTGTTTGGTTCTACCTATGGCCGCGATTTCCCCATCTGGATGAGCACTGATCCCAAGAACAACAAATGGTCCGAAGCGGTGCACAAGTTTGACATTGGTGGCTGGGATCCCGCTTTTTTCACCGACGATGATGGCCGTTTGTACCTATACAATGGTTCCAGCAATGCATTCCCTTTAAAAGGTATAGAGCTCGATCGCAAAACCTTACAGCCCCTTGGCACCCGTACCGAGCTCTTTGTGCTCCGCCCCGAGCGCTTCGGCTGGCAACGTTTTGGCGAACACATGGACAATACCTTCCTCAATCCCTTCATGGAAGGTGCCCACATGACCAAACACAATGGCAAATATTACCTGCAATACGGTGCACCCGGCACCGAATTCAGTGGCTACGCCGATGGGGTGGCTGTTTCCCGCACGCCACTCACCGACAATTGGGCGCACCAAAGTGATCCCCTTTCTTTTAAAGCGGGCGGCTTTGCACGTGGTGCCGGGCATGGGGCTACTTTTCAAGACAATTGGCAGAACTTCTGGCACGTATCAACCATTGTGGTTGCCGTCAAAAACAACTTCGAGCGTCGCATTGGCATTTGGCCAGCAGGGTTTGACAAAGATGATGTGATGTATTGCAATACCGCTTTTGGGGATTACCCGCACTACATTCCAGCTGGGAAAGCCGATCACCTTCAGAGTCGCTTCACCGGCTGGATGTTGCTCAATTACCAAAAGCCAGTGCGGGTTTCGTCTTCGTTGGGGGGGCATTCGCCCAACTTTGCGGTGGATGAAAGCATCAAAACTTACTGGTCGGCAGCCAGCGATGCGGCAGGAGAATGGCTGGAAAGTGATTTGGGCGAGGTTTCCACCATCCGCGCCATTCAGATCAACTACGCCGATCAGGACGCGCAATACCTGGGTAAAAGCAGCAATGTGGCGCACCAGTATATCCTCTACCACTCCAAAGACGGCAAAAAATGGGAAGTGCTGGCCGATAAAAGTCAGAACCAAACGGATGTGCCGCACGAATACCTTGAGTTGGCACAACCCATCGAGGCTCGTTATGTCAAAATTGAAAACCGCAAAGTGCCAAGTGGCAAATTTGCGCTGAGTGGCTTGCGTGTTTTTGGAAAAGGCAAAGGTAGTGTGGCGCCAGCACCAAAGCAGTTCTTCGTGCTCCGCACCGAACTGGACAAACGCTCCGCCTGGATCAAATGGTCACCCGTCGACAATGCGTACGCCTACAACATTTATTACGGCACGGCGCCGGACAAGTTATACACCTGTATCATGGTTCACGATGCCAATGAGTACTGGCTCAAAACTTTGGATAATCAGAAGACTTATTATTTCTGTATTGAAAGTGTGAATGAAAATGGGGTATCGGAAAGGTCGGTGGTGAGTAAGGTGGAGTGAGCTCTGATGCAACCATTTCCAAAATAGAAATAGTTCAAGAAGAAGCAGAATTGGAGTCGAAAAGCAATATGCAAAAAATGCATATTGCTTTTTTAGACAAGTCGGTTTTATTACACTTGAGACAAATTGAAAATCAAGAATTTGTGCACAAATCTAGAGCCCCTCCCCGAAGGTTTGAAACCTTCGGGGAGGTAGAGCAGCGAAACAGTGCTTTGCTCAACCGCCCCGAAAGTCTGAAACTTTCGGGGCGGGATTTTAGATTGCGCATACGCTCCCTAATTACCTGGTAATCAATTCGCAATAAGTCTATTTTACAATATAGACCTGATTACCTCGGTGGCTTAGCGCTTAGACATCACTTTAAATGTCGAGAACCTCGACTCATCTTGCAACACCCCAAACACCACGCCCCCAGCCGTCCCCGACAAAATCACCTGCATCTCCTGTGTACTGATTTCCCTAACTGAACTCTGGATTCGTCTTCCCAAAACATCATACAATACCAGCCTAGGCCTGTTCAATCCATGCTGAATGCGGAAACTACCATCGTAACTCGGATTCGGAAACACCTGTACTTCCACCGGCTCCATCTGTTGATCCCGTGTACCCGTGGTTTTAGCAAATACACATTCCTGCAAAGCCTTGTACTTGGGGGCCTGGGTATGGCTCATGTACTCCTTCATACCCCAACTGCCCCACTTGGAAGGCAAGCCGTGGGAGGAAAAAAAGCTGAATAGGTCAGCTTTGGCGGTATTGTACCAGTATTGGGTGTATTCGCAGTAAAGGCTTTGTAACTCTGGGTCGCGATTGGCAGCGATCAGTTTTTCGGTCAGGGCATCGTTGTCCACTTGCGGCCAGGTGGCTACGATGTGTGAACCACCTTCGTAAGCCATCAGCTTGACCCTATAGCGATCGGCCACAACTTTATGGGCATCCATCCAGGCGAAGGTTTCGGGCAAAGAGGCCCGGATGCGCCGCACAATTTCGGCGATGTTAATGCTGCCCACTTCATTGTTGCGCCCAATCTGATCCCCTACGGCCCCACCAAAATAAGGCGCAATGGCCAGGGCATCGGCTTTGACCTGTTTGGGGTTGTACAATGGATCGTTAAAATAGCTCATGATTTCATTGCTCACCCAATCGTTACCTGCCCAGCAGGGGACTACTTTGACCAGCCGGGTACTGTTGCTGCCAAAGACGCTTTCAAAGCTGTAAAAAACATCCGCCGAACGTTTGGCGGTGTACTTCCAGGCACGGCCCCAGGGTTCTCCGCTGTAGCCCAGGGTTTGGCCGATGTTGCCTGCGTAGGCATGTTGGGCGAATTGGCCATTCCAAACCTCGTTGCTGTACTCCAGGTATATTTTCAGGTTGGGATTCAGTTTTTCTTTCAACAGTTTGGCCAGTTGCTGAATGTAATCGTCGTTGGCTTGATGGGGAATGTTGATCCAGGCATCCTTTTGAGCGGTGTTGCAGAGTTCGATGATGTACTCCCAGGCGACGCCGCTGTTTTTGGTTTGAGTGTAATGGGAAGGGAGGCTACGCTCGCTCCAGGTTTTGACGGGCGAGTCATTGGTGCGCAACCAATCCATAAAGCGGATAGACTGGAAGTCTTTGACAAAATTGAGGAACTCGGTGGTAAAGGTTTGATTTTGGTAGGTATTGACGTATTGAGGGAAAATGAATTTCACATCCCGAATCGGGGTACTGGCCAAAGACCGTTCAATTTCCAGTACCACCCCACCATTGTTGGCATTCACCGTGACCAGTGTGTCCACGGGGCATTGAAAAGTGCCAGACGTAGCACCCCATAAGCGCACTTGCCCGCTACCCTGCACGATCAAACGGTAGCGCCCACTGGGGTAATGCCCTTGAATGTCCCACAGCATCAAAGCCCGTACGGCCTGAGGTGGCTGCACCCCATTGGAATAGGGAATTTGTAGCGGGAAACCATTGGCTTGCAGCGGGATGGAAACGCCGCTGTCCCAGGGGGCACCATCGCGAGCTTCGTGAATGGTCCATTCCCGGCTTTGTTTGAAGGCGTCGGTGAAGACGAGTTCGGTTGACCAGTCAACTACCCCAGAGAGGTTGATGCCAGCGGGTTTGGGCGTTTGGGCAAGCAACGTTGTACAAACGCAGCAGAATAGGAGGCAGAGGAATTTGCTCATTTGTTTTTGGGTAATGGTTTTGAGCAAAAATGGGGAATTAGTTGGAGGTATCGAACAAGAGTAGGGTTTTTTATGGCTTGATTTTTATCGACACACCACTTTGCCCGAATCGACAATTCGACCTTGTGCATCTTTGATGAGGTAGAAATATAGGCCCACGGGTAAAGTCCCAGTTTTGATGCGCTCAACTTGCTCGTCTATACCTTGGCTTTGCAACAACTGAGCATTGCCATTGTACAAATAAAAGGTATACTGCCCCCCTATAACAAGCTGCTCCAGAGATTCAACCTGAAAATACCGGGTAAATGGATTGGGATAAATATTAAATAGTTTCCCCTTGCTGGCGTTGTTCCCTTTTCCAGGTAATTTTGATACCATCAGGTTACTCGTTGTATTGGTCACAATCGCGGGATTGAAATCAAAATAAATATGAGCAGTGTTTTTAATTGCCGTTTCTTCAGGCAGGCCCGTTTTGCTGGCAATTCTGTAACGTACAAAGCCATGACTCAAAGGCTCGTTGCTTGAACTAGGTGGGAGTAAAATCTTGCTAAAAGTAAAAGTTACCACCCCGTTTGCAGCAATATTACTCGAATAGAGGTGACTTCCTTGTAGTGGTTGAAAGGTTTTCCAATCCAGCCTGGCATCAAGGGTGTCGCGAATGGTGACGGTAAAAGCAGTGTCGTTGCCCACATTCTGAAAGCGTATCAAGTACTCTAAATTCTCTTTGAATAAGGTATAGTTTTGTGGGTACTCGTCCGTTCGGTTGGGAAAACTTTGTTTGTCATTGGGATCATAAGCACAGCGAATTTCCGATTTATATTCAAAGGTGCCGGCCAATTCAAGTTTACCACGGGCGTTTTCAAGATAGGTCACTCCTTTCATTTTAATGGTATCTCCAATAAAATTCGTGCCAGCTACCTGAAGGACCAGCTGGATTTGTTGAGTGCTCGATCCCATTAAATCACTATAATTCCACCATATGGTATCTCCGCTCATGGACTGAGGGAACTGCGATGCACTGCGAAAAGTAGCTAGTTTACTGAGCACTACCCCAAATTTACCCTTTGAGGGGGCACATGCCGCATTGTGAACGGATAGCCAAAAAGGCACCTCAAATCCGCAACGGGTAGGCCCGGAATTGAGGCGCACGCTCACTCGTTGAGCCTCATTGTTGAGCCGAAATCCAAAATTCAAATTGTTGGCCACTTGCCCCCCTACATTCACCGTATAAGTAGTTGAATCGGTAGTCAATTGCCAGCAGGAGTCCACATTAGCATTAAGTTGGTAACGGCCAGCACCAGTAAAAAATCGAAAGCGACCATCGTTGCTACTAAATGCAGCTTCGGCACTAGGGTTTAAATTAATTGGATAATTGGGCAATGGCTTTTCACCAGCGTCAAAACGTTTGTTGCCATTTTCGTCCCAAAAAGTGTAGCCAGAAATGGTAGCGTGATTGAAGCGGTTTTCAAACCAGGCCACTTTATCGTCAAATTGGGAACAAGAAGCCAGATCAAGGTCACCATCGGCATCCAAATCAGCTAAGTCCAGGCCATTTAGCAGCCAATGTTCTTTAAGGGAAATGATTTTTTCATCCGAGAACTGTCCTTGCCCTTTATTTTCAAACCAGGCAATTTTATTGTCATATGCCGAAGCAGCAACGATATCTAAATCTCCGTCACCGTCTAAATCACCTGCTTTGACGTAATTCGCCCCATCAGCTTTTGTTGTGAGGATCAAGGGTTGGAAATATTTGCCTAAACTATCATTGCGAAACCAGATTACCTCATCATTCAGAGAAGCAGACAACACATCCAGGTCTTTATCTCCGTCCAGATCTGCTACCGCTAAGCCCCAAAAAGCGTAGTTGGAAGAGGGGTTCACATTGAGTGGCTTTGGGGAAAAAATCCCTTTACCTTCATTTCTGAACCATTGGATGCTTCCTTTAGTGTAGGAGGAAGCAATCACATCCATATCCCCATCATTATCAAAATCGGCAGCTAGGATAGCAGGATACATCTGTCGAGAAGTATTGCCTGGCAGGTTTGGAATATCTCTAAAAATCAAAAACTCTTGAAAACTGCCATCACTTTTGCGCTTGAACCAAGCCAGTTTGCTCCTGGAAGCGGCTAAGATATCCATTGCTCCATCCTGATCCAGATCAGCAGGGTAGACCGCACTGGCGCTCCTGGCAGAATCAGAAATGATTTGCTGGGGAGAAAAAACTCCAGAACCCAGATTTTTGTACCAGGCTATTTTACCGTCTTTCCAGGATGAAGAAATCACATCCAGTTTCTGGTCCCGATCCAAGTCAACTGCAAATACAAAAGTGGCACTGTCTGCTTTGGTGGTAATGGTCTTTAAAACACCAAATTTTCCAGCACCTTCATTGGGGTACCAGGCAATGCGGTCGTCCTTATCCGATGCTGCCAAAATATCATTGTCTCCATCTCCATCCAGGTCAAAAATTTGGACGTTCGCCAGACCATTTAACTGACCTTCATAAGTTATTTTTTGTACAAAAACATTTTCTCCCCGGTTTTCCAACCAATCAATTTTAGGGCCAACACCATTAATCAGGATGTCCTGATCTCCATCTTGATCCCAATCCGTTGTTATTAGGGTGTTTACATTGTACTCTGCCCCCAATATGGGCAAGATATTTCCATAAGAACCCACCTCATTCCTACGCCGCAGCAAAAGTCCATTTCCTTGATTATTTGTGCCAAGGAGTTCCATTTCATTGTTTTTGTCCAGATCTACGAGGTATAAAAACCGGGTGGAGCTAATGGTCTGGCGTTGCAGGGTATAATCACCAAGAATAGGACTGTTTTTGCGGTAAATATTCAGCGTTAAGGGCATATCCCAGGAGTTATAACCATAGCCTATCACATCCAGGTCCTTATCATTGTCAAAGTCAAAAACAAAAATATTTTTGACCGGATTAGCCCCTTCAATTGCAAAAGGAGTGGTAGTAGTAAAATTTTCTTCCCCTTTATTGATGTACCAGGAAACTGCTGTTGTGTTGGCACTTATAATGTCCAAATCTTGATCAGCATCTACATCCGCAACCTGAACATCTGTCACTCCGTAGGAGACTCGCGAAATGATAATGGAACTGGAAAACTGTCCTTTGCCATCGTTGCGCAGCCAGGCAATGGTGTTATCGCGCTCAGAAAAAATGATCAGGTCGGGATCCTTATCCAAATCCAAATCAAGGAGTTTGCTCAGCAAATAATTGTTATTACTGAGGGTAGTGATCCTTTGTGGAGCTGAGAACTCCCCTTTGCCATTGTTTTTTAGCCATACTACATCGTTGTTTTCCAAAACAGTAAGGATGTCATTGTCCTGATCAGCATCTATGTCCGCCGCAAACACAGTCCCCTTAGAGCGCAAATCCGGGGCGAAGGGGAATTGCTTACTTATCCCCCCTTTTCCATCGTTTTTTAACCAGGTCAGATTTGAAGTAAAATTCTCCTGGGTGATTAGATCAGGAAATCGATCACCATCCAAGTCAACACTGGGATTGGAAAGGTTGCACAAACAGGAATGAAGGGGTTGTTGGGGGCCAAATTGGGCACTTGCCATTTCTGCAATACACAAAAAGAATAGGATTAACCAGTAGTTGGGTTTGCTCATTTTAGAATACTTGAATAGATGATCTAATTAAATCTTCGTCCTGTTTTACGGTCGATTCCACATCACTGTGCCATTATTTTCCCAGAGGTCAAAATGTGCCCTTGGGAGTCTTTCAGCAAATACCAGTAAAGTCCTTTGTTCATTTGGGCGGTATTCAATTCGGTCAATTTAGATGCAATCAGTTGGCGGTGCACCAGTTGTGCTTGGGCATTGTATAGGGTAAGCGTATACCCCTGCCCCTGCGGTGGCATGCCCAGTTCGAACCATAGTTGTTGTTGAAATGGATTCGGATAAACTCGATGTGGAAAGTCATTTGTAAGTGCCCGTGTACCAGTAAGCCGGGACAAACTGGACACCATGACATTACTCGTCGTATTGGTTTGAATGGGGGGATTAAAGTCAAAATAGATATAGGCGGTATTGAGAATTTCAGTTTGCTCAGACAGGCCCGGTTTAGGCGAAACCCGATAACTCACAAAACCATGGCTCAAGGGTTCATTGGTTTTACTATCTGGCAGAAGAATGTTTTTAAACGTAAAACTTAGCGCTCCGTTTTCCTGAATATGCGTTTCAAAAGAGTGGCTGCCTACCAGAGGTCGAAAACTAGACCAGTCCAGGTTTTTATCCAAGGTATCGCGGATGACTACCGTGAATGCAGTGTCATTGCCCGTGTTTTGGAAGCGTACTAAAAATTCCATTTCTTCTTTGAAGAGGGTGTAATTGCGGGGGTATGCACTACGGCGGTTGGGGAAGGTTAGTTTGTCGTTGGGGTCGTAGGCGCAGCGGATTTCGGAGCGGTAGTCGTAGGTGTTGACCAGCCGAAATGGCTCTTGCCCATTTTGGGTATAAACCAAAGCTTTAAGATGGATGGTATCTCCAATAAATTCAGTTCCTGCTATTTCAAAATCAAGATTGAATTGTTCCGTTTGGTTGCCAATCAAAGGCTCGAAATTCCAAAAAAGAGTATCCTTATTGATAAAATCCGGAAAGTTTGAAGCACTAATAAACTTGGCTAGAGGACTATTTAGTAAGGCAACTCTTCCCGCTTTGGGATTGCAACCTTCATTAGAAACGCTAAGTACAAATCGAACGGTGAACCCACAACGCGTTGCGGCAGAAAAGAGATGGGGTCGAATTTTTTCCAGTTTAGGGTTGAGACTTAAACCAATATTGTAGCTATGAGTGCTTCCATTGACGATACGCACTGAATATTTTAGCGAGTCCGTGGTCAGTTGCCAACAAGAATCCAAATGCGGAGTTAATTCATAAAGGCCCTCTGGCACATAAAATCTAAATACACCATCGTCTGAAGTAAAAGTAGTGTTTGCGGTGTTGTTTAATCTAATCGGGTAGTTTGGAATGGTTTTTTCTCCTACGTCAAAGTTACCATTGCTGTTGCTATCCAAAAAAACGGTACCATAAATGGTGGGGTAATTAAACCTGTTTTCGTAGCAAGCAATTTCATCGTCTTCTTCTGAGGTTGAGATCAAATCAATATCTCCGTCATTATCTAAATCAGCCCCAGTTAGGGAGAGCGCGTATTTGTTGTCTATTTTACTGAAAATCAATATCTTGTCATCAAATCCACCCAATTCATTTTGAGGGTACCAATACAATTCTCCGTCGATTACCGCAGGCAGATCAAGATCACCATCTCCATCAATATCAGCCCCATAAATTGCTTCAAGATTTTTTAATTGACCAATTAAGGGAATACCCGGAAGAAAATTGTTGAATTGGTCATTTTTAGCCATTACTATACCTTCTGTATAAAGAGACCTAGCTAACAAATCTTTGAATCCATCCCCATCAAAGTCTCCGATCACCAGATCCCTTACATAAGGCATGTTGGCAACTTTTAGGGGGGATTCAAATTCTCCATTACCGAGATTTTTATAGATCGAACAATACAAGTCTTGTTGAGAAAAATAACTAACAATGATGTCCAAGTCGCCATCCTCTTCAAGGTCAACTAATTGGATTACATAAATGTCAAGCCCAGGATCTCCTAGGCTGGATTCCAAAAAAGTCCCGTCTCCATTGTTTTGAAGCAATAACAAAGAAGAACTTCTGGCTTGAACAAGGTCAATATCTTGATCATTATCGATGTCTCCAAGCTGAAAAACCCCGTTCGTAAATGGGTTAATGGCAAATGGAACGGGTGGCGAAAATTGATTGGAACCAATATTTTTGTACCACAATATTTTATTGTCACGTCCAGTCGCTACAACATCCACCAGGCCATCTTGATTAAGATCTGCAGCCTTTGCGGCAAAAGGGAATCTTTGGGTTGTGTCTATGATATGCTGTTTGAATTGGAAAGCACCTTGATTTTCATACCAGCCAATTTTATCATTTTTAGTGGCAGTAAAAACTAAATCCTGATCGCCATCTTGATCCATATCCACTGGAAATACAGATTTAGCCCCGTCAGCAGCGTTTGAGTTAATTGTTCTTAGTTTAGTATTGGGAAACTTTCCGACGTTTGGCAAAAGAAATATTTGAGCTCTGGCATAATCCCCAAAGAGCAGATCAAGATTGCCATCTTGATCGCTATCTATAATTTGCAAGGGCATTGGGCCAGGCTCATAGCCATCATGTTTTGAGTCAAAATACAATTCAATTGGAGCGGAAAGGTTGCCTTTGCCATCATTAGGATACCAAATAATTTTCCGTTGAGTTATCGCAACGACAATAACATCCTGGTCTCGGTCTTTATCCAGATCGGCTATATACATCCGCGTCAGATATTGCTCATTGGTTGCCAGTAGTTCTGGTGCCCCGAAAGTGTCATTGCCTTTATTTCTGTATAGTTCTATTTTACCGCTTTTACTAGACACAATATCTGTTTTTCCATCATTGTCCCAATCTGTTGGAACAACAACATCGACAACATAGGAATCATCCAGGGTGTGTTCGGAAAAATTACCCGTTCCATCATTTTTAAACCAGGCAATTTTTTGCGAAAAAGAACGCTCGGTGGCAATATTAGATACCATGTCCAAATCTCCATCTTTATCAAAATCATAGAGATGTAGTATACTTACACTATTAATCAAACTTAGTAATCGTATCTGCTGCGAAAAATTGCCTTTGCCATCATTTTTATACCAATAAACGTAAGAGAAGTCTTGCTCTACCAAATCCTGATCGCCGTCTCCGTCAATATCTCCTGAGAGCAATATACCAAAGAAAACGAAGGGATTATCCACAATAATCTGTTCTGTAAAGTGTCCTTCTCCATCATTTTTAAACCAAACCATTTTATTTAACGACGAACCTGCAGCAACATCTTGATCTCCATCTCCATCTATGTCAAATACCTTTGCAGAAAGCATCCGAGGCATTTGATCAGATATCAAAATTTGATCTGAATAATTGCCGTTTTCTTCGCGCCTATACCAGGAAATTCTACCATCTGAATTAGAAGCAGCCAGTACGTCTAAATCTTTATCCCCATCCAAATCCGTCATTTCCACAGCATGAACTCCACATGTTTGGCAAGCCGTAATTATCTTTCGATCTGAAAACTGCCCATAAACCTTTGTTAGACAAAGAATAAATACAAGGAGTAGTATCTTTTTCATCATTGCTTTGAACTATAGAATGGAATTATCACAACTAAACGACTTTACATTTAATTTGTTGGAAATACAAAAGGAATTAACAAACTTAAATGGATTACTGCTTAATTGATGGTTTTGATAGCTTTTCAAAAAAATTCAGCGCCTCCGGATTCCGCATCGCATCCCGATTCACCGACGACTCTATCGACTTCCCCAACAAGATTTTCTTCACTTGCAATTCCATCTTTTTACCACTCAATGTATACGGTATTTCCGGCACCACAATCACCCGATCCGGCACGTGGCGCGGAGAAAAATCGGTTCGCAGTGTGTGGGCAATTTTTTTCAACAAAGCCTCATCCAAAACCACCCCTTCCGCCAGTACCACAAACAAAGGCATCATCGAGTCCCCATTCTCCTGCTCCAGGTTGACAATCAGACTATCCAGGATTTCGGGCAGTTTTTCCACCGAGCGGTAAATTTCGCTGGTGCCTATACGAATCCCCTGCCGATTGAGCGTCGCATCCGAGCGCCCGAGGATAACCAGGCTTTCGCGGGGGGTGATTTGCAGCCAATCGCCATGGCGCCACACGCCGGGGTACGTATCAAAATAGCTGGCGGTGTAGCGACTAAAATCGGGGTCATTCCAAAATTTCACGGGCATACAAGGCATGGGCTGGGTAATGACCATCTCACCCACCTCGTCGATGAGTGGGTGCCCGGCTTCATCCCAGGATTCCATGGCGCAACCGAGGGTGCGGCACTGAATTTCTCCCTCGTACACGGGCCAAAGCGGATTCCCACCCACAAAAGCCGTACACACATCCGTGCCCCCGCTGATGGAACACAACCAAAGATCCGATTTCACCTGCTCGTACACCCAGGCAAAGCCTTCCGGGGGTAGCGGCGAACCAGTCACTCCAATCGAACGCAAGTGCTCCAATCCAAAACTGGCGGGTTGAATCTCTCCTTTGATACAAGACAAAATATAAGCAGCACTGGTACCAAAATGGCTGATGCGCAAGTCCGCAGCCATTTTCCACAATACATTCATATCGGGAAAACCGGGGCTACCGTCGTACAGAACAATCGTCGCTTTGGCCAAAAGAGCCGCCTGCACAAAATTCCACATCATCCAACCCGTGGTGGAATACCAGAAAAATCGTTCACCGGGTTTAACATCGTTGTGAAAATGCAGGTATTTGAGGTGTTCCAACAGCATCCCGCCCTGGCTATGAGTAATGGCCTTGGGTAAACCTGTAGTACCTGAAGAATACAAAATCCAGATGGGGTGGTCAAAAGGTACTTTAATGAAGGCCAACTCTGCGCTTTGGTTTTGCATTATGCTCGGCCAAGTGCTGCTGCTGGGTAAATCTGCTTGAAACTCCTCCACATAAGGAATCACCACTGTATCCAACAAAGTGGGGAGTTGTTGCTGCAATTGTTGGATTTCTGCGCGGCGATCAAATTTTTTCCCACCATAATAATAAGCATTGACCGCGATCAATACTTTGGGCTCAATTTGGACAAAACGTTCGAGCACGCTACTGGCCCCAAAATCGGGCGAACAGCAGGACCAAACCGCACCGATGGACAAACTCGCCAGCAAAGCCACCGTTGCCTGTGGAATGTTGGGCAAATAGCCTACCACCCGGTCGCCGGGTTTTACACCCATGTATAATAGGTGTGCCCGCAAGGCAGCAACCTGGTTTCTCAATTCCGCCCAGCTTATTTCTTGCCGCGCAATGTGTTCAGCCTGGAAAATAATGGCGGGAAAACGATCGTCTGCACGGCGAAAAACCTCTTCTGCATAGTTGAGCCGCGCCCCCTCAAACCAGCGGGTATGGGGCATCTCGCCTTGCATGGCGGTGGTATACGTCCAATCCAGGTTAAAGTACCGAAGCAACGAAGTCCAGAATGCCGCAGGATCAGCTACTGACCATTGCCAGGCGGAGGAGTAATCGGCAGGGATGCCAAAGCCCGATTCTTTTTCCAGCCAGTTCAGGTAATGGGTCAGGTTGCTTTGAGTGATCCACTCGGAGGAGGGAGACCAGCGCTGGTGATTGTCCATGAGTTTTTTTTAAAAACAAAAGGGCAACCCTGATCGAAACCCGGATTGCCCTTTTGATTCAAGCAATAAATTTAACGTAGAATAGTCCGATCGATTAGTTAACCGAGTCAGAAAGTTCTTTGCCAGGCTTGAATTTTACCACTTTTTTGGCATCAATTGTGATGGTTTGACCAGTTTGTGGGTTGCGGCCAGAGCGAGCGTCACGTTTGGAAACAGAAAAAGTACCGAAACCGATCAAGGTTACTTTTCCGTCGCCTTTCAATTCGGCAGCAATACTGTCCAAAACGGCATTCAGCGCGTCAGTTGCTTGGGCTTTGGTGATCTTCGCGCCTTCAGCAATTTTGTTAATCAGATCTCCTTTATTCATCTCAAAGGGTTTTGATTAAAAAATAATTGGTGTCAAATTTAGGGGCTCTCATTTTTAAAACCAAGTTATTTTTGGTAAAAAACCCGAAAAACCTAGATTTTACAAGGGCTTTCGAGCGTTATACCCTCAT
>NZ_JANRKL010000171.1:0-3110 GCF_033763495.1 Haliscomenobacter sp. | reverse complement strand
CATAGTGACTTTTTGATCAAAGCACAATTGGTGCTTAACCGTATTCAAACCACGAAGTAATTTTTGATTCTTGAATGATAGTGTTATCGAGGAGCCTCCCGCAGTGCACTGCGGGGGGCTTTCTTATTGGTAGGTTGGTTTTTGTGGATGTTTAATCAATTGTTTTTTTGATCTAAATGCCTTAACTTTGGAAAAAGAACAACTGTTTTTTCATTATTTGGGATTTTTTTAAGTAAAAGTTTACGTTTTTTTTATTTAAAGCTATATTTTAAACAACTTTATGTTAAAATTAAAACAACTAATTTCAATTACCTAGGCCCTCACCCCTTCCACCAATCTCCGCATAGCTGGATGTTCCATTCCCGAACAAATATCCTTAGCTGCTACCCCAGCCTCTATCAACTCTTCGTCAATTTTCACATCAGTCCGATTCTCTTGAATCCAGACCTTATTATCTAAAATATCAAAATGGAATACGGTATAATGTACGTGTCGGTCTTTGTACCAGCCCATACGTACCAGCTGATAGTGGTGTTTTTTGGTATCGGCAATGATGAGGTTCTCAACTTCAGGCATGAACGGAGACTTAATATTGGCATACTCTTCCAATACCTGCAAGATGATTTTCTGGTATTTCTTTACTTTTTCCATTGCTTTATCGTCTCTGTGAATGGATCAAAGGTTGCGATGAAATATCATGCTCCCATTTTCATCTTCTGCTTATCCAGCGCCTCATTCACCGCCGCATCCAACAACTCCGTGATACTCCACCCAAACGCCCGCGCCTGTTGGGGCACGATACTCTGTTCGGACATACCCGGGATCGTATTGGCTTCCAGGAAAAAGAAGGTCCCGCCCACCTGGATGTAATCAAAACGACAGATGCCCCGACACCCCAGGGCTTCGTAAATCAATTTGGTTTGGCTTTGTACCAATGCAGTTTGTTCTGCGGAAAGCCGGGCTGGCGTGATCTCCTGGCTTTGGTTTTCGTATTTGGCTTTGAAGTCAAAAAACTCGTTGTGGGGTACAATTTCGGTGATGGGCAACACCACAACTTCACCGTCACGGCGCAATACGCCATTGGAAAATTCATTTCCCTTCAAAAAACCTTCCACCACAACCTCGTCGTCGTATACAAAGGCGTGGTCAATGGCTCCAGCCAATTGATCGGGTGCACTCACCTTAGAAGCACCGTAGCTGCTGCCATTTTTATTGGGTTTCACAAAAACCGGGATACCCATCGCCTCCAGTTCAGTCCAATTGATGGCCTCACCTTTGCGCAATACTTTGGAGGGCGCCATGGGGATATTGTGGCTGCGCAAAAAATCCTTACAAGCTTGTTTGTTGAAGGTAATGGCGCTGGCCATCACATCACAACCCGTGTAGGGAATCCCCAATACCTCGAAATAGCCCTGCAAACAACCATCTTCAGCCGGGTGCCCGTGCAACATTTGATACACCAAATCAAATTTGATGGGTCCATTTGGAGTAGGCAAGCTGAAGTCATTCAGATTGACTACCGCTCCTGTCTGCTGCTCGCTAAATACGGTTCCATTTAACTCGATCACGTACTTTTCGTACTTCTGATCATCAAGGTGTTTGAATACCGTTTGAGCACTTTTGAGGGAGACACTGCGCTCGGCAACATTGCCTCCAGTAAGGATGGCTATTTTTAGCATGTTTTTTGGGTTCAGGGTTTTGGAGGATTGAATGAGTACTTCAATTCCTCAAGCGGTCACTGAGCGAAGCCGAAGTGCCGCTTGAGGAATTGAAGTGCTCATTCAATTCTCCAAAACGAATATTAGGCAATCACACCTTGCTCAGCATACAATGGGAAATTTTCCATGTAAGCATTGATCTCATTGCGGGTAGCAAGAATGAGTGCTTCGTTTTTATAATCGGTCAAAATGGCATCGATCCAATCGATGACTTTCAGACAATCCGCTTCTTTGAAGCCACGAGTCGTAATGGCAGCAGTACCTACCCGAATTCCAGAGGTTACCATTGGCGATTGGGTATCAAAGGGTACCATGTTTTTGTTCACCGTGATGTCAGCACGAACCAGGGCGTTTTCGGCATCTTTACCCGTTACGTTTTTAGAACGCAAGTCAAGTAGCATCAAGTGGTTGTCAGTGCCTCCGGAAATGACTTTGTAGCCTTTTTGAACAAAGGCAGCTGCCATAGCCTGCGCATTTTTCATCACTTGTTGGCCATATTCTTTAAATTCTGGTTGGAGTGCCTCCTGAAAAGCAATGGCTTTGGCCGCAATGACGTGCTCCAGTGGGCCGCCTTGCATACCTGGGAATACCCCACTATTCAGGATGGCCGACATTTTGATTTTTTCACCCTTTTGGGTTGTGCGCCCCCAGGGGTTATCAAAGTTTTTACCCATCATAATGATCCCGCCACGTGGGCCACGCAGGGTTTTGTGGGTAGTGGATGTTACGATGTGGCAATGAGCCATGGGGTTATTCAACAAACCTGCCGCAATCAGACCAGCAGGGTGTGCAATATCAGCTAGCAACAAAGCTCCTACCTTATCGGCAATGGCGCGGAAACGGGCATAATCCCAATCCCGGGCATAAGCAGAGGCCCCACAAACAATCAGTTTAGGTTGTACTTCCAGGGCGGTAGCTTCTACTTTGTCCATATCGATCAAGCCCGTTTCCTGCTCAACGCCATAAAAATGAGCTTCATACACCTTCCCGGAATAATTGACCGGAGAGCCGTGCGAAAGGTGGCCACCATGTGCGAGGTTAAAACCAAGAACCCGATCGCCGGGGCTCAAACAAGCCAAAAATACCGCTGCGTTGGCTTGTGCACCAGAATGTGGCTGCACGTTGGCGTATTCGGCACCAAACAAACTGCACAAACGATCAATGGCAATTTGTTCAATTTTGTCCACCACTTCACAACCGCCGTAATAGCGTTTGCCGGGGTAACCTTCGGCATACTTGTTGGTCAAGCAAGTGCCCATTGCATCCAGCACAGCCTGGCTGGTGAAGTTTTCGGAGGCAATTAGCTCAATGCCTTTCCGCTGGCGATCCAACTCATCATGAATCAGATCAAAAATTACCGTATCCTTCATGGTTATTGGCGGTTGTGATTGT
>NZ_JANRKL010000170.1:0-22800 GCF_033763495.1 Haliscomenobacter sp. | reverse complement strand
CGCGGATTTTCCTCGAATACACGCTCTCAAATCTCCGTTGGTTTCTCTCGTGATCCACTGCTTTGGTTGTTTTAATTTACCGGATAAATAAGATTACCACTGTACAAAAGTAAGTAATTGCCTGAATAATCAAAGAATTCGCAAAAAAAGTTCCCTCCTGAAGTCTGGAGGCAGTTCAGTGACATAGAATAAAACCCCAAGGGTGAAGGGGTTAGCCCTGCTAACTAAAAATGAGTTTACAGAAAATTAACGCGCACTATTCCAGGGTTGACGCAGGAACTTCTTCGGTTTGTTTTTCAAAAAGATCGGCGTAATAGCCCTTGTTTTGGAGTAAGGTTTCGTGCGTTCCTGCTTCTACTATTCTGGAACCGTCCATTACGATGATTTGATCAAATTGTAAAAGGGAATAAATCCGGTGCGTAATGATGATGGCCGTTTTGTTGGCCAGGGCAGTGGTAAAATATTCCAGTACCTGTTTTTCAGTATTGGTATCCACCGCGCTGAGGCAGTCGTCGAGGATTACAATATCCGGCTGTTTGATCAGGGCGCGGGCAATGGATACCCGCTGCTTTTGTCCACCCGAGAGCGTCACCCCACGTTCGCCCACCATGGTATCGAAACCTTGTGGCAGTTCCATAATGTCGTTGTAAACGGAGGCGTAGCGGGCAAAATCTTCGATTTCCGGCTGTGGTGCGTCCCTTTTTCCGAAGGCAATATTGGCCGAGATGGTGTCTGAAAACAGGAACACATCCTGGGGCACATAACCAATACGCTGGCGAATCTTGGCCAGGTCGTGGGTCGCCAGAGCCTGTCCGTCCAGCAAAATTTGACCCTCGCTCACGTCATACATGCGCAGAAGCAAGTCAGCAATGGTGGTTTTGCCGGCCCCGGTCCGCCCGATGATGGCCATTTTTTGGCCGGGCGCCAATTTAAAGTTGATGTTTTGCAAAGCGGTAATGCCCGTATCTGGATAGGTAAAGGTCACGTTTTGGAATTCGATTTCTCCCTTCAGGTCTTCTGTATTGTGTCCGATGTTGGTGATGCTCGGTTGGGTTTTTAAAAACTCATTGATGCGCTTTTGAGAAGCTGCTGCCTGTTGTACAATCGAGGCAATCCAACCGATGGCGGTTACGGGCCAGGTCAGCATATTGACATAAATGATAAACTCGGCAATGTTTCCCGGGGTGATGGTACCTTTGACTACCTGTAGGCCACCAAAATACACCACTAGCAGCGTACTAACACCAAGCAGCAACAGCATGAGTGGGAAAAACAAGGAGTTGGTCAGCGCCAAACGTAAGGACTGACGCTTGAATCGATCACTTTGCTCCGCAAAATGTTTGACGGTAGGGGCTTCCTGTACATAAGACTTGACCACCCGAATCCCCGAATAAACTTCCTGAGCCGTACTATTGAGCACGGCCAATTGTTTTTGAATTTTTTCACTCTGCCGGTTGATGAGGGTGCTCACATAATAAATGGACAAGGATAAAAAGGGCAATGGAATCAAACAATACAAGGTCAACTCCGGACTAACCACCAGCATGGAAGAAATGACCAGAATGAACAAGGAAACCAGGTTTACTCCATACAAAATGGCCGGCCCCAGGTACATCCGCACCTTGTTTACATCTTCAGTAATGCGGGCCATGAGGTCGCCGGTGTTGTTGCGCTTGTAAAAGGCCAGATCGAGCTTTTCGTAATGGGCAAACACTTCCTTGCGAATGTCGTACTCCATCAAACGCGACATCACGATGATGGTTTGGCGCATCCAATACATGAACAAACCCATGACCACCGCCAGTACCAATACCAAGAGGCCAAAGTAAAACAGTTGTTGCCCGAGCATCGCAAAGAACTCACCTTCAAGCGCTGTCCCCTGGTACACCCGGTACAGGTACAGGTTTTCTACCACCAAATCCAGCGCCTCGCGGATGGTCTGGGGTTGTAAAACCCGGAAGTAATTGGACAGGGAGACAAACAAAAAGCCGAGAAAAAAATGCCGACGGTATCTCCAAAAATACTTGTTCAGGTAAGCTAATTGCTTCATGTTGAGTCAGGATGCGGGTGTTCGAGGGTACAAAGATGCACAATAAGTTGGAAACCCGCAAATGGAGAGTTTTGTTGAGGGATAAATGAACCTTAATCAGGATTTTATTGGAAATTTAGCCTATTGAGGTGTAAGTTCCCAACTACCTACCTTTTTTAAATTGTTCAACATCGGATACACCTCCCGAAAACGCTCAAACGCAGCAGCGTACACCTCCGCATTCGCCGGATTCGGTTCAAAAACCAGCTCCTCCCCTGCTTGCTCCTTACATTCCAGGCCAAGGGCTTTGCAGCCCAATAGCACTGCTCCCCAGGCAGAACCTTCTACCGTTTCGGCAAGGATGACCCGCATTTGAAACACATCAGCTACAATTTGTACCCACAACTCACTTTTGGCAAAACCGCCGCTGGCGCAGATTTCCATGTTTGCCCGATCAGCTTCCGTAGGGAGCAACACTTCGGCAATATGGCGCAACCCCAACACGATGCCTTCCAAGGCAGCGCGTACAAAATGCTCCTGGCGATGCTGGATACTCAAGCCCAACATACAGCCCCGGGCATTGGCATCCCAAATGGGCGCTCTTTCTCCCAATAAGTAAGGTACAAACAACAAACCATCCGCTCCGGCAGGTACTGTTCCAGCCTGCTCGAATAAAGTTTCATAGCTCGCTTCGCTGCGCAATACGTTTTCCTTCAGCCATTGCAAAATCACTGCACCATTGTTGACCGCGCCCAGACTCAGGTATTGATCGTCGATTAGGTGATAACACTGGGTGCGCATTTCTGGGTCTACCTTAGGACCGCGAACGGGAAGGCGGATAGCACCACTGGTACCAATGGTCAAAGCCATTTTACCAACGCCAATAGCCCCGGTGCCCAAACTGGCCAAAGGGCCATCTCCGGCACCGATGACCAGGGTATATTGTCCATTTAAACTTTTAGTAAAATAAGTGGAGGGAACAACTGCTGAAAGTTGATCAGGTCTGATTTCGAGGTCTTTAAGGATTTCCTCATCCCAATCAAGGCTTTCCAAATTCATCATCCCGGTACCTGAGGCCATCGAAGTATCAACCTGATACATTCCAGTCAGGTGATGCCAGACGTACTCTTTGGCGCTGATGAACTTGTGTGCTTTTTCAAAAACTTCCGGTGCTTCCTCTTTGAACCACCACAATTTGGTAAGGGGACTAAAGGTATGTAGTGGAATTCCTGTTCTTTGGTAAATGTATGGCCCCTCTTCGGAATCTTTTAATCTTTCGGCCTGATTTGCAGCGCGGTTATCCGCCCACAACAAACAGTCCGTCAGGGGCTTCCCCTGTTCATCCAACAACAACAAACTGTGCATCGCAGCACTAAAACTAACAAAACTGGCTTCTGGGAAACGTTGATTTACTTCCTGCAAACAGTCGATTACTGCTTGAAGCAAGTCCTCAGGTTTTTGAATGCTCCAGGTGGGTTGAGGGTGGTACATGGGGTATTCCCGACTCGTTTGGTACAATACTTGCCCAACTGGAGAAAAAACCACCGCTTTGGTCGCAGTAGTACCAATGTCAATGCCGATGTATGAATGAACCATTTTTACAGTTGAACTTGCTCCGAAAAGTCTAAGGGCGGCAAAGTTATCAGAGTTGAAGAAAGTACAGGCCATTCGGTATAAAAAAAATACCATCTGAGTTTTTTTAACCGAACAGCCTCTTCGGACAAAACACTATTTGATTCAATTGAATTGCGAAATGTAGGGGCAACCGCAAGGGTTGCCCCTACATTGGATGTTGTGCAGCAATATCGGGTTACCCCAACACACCCTCACACAATCACACCCACACCCTATCTTACTTATCCCACCAAACGCGGCTATCCAGGTCATCGGCGCCCTGGCGGCCAACTGCCTGATCGACATTGGCTTTGTTGACCGAAATTTCGGAGTTGGGATAAGTTAAGCGGCGAATAAATGCCCCCTTAATGGCTTTCCCAGGGAAAGGATTAGGCGCAAGTACAGGAAATCCACTTCTGCGGAAATTGGCAAAAGCTTCAGGTCCATTCAGGAATGAAGCAATCCAGTACTGGGTATTGATTTGCTCCAGGGCTTTGCTGGCATCAAATGGATTGGCCGTCAGGTAGGCATCGATGGCACTACTAGCTATGGCAGATCTGGCATCGTACAAGGCCATTTGTTCCATGTGTAAGCGGATTGCTTTTTGGTAAGTCTGCTCAATATTGCCAGTTCCCCAACCTCTTTGGATGGCTTCGGCTACCAACAATTGAGTTTGAGCAGCCGTAACCAAAAACATCGGTGCGGTATTTTTGACCATCCGGGTACGGTCGACTTGAGAAAAGTCGTAAAAACTGGCCAATCCGGCTTTGGTGGCTTCTGCTACGATACCACTGTTGTCAAAACCAAGGGGCATACCAATCTGTACAGCTGGATCGATGTTGGCCTTTGCTGCACTTTGTTCAGGCCCTGATTTGGCCCCTACATAACGCACCGCAATAGAGCCCAAGCGGGGATCACTGGTGTTTTTCAGGTGGTCGGCAAAGGGTTTTGCCAGGTAAAAGTTGTTGGCTTCCGTTGAATTCAACATTTGTCCGATCCCATTGACGTAGTTGGCATCGTGCCGAATCACACAATTGTCAGCATTGGCATCGATCAAGGCTCCTTGCAGTGCCTTTTGTACGGTTGATTGTGCCAAAGCCGCATCTACCTTCACCAGACGCATCCCAGCCCGCAGGAGCAGGGAGTTGCCCAATTTTTTCCATTGAGTAATGTTGCCACCGTACAAGACATCGGCTGTTTCAACTGTTTTAGAGGCATCCAATGCTGCGGTTGCTTCCGTCAGTTCCTTGATCAGCGCAGTGTAGATGGACTGCTGGGAGTCGTATTTTGGCAAAAGCACCTGTTCGATGTATCCTTTGCCTGCTTCAGTATAAGGGACATCGCCGTAGGTGTCGGTCATCACCATAAAAGCGTGAGCCAGCCAAATCCGCGACATGTTGTACAAATTAGTCCGAGTAGGCAAATTTTTAGCCGCTTCAAGAGCGTCAACGGTATTCCGAATCGTTGAGCGGTAATAACGCTGCCAGGAAGCCTGGGTCGCATCGCGGTTGTCCTGGTTAAAATTGGCCCCAGTCAATACCCCCGAGTTGGGAGAGATCATCTGCTGAACGATTCCAATCTCGTATTGTACCGTTGTGGCCACAAACGAGGAATTGATCACAGCATTGTTCAACAAAAACACCGGGTTGACGCTGGTAGCTGCCGTTTGATTGATGTTGAGGTCATCAAAACCTTCATCACAGGCAGTCATGGCCAGCATCGATAATAAGAGAAACGTATAGAGAAAGTTCTTTTTCATGTGCTGGTTCTTTTAGAATTTAACATTGAGGTTAAAGCCAATACTCCGGGTAGAAGGCAAGCCTGTAGATTCCATACCAATCAGGTTGTCGGAGCTGTAGCCAAAGGTTTCTGGATCGATGTTGTCCACCCATTTTTTGAGCATCAACACGTTGTTGGCTACAAAGCTGAGTTTTAATCCTTTGATGATGGAATTGGCAGGCAAATGTTTGCCAAAGTCGTATCCTGCAGTAATCTGGCGCAATTTCCAGTACCCGCCATTGTACACAACAGGTTCGATCAAAGCCAAGGAGCGTACTACTTCCCAGTAAGGCTGTACATTGGCTTTTACGGTATTGACTTCCCCTTTATCGTTCACGCCTTCACCAATGATACCTCCCTCAGCACGGCCAGGTAAGGTCATCTTGTGCAAACCATGGCGTACCGCGTTAAAGTTGGTACCAGAGAGCATCATATTGCCCAGTTTGAAGTCAATCAGGAAAGAAACACTCAGGTTTTTGTAAGTGAATCCGTTGTTGATCCCGCCAACCCACTTAGGTAGGGCAGAACCGAAAGAAATTAGATCAGTGGTACGCAGCGGAATCCCGTTGCCGCCAAAAATGATGCGGCCCTGGGCATCCCGGCGGTAGCCAAAGCCATAAATCTGGCCCATCTCCTGACCTACCACCTGACGCAATTCCCCATTGAATACGTGGGTACCTACGGTGATGCGTTCCCCGGGCTTATCGGTCAACAAGCTCAATACCTTGGTGATGTTGTAAGATCCGTTAAAACTCAGGTCCCAGCGGAAGTTGGAAGTACGTACAGGTACGAGGTTTAACAACATTTCCACCCCATTGTTGCGGCTTTTCCCCGAGTTGATCAGGGTATTGGTAAAGCCGGAAGCGTCGGAAATCTGGGCAGATACAATCTGGTCGTTGGTGGTTTTTTGGTACACCGCAGCATCCAAGGAAACCCGGTTGTCGAACATTTTCAGTTCGATCCCGATTTCAGCTTCGGTTGCACGCATAGGACGCAGGCCTGCATTGGGTAGGGTAAGGCCTTGTGAGCCACCTACTGGTTGTAAGGCCCCTGATGGGTTCGGGTACAAGTTCGCATTGATGCCATAGAACAGGTTGTTGGCATAAGGAGAAACGTCGGTATCACTACCTACTTCTGCATAGGCTGCGCGGAGTTTTCCAAACTTCAACCATTTTGGTGCTTTCCCAAATGCCTCAGAGAAGACAAAGCTACCCGATACAGAGGGATAACTGATGCTGCGGTTTTCGGGAGAAAGGGTTGAAAACCAGTCATTCCGCATGGTGACGTTCACATACAGAACCCGATTGTACGAAACCTCAGCTGAACCATATACGGAATTCACCGCCCGTTCGGAGAGGCCATAAATTGGGTCTTTTACCCGACCATTCATTACCGTATACAAATCACGCACTACAAAGTCGGTAACGAGTACGGAATTCAGATCCGAACGCCGGTACATCTGGTTGCCCCCCACGTTGAAATCAAATCCGATCTTGCCAAAAGTACGGGTACCAGAAAGCAAGATATCCATGTTGGTTTCCCGGAAACGGCGCGACTCCTGAGTATACGTTCCATTGACAAAACCCGCTGGAGCAGCCGCAAGTGAAGCATGACCAGTAGGGAAGTTGTTGAAATCCTGATCCCGGGACCAGTAATCCTGGCCTACCCGGCCTTGCACGAATAACCAAGGGGTCAGGTTATACTTAACGGCCAGGTTGCCAAAAAGGCGATCGCGACGGATGTTTTGGAACTGTTCGGCAAGTGTCCAATAAGGGTTGGTCCGGTTGCGGAAACGAGAGTACACAAATTCATTACCATTCGCATCGTACTTTTTTTCATCCAGCAAGTCCAGTGGCATGGAGTTGGCCATGTTGTACAGTGCTGTAGGTATAGAGTTGTCCTGGTTGGCAATATTCGGTGGATTTTGGTTGTACTCGTTGGAGTAATTGATGTTGCCAGAGAAACTGATTTTACTGGACAAATCATAGCCAAAGCCCACGTTGATGGTTTTGCGGTTGAACTTGTTGTTCGGTACGATCCCCTGGTTGTCCATATTGGAAAAAGAAAGATTGAATCCTCCTTTGTCGCCACCAGTGGACAGAGACAAGGTGTTGGTCAGGTTAGAACCATTTTGGAAAAATTTTCTGATCCGATCCCGAACGGGCTCATATGGCACAGAGACTCCATCAAACAAAACCTGAGTCATACCTGGCTGGAATTTTTCTCCAAAGGACCACTGGCCAGAAGTAGGGTTGGGCGCAGTAGGACGCACACCGTTTTCACCCTGACCATACTCGTATTGATAATCCGTAAAATCCAGCGGCGTTTCATTGGTATAGTTGGAGTTAAAAGTAACCCCAATTCCCTTGCCAGTCCCTTTAGATTTGGTGGTGATCATGATGACCCCATCCTTGGCACGAGAGCCGTAAAGTGCCGCAGCAGTGGCACCTTTCAGGATGGTCATACTTTCGATGTCGTCCGGGTTGATGCTGGACAAACCATCGCCCCCATCTGAGGTATTCCCGCCTCCGCGTACGCCAATAGAGTTGTCGGCAGCAGCATTACCAGGGTTGGTACCAAAGTTGGTGTTGTCAATGGGCACCCCGTTCACAACGATCAAAGGGTTATTTTGGCCAGAAATGGAAGACTGACCCCGAATCCGGATTTTTGAGGTTCCCGCAGGCCCTGTACCCAGTCCGGAAATGTTCACCCCTGCTACTTTACCTTGCAGGGTGTTAATAAAGTTGGGTGAACGGTTTTCAGTGAGCGCCTCCGCTCCAACCGTAGTGGTGGCGTAGCCCAACTTTTTCGATTCCTTGCGGATACCCAAAGCAGTTACAACCATTTCATCCAATTGCAGGATGGATTCTTGCATGGTCACTACGATTTGGGTGCGATTGCCTACCCTTTCATAAACAGTAGTGAAACCCGTTGAGCTGAAAGCAAGGGTATCATTGCTATTGGCAGCAATACTAAAAGTGCCATTCACCTCGGTAACCGTGCCCCGAGTAGTTCCTTTTACCAGAACCAATACCCCGGGAATACCTACCCCCGAGTTGTCATTGACGGTACCCGTAACTTGTTGAGCGACGAGGAAATTGGTAAAAAACAAAAATAAGCCGGCAAGTAACGCGCCTCTGGGAAAACTAATGCCCCAGAGCTGACCAATGAGTTGATTTTGTTCCATGATCCGATGATTAGGTTTTAAAAGTGCGTATTAATTCATTACAAATGTCATGGATTCGAAACAATCTAACTTCCATATATACCTGGCGGCGAATTTTGTACTTTTTTGCTCAAAGTTTAACTTATTTTTGTTGGAAATTAGCTTTGATAAGCTAGCTAGATTTTATGTACTCAAGCTTGCTTGCGGTGGATAAAATCTTTTTTGAAGCCGACTATGAATTACTTATTGTTGTTGCAACAAGGCGAGGCGGAACAACTTCGAAATTTTCCTTACATCACTGAGTTAGTAAAACTTAAAGTCCAGAACATACAATTAAATTCATTTACCATCAAAACTCATCCTGAGCTCAGGGTGGGTTTGATTACCGAAGGAAAATTCGATTGGAACATTGCAGGACAAGGTTACACCCTTTTTCCTGGAGATACTGCATTGGCCTGTCCTTGGCAGGCAATTGGTAGTGCTAAAGGGGTAATGGATATTGGCACCCTGACCTGGATCGGCGTTCAACCTGAATATTTTGACGCCCAGGGAAAGTTGCAATTGGGTGCCTGGAGTGGCATCTCCGAATCGGAGCAGGGGGTAATGGGGAAAATTTTGGCCATGAACAAAACGCCAGTATTGACCCGCTTTGGAGCTGGCGCTACCATATTACAAAGCATTGAATACGAAATCATGCAGCAAGAGATGGGCTTTCGTACGAGAGTCAATCACCTGCTGGATGAGTTATTGATAGAAATGGTGCGACACCTGAGCAAGGCCGAAAATTTCAGGCGGGATTTCCCCCAAATCTTCATGAAACTGGAGCAAACCCTGCGCAGTAACCTCGCTCATCCCTGGACGGTGGAAGAAATGGCCGGCCTGGTAGGTTTGGGCACCACGGCATTTACGGAAAAAGTAAAGGTGTTTACAGGGTTCTCCCCCTTGCATTACCTCATCAACCTGCGGATTGCGGAAGCCATCAAGTTATTGCGGCAGAGCAACCACAGTTTGACGCGGATTGCACTCGAAACGGGGTTTTACTCCTCACAGCACTTTTCTTCAACTTTTAAAAAACTGACGGGCTATACGCCACGGGCGTACCGAAAGAACCAGTAATGAAAACAACATAAGCCACCAAGACACTAAGGTGCCAAGTTAAACTAGTAAAAGAGTGGCATGTAGTGTCTTCGAGTCTTTGTGGCAGTAAATAGCCTATTTTGCCTAATGATATAACCGACGATCATGGATTGTATTCTTACCATTGACATCAATACTTCGGCAGTTCGAATCCATGCATTTGACCTCAGTGGAAAAGTATTGGGCATGCGTAAAGGTTCGTATCCCACTTTTCACCCCCAAGCAGATTACAGTGAGCAAGACCCCGAACAGGTTTTTATCACGACCTTGTACGTATTGAAAAACTTCCTGAACGAGCAGATTCACCCGCAAAAATACAAGGTGCAAGCCATCTGCTTTTGTGCAGCCATGCATAGTGTGTTGGCAGTGGATAAAAATGGACGCCCCCTGGGTAATGCTGTCATCTGGGCCGACAACCGGGCCATCCGGCAATCCAAGATGCTGAAAAATAGCCCTGAATGCCAGGGCATTTACAACACTACTGGAACGCCAATCCACCCCATGTCACCGCTGGCCAAAATCGCCTGGATGCAGCAACAAGACCCGGAACGTTTCAATCAAGCTTATAAGTTCATCTCGCTCAAGGAGTACATCATTTTACAATTGACGGGGGAATACCTCGTTGATCACAGCATCGCTTCTTCTACCGGGCTTTTTGACATCCACCAATTGGCGTGGAATGAGCAGTCCCTGAATTTTGCGGGCATCGACAAAGAGCGCTTATCCACTCCTGTTTCGATCTATTTTGATGAAGTTGGCCTAAAAAAAGAGTATTGCAAATCCTTGCACCTGGCCAGTACGACCAAGGTGATTTTGGGCTCCAGCGATGGCTGTTCGGCCACTTTGGGCTCGGGAGACATTCGCCACAAAAGGGCCACCGTCACCATTGCTTCCAGTGGGGCCGTGCGGGTAGCGGGCAAAGAGTTTTTGGCCGACGAGCAGCAACGCTTTTTCAATTACCTGCTTGCCGACGATTACTTTATTTCGGGTGGGCCCAGCAACAATGTCGGGGTGGCTTTTGATTGGTTTACCCAGCAGTTTGGCAATTTTCACCAAGGCCAGGAATTTGAACAGGTGCGGGAAGAGTTGATCCGGGACGCGCTGTATGTGCCCGCCGGAGCCAAGGGGCTGTTGTTCTTGCCTTATTTATTGGGCGAACGAGCCCCGATTTGGAACGCCAACGCCCGGGGCGTATTTTTTGGCCTCAACATCACTCACGAACCCAAACACCTGCTGCGGGCTTGTGTAGAAGGAATTTTACTGGAGATGTACAGCATTGGCAAACTGCTAAGTACACAGCGTTCTTTTGACAGCATCAGCATGACGGGTTCTTACGCCAGTGTGCCGCTGTTTGCACAAATCCTGACTGATATTTATGGCCTACCAGTACAAGTCAATACCACCGTGGACAGCATTGCGCAAGGCACGGCTTTGATCGCCTTTACCCAAATGGGCTATTTTAGTGGTTTGGAGGAAGCTTCAGCCAGTACCCATTTTACGGGAACGTATAGCCCGGATGTGCAAAATCACGACTTGTACATGAAGTACTTTGAGGTTTTTGAACGCTTGAGTGGGAAGTTGGAGGAGGAGTTCGAGTTGATTGCGGGCTTGCAGTGATCAATGGGTAGGGCGAATTGCGGAAATTTGCCCTGGTCAAAAGTTGTATAAAGTGACGTGACTCGGAATTTGAGATGATCTAATTTGCATTGAAATAGTCCTCAATGTAAATTATGGCAAACAACTACGATCGGATTTTTAAGGAGAACATCGAACCTTTACTTTTGCATTTGTTAAAGAAATTGCTGGGGTTATCGCCTCCTAAGCTCGTTCCTATAGATGCAAAAATGCAGGCAACTCAGGAAGCAGAAATGGACAATATCAGGAGAGTTGTCCATGATGACGTAAATTTAGACTACGGCCTGCAAATTGAGTTTCATGTTAGTGATGAAGATTTACGAAAACGCAATTTTCTGCATTACGCCCTTTTCCACCAGATTACAGCTCTACCCTTGAGGCAAATTGTTATTTATGGCGGTATGGGCCTGGGCACTCAAATCAAGAAAAATTACCTGTCGCTTAGTGGTTTGGAATTTCAGTTTGAAGTAATAGTATTAAAAAACATACCCAAAGAGGTGTTTTTAAACTCAGCTATTCCCGAGGAAGTGATTCTGGCTATTCTTTGCGATTTTGGACAAGATGCGCCAGATGTGGTCATTAGGCAAATTTTGAGCAGCCTAAACAAAATCCTAAAAGGCTCTTTCAGAGTCAAAAAGTATCAAAAACAATTGTTAATTTTATCACGTTTAAGGAAAATGGAAATCATTGTAAAAACTCAAGTTGAAGCCATGACTATTCATTATGACATCGAAACCGATGGGCTATATCTACAAGGGATTGAGCAAGGTAGAGAAGAAGGAATTGAGCTTGAAAAGCAGGAGTTCATTCAAACACTCTGGTCACTCCAGGAGTTTTCATTGGAAAAAATGGCTATGATGGTCAAGAGCCCAGTGGAAAAAGTGAATGAAGTAATAGTGAGCTTATTACAAGCCGAGGGTTTGAATGAAGTAGAAGCACTCGCAGTTGTGGAACAATACAAAGCCAAGTTTGACTAAATAAATTATCCTTATCTGCGCATTTCTTAATTTGATTTGATTATTTTTTTACAAAGGCTCACTCTCCCTTCTTTGGAACGAATTTGGGCAAAATAAACACCCGGAGACATAGTTGAGACATCCAATTGAACCAGGGAGGCATCCAACTGCTTTTGTAATACCACCCGCCCCATAACATCCATCAGCAGAACGCTTGAGGTGTTTTTATTCAGGTTTAAATCATGTTGAATAAAAAGTTTTTCAACGGCAGGATTGGGGTAAATGTTTATCGCTCTGGGATCTTCTATGGTCTTCACATCATCGACAATATCCACAAAACAGTTGCCTTTGTACAAATCAGGATGGGTATAAAGCAAAGTTTCATTCTGTTTGAAACAAAGTAAGTCTAGAAAGACTTGAGGGGTAACTGGCACAAACATAGTATTGCTTATATCAGGAAAAAAGCCGAGCGTACTTCCAATGCCTTCTATCCAGGAATAGGCGTACCTCCCCATAAAAACACCGTTGTCTGGCTTTCTACCTATTTCAAAATTGAATCTTGCTCGCCTTACCTGATCATCATACACAACCGTGTCTATGGAAGCAAGCCGAAAAAGTACACACCTGAGAGCGTTGGGGTTACAATTCGGTGATGATTCACCAATCCAACCAACAGGGAGATTGAAATCATACAATAACCGTGGAATGAGCTCACCTTTGTCTATAAAAAATACACGGTTTGATTCATTGATGTAAGCACCAACATATTGTGCAGAGTCAATCCTAAATGCTTTGCCTGTGTCGACATATAATTTTGCAAAAACCTTGCTTTGTATGATAGTGTCTCCTTTGGGAGCATAGTGGGAAGTGATATAAACTGGATCATGGTCACCGACTACTGTAACTACTCTACTCCATTCCGCATTTTTAGTGGGAAAAGGCAAGTAATTTTGGGCTGACACCTCAGCTAAGAGCAATAAACAGCCACCTACCGCCCAGCAAAATAGTTGAATCATTTTTCGCATAATAACTCATTTTAAATGATCCCGGCTGTTGATTAGCAAGTCAAATAACAATTAAAATGCAAAATGGGCACTATTCCGCATAAGCGCAAGAGCCAAGCAAAGCTTTAAAAGCCAATGGCCGACAATGCAAAGTATTTAACATTCAATACAAACTTTCCCCACTTTTCCCCGCCTACATTTCCCAAAAAAAACTATATTTCCGTCCTTTTTCTTTTCAAAAACGACCAGAAACGTATGTCGGAAAACAAACCAACAACCCAAGCGCACCCCCACATGAAGGAGTGGTCGCAGGAACTGAAGGGCCAGAATTCCTGGACCATGTTCAAGGTGATATCAGAATTTGTGGAGGGCTTCGAGACCTTGAACGTCATTGGCCCCTGTGTGTCCATCTTCGGATCGGCGCGGACCAAACCCGACAACAATTATTACAAACTCGCCATAGACATTGCCCGGCGTTTGACCATCGAAGGTTACGGCGTCATCACCGGCGGCGGCCCGGGGATCATGGAAGCAGGCAATAAGGGTGCGACTTTGTATGGCGGCAAATCGGTGGGTTTGAACATCAGTTTGCCTTTTGAACAAAACAACAACCCCTACATCGACAACGATAAAAACCTGCACTTCCGCTATTTTTTCATCCGCAAGGTCATGTTTGTCAAGTATGCGCAGGCCTTTGTAGCCTTACCCGGTGGTTTTGGTACCATCGATGAAGTATTTGAAGTGCTCACTTTGATCCAAACCAAAAAAATCAACAAAGTGCCGGTGATCCTGGTGGGCACCAAGTACTGGTCGGGCCTCAAGCAGTGGATGTATGATGTGATGCAGGAAGAGGAACACAACATCTCGCCTGGCGATCTGGATTTGTTGCCCCTCACCGACGATCCCGAAGAGGTCATTAAAATCATCAATGACTTTTATGGGCATACCAATAAACTAAAGCCGAACTTTGAGCTGTTATAGCGGGGAACAATACTTTATGTTATTTTTCTAAAAACCAATTGCCAATGCGCCTTCGCAGCAGTATCATCGGCTTGTCTTTGCTTTTTTTTGTGGTTCAGCTTCAAGCCCAAAGCGGCCTGGCCGACAGCATCCAACGCATCCATTTGTGGTTGCACCAACACGTCAAAACCAGTGCGGAAGGCAGCAGCTGGCCCGTCATTCCGGGGGATAGTGGTGGGCGGATCAGTTTGGATTTGTACAGCGGTGTCCCTGGCATCGTGTTGTTTTACCTGGAAGCTCATCATGCCACCAATCGGCCAGAATACTTGGAAGAAGCCAAAAAGGGGGCCAATTTTTTGTTGGCCCGTTTGCCCGAAGAATTGAGTGAAATGGATGCCCAAGGTAAAACCGGGCTTTTTTCCGGGATTTGTGGAGTAGGATTTACCTTGCAGGAGGTTTTCAAAGCGACCAAGGATACCAAATACAATGAAGGTTTTCAACGGGTTCTCAAATTGTTGCTCAATGCGGCCGACACCCGGGGCGAAATAACCCACTGGGGCTACGTCACCGATATCATTGCGGGCAATGCGGGCATTGGTCTGTTCCTGCTGTATGCTTACCGCGAAACCAAAAATTTCACCTACCTCGAACTAGCCGCCAATACCTGCAACTGGCTCATCAATGCGGCCCAACGCATCAGTACCGAGCAGTGGAAATGGCGCATGTGGCCTGGTGCGGAAAGAACCATGCCCAATTTCTCCCACGGCACCGCCGGAGTAGCCTATTTCGCTGCCGAAGTTTTCGCCATTTTGGAAGAGGGTCGGTACTTGCGGGTAGCCTTGAATGGGGCCAGGTATTTGCAAACTTTAAAAAATGCAGAAGGCCTGATTCCCCACCACGAAGAAGGTGATGGCAAACAGCTCTTTTATTACGGGTATTGCCATGGGCCAGTTGGCACGGCGCGTTTGTATTACGTGTTGTACAATTCCTATAAAAAAGAGCGCAAAACCTGGGAAAAGCCCTGGAAAGAAGCGATCAATACGCTCTTAAAATCGCCCATTCCACAGGAGCGTACGCCAGGATTTTGGAACAATGTGAGCCAATGTTGTGGCAATGCCGGAGTCGCCGAATTCTTTCTTACCCTGTATCGCATGGAAGGGAAAAAGAAATACCGCAATTACGCCTGGCTCCACACCCAGGACTTACTCAACCGGGCCACCTCCGATGCCCAGGGCCTGCGCTGGATCCAGGCTGAGAACCGTTCAGAACCCGAAGCCTTAGCCGCCCAAACCGGGTACATGCAAGGGGCCGCGGGTATTGGCATCCTGCTTTGTCATTGGTTGGAATTGGAACAAGGCAAAAAACAATTGATCCGTTTACCCGATGAACCTTACCGAAACTTTTGAAAATTAGGTTTACAATTCAAGGCTAAAAATCCTCATTTCAGCACAGTTTAGCGTCACTTCACTGGGTTTTGTCAAAAATATTGTCACTTCCAGGCAACCTATCCCTATCTGGATTCGTTCTTTATTCGATTTTGGATGGATAAAGAAACCAAATTCTACAGACTGTTGTCTTACTGTGGGGCGACAAAAAAACAAGTGATCATTTTGCCAGAGGATTAGATAAGGAAACGTTTCATTTCAAGTGTCTTATCTAATCCTCTGGCTCAGGAAAAATGATCACTTGTTTTTGCCCCACTACGAATGATCCTGTTAACCCAAATATTTCATCACCTAAACTGTGAAACTGTGGTAATGGCTAAAAAGAGCAAATGGACCGCCGAGGACCGTATCATTGAATTGATAGCCTGGGAACTCAACATCCCTTCCTCGCGCATTAACCCCCACACTGACCTCGTTGACGATTTGTACCTAGACTCGGTTGACAAAGACTTATTGATTGCAAAATTAGAATCTCAATTCGGTGTTTTTCTCAACCAAGAACAAGCCGCAAAAATTGATACGGTAAGAGATGCTAGTTTTTTCCTGCAGCAAAATGCAGCTTGAAAGTGAAAAGTGAAAAGTGAAAAATGAAAAGCATGATCTTAGGCTTCTAAAACTAACTTTTCACTTTTCACTTTTCACTTTTCACTTAATTTATACCCATTCTCATACTTCTTCTCCAAATACCGATTCCCCTCTTTCTCCGCAAATTTTCCCTTTTCAGGAATCCAATGCAAAGTTTGTCCACTGCGGTAGGCGATATTGCCCATTTGGCTGACTACACAGGCTCGTGCGCCAATTCCGATGCTTGCTTTAGCCGCCTCGGGCTCTTTTATGGTTACTGCTTCCAGAAAATTTTGGACGTGTAAATCCAGGCCAAAGGAGTTTTTCGCCTTTTGAGAGGGAATGGCTTCTATGGCCTTGTTGTGCGGAATGACTTCCCAATCTTCCCGACTGATCACCAGGGTGCCGTTCTCCCCAATGAATGCGGCACCTTGCCCCCGGTTGTAATTGCCCAGGCCGATGCCCATCATGTGTTCCCAGGTCAGGGTAAAGTCGCGGAAATTGTACACAGTGGTAAGTGTATCAGGGGTTTCTTGCGCATCGTCAGGGTAGCCCAGTTTTCCCCCTGCGGCCATGATGGTATGGGGCATCTCGGGCTCCATAAATTGCAAAACGGTATCGATCATGTGCACCCCCCAATCAGTCATCACCCCCCCGGCATAGTCCCAATACCAGCGAAAATTACCATGAAAGCGATTGGGGTTAAAAGGCCGTTTGGGAGCGGGACCTAACCACAAGTTGTAATCCACACCCGCAGGAACGGGACCATCAGGCGCTTTGGGTATGCTGGATTTCCAACCAACATAGGCCCAGGCTTTGGTGCTGCGCACACGGCCCAATTTGCCGGAACGCAGGAATTGCCGGGCATCTTCCAGGTGAGGTTGACTGCGTTGCCACTGCCCAACCTGAACAACTCGTCCTGAGCGTGCCGCCGCTAGTTCCATCACCCTTACTTCAGCCAAGGAGTTGCCAATGGGCTTTTCCACGTATACATCCTTTCCCGCCGATAAAGCATCCAAAAACATCAAACAATGCCAGTGATCGGGTGTACCGATGATCACCAGGTCTACAGCGGGGTCAGCCAACAGATCTTGGTAGGCTTTGTATAGTTTTGGTGCAGGCAAACCTGCTTTTTCCAGGTCAGCCTTGCGGCGCGTAAGCACATTATTGTCTACATCACAAAGGGCCGCACAAAAACATTGGTCATTTTTCAAAAAAGACTGCAGATCGACAAAGCCCATCCCATTGCAGCCAATCAAGCCTACTCCAATGCGATCATTGGGGTCAATGGATTTACGTCGCGCAGCAATGAGCTCTAAGGGTAAAGTGCCCATTAGTCCTGCCCCAAGTACCAATTGGCCCGTTTGTTGAATGAATTTTCTTCGTGATTGCTGCATGGCCTGATTTTTTAATGCAGTTTTTTCTAAAAAACGAAGTTTAAGATACACAATAGTTTATTCACCAAAAATTTTGACGTTTTTTTAATCTTCTCTCCCTATTGCGCGACCAGGCCCCAGGCGTTACCTTTGCCTCTCTTTTTTACCCGATTATTCCACATTGTTGTTATGGAGCAGCTAAGCGGTAGCTTTAAGGAATTGGGCCTGGTGACTCTCACGACCCCGGTATGCGCTATTTTGATTTTGCTCGAGATGTATTTGAGCAATCGGCAGGAAAAACCTGTATATACCTGGCGCGATACCTTCACCAATGTTTACCTCACCATTTGCCAAATGGGAGTGGATGCCCTTACCCGTAGAATTCCCACCTACCTGGCCTTGGATTATGTATACCAGCACCAGGTATTCCAAATTCAGAACCCGGTTTGGTACTGGATTTGGCTGATGATTGGGCAAGACTTTTGTTTTTACTGGATTCATCGGCTGGAACATACCTGCCGCTTTTTCTGGGCGGTACACGTAACCCACCATTCCTCGGAGCAATTCAATTTTTCGGTAGGTTTTCGTTCCTCGGTACTGGAGCCCATTTACCGCTTTGTTTTTTATTTGCCACTACCCTTGATGGGCTTCGAAGCCAAAGATTTGTTTTTGGCTTTTTCCATCACCCAGATATACGGCATTTTGGTGCACACCCACGCGGTGAAGAGTATTCCCATTTATGAATGGTTGTTTGTGACTCCCTCCCATCACCGGGTCCATCATGCTTCCAATGTGCGTTATTTGGACAAAAACATTGGAATGCTATTGATCATTTGGGATAAATTGTTTGGTACTTATGAAGCCGAAAGAGCGGATGAGCCCATAAAATACGGTTTGGTTAGCCTCCCTGACAACAGTGGTTGGTTTAAAGTTATTTTCCACGAGTACATCGCCATTTGGAATGATGTTTTTGTCAAACACCGCGACTTGCCCTGGCGCTTACGCCTGGGATACGTGTTTGGCCCTCCGGGATGGAGCCACGATGGAAGCACCAAAACCTCCCGACAACTGCAAGCAGGATTGATAGATGAGGATAAAAACAGCGCAGGTTTTGGGGGGAATGCGGTCTTTCAACCTTAATTCTATACTACTACCCTAGTAATCGGACTGAAGTGTAGGAAAAATTCACCCTAAACCCAATACTACTCAATAGATAAAAGCAGTACATCTCAACGCAGCAAGGTCAGGGAGCCTCGAATGATTTCGGTTTTGCCAGTACGCAACAGGGCTTCCGCTACAAAGACATACACCCCGACCGAGGCTTTTTCACCGTTGACCATCCCATCCCAGCCACTCTCGGGAGTGTTGCTCAAATTTTCAGCTGCAAAAACCAGGTTGCCCCAGCGGTCAAATATCTTCATTGCGCTGATTTTTTCTACTTCCTGGGCGTAATACAAGGTGAAATAATCATTCTGGTTGTCACCATTGGGACTAAAGGCATTCGGGGCATAAATGCGCAGGCGTTTTTCTACCAAAACCATCAGGTTATCGCGCAGCACGCAGCCATTGGCACTTCTTACAGTAAGTTGAAAAACCGTAGTAGTGCTCGGCCGGGCGACGATGGCCGCCGAATCCAGGCTTTGCAATCCAGTACCAGGTTGCCAAGTGATCGAACTAGGTGTGAAATTGATTTGTGGTTTGATCAAAACACTATCTCCCGCAAAAATGCTGCGATCGGGACCAAGGTCCAGACTCAATTCGGAAGAATTGGGAACCCGAACGGTTCGGGTAGCAATACAATTGTTGCCATCACTGATCCGCAAGGTCCGATTGCCTGAAGCCAGGTCAGAGATGGTGAGCGGTCCGCCAAAAGGGGCAAACGCTGCTCCATCCAAGGAATAAGCATATGGCCCCCCTGCACCCGAAATATTAAGGATGCGCAATTGGTTTTTTTGCCCGGGACAAACTGCGGTATCCAAAGCATATTGAAAGCGCAAGGAATCAGGTTCAATCAGGGTAACGCTTACCGGAGCTGCCTCACAACCAACACTATCCCTGGCCACCACCTCATAGGTTCCTGGCCCAAGATTGCTGATGATCTGCGTGTTCTGGTTGTTGTTCCAGGTATACCGATAAGGGGCCACCCCCCCTCTCGCCTCTGCAATTGCCGCACCATCAGCGGCGCCAAAGCAACTGATGTTGTAGCGGCCAAAGTTAGTGGTAGCTCTTGCCGTGGCAATGGGTTCACTGATGGTAATGGTCGCTGAACTATTGGGATTGGCTTCACAAGATCCTGTGCTTGTTTTTACCGACAACAAGGTAAAAGTTGAAGTTTTAGATAAAATAACTGGCAAAACGGTCCCATTTCGAACATTGTTAAAAGGGATCGTGTCCATGCCGTTGCTAATGATCAGGTTAAAAAGGCTGCCGCCGCTCAATTGAAAGCGCAAATTGCCTGCTCCTCCGCCACAAATGGTTGTATCTCCGCTCAAGGTGCCATTGGGGCGGGGTGAAAAGCTCAAATCTACCGAGATGATGCTGTCGCAGCCCGCAGTAGTGGATAAAAATTCGATGCCCCTCGGGCGGTTTTCATCATACACCTGTCCATTGACAATGAGTTGCTCTCCCAGGCACAATTCGCGGCGAATCAGGGTCGTATCACTTTCCTGGTTCAAAATATTGACCATCGCATCAATCAATGCCGGGCAGCCATTGCCATCTATGATGGAGGAAAAAAGGATGCTTGCCATTCCGGTACGTGAAGGGCAAAATACCAGCGAGTCCTGGTTTGAATTGGCCACCAGCCCATCTGGTTGAACGTTCCCACCCTCATTTACGATAAAACCCAAAATAAATGGTGCCTTGCCCTGAAATGAAAGCGGCAAGCGGGTACAAGTTCCACCACAAAGGGTGTCCCCTGCTGGCACCACCAGACTAGGAGGATTGGCCAGTTGCAATACTACGGGTACAGCCCGACTACGGCATACCCCGTCGGTAGTTATGGCATAAACACTTGTGGCGCCAGAGCTAAACTGGTCGGGGTTGAAGATGGTGTCGCGCAAGTTTTGATCCCGGTACCATTGCACGGCCAATCCAGTATTGCCACGAATCTGGCCATCCAGAGCAGTCAGGGCGAAGGTAGCCTGAGCACTGCCATTGGTACAAGCCACTACTGGATCTACAATGGGTTGAATGCTTACCCCTGGGGTAATCGTAACAGTAGTCGGTCGGGCAAAATTGGAGTAAACCGGACATGAATTGGCATCAGTAACCGAGACGATAAAAAAGGTAGTGGTCTCCCCTACCCTTACGGAAATGGAATCATTGTTTTGAGCCTGTGCCACTTGGAAGGTATCCAAACCATCACTGTACTCCAGGATAAAGGGCCCTCCCGTGCTTGGCAGGGTCAAACGCAGCACTTCATCAATGGTATCACAGCCCTGGCAAGTAGTACATTTTAATTCAATGCCACTGTTCGCGATGTTAAACCGCAATGGAACAGGAGGTAAATTGGCGCAGGAGCTGGCCGTCCGCCAATTGACCGGATTGCCAATCCGGGAAATCCATTCCAGTTGAGTGCTTGCTGTACTGGGACCATTGTAGGCAATGAAGTCGGTCGCACTGCCGGTCGGGGCCATATTGAAGCAATTGGCCACATCGGGGTGTAATTTGGACTCCTGAGGTGAATCGTCATTGAACCATTGCGCTTTGGTATTGAATCCGAACAAAATCCGACCGCCAGTATACGTTGCATCGTGGCTAAAATTGCCAGCAGTCCCGGTTCCCTGATTCCAGGTGCCCCCTTGCATGAAATAAAATTGGTCGCCACCAGAATTAAGATTGACTGAATTGGTACTTCCTAGTGCACTAAAACTCCAGGTATCATCTGGTAGAATTCCGCGATAAGTTATACTGCCTACTGGAGGAAATTCAAAAGTAATCACAGTACCTGCCGGGATCGCGTTCCCACTGCGGGTTGCTCGAACAAATCCCTCAGAATTCCCCCAACGCCCAGGATTCAAACGCTCCCAGCCATTGTCCGTAATGTCGATACTGGTACCTGCGGTAATATCTTTAAAACAAATAAAACTAATCCGGTCAACGGCTGTTCCGCTACATAACGAATTATTGGCATTCACTTGAATAATGGCAAGGTCACCAGGTTCTAAGCGCGTTTGGGCTTTTATCCAAAACACTTGAATACAAAAAAATGCAGTGATAAAGATTGGCCGTATGCATGATGGCTTCATGGAAAAAAATAATTTTAGGTATGGGCGGACGCTGAAGTTTTTGGGGCGGTTCTTAAGTTTTGGGGCTAAAAAATATGAGCAAACTACCTTGAACTTTTCGAACCCTGATTCTTCCTCTCCAACGTCGAACTTTGCTTTCAAAGTGTTAAGCTTAGATTAAGTTTATTTTCAGTTTTTTTTTTCCTAAAAAGACTTATCTTTGCGGACACTTTTGACAAAAGTTCTTTAACAATGAATGGGCTCATACCTTTTTCCTTACCAATCAAGGGTTTGCGTAATGGGGTACACGAGTTCCAGTATGAGGTAGGAGCTGAGTTTTTTGCCGAGTTCCCGGATTCGCCGGTGCAAGATGGAAAACTTTCTTTAAAAGTTATACTGGATAAACAACCAACGCTCTTTGTGCTCGATTTTGACTTCGCAGGAACCGTCCGCACGGATTGTGACCGCTGCCTGGCCGAAATTGATCTTCCAATTGCCGATCGACAATCATTGATCGTCAAACTCAGTGAAGAAAACGAAGTGGAAGACGATGAAGTGGTTTACATCCACCCTGAATCTTCGGAGTTGAACATTGGAACCTTTGCCTACGAATTCATCATTCTGGCAATCCCCATGACCCGAACATACGATTGTGGAGCGGATAACTACCGGCAATGCAATCGGGAAATGCTCGACTTGTTGAGCAAAAACCTGGTGGACAGTACCGATGCCCAGGACAATCCAGAAGCCGGAGAAAACCCGATATGGAGCGCCCTCAAAGATTTGAATATTAATAACACTAACGAACGGGATTGATTCCCGATAAATTTTGGAACGATGGCACATCCCAAGAGTAGAGGATCGAAGCAGAGAAAGCATAAGCGTAGAACGCACTTTAAAACGGTT
>NZ_JANRKL010000169.1:0-32064 GCF_033763495.1 Haliscomenobacter sp. | reverse complement strand
GCTCATCCGCCGAATGGCGCTCAACCTACTCAAAACAAATGGTGACAAACCTAAAGTCAGCATTAATCGTAGAATGAACCGATGTGCATTGTCGGACAAGTATAGAGAAAATACCCTCAAATTTTAATGCGTTTGCCCTGGAGCATCCCCCTTTATCCCGAAAATTTGGCCCGGCTGTTGCAAAACTTCCGAACTGCGGTGGGTAATCCTCAACTCCCGGTCTTAATGGGTGAATTGGGCGCTTATTCTCAAAATCCGGAGCAATGGAAAAAGATCAATCAACTCATCTGGGCACACTCGGCTAAAGACCTTTTTACAGCGGTGATTTCCACCCAGGATTTGCAGCATAAGGGGGATAAGATCCATTTTGATTCAGCGGGGCAAAGGGCGATGGGGCGGAGATTTGCAGAGGCGTATTTGGAGAAGTTTGTTGGGCGGAAATGATCATCCCTACTTCTGCCCTTGCGCAAGCTTTTGGAAATGCTTAATTTTAGCCAATAAACCAGCACTATGGCAAGTATCGCAACCACGCCCATTACCAGTTTGAGCCAGCTCGATCCCGAGGGGATATATACCTATGCAGATTACCTGAGCTGGCAATTTCAGGAACGGGTGGAGTTGATCCGAGGGCGTTTGTTTCCCATGAGTCCTGCCCCCAACACCTTTCATCAACAAATCTCAGGTGCACTGTATTTTCGCTTGTACGGTCATTTTGTGGGTAAAAGTTGTCAGGTCTTTGCTGCTCCTTTCGATGTACGGCTGCCGGTTAGTTTGAAAAAGGGTCAAACGACGACAGTCGTTCAGCCGGATTTATGTGTCATCTGTGACCCCGGCAAACTGGATAATCAGGGTTGTGATGGTGCACCCGATTTAATCATCGAAATTCTTTCCCCCGGCAATAGCAAAAAAGAAATGCGCGAAAAATACCAGGTGTATGAAGAGGCTGGAGTGCGGGAGTATTGGCTGGTGTATCCGCTGGATCGCGAGGTGCGGGTGTATGTGCTGAATGAGGCCGGGAAGTACATTGGCTTGGCTCCGGTATTGGAGGATGAGGTGTTGCGCTCGGCGGTGTTTCCGGAGTTGGAGGTGGATTTGGGGATGGTGTTTGGGGGTTAAATGGTGCTTGTAGATTTCGACTAAAAGAGAGAATTTATTTTAAGCTAATAAAACATAGGTAGTTCCAAAATTAAATATCATGCCAATTCCAGACAATACTTTTTTTGGTGCCCATTTTGATGGTACTGGAGCAATATTATTTGGAGAGGTTCGCCAAATTACTAACGAAGATGATAAGCTTCTTCTACTTAAACGACGCTTAGAATCCTATCTAATTTCTCAAATTGACCCAATTGCTGATTCGACTAAAATTTATTCTCCTTTCCCTTTAACAGTGCTAACCTGTATTGCAGTGGAGACAATAGGGAGAGTAATTTCGCCCGTTTCCGAATGGGAAAAAGATAAACATAAGGACAAGGAAATTTCAAAACTTGTGTCAGTCCGCATTTATGGCGAGTTGGATAAAAAACTAACTCGGCCTTTAAACCAAGAATTTAAAGCATCAATGCAAGCACTATGGCCTAATGATAAAGTTAAAGACATAAAAAGTTATGCCGAGCTCTTTCATAGCTATCTCCGCACTTCTTTCATGCACGGGTATAGAAGTAAAAATGTTTTTCTAAAAGCAGAACTAGAGGAAGGCTGGGCCATTAAAGATGGTTTTCTGATTATTAATCCCTATTGGTTTTGGAAAGAGTACAAGCGTGTATTTGAAGAATCCTTTGAGAAAATATTTGACAAAAAAGAAAAGAATAACCCATACAGGATAAATGCCCTTGCCTATTTTCACAGATTGATCAACGAGTGATAACATGCTATCTCAAACATAATAGCGCCCAAATCTTGACCCACTGTAAAATAATCGGTAACTTTGAAGACAAATGAATGACACATGGTTGAAAGCGAAAAAATTTATCAATCCATTTTACTCCGATTAAGCCGTATTCCGGTCGACTATCTTCAACAAGTAGATAGTTACCTTCAACACTTTTCAGAAAATATAGAGCATAAAAAACAAAATCAAGTCGAGATCATGTCTCTTGCGGGGAGCTGGTCTGATATGCCTGATGAGGACTTTGAAGACTTTTTAGAAGTTACCAAAGAAACTGGGTGAGAAATATTCCGTCGTGATATTCAGTTATAAACCAAGCTATTGAGTTTAGAAAATAGTTTCACAATAGTAGTTTTATCACTCATCACCCAAGTAATTTTCCATCTGAAAGCGGATTGACAATAAAGTATTATTCAGTCTCTCTGTTTCATCCAGTTTTTCGGCGCTAGCTTTAATCATGGCCTGCAAGGCCAGAAAATCAGCACTATCGTAGTCAATAGTCCCGTCTGCTGAGCCGTTGATTCCACCTTCGTTGATCACTTTTTCCTTTTCCATAAACCAGCTTTTAAGAGCCAAGGGTTTTCTTTTATTTGAGTCAAGTTACCACTTTTTAGCTAATTCTCCATGCCTTTCCCCCAATCTGCCCAATCCCTTACAAAACCCTCACCATCAATTCTTTCTTAAATCCCCACAAAACCTTATCTTAGCCCACAAACCTACGATCATGGCCACCTACACGCTCACCATCAACGGTGAAAAAAAGACGCTGAATGTCGAGCCCGATACCGCGCTGCTTTGGGTATTGCGCGAGCATCTGGGACTCACCGGAACCAAATACAGTTGTGGCAAATCCTATTGCGGCGCCTGCACCGTACACCTCGATGGGCAGCCCATTCGTGCCTGTGTGATGCCCATTTCCGCAGTGGAAAAACGCAGCATCACCACCATTGAAGGGCTTTCGGCCAATGCCGATCACCCTTTGCAAAAGGCCTGGCTAGAAGAGCAGGTGGCGCAATGTGGCTATTGCCAATCCGGCCAAATCATGCAGGCTGCTGCCCTGCTGAACGAAAAGAAAAAGCCCAGTCGGGAAGAAATCATCAGTCATATGAACGGCGTATTGTGTCGTTGTGGAACCTATATGCGCATCCTTAAAGCCATTGAAAAGGCTGCAAAAGAAATTTGACCATGAGTAAGAGCAACACTCCCTCCTCAAGTGCCCTTTCCCGGCGCAAGTTTCTGCGCGCTGCCGGAGGCATTACCTTTGCAGTAAGTGCTTCGGCCATTTTGCCCAAATGGATCATGGATGGCGCCGAACCAGCATTGAGCACTGAAGACAAAGGCCCAGCCATTAGCGCCTGGGTGCACATCCGCCCAGATGGCCGCATTACCATTTACAACCCTGCCGCAGAAATGGGGCAAGGATCCATGACTGCACTGCCCGCCATTTTTGCTGAAGAATTGGACGCAGATTGGTCAAAAGTGCGCATTGAATTCTCTCCAATTGAGCCCAAAATATACGGTCCTGGTGCCTGGGGCGGACGTATGATGACCGTGGGTAGCCGGGCAGTATCCGGTTATTACGAAAGTTTGCGACAGGCGGGAGCACAAGCCCGCTATGTATTGATGGACAATGTGGCCAAAAAATGGAATGTACCTCTGGCCGAACTGAGTACCGAGCCCAGTATGGTCATCCACCATGCCAGCAATCGCAAAATCACTTATGGTGAAATTGCCAGTTTTGCCACCATGCCGGAAAAATTGCCTCAAATCCCCAAGGAGCAATTAAAGGACCCCAAAAATTTCCGTCTGATCGGCAACCCCGACATTGAACGCTGCGATATGGCCGCCAAAGTAAACGGCAGTGCTAAATACTCGATCGATGTGCGTATTCCGGGGATGGTTTACGGCGTCATCAGCCGATCGCCTGTCAATGGCTCCAAACCAACTTTGACCAATGCAGAGGAAATCCGCAAAATCAGTGGGGTAATTGATGTGGTCACCCTCAATCACGGGATCGGAGTAGTAGCAGATACGCTTGAAAAAGCTTTAAAGGTCAAAGCACAGTTAAAAATACAGTGGAGTAGCGATGCCAAAGCCGCTAGTCACAGCAGCCAGCAGGCCTATGCGGAATACACCAGCCTAGTGAAGGACGAAAACCGTAAGGGCCGCAGCCTCGAAGCCAAGGGCGACCTGAACAATGCACTCAAGGACGCCCCAAAAGTGTATAGCGCCACGTACAAAAACGACTACCTCTACCATGCTCAAATGGAGCCCTTGAATGCCGTGGTGGCACTTGCGCCCGATGGCAGCAGTGCCGAAGTGTGGTGTGGTTCCCAAGCTCCGGATAGTGCTAAAGGCGCAGCGGCAAGGGTATTGGGGCTTGATGAGTCCAAAGTTACGCTTTACCCCCATTTTTTGGGTGGCGGTTTTGGGCGGCGCTCTAGTACGGATTATGTGGAGGAAGCCGCAGCACTGGCCAAAGCTGTACGCAAGCCCGTCAAACTGCTCTGGACGCGCGAAGACGACCTGCAATACGGCCAATACCGCCCGATTTGTCTGCAATATTTAGAAGCGGGGGTAGACCAGGCAGGAAACATCAATTCCTGGAAATACATCATTTCAGGTACTGGTGACAGCCTCTTGGCCAGCGGTGCAGAAATGCCATTTTACACTTTGCCGGATTTGCAGATTGAATTGCGGGCAGTAGACCACGGCATGCGTACCAAACACTGGCGGGCAGTAGGGCATGGCCCCAATAAATACGCCATCGAAGCTTTTATTGATGAAATTGCCTATGATCAGAAAAAGGATCCCTATCAGTACCGTCGCCAACTGATGCGCAACCATCCGCGTGCTTTAAAGGTGCTCGAAACAGTAGCAGAAATGGCGGATTGGGGTAAAAAATTGCCAGCGGGCCGGGCGATGGGTATTGCTTTTGCGGAGCGCAGTGGTAGTCCCGGGGCTGGAGTATGTGAAATTTCGCTGGATCGCACTACCGGAAAAATCAAAGTACATCGCATTTGGGCAGCTGTGGATGGCGGGGTCGTTGTTCAGCCGGATAATGCCAAGGCACAAACCGAGGGCTCCCTACTCATGGGCTTGAGTAGTGTGTTCTATGAAAGTATAACAATCAAAAATGGAGAAGCGCAGCAGTCGAATTTTCACGATTATCCGCTCTTGCGCATGGAAGATGTGCCTGAAATCCTGGAGGTGAAATTTGTGGCGTCCAATGAGCCGCCATCAGGCTTGGGCGAAGCGGGTTTGCCGTTTATTGGGCCTGCCGTAGCCAATGCATTTCTGGCACTGACCGGGAAGGCTTTGCGGCATATGCCTTTTACGCCGGAAAAGGTGTTGGCCGTTCTGGCATCGAAGTGACAATAGCCTTAGGTGCCTCTTTAGTGCCTTAGGTTTCTTAGGTGGTGAAAATTGCTTTGTGTAGCTTTTCTTTTTCACCACCTAAGAAACCTAAGGCACCGAAGATACACCTTAGCCATCGTCCCGAACCACCAAAAAGCCCTCCGCAAAAGGATCCACTACTTCCTCCAACACGGCTCCAAACTGTGGCCCATACTTCAAGTAAAAATTCAGAAAATTATCCGTCCTTTCCTGCAAACCATTGCCAGGGAATAACTTTTCCTTGAGGCTGCGGATTTGGTTAATGGCAGTTTCGTGCTTTTGTTTTTCGGCACGTACCAGTCGGCCTTCCAATTGCTCGATGGCTTTTTCCTGCTTGACTCCTTCGGCCAATACTGCCTTTTCCAGCGTGGCGTCAACCTCCAGGGCTTTGAGGCGAATCTGTTCAAAAAGCGCCTTCAATTGAGCCATTTCGGCCTGAAGACTAAGTTCTCCTTCTGAATTGATTGCCACGTATTGTTTGATCAGGAACTCGGTATCTACGAATAAGTCGTGTACCCGCAAGCCCAGTTTTTCGATGCGGCCAGAGGTCGCTTTGTCGATCCACAACAAGGAATTGCGCCTTAAAAGCAAGGGGTAATTGATCCCAAAATGGGTAAATTGTGCCTTGCGCTCCAACCAGTAGGCAATCTCACCGCCCCCACCTACGTAGGCGAGGTTGGGCAAAATGAGTTCCTGAAACAAAGGTCGCAGCACTACATTCGGGCTAAAACGCTCGGGGTGGGCTTCCAACTCTGCTTCCATTTCAGCAGGAGTAAAGCGCAGGTCGGTATTCAAAATGGCAAAATCCTCAGCCTCCCGTACAATCCGGTCGCGGCGATTTTCTTGCAGGTAAAACAGGTTGATGTCGCGGGCATGCGCCTGTCCGGAAAAGCCAGCAGCCGTCAGCGCTTCCTGGGTAGTCGCAATCAGTGCTTGAGAGCTCTGTTGGAACAACTCCTCCCGCATGATCGGGATAAAGCGGCGTTTGAAGGCCGGTATATTCATGTTCAAAGCGACCAATCCGTAGCTTCCAAACAGGCGATTAACCAGATCAATGGTGGCATCGGCGTATTTGGCGTGGCTGGTATAGGCCGCTTCAATTTGTTGATAAATGTAAGTGGCGTTTTCACTTTCGCCCAGCATTTCTTTCAGCTGAGCCAACACTGGTGCCAAGGTTTCAGTGGACATGTCGCCACAAGAACCACCTACTGCTTCATGTTCCCAACGGATGGTTTTTCCAAAAATATTGGCGTGGTTGATTTCCTCAAAATCATGATCCTCTGCGCCATTGACCAATACGGGCACAAAATTATAGTCGGGATAACCGGTGCTCAACTCCTTAGCCAGTTTGATGGCTGTAAATATTTTGTACCAGTAAAACAGTGGCCCGGTAAACAAACTGGGTTGATGTGCGGTCACCACCACATAGGTATTTTCCTCAGCCAAAAGTTCAATGTTCAGTTTTACCTCACGGCTGGTGTCCAGTTTGGCGTATTGCTCGTGGAGTGCTTCCACCAACAATTGGCGATCAATGGGCTGCTTTGCCTTGTCATCGATCACTTGCCGAAAAGATTCGAGGCTGGGCTTATACTTGAAAAACGGTTTTAATGCCGGGTTTTGTGTAGCATAGGCTACGTCCTTTGGTGCCAGTTGTGGTACCGAAGCATAAGGGAGGATGTTAACGTCCATATCGGGTGTGTCGGTTAGTGCAGTGTTTTTTTGGTGTAAAAGCATTTTGGACGAATAAAATTTTATATTTGAAGTTGAGTGTCTCGACTCCGCTCGACAACCGACACTTCGAGCGGTCACTGAGCGGAGCCGAAGTGCTGGGCGAAGTGTCGGTTGTCGAGCGGAGTCAAGACACTCAACATCCTAAATGAGATAAACACCGAATTAGTTTAACCCAACATTCAAATTCTCCTTTTTCAATCATGCAACAATACATTCTTGCCCTCGATCAAGGTACCACCAGTTCACGAGCGATTCTTTTTGACCAGAATGGCAATGTGGCTGGCGTACGCCAACAAGAGTTCACGCAACATTACCCACAGCCCGGCTGGGTAGAGCACAATCCGCTGGAAATCTGGAATACCCAGCTGGCGGTTGCTCGTGAGGTGCTCAGTGCCCACAAGGTGAGCCCGAGTCAAATAGTTGGCATCGGCATCACCAACCAGCGTGAAACCACGGTCGTTTGGGACAAAACCACTGGACAACCCATTTTTAACGCCATCGTCTGGCAAGACCGCCGAACCGCCGCTATTTGTGATGCCCTGAAAGCTCAGGGCGAAGAGGCCTACATCAAAGCCCAAACTGGTTTGGTGGTGGACGCTTACTTTTCGGGCACCAAAGTAAAATGGATTTTGGACAATGTGGAAGGCGCGCGGGAAAAAGCTGCCAAAGGTGACCTGCTTTTTGGAACCATCGACACCTGGCTGGTTTGGAAACTGACTGGCGGCATGGTGCACATCACCGACTATTCCAATGCTTCCCGGACTTTAATGTACAACATCCAAACGTTGGAATGGGATCAGCATTTGTTGGATGTACTGGATGTGCCTGCCAATATGCTACCCCAGGTATGTCCTTCCAGCCAAATTTATGGCAAAACCAGCGCGGATTTGTTGGGGGCTGAAATCCCCATCGGAGGCATTGCTGGTGACCAACAGGCTGCCCTCTTTGGCCAGGGTTGTTTTCAACCTGGTGCTGCCAAGAATACTTATGGGACTGGCTGCTTTATGCTGATGAATACAGGTAAAGAAAGAATTCAGTCCAATGCCGGGCTTCTGACCACCATTGCCTGGGGCTTAAACGGCGAAGTGCATTATGCGCTGGAAGGAAGTGTGTTCATCGCTGGGGCAGCCATTCAGTGGTTGCGGGATGGGTTAAAAATCATTGATGAATCGCCTGATTCTGAATTTTTTGCCATGAAAGCGCCCAGCACGGAAGGGGTATATGTAGTGCCGGCTTTTGCGGGTCTGGGCGCCCCGTATTGGGACATGTATGCGCGGGGAGCGATTTTTGGACTCACCCGTGGCACTTCAAAATCACACCTGATTCGGGCAACCCTGGAATCCTTGGCCTACCAAACCAAAGATGTTTTGGGCGCGATGGAAAAAGACGCGGGTACCCCACTTGCGGTTTTGCGTGTAGATGGTGGTGCTTGTGCCAATAACCTGTTGATGCAGTTCCAGGCGGATATTTTAGGAGTGAGCGTCGAACGCCCAAAAATTATTGAGACCACTGCCCTCGGCGCAGCGTATCTCGCGGGCCTGGCCTGTGGCTTCTGGAGCATGGCCGACCTGCAATCCAAATGGCACCTCGATCGCGCTTTTCACCCCAACATGTCGGCGGAACAACGTGAAAAGTTGTACAAAGGCTGGTTGAAAGCTGTGGAACGGACGATGGGTTGGGAGGAGTGATGAGAGATGAGAGATGAGAGATGAAAGAGGCTACCGCAGCGTTTTTGACCATGACCTTGTCTAAGTTTCTGCGGTAGCCTCTTTCATCTCTCATCTCTCATCTCTCATCTTTCATCTTTCATCTTTTAATATCCTCCTTCCCGTCCCACATCATGCGTATCCGCCAAAGATTTGATCTCTGGATTGGTACCGAATACGACGAGAATGTCTCCTTCCTCAAAAATGGTATCAGGTTTGACGACACCTTCAGAGACATAGATGACTTTATTGATGCCCAACAAGTTCTTTTTGATGCGCTTGCGGACGATGGTAACAATGTTCAAGTTGAAATTTTTACGCAAATCAACCTCTTGTACGGTTTTACCCACAAAAGAGGGCGGCAAGTGCAACTCCACCACCGAGTGGTTTTGATCCAAATCAAAAGATTCGATGGCCGTTTTCAGGTTGAGTTTTTTGGCCAGGCGCTCCGCAGCTTCCAACTCTGGGTGCAGGATTTCCTGGATCCCCATTGCTTCGAGTACTGTTTCGTGGGTATTGGACAAGGAGCGACTAATGACGCGTTTTACGCCCAGGGTTTTCAGGTTGGCGGTGGTCATCAAAGAAGCTCCTTCATTTTCACCAATTGCGACTACGGCAACATCGGTATCTTTTAAAGGCAGATTGCGCAAAGCCACCAGGTTGGTACCATCCAGGGTAACCGCATGGGTTACTTTATCTTTGATCAGTTCAACTTTATCCGGGTTTTTGTCAATGGCAATGACCTCATGACCCATTTCAGTCAGCTGAAAAGCCAGAGATGCACCAAAATTACCCAATCCGAAAATCAACACTTTCATAGGTTGCAAGTATAATTTCCCACAAACATAATAATAATGCTGCGCAATTCGGAATATTCTGTGCATTTGACTTAATCTCGGATGCATAAGCTCCAAAATTGTATTATATGAAAAAATTGTGTACTTTTAGCTTGCAAGGAAATGAAACCTCGTTCTCCTATGAAAAACTTCCTGAATCATTTCCTGCGTTTGAACGATACAACAGTGCCCCTAGAGAACAAACTCTCTGATATTGTTACTTTTGGGACTTTCGTCAGCGTGGGAGTTGGGCTTATTCAGAACATCGCCATTGGCATCCACTGGTTTGTCAACTCGATGCTCGGTGGAACCATGCTGGTCAGCGTGATCTGTTTTTACTTGTCCCGATATAAAAATCGTTTTCGTCAAATCCGACCTTATTTTCTCGCTACAATTGGTGCTTTTTTGGCCATCTCCTGGTTTGCCAACTATGGTGTCAGGGGGCCTTCCTTGGTGTTGATGGCCATGTTCGCCGTACTAGGGGCTTTGTTGATCAAAAAAAGAAACAACATCCTTTTTTTTATTGCATTAGCCTTTTTGTCTACGGTACTCTTATTGATTGAGTTGTATCACCCTGAAACCTTGCGGGTTTACCAATCTGATTTACAATTGCAGCTGGACTTGTTCAATACCTACATTTTTGGGATTGTTTTTTTGGCGCTCACCATTTCTTTTTTCAAAAGTAGTTACGAGGAGGACCGGGAAGCATTGATTCAAACCACCGAACGCCTGGAACGTTCGCAAGAAGAAATTCTTCAGGAAAAGGAGAAGGCGGAGAAAGCCGAACGCGCCAAAACCGAGTTTTTGGCCAACATGAGCCACGAAATTCGTACCCCACTCAATTCCATTATTGGCACTGCTGATTTGCTCAATGAGACCGAACTTACGCCCCGCCAGCAGGAGTACCTGGAAACCATAAGCATCAGCAGCAGGCATTTGCTTGGCTTGGTGAGTGATGTACTGGATATGTCACGGATTGACCAGGGACGGCTGTTTCTGGAAAGTCAGGATTTCCAATTGACAAGCTTGATGGACAGCACCCTCAAACTGTTCAGCAATGAGCCTAAAATCAGCAAAAAGCAATTGACGTTAAACTTGCAGATTGCTCCCAATACACCAGAAAACCTGCGAGGGGATGCTTATCGATTGCGGCAGGTGATCGTGAATTTGGTCAGTAATGCCATCAAATTTTCGAATACGGGCACCATCGAAGTAAAAGTTGCCAAAAAAGCGGTTCAGGTACCCGGTAAAATTTGTATTGTTTTTGAGGTAAAAGACCATGGAGTAGGAATTGCTGAAGAGGATTTACCAAAATTATTCAGGCCTTTTTCCGAAATAAAAACTGCAACCCAACATCCATTTAAGGGGGCTGGATTGGGTTTGGCGATTACCCATACCATTGTTACCATGATGGGAGGGGAAATTAAAGTAGAAAGTCATTTAAACCAGGGGAGCACTTTTACCTTTTGTGTGCAACTGGAGGCGGGCATTCCACCCATTCAAATTCCCGAAAATAGTGGTGGAGAAGAAGGCAAACTGGCTGATATATATCCCTTGAGTATTTTGGTTGCCGAAGACAATATCCTCAATCAAAAACTGATTGTGCGCATCATGGAACATTACGGTTACCACATCGATATTGTCGGCAATGGGAAGGAGGTGCTTCAAAAGCTGGCCCAACAAGATTACGACCTTATTTTTATGGATGTTCAAATGCCTGAACTAGATGGCATTGGTGCTACTCGTGCACTCCGTCAACTCAGCACGGCTCAGCCTTATATCGTAGCTATGACAGCAGCAGCAGCTCCCGAAGACCAGGAAGCTTGTTTTGCCGCAGGTATGAATGATTATGTGGTCAAACCGATTTCAATGACCAAAATTCGGTCTTTGATTCCGAAATGGAAGGAGGGAGTAAGAGAGATGAAAGGTGAAAGATGAGAAGGCTACCGCAGCTCTATTGACAAGGACTTTGTCCAAGTCTCTGCGGTAGCCTCTTTCATCTCTTATCTTTCATCTTTTACTTCAAATCCAGCAAGAACCCAATCGTAAAATTGGCATCCCAATCAAACACAAAGGTTTTGCAGCCCGTTTCATCAGCAAAAGCCTTATAGATATTCAATCCTGATTTTTGTTTGCCGCCTTCTGCTTTAATGTCTTCGGGTTTGGTTAGCACGGTATACCTTTCTTTGCCATTGCGAATGGCTTTCGCAAACTCAAAGGGAATACCACCAATGATGAAGCAAACCTTGCGTTTGGAAGCAGGAATTTGGGCAGCAATGGAAGCCGCTTCGTCGTATGCATCTTGGTCACTTACATTGTTTTGGTAGTACTTGGAGCCATAGGTTTCACCACTTTTGATCTCACCCCCTTCCATCCAGGAAACCTTGGTGTTGCCCGAACCAATGTCCAATACAAAGGCTTCATTGGCATAGGAGGCGGGCAATACACACTTGAGGGCATAGGCACCTTCCTGATCCGCAGTTACAGGGTTGACGAAATATTTGAGTGATTTGAGACCCTTAGAGATTTTTTGGGTTTCCGGTGTTTTGAGCGCACCGGAACTGACCACAAAGTGAATGTCTTTTCCGGCTACACCATAAGCAAGCATGTTGCCGATGTAATTTTTGAGCCCCGCACGTACATCATCGTCGGTAGCCATGTTCTCGTAAACCAGACTGGAGCCAAACTCGGCTTTTTCCAATTTCCAGGTCTTTTTAGCATCAACAGTGACAATAAATGAGTTGAACCCTGAGGCCCCCAATTCGACAACCCCTTTCATTTTGCCATTGACAGGAGCAGGAGGCAAATAGCTGAAAGCTGGACGTGTAGTGGTATTCTTTGATTTGGTGGTACTGGGTTTTTCTTCTTCTTCCTCAACGGGTTTGGCCGGAGAGGTGGTCTCTTCAGTTGTAGTGGTAGATGGGGTGGTATTTTGTGGCAAAAATTTACGTACCGCAAAAAAGATCCCCACGGCAACCAGCGCCAGAATTAAAATTTTGGCAAAAGGTGTAAGCTTCATAGATTGAAAAATTTGGTTTTGAAGATGTCCGAAATTTAGGAATATTTAGCGCATTCTGGGATTTTATTTGTCCCTCAAAAAATTAGACGAAGATTTATTCATAAGTCATGCCTTCTTTTTTTATTTTCGTTTCTTTCCCTAGTGGAATATTATTTGTTCACCCAAGCCTTTCACAAAATATGAGTACAACGACACGCTTTCAATTGATGGTCATGATGTTTTTGGAGTTCCTGATTTGGGGCTCCTGGTATGTTACAATGGGAACCTACCTGGGGGACAACCTTATGGCAACTGGAGTACAAATTGGCCTGGCCTACCAAACCGTGAGCATCGGTGCTATTATTGCGCCATTCTTCATCGGTCTGATTGCTGACCGTTTTTTCCCGGCGCAGCGCATTTTGGGCGTGTTGCACCTGATCGGTGCAGTAGTGTTGTACCTGTTGGGGCAACAAAGTACTTTTAATGGCTTTTATCCCTTGATCCTTATTTACATGTTGTTGTACATGCCCACTTTGGCCCTGGTCAATGCAGTAGCTTTTCGGCAAATGAGCGATACATCAAAAGAATTCCCCCCGGTGCGGGTATTGGGCACCATCGGCTGGATTGTGGTCGGTAATATTATTGCGTATTTGGCATTGGAAAAAACAAAATCCCTGGATCAAACCTTTTTGATTGGAGCAATTGCTTCCGCCGCATTGGGTGTTTTTAGCTTTTTTCTCCCCAACACGCCTCCACCCAAAAGTAAAGAAGAAAAAATCTCCATCAGTGATATCCTGGGCCTGGAAGCACTGGGTATGCTGAAGAATCCGTCTTACCTGATCTTTTTCATCGGCTCCATTCTGGTTTGTATTCCGCTTTCCTTTTACTATAACTTTGCCAATCCTTTTTTGAACGAAGCAGGGATGATAGGCGCTGCGGGTAAAATGAGTTGGGGGCAAATCAGCGAAATTGCTTTCATGTTGGTTTTGCCGGTAGCCTTGATTCGCTACGGGATTAAAAAGATTTTACTGGTGGGAATGTTGGCCTGGGCGCTGCGCTACATCTGTTTTGCCTACGGCGATGCCGGAGCCAACTACTGGATGTTGATCGTGGGGATTATTCTACATGGCGTTTGTTACGACTTTTTCTTTGTAACTGGTCAAATTTATACCGAACAACAAGCAGGGGTGCGCTTTAAAAGTTCTGCTCAAGGTATGATTACCCTGGCAACTTACGGCATCGGGATGTTCATCGGATCCTACATCAGTGGTTACGTAGTCGATATGTACAATGCCGATGGCGTGCACAACTGGACTTCGATCTGGATGGTGCCTGCCGGATTGGCGGTGGTGATTTTGTTGGGCTTTGCGTTCTTTTTTAGAAGTGAAAAATGAAAAGATGAAAGATGAAAGATGAAAGATGAAAGATGAAAGTGGTAACGCAAATGCTCATCTCTCATCTCTCATCTCTCATCTCTCATCTCTAATTTACGCTTTCTTAAACGTCATCGTCGAAGTCTGCGTACCTCGGGCGTCATTGAACTTGCTGACCATGACGACCTTCATACCAGTAGCCTGTTTATTGATAAAGAGGGTTCGAACCACAAATCCTTGATTGTAGATGGCCTGGTGGGTATAATTTGGGTTGCCATTCAGGGCGACAACCTGAGTTTTTCCCCAGTCACAATCTTGAGGAGAACACTGGCCCCAGGTTGCGATGTTTTTGCCACTGTCTACAAAGTTGATCTTGGTCAAACCACCAGTGTTGGGATCTACATTCACCCAATTGTCAAGTAAGGCGACAATGACACCAGGGTTGGTAACAATCCCAGGATTAACCAGTACCAGATTGGCTTTGGCCTTTACCCATATTGCCCGGCGACCGATGTTGTTGGCGTTGTACTTGATCCACATCAAACCACCCATACCCCAGTCGGTTCCCCAAGAGTTTTTGATCAACCAGGCACCTTTGGCGTCGTCCCAGCCAATGATTTGTACCACGTGGTTGGAAGTAGGGCTGTTGTAATTGCTGGCAAAACCAGTGAATACACCCGCCACATAGTTTTGGAACAAACCATCTACCATCACACTGGAAGCGACTGAACCATATTTGCAAATGGCTTCCTTGATTTTAGCTACAGAGGCGATACCCGTATAAGTAGCGGCAGGATCAGCCAGGCCCCATGCTTCCGCTTTGTAAGTGGTAGCAGGTTTGGGTTGGCAAGCGGTATAGGAAGTGGTATAAGGATAGGTAGCTTCGGTTGCTACGCTGTTGTTGCCGTCCACCCACCACTGGTAAACCAGGTTGGACATCCCGCCACCACAATCACCACCACCGGAACAGGAGAGCACTTGTTGTTCGGAAAGATTCAGTGCATTGGCCGCGCCGCCGTTTACTTTCAGGTAATTGGACTCATAGGCTGCTACGGTACCAAAAGCCCAGCAACTACCACATCCACCCTGGTCACGGACCGGAGTAACATGCCCCTTGCTGCGGGCATCGTAAGCCGCCAGACCTGCATTACATGCCAACACACCTGGATCGATGGTGAAGGTCTTGGTGCGCAGGTAATTGTTGATGACCTGCATTTGTTGAGGGTTGGGTTCCCGCTCACCGGTGATTTGGGGGATGGGGCGACCCGACACAGAGGTAAAACCTACTGCAAAAGGTAATTTTTGGGTTGCAATAAACTGGCGTTGTTGTTGCAGCTCCAGTTTGATGGGCTGTGGCGCCTGAATTTCGCGGTTGATGTAAATCTGGGGAACTTGGACTTGAGCGTACATGCTACAAGCGCTCAACAACAGGGCAAAAAGGTAGAAAGGCTTGGTAAAGCCAACAAAGCTTAACTTTTTCATGGTAATCTGCTTAAAGGGTTGGTGATAGAATTTTGGGATTTATGGGGGTGGAAGGTACTTCTGGTTTAAAAGACAGTACCTTCCAGGGTTTTTAGTCAATCTGTACGGTGTAGCTTTCTCGTTTGGCATCCGCAGGAATTTGCTTGTTAAAAGGCCTCCGGTACACAAAATCCAGCGTGGTCTTGCCTTGTTTCAATGCTTTGAACACAAATACATCCATGCCTGATTTTCCGTCGGTGCTTTTTTCAGATTCCTGATGGGTTTGTTTGTCCAGGTGTACAAATTGGCTGTCCACTGGATTGGCCAAAGCCCAACTGTAGCCGGTCGCGATACTGCCGGGTAACTCAATCGTAAACTTTTCGCCAGCTTTGGCGCGAATGGTGTGTTGTTCAGGGATCATGTCAGGGTCAGTTTGGCATTGTGCCAGAATAAATAGAAAGCTGATCAACCATTTCATAACTATGATTTTGGTGAACGTTCATAGGTAGGTGTGGGAGAGGGGAGGAGGCGTTCCAAGTTTTTGGAATTTTTTTTGAAAAAAACTTTTAAACAATAAATGCTGCACTCTAAAAGTTAAGGAACGGAGGCACAAAAGGCCCTTTCGCAACATTTTTTTATGTAATTTTATCAGTCTTTGCATCCGGTGCTTGATAAACATACCACGATGAAAAACAATCAGCAATCCTTAATCCAATGGACACTTCTGGCTTTAGCCAGTACCCTTGTCATTTTAACTGGCTTTGGCAAAAATCTTTTTTCAACCCAACACCAAATGACCTTGAAAGACTATCCTAAAGAATGGAAACAAATTGACTCCCTGGAAAATCAGGGACTACTGCGCACTGCACTGGAAAAAGTGGACGCGCTTTACGCTCGGGCGAAACAGGAGAAAGAATCGGCCCAGTTGCTAAAAGCCCTGATTTACCGCAGCAAATACTTGGCTAACCTGGAAGAAAACGGTGAAATCCTGGCCATCAACCGCCTACGTGAAGAAGTGAATGGGGCTACTTTTCCCGAAAAAAACATCCTTCAGTCCATGTTGGGGCAGTTGTACCAAAAATACCAGACTGAAAACTACTGGCGCCTCAACGATCGCACCACCATTGCTGATTACAAACCCGACGACTTGGCTACCTGGTCGGCAGAGCAAATCCAGGATGAAAGCGCCAAACTTTACCTGGCTTCGGTGGAAGGTCAGGGTTTGCGCAGTACGCCTTTAAAAAACTTCGACCCCATTTTGTTGCCTGGAGTCAATACAGAAGGCTTGCGGCCAACTTTATTCGACGTGTTGGCGCACCGGGCCATTAGTCATTTTGCAAATTCACGCAGCCGGGTGGCTACACCTGCGTATAAATTTTACATTGATAATCCAGCTGCCTTTGCTGAAGCGGCCAGTTTTGCCTCGGCAAATTTCCCCAGCAAAGATGAGGTTTCGTACCATCGTCGGGCTTTATTGTTGTATCAGGAAGTACTCAAAGCACACCTGAACGATCCTGCACCTGATGCATTGATCGATGCAGATTTGTTGCGCCTCGATTTTGTAAAAGAAAATGCAACCCTTGCCAATAAAGAGGATTTGTACCTGGCTGCTTTGGAGGCTTTGGTTAAAAAACACCCGACCCATCCTGCTACTGGTGGAGCTACCTACCGCATGGCCCAACACTTTGCCCAAAAGGGTCGATTGTACAATGCTCAGGACAAAAGCACCGAAAAATACCGCCTCGATCTGAAAAAGGCCAAAGCGATCTGTGAGGATTGTATCAAAAAATTCCCCAAATCGAATAGCGCACAACTGTGCAAAAACCTGATTGCCAGCCTTGGCAACCGCAGTGTAAACCTGCAGCTGGAAGAAGTGAGCAGCCCTAAAGAGCCCATTTTGATTCAGATTGGTTTTCGCAACGCCAACAAAACCTTCCTGCGTCTGGTGCAGCTTACTCCAGAACAACGCGATAAACACCGCAAGATGCGCCAGGAAGATGGTGATGCATTTCTGCGCAAACTCAAACCCGTCCGGAAGTGGACGGCAACCTTGCCAGATGACGGTGACCTGCAAGAACATTTCACCGAAATTAAAACCGATGGTCTCGACCTGGGCTTTTACGCCCTCATCGCAGCCGACGACGAAGCTATGGGTAATAAGGAACGCCGCCCGGCCATTGCCTTTTTCCACGTATCGAACTTCGGCATCCTGACCCGCAACGATGATACAGGTGCCCTGAATTTGGTAGTGGTGAATCGCCAAACGGGCGACCCTATCCCCGGTGTAGAAGCGACTTTTTTCAGCAATGAATACAATCGGACTTCCCGTACCTACGATGACATAGAAATTGGCAAAGCCAAAACGGACGCCGATGGCTTCGTTTCTTCCAATGTACGCGACCGCTCTATCCGTGTACGTTTCGTCCAGGGCAAAGACTATCTGTACCTGAATGACAGCTACTACAGTTACAGCCGGGAACAGCGTGAAGACATTACTCAAACTACTTACTTTTTCCTGGATCGCGCCATTTATCGGCCTGGACAAACGATCTACTTTAAAGGTATCGCGGTGGAAAACCGCCCCAATCAGAAGCCCGTCATTTTGACCAATACCAAAGTGACTGTGACTTTTTATGATGCCAATAGTCAGGAAATTGAACGCAAAGAACTGGTGACCAACGCTTATGGCTCCTTCAATGGCACTTTTGTAGCTCCTGCGGGCGGCCTCCGCGGACGCATGAGCTTGATCAGTAGCATTGGAGCTTCTTCGACCAGTTTCAACGTAGAAGAATACAAACGTCCAACTTTTGAAGTAGCCCTCAAGCCGCTGGAAGGAGAAGCCAAACTGGATCAGGAGATAACCGTCAAAGGTGACGCCAAAGCTTTTGCGGGCAACAACATCACCGGGGCCAAGGTGACTTACCGCGTAGTGCGCCAAACCCGCATTCCCTGGTGGATGATGTGGCGCTGGGGTGGTTACTGGCCGGGGAATAGCGAAGAGCAGGAAATCGCCCAGGGCGAAACCCAAACCGACGACGAGGGCTTGTTCAGCATCAGCTTCCAGGCCATTCCCGACCGAAATGTGGCGGCGGCGGACAAACCCGAATTTCAATTCACCGTCTACGCCGATGTGGTGGACATCACTGGTGAAACCCATTCTACCCAACGCAGTGTGACCATTGGGTACATTGGTTTGAATGTGGAATTGGATTTGGCGGAAAAAATGAATCAGGCCAAAACCTATTACCTGGGCATCCGTACCCAAAACCTGGACGGGCAATTCCAGGCGGCCAGCGGGCGTGTAAAAATTTACCGCCTGCAAGGGCCCGCACAACCATATCAGAATCGACTTTGGGATGCTCCAGATCGCCCCAGCATTGCTGAAAAAGATTTCCGGGCTGCTTTCCCCAACCTGCCATTTGGCCAGGAGGATAAACCTGAAAACTGGGCCAAGCAGGAAGTAGTTTTGGATCAAAATTTCAATACTGCTCAAAATGACAGCATTGCACTGCCGATGATGAACCTCAATGCTGGTCATTACGCAGTGGAGTTGAGTACACAAGATGCCAAAGGAGAAAAAATTGAATTCACCAAATACTTCCAGACTTACAACAGCGTAAGCAAACAAATACCCGCCAATACCATCCTGATGCGGGAATGGGACCAAAGCAGCTTTGAGCCGGAAGAAATGGCCGACCTCATGATGTACTCTGGTTTGCCGAACCTCAAAATCCTGATCGAAACTGAAAAAAATAACCGTATTCGCGACCGCAAATGGATCAGTCTCCAAAAATGGGCGGAGGAAAGTTACCTGGTGAAAGAAGCCGACCGCGGCAACGTGCAGTACCTGCTCGCCTACGTATGGAACGGCCGTGCCTACAGCGATCACCTGACCTTGAATGTGCCCTGGAGCAGTCAGGAGTTGAAAGTAGAATACCAGAGCTTCCGCGATAAACTCAAACCCGGTCAGGACGAAGAATGGCGCTTGCGCATCAGCGGCCCGAAAGGTGAACAAGTGGCGGCAGAAATGGTGGCAGCGCTATACGATGAATCCCTGGACCAGTTTGCTACCAACAGTTGGTACATGTGGCCTTTTGGCAGCCAGTCTTACTCATCGTATCGCTGGAACAACCAGGCTTTTGGAGCAACTTCCGCCAATTATTTCATCAGCACCAATCAAGGTGAAGTGGCTGGTCGTGCCTACCCAAGACTGAACTGGTTTGGTTACATTTACGACGAAGATGGTGGGTATGTAAACCGAATGATGGGGGGGCGCGCCCGTACCATGATGCGTAGTGCGCCTGCTGCTGCAATGATGGATGCAGTACAAGAAGAGGCAGCGATGGCAGCGCCGGCAGAAAAAAGTGTAGTAGCTTATGCTGAGCCAGTAGTAAAAAAAGACGAAGAAGTGGTGGAAGATAAGCCTACTCCAGTGGGCAGTGAAAAGCCGAAGCCCGCTGACTTCCAACCCCGCACCAACCTCAAAGAAACGGTTTTCTTCATGCCAGAACTGGCGACCGATGCCAGTGGGGCCATCCTTATCAAATTCAAGATGAACGAGGCGCTGACCCGCTGGAAATTCCTGGGCCTGGCGCATACCAAAGACCTGAAAATTGGCAGCACCACCCGCTCGGTGGTGACCCAAAAAGAACTGATGGTGCAACCCAACGCGCCACGATTCCTGCGCGAGGGGGATGAGATAGAGTTTACGGCCAAGGTGAGCAACCTGAGTGGGCAAGTCCTCACCGGGATGGCTTCCTTGCAGTTGTTTGACGCAGTAAACGGCCAGGCAATCGATGGTCAATTGTCGAATAACAATAGCTCGCAGTCCTTTACGGTGGCGATTGGCCAATCGCCACCGCTTTCCTGGAAGTTGAAAATACCTGTGGGCGGCGCCAGCGCGGTGACTTACCGGGTGATGGCTTCTGCGGGTAGCTTTAGTGATGGGGAGGAAAGTGCCTTGCCTGTGTTGAGCAACCGCATGTTGGTGACGGAGACTTTGCCGTTGTTTGTCCGCAGCAAGCAAAACAAAAACTTCACCTTGGCTTCGATGGGCGAGGGCTTCAAGTCGAGCACCATGCAGCCGCACCAGTTTACGTTGGAGTTCACTTCCAATCCAGCCTGGTTGGCGGTGAAGGCACTGCCGTACCTGATGGAATACCCACACGAGTGCTCGGAGCAGATTTTTAGTCGCTATTACGCAAACACCCTGGCCGCACACGTAGTGGATCAACACCCCAAAATCCGGCAGGTGTTCGACAAGTGGAAAGGCTCAGCAACGGCTTTGCAAAGCAACCTGCGCGCCAATCAGGAACTAAAATCGGTCCTCCTGGAAGAAACGCCCTGGGTACTGGAGGCACAAAGTGAAGAAAAACAACGCCAACAAATCGCCATCCTCTTCGACCTCGACCGTATGGCCAACGAAGAGGTAGCAGCCCTCGGCAAATTGCGCGAACGCCAACTGGCCGACGGCGGCTGGAGCTGGTTCCCTGGCGGTGATGGCAGCTGGTACATCACCCAACACCTGGCCTCGGGCTTCGGTCACCTGGCCAAATTGGGCGTAAAACCCAAACTGTCGAGTGATGAAATGGCCCTGAAAGCCATCGAATATTGCGATGCTCAAGTGGCCAAGGCCTATGAGGAGTTGAAAAAAGCAGAAAAGGAAAAACGCCTGAAGTTGTCCGACGATAACCTCTGGGACATGTACATCCACTACCTGTACACCCGCAGCTTTTATCCCAAAGCGACCAGCACCAAAGACGCTACCGAAGCGCGCAACTACTTCATCCAGCAGGCCAAAACTTACTGGACCAAAAAGGGCAATTACCAGCAGGGTATGTTGGCACTGGCGCTGCACCGTTTTGAGGACAAAACCACTCCTGCACAGATCGTAAAATCGCTGGGAGAACGCGCCATCCGCTCCGAAGAGCTGGGTATGTACTGGAAATCGCCCGCGGGCTACTACTGGTACGAAGCGCCAATCGAAACGCAGTCGCTGATGATCGAACTCTTTGCCGAGGTTGGCAAAGATGAAAAAGCGGTGGACGAACTGAAGGTATGGCTGCTGCGCAACAAACAGACCACCCACTGGAAAACCACCAAGGCGACTTCGGAAGCGATCTACGCGCTGCTCGTGACCCAAGGCAAGGTGGACATGCTGGCCGACGCCCAACCGGTGAAACTGGAGTTCAAACAACTGAAGAATAAAGCGGCACAGGCGAGCATCGGCAAAGCGCAAAACGACGCCGAACCCGGTACCGGCTACTTCAAAACCTCCTGGAAGGGCAAAGACATCCAGCCAGGTATGGAGCAGGTGAGCGTGAGCAACCCCAACGCGGGCATCGCCTGGGGCGCCATGTACTGGCAATACTTCGAACAACTGGACAAAATCAAAGGCTTCGAAGCAACGCCGCTGACGCTGAAGAAAAAACTCTTCAAAGAGGAAAAAACCGCTACCGGCCTGAAACTACGCGAGATCACCGCCACCGAGCCCCTGCGCCCCGGCGACAAACTGATCGTACGGGTAGAATTGCGCTCCGACCGCGATATGGAATACATTCACCTGAAAGACATGCGCGCCTCCGGCTTCGAACCGATGAACGTGCTGAGCCAATACAAGTACCAGGGCGGCCTGGGCTACTACGAAAGCACTGGGGATGCTGCGACGCACTTCTTCATCGATTACCTAAGGAAGGGGACTTATGTGTTTGAATATCCGCTGCGGGTGGTGCACAAAGGGGCCTTTTCGAATGGAATCAGCAGCATTCAGTGTATGTATGCGCCGGAGTTTAGTAGCTTTTCGAGTGGGGAGCGGGTTGAGGTGAAGTAATATTTCTTCTGTTTCATTGATTGTGAGAAGGGAGTGTCTGGTTGCCGGGCACTCCCTTCTCCATGATAAAGAGTAAATAAAAAGCACTGGATTTGTTCAAGATTTTGTTTTAATTTTATTGGCTTAAATCAATGGTATGTCTGAAGCAGTATTGTATCAATCGGTTCTGCAAAAACTGGGGCAACTTTCTCCACAAAATTTGGCGGAGTTGGATGCGTTTTTGGCAGTTTTGGTAAAGAAACAAACCAAGGGGGCTGTAACAAATGAGCAGCCTCTTTTGGATCAGTACTTTGGTGCGTGGAAGGACTGGGATGATGAAGAGTTTCAGGATTTTTTAGACCATACTAAAGAAGTACGGAAAGATCTTTTTTTTACCCGTGAAGTGGATTTATGAAAGAGGTGCTCTTAGATACGGATACCGTCTCTTTTTATTTGAAAGGTATTCCACACGTGAAATCTAAATTTGATGCTAACTATGCCGCCCAAGGTTACTTTAACATCAGCATTATGACTTATTACGAGATCATGAATGGCCTCCTTTTTAAAGATGCCAGGCGGCAGTTGGAATTATTTGAAGGTTTTAGCTCATTGTGTCGAATTTTGCCCATAACGGTTGAAATTGCACTAATTGCGGCATCGATATATGCCGATTTAAGGCGCAAAAACTTAATGATTGGTCACGCTGATGTACTGATTGGTGCTACTGCTTTACATTTTAATTTACAGATGGTTACCAATAATCAAGGACATTTTCAACGGATAGAGGGGTTGGAATTGGACAACTGGGCTTGAAAAGCGGTAATTGATGATGTTGAGAAAAGAAATTCAGCTATGGATAAGGTAAATCAATATTAAGAAGGGATCCTTTCTCTACTGACAGATTACGCCCAGTTTGGGAAACCAAGACCAGGACTGGAAACGCAAATCATCGCCGATAAAGAACGCAACCATTTTCAATTGCTGACTGTTGGCTGGCGGCATAACTCAAAATTTGTTTATGCCATCGCTTTTCACTTGGACATCAAAGATGGCAAAATTTGGGTGTACCAAAACAACACGGATGCCATGATTGGTGATGAATTGATGGAACGAGGGGTGGCTAAAAATGATATTGTGCTGGCGTTCCATGCGCCGTCCGAGCGGAAGTATACGGGGTTTGCGGTGGTGTAGGGTGTTATACGACCTTTTTGTATAAAAATGCCATTAAACTTTTTGTCTAGCACCCTTAAGTATTGATTAAGGAAAATTTAAACAAGGAATAAATTTCAAAGATTGGCTTTCAAATTGAATAAGTTTTCTTCTTTCCTTCATCAATCATTGCTAAAATTTTGTCGTCGACCTCAATCGAGCCAGGGAATTCATAGTCAGCAGGTTCTAGATTTTGCATTGTCTGAATCAAACTGTAAGTTGTTTTTTTATTAGGCTTAAATGAATGTCTGTTGGCTATACCATACATGTCTTTCAGTTTTTTAAATGATTTTTGAATATTTGAGTTTAAAAAAATTTCATCTAATTTTTGATTAATTACATCTCTGTATTCAGGGTTAATTTTGTAATTGATTTCATAATAAACATTAGTTAATGTTATTGCTAAATAGGGGGAATTAGTGAAATCAGGTTTTTCAACTATTAATCTAGTAAAAAAGGGGACAATAAAATTTTTATTAAAAAAATGAATCCCTAACCTAGTTTTGATTAAATTATAAAGATACACACTTGAATTTGATGACAATGAAATGACAATAGCTAACTCTTCTGGGATTTCTACGAGCATATGATAATTGGCAGGAATAATCCCTAAATTTAACAAATAAAGAGCAGTAAGGTATTCTTGGATGGATTTGTGTGAAAATTCATATCTATTAAACCCAGCTTGAATAAGAAGTCCATTGTGGCTTTCTATCTCATTGACTACCATTTGAACTTCATTTGATGGTAAGTCAAAGTCAGTACAAATTTTTAGATAAGAAACCTCAATTTCATGTTTTGAAAAAGAGGATTTTTTTAACTCGGTCGTAAATACAAAAGCTAATTTCGCCAAAAAATCAATTTTCCTTTCGTTTGTAAACCCAGCATATCTGGAAATTTTTTTTATCTGCCTTTGTTCATTCCAATCTTCTAGAAGTAAATGAATTATTTTTTGATATATAGATTTTGGTTTTTCAGGAATATCATCATTCCGTTCAAATAAAGCACATAAATGTGCCAAATTTAAAGGTCTCATTGCTGTATCATGATATGGAGAGTTAATGATTTTCTGAAAAAGTATTTTTTGTTTTTCTTTATTCCTAAACCACTTAGATATAAATGACTTTACTTGAGAATCTGTTAACGGAGAAATTTCAAAAGTTTTTGTATTTTCTAAATTATATTCAAATTCCCCGGTTCTAGATGTTACTACGATTTTTGAATTATTTAATGAATAAGCATAATTTTGTATTTCTTTGGCAATACTTTCTTTAGCAGTTGTTACTGGTATTTCATCAAATCCATCTATCAATATCAAGAAATTAAAATCATCTAAAAAACCTAGTAGCGCTTTGCTAACGAAATTATTGTATAATTCTCGTTTCTCAATATAATCTTCACTGAGTTCTCGCTTTTTTCTTTTTTCTTCATTTTCAAATTTTTCAGGAAGGGGGTACCTAAACTTAAAATTTAGGTCCTTGGCTAAATTCATTGACAAAATATTGTTATTCGCCATGTCTTCTAATTGAAAATTCAATTCCCTCAACCTAATTACTATTGGACAAATAAAATATTTTTCTACACTTTTGTCTTTCAGTTGGTTGAAACATAGGTATTTCAACAAAGTAGTTTTTCCAGCACCTGGACCTCCTAAAATAATAGAATGATATTCTTCGACTTTGAGAGCTTTTTTAAGCGCGATTCTTCTTTCTTCCTTATCATGATGAACCCGGCGAGGTGTTAGAAAAAAATCTACATGTACAAAAATATTATTTGTAAGTTTTGGGTTCTGTAAATCTTTAAAATTAACTTCTTTACTCCAATTTAGCGATTTTTTTGCATTTAACGCCAGGCCATTAATTAAGTCATTTTCATCAAAATTGAGGGCGATTAAATCTTCGATATCCAAACTGGAGCTATTTTTGTTTTCTTTGTGGATGTAACTCTTTAGTTTGTGTATAGTGGCATCAGCCATAGTATGGAGAACATATTCCCATCCTATACCATTAAAATCAATATCTAAATTTTCTAGCATTTGTTTTTCTATGTGGATGAAATAATTATTATTGGCTCTGGCAGTTCAAAGCAAATACCGCAATCTGCTTCGACGCTATCTCTTCCTCCCAATCTGATAATGTACGGATCATGGGTGATGATCCATTCATCTTTAGAGAGGGCTTCTTTTACAGAATTGTGGTAAATATCTTTTGCCATGTGATCATTAGGTAATCAAGGCGAAACTAATGCTTCAATCACCTGTTTCGCATCTTCCGGATTGACAGAGGGATAGCCTTCCAAAAAATCCTGTAAGTTGCTTACCCCGCTAATTAAATAATCAAATAGTGTTTTAACAGGTACACGTGTGCCTTTAAAAACAGGAGTTCCTCCCAAAATTTCAGGATCACTAATAATACTTTCCATCTCCTACATGTTTTAAACAAAAATAGGCTTTTTTCTTAAAAATTCAAAGTGTTTGTATCCAGTTGGGCCAATAGTGATTACCCTAACCTGAACCTCCACCACCTATTAATAAAAACTTACCGAAGCAAAGCCACCCATCAAACTTACAATTACACCAAAATAATTAGCACCCCCGATTTTTTTGTTAATTTTAGTACACCCCAACAAACCTGAAAACCTAGCCACTAACCTTTAACCATGAAAACCAACACCTTATTCATCCTCCTCATTCTTCTCCTCCTCAAAACCCTCCCCACCTTCGCCGACAACTACCCCAAAAACCTCAACATCGATGTGCTCCATTACAAATTTGAGCTCGTCCTTTCAGATGATACCGACCAAATCAGCGGCAAAACCAGCATCCGCATTTTTTTCAAAAAAGACGGCCTGGACAAGATCCGCCTCGACTTTGTCAATCAAACCGGAGCCATACAAAACAAAGGGATGATCATCGATTCCATCTACCAGTTGGGTCAAAAAATAAGTTACACCCATACCAGCAATGAATTGTGGATCAACCTGTCCAAACCTTCAAGCGCCAATACCGAAACCCAACTCACCATTGCCTACCACGGCATTCCTGCCGACGGCCTGCGCATTGGCCCCACCAAGTACGGCGACCGCAGCTTTTTTAACGAAAACTGGCCGAATCGTGCCCGACACTGGTTGCCCTGCATTGATCATCCTTACGAAAAAGCAACGAGTGAATTTGTAGTAAAAGCTCCTATCCAGTATCAAGTGGTTTCGAATGGTTTGCTGATGGAGGAGACTAGCCTTGATGCCAAAATCAAACTGACCCATTGGCGGCAAAATGTGCCCGTATCCTCCTGGTTGTATGTGTTGGGGGTGGCAAAATTTGCGGTACAATACGTAGGCTGGTTTGAAGGTAAATCCATCCAAACTTGGGTGTACGCCCAGGATCGGGAGGCTGGTTTTTACGACTTTGCGGAGCCCACCAAACAGGTGATGGGCTTCTTCAGCGATTACATTGGTCCTTACGTTTATGAGAAAGTAGCCAATATTGAAACCCCCAGCGTAAAAGGCGGCATGGAAACCTCATCTGCTATTTTTTACGGCGAAGAATTGGTAGATGGCAAGCGGAGCACCCGATTGCGCAATGTGGTCATTCACGAATTGGCGCACCAATGGTTTGGCAACGCGGTAACGGAATCAACCTGGGATGACGCCTGGCTCAGCGAGGGCTTTGCTACTTATTTCACCATGCTGTTTATCGAGCATGCTTATGGCAGAGAAGAGTTTGTGCAACAGTTGCTGAGTGCAAGGAAAACGACTTATGCCGCCCTGGCCAAAGACCCAGGTTATAAAATTGTGGACGATCGATCAGCGGAAAAAGGCCCGGTTACCAGTGGGCTGACCTACCAGAAAGGCGCCTGGATTTTGCACATGCTGCGCAAAAAAATCGGCGATCAAGCCTTCAATGCCGGTATTCGCGACTATTACCAGCGTTTCGTGAATGCCAACGCCACTACAACGGATTTCCGGCTGGCCATGGAAAGGGCTTCGGGTCAAGACCTACAAGGCTTTTTCCAGCAATGGCTGTACCAGGGCGGATACATTGCGCTGAAAGGCAGCTGGAAATACGATGCAGCCCAAAAACTGATCAAAATTTCCTTACAACAAACCCAACCTGAGGCCTACCATTTTGATGTTACCATCGAAGTGGGTGTTTACAAAACGGGGGAACTGCTGCCGAGTATATCGGTTCATCCCTTGTCTTCCCGAACCATCGAAATCAGCATTCCAGCAGATACCAAGCCGGAAAAAGTATTGCTTGATCCACAAACCGTACTGCTGGCCAATTGGGATTTTGAAGCAATTCAACCTATAACTAACACAAAAAAATGATTACACTCATCTGGATTTCCCTAGCCATTTTTACCATTGCATTTAGTGCGGTTTTCATCAGAGATGTCAATCGGCACAAGAGTGAACTCGAAGACAGCAGTTGGCTCAAAACCGGACTGATCGGCTTTGTGGTCAATTTTTTTGACGTATTGGGCATTGGTGCTTTTGCGCCGCAAACGGCCTTGTTGAAATTCACCAAACAAACCGAAGATCGCCTGCTGCCAGGCACTTTGAATGTAGCTAATACCCTTCCGGTGTTGATTCAGGCCCTGATTTTTATCACGGTGATCAAAGTAGAACCACTAACCCTTTTGTTGATGTTGGCTTCAGCAGCAGCCGGGGCAATTATGGGGGTTGGCATAGTGGCTCGACTGCCGGAAAAAACGATCCGGCTGGTTATGGGTGGCGCCTTGTTGGTGACCGCAGGTTTTATGTTGGCCCGCAACATGGAGTGGATCCAGGGTGGGGGAACTGCCATTGGTTTGGAAGGCAGCAAGTTGATTATTGGTGTGGTGGTCAATTTCATTCTGGGGGCCTTGATGACCGTGGGTATCGGATTGTACGCACCCTGTATGGCCCTGGTGTTTGCCCTGGGGATGTCGCCTCAGGTGGCTTTCCCGATTATGATGGGCTCCTGTGCGTTTTTGATGCCGCCTGCTTCTATTCGTTTCATCCTAGAAGGAGCTTACAACCGCAAGGCTGCCGTGGGCATGGCCTTACCGGGTATCGTTGCAGTACTCATTGCTGCCTTTATTGTCAAATCACTACCACTCGATACACTGCGTTGGGTGGTGATTGTGGTGATTTTGTATGCAGCCGGGGTGATGTTGCGGGCTGGGCTTAAGTGATTTGGGAAGTTGTCCCACCTTCAAAAAGTGGTACCATAGCCATTAATCAAGTGTGTACCTTGGCAACAAGTCTAACCTTCAAATCCTCTGCCAATGACCTGTACATTGCGTTCTATTTTTATGCTCTGGTTAAGTGCGAGCAACGTGTTTGCCCAAACCCTGCCTCAAGTATCCTTTGGCACCATCCAACGCCTTGAAAACTTCCAATCCCAATACGTTGATGCCCGCCACGTGGATGTCTGGCTGCCCGATGGCTTTACTTCGAATAAAAAGTATCCCGTGCTGTACATGCACGATGGGCAGATGTTGTACGATGCCAGTACCACCTGGAACAAAACGGCCTGGGATGTGGACGATGTGCTTGCCAGGCTGATTCAAAAAAAAGCCATCCCGGAGGTGATTGCAGTGGGGGTTTGGAATGGGGGCAAAACCCGGCACTCCGATTATTTTCCGCAAAAACCATTCGAGTCCTTGAGCACTGCCCAAAAAGAGGGAGTTTATGCGGCAGCCCGCAGCAACGGCGTATCGGTGTTCAATGCGCAAAAAATCAATTCCGACAATTACCTCAAATTCCTGGTGACTGAGTTGAAGCCATACATCGACAAAAACTTTGCAACCAAAACGGACCGAAAAAACACCTTCATTGCGGGCAGCAGCATGGGTGGCCTTATTTCCCTATACGCCATTTGTGAGTACCCGGAAGTGTTTGGCAGTGCTGCTTGCCTGAGTACCCACTGGCCAGGCATTTTCACAGTAGAGGACAATCCCATACCCGATGCATTTTTAGCTTACCTACGGGGCAACTTGCCCAACCCCAAAAACCATAAAATCTATTTCGATTATGGCGATCAAACCCTGGATGCGCTTTATCCTCCGCTGCAAAAAAAAGTAGACGAAGTCATGAAAGCCAAGGGGTACCAGAAAAAAAACTGGCTGACTCGCTATTTTCCAGGAGAAGAGCACAGCGAAAAAGCCTGGAACAAACGATTGGACATCCCTTTGTTCTTTTTACTAAAAAAATAAGGTCTGGAAAAAAGGAACCTGTATGGCCCGCTAGTTCAAGTCTTCACCCCTCAGCTCGCTAGAAATGGATAGACTTGGAGGAATCCTCCTTCACGATTGATCATCAAATCCCGGCAAATATGCCTCCGCTTTTTCCACACATCCAGCCCAAACCGGGTTTTGATGAATGTAGTCTACTCTTTGCCAGATCACTTTGAGCGAGACCAGCGCAACAGGATGATTGTCTGGTATCCAAAATTGATGGGTTCGACTATTGGACTTCTCCAAAAACCCCTCCCACACAATGATCTACTTCCAGCAAAGAAAACCACTATTTGCCGTTTATTTTGTCCGTTGCCGAATCACAATTGTGCCCTTGTTTTGGAAAGAACGATTGTCCGAACTCATTTTCACCTTCAAGACCGATGTATTTCCACGGTCAACCTGGGCAGTTCGATTGATGTAAAAGGTATTTTCGCCAGCTTTACGGGTGATGAATTCCTGCAAGGTATTGGGGTCTTCATCAAAGATGACCTCAGCCTTTTCTACCCACATGCCCGTAATGTTGACGGAGTTTAAAAAAACCACTTCGTATTGCCCGGGTTGTTGGATGAAAGGCGTCAGATCAATCGTAAGTTCCCCTCTGCCATCGATGAAGTTTTTTGTATCCCAAATTCCACATTCACGCCATTCTTTTGATTGATGAATGGGCGCCTTATAAATGAAATCGTCAACGTTGAATGCTGCGAAGGAACGGATCAAAGGGGTATTGACATGCTTGGTGATTTGCAGCCGTAACTTGGAGACCCGGGTAGTAGGGAAAAAGTCGATTTTGCGGGTTCCTACCGAACTGCCTTTAGCCAGTTCTACCCACTGGCCATCCACCAGCCCCTCGATGGTGTATTGCCGAATGCGGTGCCCCTGGCGGTAATCTTCACGCAGGATGGTATGGTTGATGCTGCTGGGTTGAGGGAAATTCAATTCAACCGCGGTTCCCTGCTGTTGTTGGATACTCAGGAGTGGTCTGGCAAAGCGCCGATCAATTTCACGGCCGAATTCAGCAAAACATTGGACATCTCCAGAGGGAATCAGGCCCGTTGTATCTGGTGTAGCGTTGAGCAAGAGTGTGCCACCGTGGCCAACAGATTGGTAATAAATCTCCATCAATTCAGGTAAACTGCGGCGCTTTTGCTCGTTTTTAGGTGCCCAAAACCAGTTGTGGTTGTAGAGCGGGACATCAGCTTCCAGAGGTGCCCAGGCATCGCCGTCGGGATCGTCGTCATACTGAGTGGCCACTCCGGTTTTGAGCATACTACTTTTCAGGCTATTCCATACGGGGTAATGCAAACGACCGCTCTCGCTTCCGGGCCAGCGGATACTGGCGTCGGTACTTTGAAAAATGACCGCTTTTTTCGCATGTTTTTTTAAAATGTCACTCATGGGCACTTTACAACTGCCATCAAACCATACTTCCAACATGTTGCCATAGCGGGTCAAGACCTCGGTCAATTGCTGTCGAAACACCTGATTGTAAGCAACTTGTTTGTTGGGATTCTTGGTCACCCCTCCACTGCCCAGTCCAGCGCCCCATTTAATGTCTCCGGGATAGATGTACACGCCTAAATTCAGCCCTGCTTTTTTACAAGAAACCGCCAAGTCGTGCAGTACATCTCCTTTACCGTTTTTCCAGGGAGTATTGCGGACGCCGTATTCGGTGGTCTGGGTTTGCCACCAGCAAAATCCACCAGCGTGTTTGGCGACAAAAATAATCTGTTTGGCGCCCCAGGATTGAGCGACCTGACACCATTGATCGGTGTTGAGTTTTTCGGGATTGATGCGAGAAAGGTCAAACGCCCCCGTTTCATCGTATTCCTGGCCAAGCCAGGTTGCTACGCCGAAATGGATAAACATAATGCGTTCCTGTTCTTGCCAGCGGTATTGAATAGCTGAAGGTTTGGCCAATGGCTTGTCTTGAGCCCAGGAGTGCACGGCCAACAATAAGGATAGGAGGGTAAGCAGGTAGGCAAAAAAACGCTGGATATTCATGGGCGCTGTCGATTTATTGAATGCTTAGCTTTGCTACTTAGGCGTGGAAAGCCTTCAAAAACTAGGGTATTGAAGCATGTCCTACACCTTCGTACCAGGTGGAATCGGTCGGCAAAGTAAAGAAAACAGGTGGCACTTCATACACTGGATAAGGCTGATGTGCAAATTGCCTTGCCGACCAAGTCGCCTAGAACTCCATTGGCGTTTTCATCAATAGAAACTTCCGCTTTGTCCACCTACCCTACCCAACCAGATTTTGAGGAATGTAGTCTACTTTTTGCCAGATTACTTTGGGCGAAACCAGCTTAATCGGGTGATTGTCTTGTAACCAAAATTGATACGTTCGGCTATTGGCATGGAATCGAGCATCTACCTAACCCATAACCGTACAGGCAATGTAATCAAAAACCTGCTGATCCTGACTGTGGTAACGAGA
>NZ_JANRKL010000168.1:0-66795 GCF_033763495.1 Haliscomenobacter sp. | reverse complement strand
GCGCGAATTTCCTCCCACTCTTGGTGCAATGCAGACTCCGAAACAGTCTTAGCAGACCGATCCATCCATTCATTTTTTGCAAGGGTACGACTTATTTGCAAATTTGCGAACATCTGGACTTGTTTTCAGAGTAATTATTTTTCTATATAATGCAGGAAGGGAAAAAAGTTACACTTTGGGGAGAAAAAAATGATGTATGTTGAATGATGAAATTAGACCACCTTTAAAAGTCATGTCATTACTCGTTTTTCAGCATTAAAAACAATTTGCCAAATCATCACCTATCATTCATCTCTCATCATTACTTTTGCTTTCTATGAAACAAATTTTTCTCAAAGACAAACGCGATGCGGCGGTGCTCCGCTTTCATCCCTGGGTATTTTCTGGTGCCGTAGCGCGTAAGAGTGGTGCCATCGAGGATGGTGAATGGGTCGAAGTACGCTCCAATAAATCCGAACTATTGGGGATGGGCCATTATCAAGACGGCAGCATTTGTGTACGCTTGTTGAGCTTTGAAGCAGCGACCATTGATCAAAATTTTTGGACCAAAAAAATCGATCGGGCATACCAATACCGCAAGGCCATAGAATTGACGGATCGCGATCAGCTCAATTGTTATCGCCTGATTCATGGAGAAGGTGATGGATTGCCGGGTTTGGTCATTGATGTTTACGGAGAAGCGGCAGTCATCCAATGCCATTCCATTGGTATGCACCGGGATCGGGCGATGATTGCTCAGGCTTTGCAAGAAGTGTACGGCTCAAAGCTCAAGGCTGTGTACGACAAAAGTGCGGAGAGTTTGCCTAAAGAATACGCAGGAACCATTCAGAATGGCTATTTGCTGGGCACAAGAGCTGAAAATGTGGTTAAAGAATACGGAGCACTTTTTGCCATCGATTGGGAGGCCGGGCAAAAAACCGGATTCTTCCTCGACCAGCGCGAAAACCGGCGTTTGTTGGCTGAATACGCCACTGGCAAAACGGTACTCAACACCTTTTGTTACACCGGTGGGTTTTCTATTTATGCACTGAAGGCAGGCGCCCACTCCGTAGAATCGGTCGATGTGTCGGCCAAAGCCATGGAGTTGACGGAAAAAAATGTTGCACTCAATGGGTTTGATGACAGTCGCCATCGGTCCTATACCACAGATGTACTCGACTTTTTGCGCAAAACACCAAATATTTACGATTTGGTGGTAGTTGACCCACCTGCTTTTGCCAAAAATCTCGAAAAGCGCCACAACGCAGTACAAGGCTACAAACGGCTGAATGCCTTGGCGATGGAAAAAATAAAACCTGGTGGCATACTTTTTACCTTTTCTTGTTCTCAAGTTGTCAACAAACAGCTATTTTACGACACCATTGTGGCTGCGGCTCTGGAAGCAGGGCGGCAAGTGCGCGTGATGCATCAATTAAGCCAAGGCCCGGACCATCCTGTCAATTTGTTTCACCCGGAAGGGGAATATTTGAAAGGGCTGGTATTGTATGTAGAATAGGAGTTGAGAAGTTGAGGCTACCGAAGCGATTTTGACAAAGGCATTGTCCAAGTCACTGCGGCAGCCTCAACTCCTCAACTTCCCTCAACCCATATTATGGAGCGACTCCACTATCCGATTCTTTACTACCCCATCAGCGAACAAGCTGTACTGGGCCTTTTGGTTGGCTCCGAACAACAAGCCATTGCAGCCAATGTGGATACTTTGAAGTTAAAATTTCAAAACCAACTTCAAAAGGATTATAAAAAAACGGGGACCTACCCGGATATCCGCATTTCTGATCCAAAATTGAAAATTTTTCCTATTTCTTTCCGGCCTTCCTTGCGCGACAGCAACGGCGTGTATCCCTTGCCCAAGGATGTTTTGGTACCCATTCCAGCCGTATTTGGTCCATCAGATTCCGGTTTTTACCACTGCTATTTACCTGTTTTCCAGGAGCATTTCACGTATTACTCTCCAGAGCATTTTGAGGCTTTGACCGATTACGTTGCCATCAGCAATTTGAATCGTTCTACCCCTGAAGAAATTTACAAGTTGATGCGATATGGAACCCCTGGCTTAACCAGCATCGAACTAAGGGTGAATCCGCGCAACAATTATTACTGGAAGTCCAATTGGAATTTCCGCAACCAACAAACTACCCTGGCACGCCTGGGTGAGGCTTATCCACCATTGAAAGCAACCCGGCGACTGAATCGCCAGACTCCGGATGTAGCCTGGGAGCGAGAAGCGATTGTAGAACAGGTGGTGGATAAAGTGCTCAGTTCAAGGGCGAATGTGCTGATCATCGGCCATCCCGGATCAGGGAAAAGCGCCGTGCTTCAAGCTGCCATCCGCAAAATGACCAACAAGGCTAAAAGTGCCAAGTTAAAAATCAATTTCTGGCGTATTCTGCCCCAGCGGATCACCAATAGTGCCAAATACCTGGGGGAATGGCAAGCCACCTGTGAGGAGTTGATTGACGAAGCAGCCAGCACAAACAGTATTCTTTGGATTGTATCAATGGTTCGATTGCTCATGGCGGGTGGATCAGGACCAGAAGACAGCGTAGCTGCTTTTTTTCGCCCAGCCTTAACCCAAGGAAAGGTCCAGATGATTGGTGAAGCTACGCCCCAGGAGTTGGAAAGTATGCGCCGCCTGATGCCGGGTTTTGTGGAGGCTTTTCACCTCGTTCATCTGGAGGAAATGGGTGAGTTTGAAGTGCAAAGGGTATTGAGTAAATACGCACAGTTCGCGCAACTAACCCATAAAATTGACATTGGCAAAGCAGCACTTGATCTTTCTTATCGGCTTTTATCACGCTTTTACCCCTATGAAAGTTTTCCAGGTAAAGCCATCAAATTTTTGGGCAAATGTCTGGCTGAAACCCGCCTGAATCGCGCAGAGGAAATCAGTGTAGATGACGTCAACCAGCATTTTATCCAACAAACAGGCTTACCAGAACTGTTGCTCAATGATAATCTGGAATGGAATGAATCAGAACTCTTACAGTTTTTTAATGAACGGATTATTGGACAGCCACGGGCTGTGGAGCAACTGTGCAGCCTGGTCAAAATTTTCAAGGCAGGCATCAACAATCCCCAAAGGCCCATCGCTACCCTGATATTTGCAGGGCCTACAGGAGTAGGCAAAACGGCATGCGCCAAAACCCTTGCCGAATACTTTTTTGGCAAAGGGCAACAAAAAACGCCACTCATTCGCATCGATATGAGTGAGTACCAGCATGCTTTTCAGATAGATCGTCTGATAGGGGCAGATCGGGAACCAGGGCAATTGGTCAAAGAAGTTCGTGAAAAACCCTTTTCCGTTTTATTACTTGACGAAATTGAAAAAGCAGACCCGGCCATTTTTGATGCTTTGCTGGCTGTACTCGACGATGGGATGTTGGTAGATGGATTTGGTAGGGTTACCCACTTTAAAAATACCATTATCATCATGACGTCCAACCTGGGTGCTTCCGGGCGGCGCAATGTGTCTTTCTCGGATACCACCAGTTCAGAAAATACTTACCTTTCTGCCATTCTAAAACATTTTCGCCCGGAATTTGTCAACCGAATCGACTCTCTGGTTGTCTTTGATGAACTAAGCAAAGAGGGAATTCGGGAGTTGGCCAGGCGAGAATTGCGGGAATTGGGTAAACGGGAAGGTTTTAACAAGAAAAAGATTCAGCTCAATTTTTCAGAGCGACTGATTGACTACCTGGTGGCCATTGGTTTTGATGAACGGTACGGTGCTCGCCCGATGCAAAGGGCCATTGAACAAGGCATCATTGGCCCCCTGGCACTTTGGCTGTTAGAAAACCCCGATAAAAGCAATCACACCTTGTCGATAGACTACGATGGAGGTATTGTTATAAATAGTTAACTAGGTGTAGTGAAAACGGTACAGATCGCATTTCAGGTATTGGTGATGTTGATTTTCCCTTACTTGGCCCAACGTTCCAAACATTGGGGGAAATTGGGGAATTTTTTAAGCCCGGTGGTGTTGTGCTATATTTTTGGCATGATCCTGAGCAACTTTAACCTCATTCAAACACCCATCACTTTTCGAGAAACCTGTAGCCAGTTCAGTATTGCACTGGCCTTACCCTTGCTGTTGTATGCTTCCGACCTGGGCTTTGTTTACCGCAACCTCAAGGTGTTTTTACTCTCTTTTGCCTTAGCCATTTTTGCTGCAACCATAGCTACGGGGACTATAGCCTATGTTTTCTTTTCTCATATTCCCCAGATCGATCAGGCAGCAGGAATGTTGTTGGCGGTTTATGTGGGAGGAACCGTAAATTTGTTTGCTACAGGTTATGGATTAGGGGCAACAGCAGATTTCATCGGTTTGGTCAATGCTGCAGATATTGTGGTGGGGGGAACCTATTTGTTGATTTTGACTTCGGTGGGGCCGAAACTCGTTGCCTTGGTTTTGCACCGCAAGCCCAGTTCCACTTACACCCATACAATTGGAGAAGAAGCCGAACCAACTCCTGCTCCGGGGATGATCCTGGCCTGTTTGGCTTCCAGCGTTGTCATTTTGGGCATTAGTGTCGGGCTTTCTTTCCTTATTTTTGGCAACCTGAAAAATAGCGCTTTCCTCATCCTTTGCTTGACGACAATTAGTATAGCTGCCTCGCGTTTGGAATGGATCAAAATGTTGAAAGGTTCTTTCCAAGTAGGTGAATATTTGTTGCTCATGTTTTGTGTAGGGCTTGGCTTACTGGCTGATTTGGAACAATTGGTCGGCGGTGGTTTTTCAATTGTGCTCCTGACCATCAGTACGATTTTGGGCACTGTGGGTTTACACCTTCTGCTGGCCAAAATTTTCAAAGTGGACGATGAAGCCTTTTTGGTTACCTCAACAGCAACTATTTTTGGACCACCCTTTATTCCCCAAATAGCCGCCACCATCGGCAACCCTAAGGTTATTTTACCTGGTATTGCCGCCGCCTTAATGGGCATTATGCTGGCCAACTATTTGGGGATTGGTTTGGGTTGGTTAATCAACTGGATACTATAAACAGCTATTTATGCAACTATCAATCTATCAAGTCGACGCTTTTGCCAATGCAATTTTCCAGGGCAATCCAGCTGCAATCGTCCCTTTGGAAACCTGGCTTCCTGATGAAACCCTGCAAAACATTGCTACGGAAAACAACTTATCTGAAACGGCATATTTTGTTCCTGAGGGAGAAAACTACCATTTGCGCTGGTTTACCCCTTCAACGGAGGTTCGGTTGTGTGGGCATGCTACCCTGGCCAGTGCTCATGTGTTGTTTGCTCATTTGGGTTATGCCAAAGCACAACTCAACTTTAATACACTCGGTGGTTTGTTGAGTGTACGTAAAGAAGCTGATCAATACGTGATGGATTTTCCTGCGGATGAACCACAGCCTTTCCATGTTTTAAAAAGCCTGGAGCACATATTGGGCATTCAAATCCTGGAAATGGTCAAAGGAACCGATGATTACCTGGCTTTGATTGACTCTGAGGCATCGTTAGCTGCACTTCAGCCTAATTTCCGTTTGTTGTCCGATTTAAAAACCCGGGGCTTGATTGTCACTGCACCCGGTACAAGCACGGATATTGCTTCCCGCTGCTTTTTTCCCAATTTTGGGATTGATGAAGACCCAGTGACGGGCTCAGCGCATACTTTATTGGCACCTTATTGGTGTAAAAAGTTGGGCAAAAACAGCATCAGTGCCATTCAAGGTTCTACGCGTAAAGGACAGTTGCATTGTACCCTTAAAGGAGACCGTGTCGAGTTGATGGGCAAAGCTCAGACATATTTGCAGGGGACGATCTGGGTATAAAGCCAATTAGCCAACGCACTGCATCCGAAAACAACGATGGATTTTTTTATTCCGAAAATCCTGTGGAATGGTGCGTTGGCTAATTTCTTCGATTTCTACCCCTTTGATGTTCGCTTCGTCCAGTTTAAAAGAGCGGTAATTGGTAGAAAAATAGATTATGCCCCCTGGTCGGGTAGCAAAAATGACTTGATTGAGTAAATCTACATGATCCCGCTGGGTATCCAACACCTCTTTCATCATTTTACTATTGGAAAAAGTAGGAGGATCCATTACCACCAGATCAAATTGACCTGAGCGCAGCGTGTCGAGGTATTGTTTGACATCAGCTTTAATGAGGTAGTGCTTTTGACCAATTTGATCGGCAAAATTATTCACACGCAGGTTGGCTTCGGCCCAGTCCAGATAAGTATTTGATAAATCAACCGTGGTGGTAGTCAGTGCACCGCCAGCCGCTGCATAAACGGTGAATGAGCCAGTGTAAGCAAATAAGTTCAAAAAATGTTGGCCTTCAGCTTGTTCACGCACCATTTGGCGGGTGTTGCGATGGTCGAGAAAAAGGCCAGTGTCGAGGTAGTCGCTCAGGTTGACCAAAAAATTGAGGCCGTTTTCCTGTACCAATCTTTGGTGTTTTTCAGTATCGACCTTTTCGTATTGCTGTTGGCCTTTTTGGCGTTTGCGTTCTTTAAAAAAAACCAGAAAGCGCGGCACTTCCAGGATTTTGGCAATAATATCCAGGCATGCTTCCAACCAGGCCTGGTGTTGAAATTCGTCCAAGGAATGTTGACGTTGGTATTCAGCTACATGTACCGCCTGCTCGTAACGATCAATCACCAGCGGGAAATTGGTCAGGTCATTGTCGTAAACGCGATAACAAGTTACACCCTGGCGGCGTGCCCATTTGCTGATGTGGCGATCAACTTTTTGTAAGCGATTTTCGAACTCTAGTAAATTTTCATTCATCAAATGGCAATTTTACGTTTGCGGGCGACCACATTCCAGGTATCAACCCATTGCCCATTTTGGATGACGCAGGCGTCTTCATAAAGGTTGATGGTAGGGCAAATGTGATAAGGCACCCCATACAAGGCATCCCCTACTTTCCAGTTGTCCCAATCTTCAACTTCCAATACCAAGTGCTCTTCACTTTGGGAAACGCAGCGATAATTGTCCAGATTTAGGAATTTCACCCGTTTATCGATGGGATTTTCGGCGGCGATGGCCTTGTGGCCCAAATCTACAGTGATGTACCCTGCCTTAGGTTTGGAAATAACCCGGGTAAAGACCAAACCTGCCCATTGAAAAGGCTGATCCGGCAAACCTTCGCCATAGCCCCAATCCCAAACCAAACAGGTACCCGGACTAATGTGTACCCCTTCGCGCAAGGTGTGTACCGTTTGAGCAGGTGAGCCGCCAGCAATTACCAATGGTTCGGGCAAACCTGCGGCGCGAATTTGTTCCAGTAAGACCTTGATTCCAGCAAATGCCTGATCACTTTTCGCTTTTCGTGCAGCAAAATCAGCATCCCGGAAATTGCCATCGTATACGTGCAAGCCTAAAACTTTCAAGTAAGGATAGCGGAATAAAGACTGGTAAAATGGGAAAAGTTGATCATCGACTGGATGGCCCGAACGGTCCATGGCATTGTTTACGTCAACCAGCACATTGGCGGTCAATCCATGGCGGGAAAACACTACCTGATAGGCTGAAGCTGCGTCGACACAATCCACTAGACTAACAAATTCTACTTGTGGGTACGCTTGAACCAATTGTGCCCAGCGTTCAATTTTTGGGCCAACCAACTGGTGTGCAATGACTACTGTGGTAGCTCCTGCCTTAGCCGTCATTTCCGCTTCGGCGATGGTAGCGCATTTAAACCGGGTGATGCCTCGCATGATTTGCATCCGCACCAATTCAGTCATTTTATAGGTTTTTACGTGAGGAACCAGGCGCTCAGCATCACCTGCGATTTGCAACATCAGGTCGATGTTGTAGGCCACCCGATCTTTGTACAGCAGCAAAGCAGGTGAGTCGATTGAAGCAGGATCGTTAAGGGTAAACCAGTTGTTGTCCATAGATGCAGTACTTTGAGGGCGAAGTAAAGGAAAAAAGTTGAAGAGTTTAGGGCTGGAGGGTTTAAAAGTATTGACAGCCTGCTCCTAAAACAATTATCTTGCGCCAATTCTTTTCAACCTTTCAACCCAAAACTTTTCAACTCATATGAACATTGTACGCGATGCCTTGATTGGACTTGCCGTCGGAGATGCCCTCGGCGTTCCGGTAGAATTTGAATCTCGTGAAAGTTTGACGGCCAATCCAGTCACTGACATGCGGGCCTATGGTACTTACAACCAACCTGCGGGTACCTGGTCAGACGACAGTTCACTGACTTTTTGTTTGGCGGATAGCCTGACGCAGGATTTTAACCTGGCGGACATGGCCCAAAAATTCGTGGATTGGAGCGAGGCCCGCATATGGACACCTCATGGCCAGGTTTTTGACATTGGCATCACAACTCGTGAAGCCATGGAAGTTTTAGAAGATATTCTGACCAATGGCGACCACGAAGCACTTCAATTCCTTCACCATGAGGCGGATGAGATGAGCAACGGCAATGGCTCTTTGATGCGCATCCTTCCGCTCCTCTTTTACCTCAAACACCAGCCTGCTGAAGCTTGGTTTGAAATCACCTGGCGGGTGTCTGCCCTAACGCACGGACATATCCGAGCCGCCATTGCCTGCTGGTATTACCTGCGTTTTGCCTGGCATTTGTGGCAAAGCGGCGATAAGCGCAGCGCCTATCTGGAAGTACGCACTGAAGCCCGGGAACTGTTCCGCAAAAAAAACATTGCCTTCAGTGAGCAACGCATTTTTGATCGAGTCGTTGAACACAGCATCAGTTTTTTGCCTGTGTCTGAAATTGCTTCCGCGGGATATGTCATGCACAGTTTGGAAGCGGCGATGTGGTGTGTCCTGCACTACAATACCTATGAAGAAACTGTATTGGCAGCCGTAAACTTGGGCCACGATACAGATACAACCGCGGCCATCGCAGGTGGTTTGGCCGGGATTTTATATGGTTTTGACGCCATTCCCAGCGAATGGGTCAATCAATTGGCTCGCCTCAAAGATGTTCTCCAATTGTGCGATGATTTGAATAAACGCTGGAATTGAAATCCGGTGCTTTAGCGGTTGTAACCTGGAGTGTTTTTTTAATTTTAAATAAATGAGAAAATTTTGTCTGAGTAAAAAAAAATTACTCCTAAAAAAGAGATAGTTTTTTAATCAATAATTTTGTTTTAATCAAAAAAGTGATAATTTTGCAACATACAGCTTATCAAGTAGCTATGAAAAAACAAACAGTACACCGTCAATACAATTTCCCCGATGCCGATCTTTATTTGTTGTGCATGGAACGGATTCGGGATGCCCACCGGGATCTGCAATATTTTGAGCAGTACGGCTATAGCCTGGATCGCCTGAAGGGTTTTAAAAATCTCTGCGATCAATTCAATACCCTGCCTGACGATGACGAGTTGGTGGGAGAACAAATGCTCACGACTGAAAAAAAGGATACCGCATCCGAAAAATTAAAAACCGCTATTCGCAGTTTGATGACAAGGGTGGCGATGAAGTACAACAACCGCTCTGGGCGTTACCGCAAATTTGGTACGGCCAAAATGGGTGATATGACAGATGCACAATTATTGTTCTGCGGTCGCCGGGTGGTTAGAGTAGCCCGCCAACAAATTGACTTTTTGGCCGAAGTAGGCGTCAATGAAACCCAAATCCAAAGGGTTGTAGACGCACATCAGGATTTTGAAAATGCACTCAATATCCAGCAAGACAAGATTGCTGACCGCGACATTTCTGTCGAGCGCCGCATTGAACAAGGCAACAAATTATACCAGGAACTGATCGTGTTGTGCAATATAGGTAAGGACATCTGGGCAGAACGAGATGTCAGCAAGTATGAAAGTTATACCATCTACGAAAGCAACAATGATCAAAAAATAGCGCGTAAAGAACGTGTAGGCGATCCTATGTGATCGCCTATACCATTTAAAAATTTGTTAATTCCCATTTTTTTCAAACCCTTCTCTCCTACCCTTCCGTCTTACCGATCAGCAATGCCAATGAGTAATTCTGGCATACAATCCGAAAAGGCGACTGCAAGTGTCGCGAATACTAATTAGGAATCCTAACTGGCACCGACTGGCCAAAAGGAAACCCAAAACCTTTAGACATGAACGTATTCAAAGCATCAAGATTCCTGGCAATGCTAGCCATTGTGGCTGCTTTTTGGGCCTGCGATCAAAAAGACGATGCGAGCCCGGACCAAAATGAAGTGGTAGGCAAGTGGAAACTGGAGGACATATCCGGTGGATTTGCAGGTAATGGTTACAATGCCGATTGGAACTACCTGGAATTAAAGGCCGACCTGACTTACCGTCGACTGCAAAACGACAGCCTGCGTTATCAAGGGACTTATGCATTGCAGATGAAAGATGGTAAAACCTTTGTCGATTTTAAACCCTCTGCTGTGCCCAGTAATGCACCTTTTGAAGACCAGGACAAAGAAGTAGTGTTGGAAAAGAACAAGTTGATCTTGAGTGATCCTTGTTGCGATTTGTTTCAATACGAGTTCTCTAAAGCAAAGAATTAGCAGGCTTTATGCTAAATGAAAGTGCGGGGTGCTGGCTTTTTGGCCAGGCACCCCGTAATTTTTTAGTCTTTTCCCTCGAAGTTGAGCGAAACTGAGTTGATACAATAACGCAAACCCGTCGGTTGAGGGCCATCCGGGAAAAGGTGTCCCAAATGCCCTCCACACCGCGCACAATGTACTTCGGTACGCATCATGCCCAGACTATTGTCCGATTTTCGGGCAACATTACCTTTCATGTATTCATCCCAGAAACTTGGCCAGCCTGTGCCTGATTCAAATTTGGTTTCCGAATCAAACAAAGGCAAATCGCAGGCACGGCAAGTGTACACCCCTTTTTTGTGGTTGTTCCAATATTTCCCCGAAAAAGCCTGTTCCGTGCCAGCCTGTCTGATGACATGGAATTCCGCTTCATCAAGTTCTTTTTGCCATTCCTCATCACTTTTGATCACTGGCCCCAGGATTTTACCATCAAGGTCTACAAACTTCCCGGTAGGATCAACTTCATTTTTGTAGTTGGATTTGGCACTGTTGCAGGAAGTACATAGCAGTGCAGGGATTGCCAATAGCAATACTGTTTTTCTGAATTTCATATCGATTACCTGTTTAGCTGGAAATACGAGCTTAATGAGGGGAATAGTTTTATTGTCAAGGTAGCTAAACTAGTTCACCGTAAAGGGCGAAAAAATAAGACTCATTTTGCAACACCAATAAGATACAATTCTATTTATGGTTCACTTTCTTTTGTTTTGCCTAAAACGGGGTTGATTCCACTCTTCCTTTTGAGCGAAATTGACAATACTGCGAATGGTATTGACCAATGCTAAAAAGACCAGGTAGCCAAAAGTTACCACAATAAGTATCCACCAATAAGACCCTGCCTCACTCAAGCGCAAACCAGACAAAAACCAGGCCAGGGAGATGGAAACCAACACGAGTCCCAAGAAGCTATAGATTGATTTTCCCCAATATTGCAAAGTATTTGCCGCAGTCAGTGACAATACTGCATTGAACATGGCGAAACACAACAAAAATGAGGCAGCAGTTAAATACGCGAAACGAGGCTCCAAGGTAACCAAGCCAGTCCACTGCAAAAGTTCAGCAATCAAGTTAACCAATACGACACCCGCCAAGGCAATTATTGCTTGAATGATCGGATCGGAAATGTTACCCCAGTTTAAATTATTCACTTTGCTCATGCCTAATAAAGTAGGAAACGATGCCTAAGGTTCAAATATAATGAATAAAAATGAAGAACACACCGGAAATTGCGGCATGAGTTTCAGGCAACAATTTCTCCATATATGTCGTATTCAGTAGCCTCGGTGATGCGTACCTGCGCAAAGTCCCCAATCCGGGCAAATTGCTTTTTGGCTGGCACCAGCACTTCATTATCCACTTCTGGAGAATCGCCCTCGGTACGCCCTACGAAATACCCACCCTCTTTCCGATCAAATAGCGTTTTAAAAGTTTTCCCTACTTTTTCGAGGTTCTTGCGGGTGGAGATTTCCTGTTGAATTTCCATTAATTCATTGGCCCGCTCCGCTTTTAATTCCGGTGAAATATCGTCTTCGACGTCGTATGCTCGGGTGCTTTCTTCATGTGAATATTGGAAAACCCCCAAACGGTCGAATTCCATTTCTTTGACAAAATCACAAAGTTCCCCAAATTCCTGGTCGGATTCTTGCGGATAACCTACCAACATGGTGGTTCGCAGGGTGAGGTTGGGAATGCGCAAACGAGCCTGTTGAATCAAATCTACGGTTTCTTCCCGGGTAATTTGACGGCGCATGCGCTCCAGTACGGTATTGGAAGCATGCTGCAGAGGCATATCCAGGTAGTTGCAAATTTCGGGGCGTTCGGCAATCACATCCAGGATTTCCAGTGGAAATTTACTGGGATAGGCATAATGCAAACGGATCCACTCGATGCCCTCGACATCAGCAAGGGCATGCAACAAACGCGGCAAATCGCGTTTTTTGTAAATATCCAGGCCGTAATAAGTTAGCTCTTGGGCAATCAACATGATTTCTTTCACTCCACGGCGGGCCAGGCTCTGGGCTTCTTTGACCAATTCTTCAATTGGGCGCGATACGTGACCGCCCCGCATCAAAGGAATGGCGCAAAAGGAACAAGTGCGGTTACAACCTTCCGAAATTTTCAGGTAGGCATAATGCATAGGGGTGGTAATCAAACGTTCCCCAATGAGTTCGTGCTTATAATCGGCGTTGAGTTTGGCCAACAATCCTGGCAATTCCAGGGTGCCAAAGTAGGCGTCTACCTCCGGAATTTCCTGTTCTAAGTCGTCCTTGTAGCGTTGGGACAAACACCCAGTAACAAATAATTTATCGATTCCGCCTGATTTTTTTACGTCGGCGTATTCCAGAATAGTATCGATTGACTCTTGTTTGGCCAAATCGATGAAGCCACAAGTATTGATAATGATGATATTGGCGTCTTCATCCTGGCTATCGTGTACTACATCGTAATCGTTGCCCCGCAATTGGGTAATCAGGTTTTCGGAGTCCACCAAATTCTTCGAACACCCCAGGGTAATCACATTGACCTTATCCTGCTTTAAGGTTCTGGCTTTCATCGGCGCTTATTTATCTTCTGTATGGAAGACTTGGGTTTGTTCACCAAAATATTGGACAAAACGTTGCATGTCGCGGGCCATTTCCGCGTTTTGAGTGGCGCGAAAATAGGTATCGGCCATCCCCCTCAGTGTTTGAAAAACGAATCGGTCCATTTCGCCCACCTGCATATCTTTTACCCAGAGGTCAATTTTGACGGTTTCGAGGTGTTCGCGGTCAAACAAGGAAATCAACATGGCTTTGCTGTCCTGAGTGGTTTCGCCACTGGGGTTGTCATCGGCGTCCCAGGAGATACGTACGGGCATGTTTTTGTCATCCAGCCCAACTTTGATGCGGATTTCTTTCTCCGTTGCTACTTGATCCATTTGTCATTTTTAAAATCCGCTGCAAAATTAACATTTTAGCGCAGCTTCACAATAAAAGTGTATCCCGGGAACCAATTACCTGGCCATTTGGTTTAGTAGCACAGGTAATTTATCAAAGGATAAATTCACAGCAAAAATAAATGTAGTAGTTCCTTGGAAACCAATTGATTTATGATTTGAGGCAAAAAAAAGGAAAAAATTTCCCTAAAACGCTTGCGTATCCGAGGTCTTTGCTTTTATATTTGCACCCACACTAAGAGCAACGCTCCCCTCACACCCACACCTTCACACCCACACACTCACACCCCTTCTTGCGGATGTAGCTCAGCTGGTAGAGCGCAACCTTGCCAAGGTTGAGGTCGCGGGTTCGAATCTCGTCATCCGCTCACTGCCTTCTTCGGAAGGCTTTTTTATTGCCCTTCTTCGGAAGGCTTTTTTATTGAACAGAGTGCGGCAGGAATAAAGTTTCCTGCTATCTTTGTAGATGAGCACTCAACACACCCACACCTTCACACCCACACCCTATTTCGCGGAAATAGCTCAGTTGGTAGAGCACTAGCTTCCCAAGCTGGGGGTCGCGAGTTCGAGTCTCGTTTTCCGCTCCAATTTTTAAAGGCAAGGCAAAAGTGCCTTGCAAACCATTGCCCAGATGGTGGAATCGGTAGACACGCAGGACTTAAAATCCTGTGGCCATCCGGCCGTGCGGGTTCGAGTCCCGCTCCGGGCACGTTAATGAAGCCAATTATCTGGAAGCAGGTAGTTGGCTTTTTTGTTTTGCTCCTTTAATCCAATGGAATCCTTAGTTTTTTGGCCGTCCATTTTGTTTTTTTCTCCATCAAATCGGTGAATTCCTTTAAACCTATCAAATGCTGGTGTATTTTTAATACTTTATCCTTTGTCTCGATTTTCAAATACCCACCTAAATGGTTGAAATGCATTTTTATGATATCATCCCATTCAATTCTTGTTTTTTTACCCCGCCAATTTTGAATAGTGATTAGCTGTTGATTAAACCAAACTTTATGGTTACGGTAAAAAATAGTCATCAAAGCTCCTAAACCGCCCAAAAAAATAAAAGTAATTATTGCTGCAATGGCATCAGTTTTGTCGCCAAACAAGACTCCATAAATTGAGAAGCCACCAAAAAGAAAAACACTGCCTACACCTAAGAATTGATACAGTTTGCTCATTCGCAGTTCAAAATTTCCTTCTACGTTTGTTTCGATTTCCTGGGTGTGTCCACCTTTTAATGTTGCTAAGAAAATAGTGGACACAATGCTGATAATACCATACAACAAAAATCTTTCCCAATTCATTTTCAATGATTTAAATAAAATTAATTCGCACACGTAAAGCTGCATTAAAGCTAAGGAAATTGAACCCAAAAATCAACTTTTTTAGTATAATGTAGTTGTATCCTAAAACCACATGAGAAATCTATTCCTTTTAATTTTCCTCCTCCTTTTCAGCCACACCCTTTTTTCTCAAACCATCACTTTCGAAGGCCTCCACGAGCTCCGCCTCAACAAACAACGCCAAGGCATGCTCGTCCTAGGTACCTGGGCACTCGGCAACATGGCCGTAGGCGCGCTCCGCCTGGGCCACACCAGCGGCGAAAACAAAGCCTTTCAACAAATGCAAATCGGCTGGAATGCGATGAATCTGGGCATTGCCACCCTGGGGTATTTCAGTACACTCAAGGTTGATCCCAGCGGCTGGGATACTTACCAGAGTGTGCAGGAGCACTACAAAATCCAAAAAATCCTGTTGTTCAATGCTGGTCTGGATGTGGGCTACATCCTAGGCGGGGCGTATTTGATGGAAAAAGGACAACGGGAAGTTAAAAATGCTGAGCGGCTACGTGGCTTTGGGCGTTCGATTCTAATCCAGGGCGCTTTTTTGTTCGTATTTGACTTTTCCCTACACAGCATCTTGAGCAGCGACAATTCAAAACTCAAACCATTGCTGTCCCAAAGCAGCATTGGTTTTGCACCGAATGAAGTGCATTTGCGTTTGAATTTGAGTAAATAAAGTGGCCTGGGCTATTTTTTCAGGTAGCTAGCAGCTTTGAATGGGCAACTTGTGCTACTTTTAGCCTACTCAAGCAAACCACTATGTCTTCTACCATACTGATTCCAGCCTTACAAATGCAGGCCACTTTTGAACAAATTTTGATTCAAAAAGGTATGCCAACCGACCGCGCGTACACCTGTGCCGAGATTTTCACCCAAAATAGCGTGGACGGAGTGTACACTCACGGGGTCAACCGCTTCCCCCGTTTTGTGGAGTACCTGGAAAATGGATATGTCAAACCAACCACCAGCCCAAGTCTGGAGCACCGTTTTGCGGCCATCGAGCAGTGGAATGGCAATTTAGGTCCGGGCCCGCTCAATGCCCTTTTTGCCACCGACCGGGTTATTGAATTGGCCAAAGCCCACGGCATTGCTTGTCTGGGTTTGGCTCACACCAATCACTGGATGCGGGGTGGAACCTACGGCTGGAAAGCCGCGCGCAGCGGTTTCATTTTTATGGCCTGGACCAATACTATTGCCAATATGCCAGCCTGGGGAGCCTTGAACCCCAAGTTGGGCAACAATCCTTTTGTACTGGCCCTCCCCTATCAAAATGAAGCCATTGTGTTGGACATGGCCATGTCGCAGTTTTCTTTTGGGGCCATGGAACAGTCTGCCATGAAAGGAGAAAGCTTGGCTGTACCCGGCGGTTATGATGCAGCAGGTAAGCTCAGTCGAGATCCAGAGGCCATTCTGGAAACGGGGCGTTCCATTCCCATCGGGTTTTGGAAAGGCGCTGGCTTGTCACTGCTTTTGGACATTCTCGCCAGCGTCATTTCGGGTGGCGCATCTACCCATGAAGTGAGTAAAACCAAAGTGGAGTACGGTGTATCGCAAGTTTTTATCGCCATTGATCCAAGTCGCTTTGGCCATGCCGAGGAAGTGGAAAAAATGGTACAGGCCATCATTCAGGATTATCAGGAGTCAACCCCTTCGGAAGAGGGCAGTAAAATCAGTTTTCCCGGCGAAAGAGTACTGGCAACCCGTGCGAAAAACCTGAAAAATGGGGTACCTGTGCTACAAACAGTGTGGGATTCCATCGAATCCTTACGGTAGAGACGCACGGCGTGCGTCTCTGGCTGATTGGCAAACACACAAAAAGACGCACAGCCGTGCGTCTCTACGCGGTGTCAATGCTTTTTCAAAAACTTCGTCTTCAAAACCAGGTTCTTCACCTTTTCAGCATGGCATTCCACCTCTTCCGGATCGTCGGTCAGGCGGATGTTTTTGATCAAAGTACCCCGTTTCAGGTTGACCGAAGTGCCTTTTACTTTCAGGTCCTGGGTTAGGGTCACCGAGTCACCGTCTTTCAATTCATTGCCATTACAATCTTTGGTGACCTGAGTATCAGTGGCATCACCACTGTCGTAGTTGTAGTACTCACTATCGTAATCGTAGTCTGAGTAGTCTTCTTCGTTGATGTGCATAACAAGCAATTTTTTTTGAATTTTTCCGCCGCAAAAATAGACTTTATCGATTACCAAAGTGTTATTTTAAAAATTTTAAAAAAAGAGTAAAAATGGCAAATACCGTTTTGCATAAAGCCGAAACCAGAGGGCACGCCAATCACGGCTGGCTCAATTCTTACCATACCTTCAGTTTTGCCAATTATTACAACCCCGATCGGGTGCATTTTGGCGCATTGAGGGTACTCAACGACGATACCGTTGCGGCTGGTATGGGTTTCGGAACCCACCCACACGACAACATGGAAATCATCAGCATCCCGTTGGAGGGCGACCTGGAGCACAAGGATAGCATGGGCAACACCACAGTGATCCGCAATGGCGACATCCAAGTAATGAGTGCTGGCACCGGAGTGCACCACAGCGAATACAACAAGAACCGCGATCACCTGGTCAAGTTCCTGCAAATCTGGGTATACCCCAATCAGCGCAACGTGCAACCCCGTTACGATCAAATCACTTTGAATGCTGCTGACCGCAAAAACACGCTCCAGCAAATCATTTCACCCAATGCCGACGACGCTGGCGTTTGGATCCATCAGGATGCCTGGTTTCATTTGGCGGATTTTGATGCAGGAAAAACAGCGGAATACCAAATCCACAAGGCAGGAAATGGGGTTTATGCCTTTGTTTTGAAGGGAGACGTAAACATCAATGGGCAAGCCTTGAGTACCCGCGATGGTTTGGGCATTTGGGATGTGGATTCATTCTCGATTGAGGCGAGTAGTGATGCTGAGTTTTTGTTGATGGAAGTACCGATGGAGTTGTAGCGGTAACTCATCCCGAGTTTTTTTTAAAGCAAGGGATGAGTTTTTTTCCTTTTTTCCAAAAAAATATCCCATTCTTAGTTTTCTTACAATTTGTAATGGTTCCCGATAGGAAATGCTCATTTAATTCTAATTTAGGGCTTTGTGAAAAAAAATTTTTTATCCATCTTGCCTTATGGTAGACAAAAATTGGTCACCTCAATCGCAAGCCATGAGAAACTTATATCGCTCCTTTTTTTGCTTATTTTACCTACTGCCTTTCCTGGTTTTTGCCCAAAAAGACGCCCTGATTGAAGCCGAAAGTTTCATCGACAAAGGCTACTGGGTGACAGATCCTCAATTCGTACAACAAATGGGCTCTTCTTACCTGATGGCCCACGGCATGGGCACTCCGGTTAAAAATGCTTCCACCAAAGTATTACTGTCCGCCAAAGGAAAGTACCACCTTTGGGCCAGAACCAAAAACTGGGCACCGGGCAATTGGGAGGCTCCGGGGCAATTTCAGATCGCCATCAATGGCCAAAAGACAAACCATGTCTTTGGGAAAATCCCCAACTGGACTTGGGAATATGCTGGAGAAGTGGTAGTGAATAGCAAAGAAATCAGCCTCGAATTGATTGACCTTACCGGGTTCAATGCCCGCTGTGATGCGATTTATTTGAGTAAAACCAAGATTGATCCTCCTCAGGGTGGCGCAGTACTGGCCGAATGGCGTAAAAAAAAGCTACGCGAACCCCTCGCACCTGAAACGACCAAAACCTATGACCTGGTCATTTGTGGCGGGGGGATTGCAGGTTGTGCAGCGGCCATTGCAGCAGCGGAGAAAGGCCTAAAAGTAGCCCTCATCCACGACCGTCCAGTGCTGGGCGGGAATGCCAGCAGCGAAATCCGGGTGCATACCCTGGGCATCTATGGCAAGTTTGAACGCATCCTGCGTATGATCGATACCGAACATTACCCTAATGGCTCCCCTGAGGCGCAAAAAGATCAGGAAAAAAGAGACCGCAACGTTCAAAAATACCCCAACATCGATATCCATTACAATTGGCGAGCTTATAACGCGGTGGCCGAAAATAATGTCATTCAGTATGTCGACGCTCAACACACCTCCAATGGCAAACGGATTCGGTTCAAAGCGCCCCTTTTCACTGACGCCACTGGCGACGGCTGGATCGGTTACTGGGCTGGAGCAGAGTACTCCTACGGACGGGAGAGTGTGCACCAATACGGTGAAGCCTGGAACAAGTGGGGCGAACTCTGGAGCCCCGAAGAGGCCGATAACTTTGTGATGGGGTCTTCGATTCTCTGGCGGACGGAAGTAGCCGAACAAGTCCAGAGCTTTCCAACAGTTCCCTGGGCCGTAGCTGTCGCCAAAGAACACAAAGCCACGGCCGGGGAATGGTACTGGGAATTTTCCCGCAATGACCTGCACCAAATTGACGATGGTGAAGAAATTCGTGACCACTTGTTACGGGCCATTTACGGTTCTTTTTTCAATGCCAAACAACAACCCGGCAATGAAAAATACCGTCTGCAATGGGTCTCTTATTTGTTGGGCAAACGAGAATCCCGTCGGCTCATTGGGGATCATGTTTTTACCTTCAACGATGTGGTCAATCATACTCAGTTTCCCGATTCGGTAGTGGTAGAAACCCGCGACATTGATGTGCATTATCAACGCAACCTGCAAGACGAAGAAAATCCTGATTTTTTGTCGGAAGCGCTGTTTTACAAAACCAAAAACTACTACATCCCTTACCGCAGTTTGTATTCCCGCAACATCAGCAACTTGTTTATGGCCGGACGCTGCTTCAGTTGCTCTCACATCGGTTTGGGTGGACCCAGAGTCATGCGCACGACCGGGCAAATGGGCGCAGCTGTAGGATTTGCCGCAGCGATTTGCCACAAGTACAAAGTTCAGCCACGGGCGGTATACGAAAAACACTTGCAGGAATACATGGGCACAATCACCGCACAGCAGACCATAAAACCTTAAAACACAGCAGACCATAAAACCTTAAAACCATGTTGCAAGGAATCGGTGTTGGAGCTTTGTTGTCCCGTCTTGTACTTTTGATAAGCTTAGGGCTGGTATTGCTCTACTCCAGCGCCATTGAATTGGCCAAAAATGCACCACTGCACATGGCGATGCCGGAGCAATTTGCGCAAGTGGCCAATGAAAAGATGGTCTTTACCTTGGCTGGTACCGACAGTCTTTTGAAGCATCAGGTCTGGTTGTTGTCGGATGTGCAGCAAAAGCCATTGTTGTATTGCTCCGACGTGATCACTCCGGTCTGCATCGATGGCCTTTGCAAACCCATGTACATCACCTTGTATTGGAATCTGGTCGGGCATTACGTGGGGTACGGGGTATTTCCCGACAATTTGTTGACCAAATTTGACCACGAAGCCTTCACCCCTGCCGACTACACCAAACTCCACACCCTTTTGCTAGATCAACACTCGATTCTGGAGCGCAAAACCATGGAAGATTTGTTCGATCAAAGCATTGCCGCCAAAGAAAAAATCACTTTTAACGGAGAAGAGGTCGACGCGGTATCCGGTGCCACCCGGGCAGAGATCAAAGAATCTGTCGTTGAAGGGGCTTTGTATTCCTGTTTTACAGCCTGGCATTTGGCCCATGGCGACATCAAAGAACAAATTGAACAACATTTGCTCAGTTATTATGACCCTGCTCTGGCGGAGTCTTTTTTAAAATCTTCGGCTGAAGACTACCAACTGTTTGCCCTCAAACAGTTGAATTCGACGACCCTGGTCAATCAGCTTTCGCAAATCCAGGAAATTTTTAAACACACTTCACCCGGCAATCGTTTGTACATCCTCAAAAAATTACCCCGGGAACTTTGGAAGGACGAAAAAGTGAGCCAATTTTTTTTTCAAACCTTTGCCAGTGTCGACATCAATACCCGGACCTTGTTGCTCAACAACTTAAAGTACGCCCATCCTAGTGCCGTAAACAGCCTGGTGGAGAACCTGGAACAGATGTCCAAAAACCAATTGAGCACTTTTTTGAATTACCTGGCTGAAAATCGGCAATATCTAAACGGACAGGTTAAAACCAAATTGGCACAATCAGCTCAGAATAAATCCTTTACTGAAAATTATGTAATCGAGAGTTTCTTAAAAAGCAACTAAGAATCAGCATTGCTTGGCCTGAAAAAAAAAAAAGTATAGCCAAAAATTGGCCATTATTATATTGAAGTGCTACTTCTTTTCGCTACTTTACTGGCCAAGGGGCGATAAAAAAATAAGTGCTCCTTTTGCCAAAGGATTAGATAACTAAACGATTCATTTCAAGTTTCTTATCTAATCCTTTGGCTCAAGAAAAATGAGCACTTATTTTTGCCCCACTACCAAATGTATCCGCCTTAAACCAATAAATCCAAATGAAAAAAACAAACTACTTTACCTTCTTCACCCTATTCCTCTTTTGTCAAACCCTTTTTGCCCAAACTACATTTACCTTTACCAAAGGTCTTGCCGCTGGGCCTTGCCATCAATACGGCCGCGAAGCCCTCTACACCGATCTTTTGGTGCATCAACTCATTCAGGGCAAACTCAATACTCCAAGTGAGGGCAATACCTTGGCCACGGATAAAACAGGGAAGCCCATTCAATGGAAATCCGTCCAGGCGGATACCGCCAATCGCCTGCGCGATGCCAGTCTGAGCAATGGATATGTGTACCTGACTTACTCCTCCAGCGAGGAAAAAACCGCCTTGCTGCAAATCGCCGGGCACAGCGGCCTGTTTTTCAATGGCGTGCCCTATTCCGGCGATATGTATCGTTACGGCTGGTTATTTCACCCCGTCAAACTCAAAAAAGGGCTAAATGAGTTGTACGTCCGGGTTGGCCAGGGTGGCCGTTTTCAAGGCATTACCGCAAAGTTGATTTTCCCTGAAAAACCTGTATTCATCAGTACCGCCGACGCCACCTTGCCCCATATTGTGCTAGAAGAGACTGATGAATTCCTCACCGGGGGAATCGTTTTGATCAATACAAGTGATAAGGCGCTGAAAAATCTGGTATTGCGCAGCAATCTAGCTGGTAAAGTCATGCAAATTTATGTTCCGACAATCAGCCCTCTAAGCACACGCAAAGTAGCATTCCCTTTCAGACCTTCCGCGGTTGATCAAAAAGGAACGGTAGAATGTACACTAGCCTTGTTGCAGAACGACCAGGTATTGGATGAAAAAAAAATCCAATTGACCGCTCTTTCCATTGCTGAGCACCACAGCCGCACTTTTATCAGCGACATAGATGGTAGTGTGCAATACTATGCTGTAGCTCCGCAAATTGGCGGGATCAAACCAGGTTCGGCCCTGTTTTTATCCGTTCATGGTGCCGAGGTAGAAGCCATCGGGCAAGCTCGCGCCTATAAACCCAAAGATTGGGGAACCCTGGTCGCACCCACCAATCGGCGGCCCCGGGGCTTCAACTGGGAAGACTGGGGACGTCTGGATGCCTTGGAGGTGCTTGACATTGCACACAAAAAATTTGATCCAGACCCACAAAAAATCTACCTGACCGGGCACTCCATGGGCGGGCATGGTTCCTGGTACCTGGGGGCCACTTACCCTGGGAAATGGGCAGGAGTTGCCCCTTGTGCAGGTTACCCAACCTTGATGGGCTATGGCTCAGCCGATGGCAAAATTCCCGAAAGCAGCACAAATCCGGTGGAAAAGATGCTTTTGCGGGCAAGCAATCCGAGTAATGTGATCGCCCTGGCACCCAACTACAAAGCCAGTGGCATTTACATCTTGCACGGCGATGCTGACCGTACAGTTTCGGTCGAATACGCTCGCGAAATGCGCAAGGTTCTCAGTACTTTTCACAACGATTTTTCCTACTACGAATACCCAAATGGCTCGCATTGGTACGGCGACCACAGTGTGGATTGGCCAGCACTGTTTGATTTTTTCAAATGGCACAGCATTCCCAAAGCGCAGGACGTGGATAGCCTGAATTTCACCACCGCCAACCCAGCCATTTCCTCCGCTTACCATTGGATTGGCATCGAACAACAGTCTGCACCGCTGATGTACAGCAATATTTCGGCCAAACGCAATTCCTCCGCCAAAACCATTGCCATCAAAACCGACAATGTGCGGATTCTAAAACTACTTCCAGATGCTTTTCCCAAAGACCAATCCTTCAAACTAAGCATTGATGGTCAAGAAGTGTGTAGCAATTGTAAAACGGGCGAAATACCCCTGTTTTTCAGTAAGAACACTACCTGGGAAGCTACCCCAGAGCCGGGGCCTCAGCAACGGAATGCCCAACGCAATGGCACTTTTAAAGAAGGTTTTAACCACCGCATGGTGTTTGTGTATGGCACAGGAGGCACTCAGGAAGAGAATGAATGGGCCTACCAAAAAGCAGTTTTTGATGCCGAAACCTGGTACTACCGGGGCAATGGTGCGGTAGACTTGATCGCCGATAAGGACTTCAATCCAGCTGCCTATCCAGATCGAGGTGTCATCCTTTTTGGCAATGCCATTACCAATAAAGCCTGGCCTAAGCTGCTGGCCAATTGCCCTCTACAAGTGAATCGGGGCAGCATCAAACTGGGAGATGAAACCCATACTGGTAACGACCTGGGCGTTTATTTCACCTACCCTCGTCCCGATAGTAAAACCGCTTCCGTTTCCGTTGTAGCAGGTACGGGTTTAGCGGGAATGAAAGCAGCCTGGGCCAATCAGTATTTCGCGGCGGGCAGTGGTTTTCCCGATTACCTGATTTTTACCGCAGATTTACCCAAGGATGGCGCAAAAGCCATCAAGGCCACTGGCTTTTTTGATCAAAATTGGCAGTACTTAAAAGTGGATGTAGCAAAATGAAAAAACTCAGTCTCCTCCTTAGTTTCAGTTTATGCGCTTTGATGCTTTTGTCGCAAAACAAAAGCCCCCTCGAAGCCAATTTCATTACCCCTCCTTCTACCGCCAAGCCCTACGTCTGGTGGCACTGGATGGGCTCTAATTTTTCCAAAGCGGGCATCACCAAAGACCTGGAAGCGATGCGGGCAGCGGGCATTGGCGGGGCCACGATTTTCAACCTCGCCTCGGCCGTACAGGAGAGTCATGTCCCTACCGAAAACAATCCCTGGCCCGAGCAAAAATACCGCAGCCCGGCCTATTGGGAAGCCATCCGCCATGCTGCAGCCGAAGCGCAACGATTGGGGCTAGAGATTGGACTGCACAACACTGCCGGATACTCCACCACGGGCGGCCCTTGGGTCAGTGAAGAAAAATCCATGCAAACGCTGATATGGTCTAAAACCAGTCAAAGCGGCGGCACCCTCATCAGCGTCAAACTAGCCAAACCCGAGCCCCCCATCTGGGAAGGCTGGGGCTCCCCTAAAATCAAAGCTACGTTTTACAAAGACATCGCCGTGCTGGCTGTACCTGCTCAAACCCAGGTGTCCAGCAAAGCCATCATCGATCTCAGCAGCAAAATGGACGCGCAGGGCCAACTCCAATGGGAAGCTCCCGCTGGCGATTGGCTCATTTACCGTGTCGGTCATGCTCCCACGATGGCCAATCCACACCCCCTGCCGGACGACATCATCGGCAAAACCCTGGAAGTGGATAAAATGAGCAGCACCCAAAACCGCTTTCACTGGCAAACTGTACTGAATCCGCTCCAAGAAAAATTGGCACCTTACCTGGGCAAATCCTTCAAACACATCCTCATCGACAGTTACGAGGCAGGGGATCAAAACTGGACGCCGGGTTTTCGCCAAGAGTTCATCCGTCGAAAGGGTTACGATCCCATTCCCTGGATTCTTTCTTTTGACAACATTGATCAAAAGCCCCTCATCCTCGACAATGAAGAAGCCTGTCAACGTTTTGCCTGGGATTTTCAGGATGTCATCCACCAATTGTACTATGACAATGGTTGGAAAACGGGCAAAGAGCTCATCAAAGCCGCAGGACTCGATCTACAATTTGAATCCTATGGCGGCCCTTTCAACGAAGCACAGGGTGCTGCCCTAGCCGACTTACCCATGGGTGAATTCTGGACCCATACGGGCGGCATCGATGCCAAAATCCCAGCGGCAGCAGCAGCGGCAGGACGCAGGATTGTTGGGGCAGAAGCCCTGACCAGTTTGCCCGAAAACAGCAAATACACTGAAGATCCAGCTTTCCTGAAACCTTCTGCCTTGAAAGGCTATGTTTCAGGAGCCAATCGCCTGGTTCTGCACCATTGGGTGCATCAGCCTTTCGACGATCGCTACCAGCCGGGCATGGGCATGGGTTGGTGGGGTACCCATTTTAGTCGGTACCAAACCTGGGCGGAGCCAGGCAAAGCGTTTTTCCAGTATTTGGGTCGTACCCAGACTTTGTTGCAGTACGGCGAACGGGTGGCTGATTACCTCTGTCTGGAAGCATTACAAGGCTCTGGTGACCTGATTTCCCGGCCTGACTTTTTACGCCAAAACATCCAGGTGCTCAATGGAAAAATTGTACTGGAATCGGGGCGGGTTTATGCCTTTTTGGTTTTACCCAATCAAAAAAGCATGCAAGTGGAAGTGGCGGAAAAAATCAAGACATTGGTCGCTAAAGGAGCCAGTGTGGTGGGGCCAAAACCCGAAAAAGCCCTGGGCCTCAAAGCTTACCCAAGTTCAGATCAAAAAGTAGCCGGTGTAGGGAATATCCTCTGGAACTACGGGCCACAAGCCGAATACGGCAAGGGACTGGTGTTTACCAACATCCCCGACGCCATGAAATGGCATAAAATCCAGCCTGATCATCAGGTTGAAAAAGCCGATTCAAGCCAATACATTCGGGTTTTGCACCGCAGTGGGCCGGAAGGAGAAGTCTATTTTGTTGCCAACCTGGCTCCGGTACCGCAAAACCTGAGTATTTCCTTTCGGATCACCGGAAAACAACCCGAGCTTTGGCAAGCGGAGGATGTCAGCATCCAAAATGCCCCCGTTTGGCAGGAAAAAGATGGCCGCACCCGGGTAGAGCTCCAGCTCAAGGATCAACAGGCGGTATTTGTGGTTTTCCGCAAAGCAATCACCCCCAAGGAGCACCTGGTTGCCATCAACAGCACAGCAAAAAGCTGGAACATTGTACCTTTAAAGGATGGCCAAAATGCACTTTTTGCAACTAGCCCTCAACAGCTTTCGCTGGAATATGCCTCTGGTAAAAAAATAAATGTAGACTTGCCCGCGGCCAGCTACCAAACCATTGAAGGCCCCTGGAATCTGAGCCTTCAACCTAAACTGGAGCCAGCTTTTAAACTCGACTTCCCACAATTGTTGGATTTCAGCCAGCACAGCGATCCACGAGTGAAGTATTTTGCAGGCACTGCAACGTACAGCAAAACCATCCAGGTCAGTCCAGAAATGATGAAACCCGGCAAACTGATCCAGCTTGATTTGGGGCAACTCTACGACATCGCCAGTCTAAAAATCAATGGCAAAACGCTGGGGGTTTTGTGGTACCCACCCTATGTATTGGATATTACCACAGCCCTCGTTCCGGGTGACAACCTGCTGGAAATAGCCGTGACGACCAATTGGGCCAACCGCCTCATCGGTGATGAACAGGAAGCCGCTGATTTTGAATGGGGCAGTGACCGGGGAAACCTTGGTCATGCCATGAAGGCTTATCCAGATTGGTTTGTAAAAAATCAAGCGCGACCATCCAAGGGACGAAAAACCTTTTCCGTATGGTATTATTATCGAAAGGATAGCCCATTGCAAGCAGCTGGTCTCGTGGGGCCTGTGCGCCTGGTGATTTTTGAAACAAAAGTGATTTAGCACCTTTAGAAAACATTTTTAACATTCCCCACAAACCAACATCAATCGTCAACACATGAAACCCATTCAAACGCTCTTTTGCCTGCTGCTTTTTCCATATTTCATGTTTGCCCAAATCAAACTGCAATGGCGGGAGCAATACCCCGGAATCTGGAAAGCCACGGTAGGCCAACCCGAAAAAATCAGCCTGCTCAGCACCGCTGGGGCCAGCGCGAATGTGCCCGCCCTGGCCAAATTGCCCAAAAGCAGTTTCCCGCTCGTGCAAGCCGAAATTGACGTCAAAATCATCGACCATAAAGTCTACCTGCGTTTTCCGCTGGATCAGGCCGAACAACTTTTTGGCTTGGGCCTCAATTTCCAGACCGTCAACCAGCGTGGACGCATCCTCGATCTGCACGTTGACCACTACGGCGCTGAGGACAATGGCCGCACCCACGCCCCAGTTCCATTTTATGTTTCTTCAAAAGGCTATGGTGTTTTGATCGATGCTGCGCGTTACCTGACTGTGTACGCAGGTACAGGTGTCCGCCGGGAAAGCCAGCACCCACCCGTGTTGTACGACCGCAACACCAACAAAGAGTGGGATGCTCAACCCTACTCCGACGCGGTTGAAATCCTGGTGCCTGCTGAAGGTGCAACCCTTTATGTTTTTGCTGGCCCTACGCCAATGCAGGTTGTACAGCGTTACAATTTGATGAATGGTGGTGGCTATCTTCCGCCCAAATGGGGTTTGGGCTTTACCCAACGTGTCCCCACCTTGTATACCCAGGATGACATTCTGAAAGAAGCCAGCAGCTTTGAAGAGCACAATTTTCCCCTTGATTTTATTGGCGTAGAGCCAGGTTGGCACAGCATGTCTTATCCCTGCACTTTTGAATGGGACCCAACCCGTTTTCCCGACCCTAAGGGCTTTCTAGATGCTCTGGCCAAAAAAGGGCTCAGCGCCAATCTTTGGCTAAACCCCTACGTGTCGCCCAAAGCCAGTTTGTATCCTAAAATCAAACCCTTGTCCGGCTCACATACCGTTTGGAATGGCATTGTGCCCGACTTCACCCTGCCTCAAACCCGGCAATTGTTCAAGGACCATTTTATGAAAAATCAGCTCTCCATTGGTGTAGGTGGTTTCAAGGTGGATGAAGTAGACGGCTATGACTTTTGGGTTTGGCCCGATGTGGCAACCTTTCCTTCGGGCTTCAGTGCCGAACAAATGCGGCAGGTGTACGGCAATTTGGTGCAAAGCATGACCGCCTCCTGGTACAAGGAAATCAACAAACGCACCTATGGTTTGGTGCGCGGCTCCAATGCGGGTTCCAGTAACCTTCCTTACGTCATTTACAACGACTATTACAGCCACAAGGACTTCATCACCGCCCTGGTCAACAGTAGCTTCATCGGTGTATTGTGGACGCCCGAAGTGCGTGCTTCCAAAACCGCTGAAGAATGGGTGCGTCGCATGCAATCCGTCTGTTTCTCTCCTATGGCCATGCTCAATGCCTGGGCTAGCGGCACCAAACCCTGGTCTTTTCCAGAAGTTGAAAAAGCGGTGAATGATGTGGCCAGTTTGCGCATGCAGCTCCTGCCCTACTTGTATTCGACCTTTGCGCAGTACCATTTTGAAGGTAAGCCGCCTTTTCGCGCCATGAATCTCGTGGAGGGATTCGGATTCACTGCTTCCAGTACCCCGGGTCAGTTGGATGCCACAGCCAATCCCTACGCCATGAGCATCAAAAAAGACATCAAAGACCAATACATGATGGGCGATTTCATGCTAGTAGCTCCCATGTTTGCGGGGGAAAGTAGCCGCGAGGTTTATTTACCTGCCGGGAAATGGTACGATTTTTATACGGGCGTTTTTGTTGGGGAAAATCAAAAAATCAGCATCAGCCCGGCATTGGACAAAATTCCGCTCTTTGTAAAAGATGGAGGCATTATTCCGATGGTTCCAACCCGGCGTCAGGCGCCCAAAGCTGGGGAAATTCTGCCCCTGGAGGTTCGCCATTACGGGGAATCAGCAGGCAGTTTCCAATTGTATGACGATGACGGGCTGAGTTTTGATTTTGAAAAAGGAGTGTATTCGTTTACACGATTGGCCGTTTCAAAAGGTAGTGATGGTCGTTTGCAGGGGGAATTGCCGACCTTTCCGGTAGGTAAGCCCTTCGGTTACGATAAGACGGTGAAATGGGTGTTTATGACAAAGTAATGGGGGTGATAATTCTCTTTTAGTAAAGTTTTCAGACTCCACCTTCGGCGGAGCCTCATGTTGAAATTCGGCCACAAATGACACAAATTCTCACAAATTAAGGCACGAACTTCGTTCGTGTTAGGAGCACAAACGCAAGTTTGTGCCTTAATTTGTGAAAATTTGTGTCATTTGTGGCTAAAAAATTATTCGCACTTCGCCGAAGGCGAAGTCATAAACTATTACCCTTTTATTTCAGCATCTTCCCCCAGTTGGGCAGGGTTAAATCCAGGTTGTCATGGTAAAAAGCCATTTCCGCCTTTAAGGTCTCTGTCAACGTGGCCAACCTGGCTTGGTGTTTTTTATCCATAGCCAGGTTTTTGGTTTCCCAGGGGTCTTTTTTGAGGTTGAACAGTTGTTGGTGTTCAATGCCTTTGACATTGTACTTGATCAATTTCCAATCGTCATGGGTCCGCACCGCCAGTTGAATGTCCCGGTATTTGTAATAGATGTTTTGCCGAAAAATGGCTTGGGGATTTCGGATGGCTTCCAATAAATTTTTGCCTTCACTCGAAACAGGTTTTTCGATGCCGAGAAAGCTACAAACCGTAGGGAAAATATCTGACAAGTAGCACAAGGCATCCGTTTTTTGGTTTTTGGGGACCCCAGGTCCAACCATTACCAGGGGCACCCTCATGCTGTGTTCATACACACTTTGTTTGCCTACCAGGCCATGTGAGCCCACCGCCAGGCCATTGTCGCCCGCAAAAATAATCAGGGTATTGTCGTACTGTCCATTGGTTTTGAGGGTTTGGATGATCCGCCCAATTTGAGCGTCGACCTCCGAGATCATACCGTAATAGATCGCCAGTTCCTTCTTGATCATTTCCGGGGTGCGCACTTTAGGCAACAGTTGCTCGTCCCGGACCTCCATTTCCCCATTGTCAAAAGGGTGCTGGGGTAAGAAGTTTTTGGGTAAGGGAATTTTATTGGGGTCATACATTTTGTCGTAAGGTGCTGGCGGAGTGCGTGGATCATGAGGTGAAGTAAAAGCCACATAGGCAAAAAACGGCTGCTGGCTTTGTTTGTTTTGGTTCAAATAAGCGACAGCAGCATCGGCATAAAGGGTGCTCGAGAACTTTTCCGCGCTCCATTGCGCTGATTTTGGGTATTGGCCACTGGGGTCGTAATGGTACAGGTTAGCATGTTCATGGCCGCCTTCATCAGGAAAATGCATGCCGCCAAAAAAGATATTGTCCGCCTCATCAAATGCCCGAAAATGAGCAGCTTTGTCATTGTGCCATTTGCCGGTGGCAAAGGTTTTGTAGCCGAATTTTTTCAAATGTTCGGGCATCATGGTGTGATCTGTTGGGATTACATCGGCACCGCCGGGTAAACTATTGAGGTAACGTCCTGTCAAGATTCCTGCCCGGCTCACCACGCATAAAGCACCGTGTTTCCCCCCCAAACAACTTGCTCTGCTAAAGGTCGTCCCATTTTTTACCAACTCATCCATATGTGGGGTTTTGACCACTTTGTTGCCCAATGCGCCTAAGGCATGGTAAGTGTGGTCATCGGTAAACAGGATGAGGATATTGGGCTTGGTGCTTTGCGCCTGTATTTCAGCGTAAAGGCTCAAGCAAATAAACAAGCATTTAAAAACAGCTTTCATGATGGTAGTTTAGGCCAAAAAAAATAAAACCAAGAAAGGAACTTCCTCAAACCTAGTATAAAAATGCCAAAAAACTTATTTTACCAGCCGTCCTGAAACAACTACCAATGAAAAAATTGCTCTGCATTCTATTTTTTTGCTGCGTCAATAGCCTTGTTTTTGCCCAAAGTGTAATTTATGTCTCTCCACAAGGTAATGACCAGGCTACAGGCACTTTAAAAACACCAGTTGCGACCTTAGATCGTGCGCTTTCACTTGCCCAAAAAGCCACTACGAATAGCCCGCAAATTCAACTTCTGCCAGGCACCCATTACCTCAAACAAACCATTCAAATCAATGCCAAACAATGGGCCGGAAAAAGCCTGCACATCTCCGCCTCCCCAGCTGGGCGAGCGACCTTGAGCGGCGGCAAAAGAGTTCGGCTGCAATGGCAAAAAGCTGGAGAGAATTTGTGGAAAGCCCATTTGGATAACCCCGCCTTTGAGCAACTCTTTGTCAATGACCAACAGCAGATTTTGGCGCGTTACCCCAACTACACCGATACCGTGCGGGTATTCAATGGTTTTGCTGTCGATGCCCTTGCACCCGAGCGGATCAAACGTTGGGGCAATCCCGCTGGCGGCTTTGTACATGCCATGCACGCCGGGCAATGGGGTGGTTTTCAGTACCGCATTCTGGGCAAAAAAGGAGATGAACTACAACTGGAAGGAGGTTGGCAAAACAACCGCCCATCAGCGATGCACAACAAATACCGTTTTGTGGAAAACATCTTTGAAGAACTGGACGCTCCTGGTGAATGGTATTTCAATGTAGCCGAAAAAACACTCTATTTTTTTCCACCTGCTGGAGTAAATCTGCCCCAGGCGAAAATCGAAATCTCCCAGCTCAAACACTTAATCGAGCTCAAAGGTCAGGATGATTTACCCCTCCAAAATGTCCACATCAGCGGCATACATTTCGTCCATGCCGAGCGCACTTTTATGGAAAAATATGAACCCCTCTTACGCAGTGATTGGTGCATTTATCGGGGGGCGGCCGTGCTTTTTGAAAATACACAAAACTGTAGCCTGAACGATTGTACTTTCAAGCAGCTGGGTGGAAACGCCGTTTTTATAAGCCGTTACAACCTAAATGCGGTCATTCGGGGCTGCCATTTTTTCGACATTGGGGCCAGCGCCATTTGTTTGGTGGGCGATACCTCCGCCGTACGCTCTGTGCCCAATCGCTACGAAAAAGTAACCCCAGTGGAAAAAATGGACTACGTGCCTGGGCCTAAAAATCGGCATTACCCTCGCCAATGCCTGGTCGAAGACAACCTCATTCACCACATTGGGCAGGTGGAGAAACAAGTAGCGGGTGTACAAATCCAGGTTGCTACTCAGATTACCATTCGACACAACAGCATTTATCAGGTGCCACGGGCCGCAATCAACGTGGGTGATGGTGCTTTTGGTGGGCACCTCATCGAGTACAACGACGCATTTGAAACCGTGCTCGAAACCAGCGACCACGGGGCTTTTAACTCCTGGGGCCGCGATCGGTACTGGCATTTCAACAAGCAAAATGATATGGATATGGCCTTGCTGGATGCTCAATACACCACCATCATCCGCAACAACCGCTTCCGCTGCGACCATGGTTGGGATGTCGACCTCGACGATGGCAGTTCCAATTACCACATTTACAACAATGTTTTCCTGAAGGGCGGATTAAAGCTGCGCGAAGGTTATTTTCGGGTGGCTGAAAACAATGTTTTTGTCAATAATTCCCTGCATCCTCATGTATGGTTTCCCAACAGTGGTGATGTGATCCAACGCAATGTGTTCATGCGGGCTTATTTCCCGATCGGGGTGGATGACTGGGGAAAAACCATCGATTACAACTTTTTCAGCAATGCTTCTTATCTGGCCAAGGCAAGAAGCAAGGGGACGGACTCAGCTAGTGTAGCCGGAGAGCTCTTGTTTGTTGATCCCGTTACAGCTGATTTCAGGCTACAAGCGGGCTCAAAAGCTTTTGACATTGGTTTTGAAAATTTTCCCATGGATCAGTTTGGGGTACAAAAACCGGCTTTGAAAAAAATCGCAGCTCAGCCCCGTATTCCGGAACTCCTGTTTATTGCCGATGAAAAGACGACAAAAGAAGTTAATTGGCTCCAGGCCAAAGTCAAATCGGTCAATGGCCTGGGGGAACGTTCGGCTTATGGTTTGCCGGATGAAAATGGAGTGATTGTGCTGGAACTGTCGCCAAAATCTCCGTTGGCCAGAGCGGGACTGCAAAAAGGCGACGTGATCCGCAAAGCCAATGGAGAGGTAGTAACCCATGTGGAGGCGCTGCAATTGATCTATGAAAAGGTGTTGTGGACGGGAAAATTGTCGGTGCAGGTGGTGCGGAATCAGGCGGAATTGGGCTTGGTGGTGGATTTGGAATAGGATAAGGACCAGCTTCGCTGGTTTTTCATTTTCACCACCTTAGAAACCTTAGGCACCTTAGGGAAACCTCAGAGATTTGCTGTTACAAATTAAGCAAGCTCCGCAAATAATCAGGGAGTCTTTTTAACTTTAAGACCTACATACCTAACCTACATCATGAAGCAGACCTTTCAACAAGCGCTCTTGTTTTGCCTCTTCAGCCCATGGTTCATTGGCAAGCCCCAGGCCCAAACCAATCCCTGGCCAGTGCTCAAACATTACGACGAACAACACTTATTGAACGTTGCCCTGCCCTTGGGAGGTATCGGCACGGGCACCGTTTCCCTTGGCGGTCGAGGCGAATTGCGTGATTGGGAGATCATGAACAAACCTGGAAAAGGTTTTAGTACGCTTTCTGATGGCAACCAGGCACCGTTTTTTGCGGTGTACGTACGTCCGGAGGGCAAAGCCCCGATGACCAAAGCCTTGCTTGGGCCACTACATCCCAGTGAATACCAGCACTACGAAGGCCGTCCGGTCAATCACCACGGGATGCCCCGCTTTAAAACTGCATCTTTTGACGCTGCTTATCCCTTCGGGCAAGTGAATCTCAAAGATGACAAATTGCCGATCCAGGTCAAAATCAAAGGGTTCAACCCGCTGATACCCGGCGATGCCGCAGCCAGTAGCATCCCCATGGCGATCCTCCAATATGAGGTACAAAACACCGGAAATGTGCCGATTGAAGTGGCTATATGTGGAACGATGCGCAACTTCATCGGTATCGACGGCAGCAAACAAGGCAAAAACTGGAAAGGCGACCTCACTTACACTGGCGCCAAAGCCAATCAAAATGAGTATCGCCAGAGCCCACATGTGCGTGGCATTTATATGTACAGCAATGGAGTTGATCCGCAAGATCCCGCCTGGGGAACCATTGCGCTTACCACCCCCGAGCAGGAAGGCATTTCCTGGCGCCGCTCCTCCACACCCAATGACTGGGAAAATTCAATTCTCGATTTTTGGGATGATTTTAGCGCAGATGGAGCCTTGACAGATAAAGAGAAGCTGGTGGACGACAATCCCATGGCCTCGCTGGCCGTCAAAAAACGAATTCCGGCTGGTGGGAGCATCAGTTTTACGTTTTACTTGAGCTGGCATTTTCCCAATCGACTCGACTGGAACAACGCCTGGAGCTTTGGTTACCGAGGCAAGGTGATTGGCAATCATTATACCAACATGTACAAAGATGCCTGGGATGTAGTGGAGAAAGAAACACCCCGTTTGCCCAAGCTGGAGGAAAAAACCCTGGCGTTTGTCCAGGCTTTTTTGCAGAGCGATTTGCCTGAAGTTGTGAAAGAGGCTGCCTTGTTCAACCTTTCCACCTTGCGCTCTCAAACCGTTTTTCGCCTTCCTTCCGGCCACCTGATGGGCTGGGAAGGAGTGATGAATGAAGCGGGCTCTTGTTATGGCAATTGTACCCACGTATGGAATTACGAAACCGCCTCTGCCTTCTTGTACGGTGACCTGGCGCGCTCCATGCGGGAGGTCGAGCTGGTGTACGGCACCAAAGACAATGGCAAAATGATGAACCGGGTCAGTTTACCCCTCGAAGCCAACTTCAACATCGACCACGTAGCCGCCGCAGACGGTCAAATGGGTTCCATCATGCGCTTTTACCGGGAATGGCAACTTTCTGGCGATCTGGAATGGCTCAAAAAACACTGGCCGAAAGTCAAAAAAGCCATGAGTTATGCCTGGATTCCCGGTGGTTGGGATGCCAATCAGGACGGTGTACAGGAAGGCCGCCAGCACAACACGATGGATGTTGACTACTTTGGCCCCAATCCCCAAATGCAATTCTGGTATTTTGGTGCGCTCAAAGCCAGTGCCGCCATGGCCCGGGCAATGAATGAACCCCAATTTGCAGCCCAATGTGAACAAATCTGGGCTAAGGGCAGCAAATGGGTGGACGAAAACCTCTTCAACGGTGAATATTACGAGCACAAAATCACCGACCCCAAAACCTTCCAATTCCTCAACACCAGCGATCCGGCGACTGAAATTCCCACTTTCCAATTGGGGCAGGGTTGTTTGGTCGATCAATTGGCCGGGCAATACATGGCGCATGTTTGTGGCCTGGGTTATTTGGCCAAAAAAGAAAACATCCAAACCACCCTCCGCAGCATCATGAAATACAATTACGTGGAAGGTTTTAATGAAATTTTTAACAACATGCGGTCTTATGTGATGGATCAGGAAGCGGGGTTGATTATGGCGAGTTGGCCCAAAGGGCGGCTCAAAGTTCCCTTTCCCTATTTCGCAGAATCCATGTCTGGTTTTGAATATTGTGCTGCCGTAGGCATGCTTTACGAGGGCATGCAAGAACCCGGATTGAAATGTATCCAAAGCATCCGCGACCGTTTTGACGGGCAAAAACGCAATCCATTTGACGAACCAGAATGTGGGCACCATTACGCCCGGGCGATGGCGAGTTGGTCGGCGGTACTGGCTTTGACAGGTTTTCAGTATTCTGGCATCGGCAAATCCTTGCAGCTGAGCCAAAAGGAAGGGCAATTTTTTTGGTCAAATGGTTACAGTTGGGGAACGTATCGGGTGCAAAAAAAGGGCGACATAGTCGAGCTGCGCTTGAGTGTCTTACACGGAGATTTAGCTTTGAATAAAATCACCCTGGAGGGTTTGCTGCCCCACGAGTTCAAAAAAACGCTCATGCTGGAGGAGGATGGGCAAGTGGGTATAATTTTTAAAGGGAGGTAGGCGGTCCCATTTGATGCTTTGGGAAATTCTTTGCTTGTTCGCCTTCCCAAAAAATGCTTTATTTTCAGCCAATACTAAGAAAAAAAACAAGTTTTGGCTGAAAATGTGTCTTAATTTTCAGCCACAAAACCTTAACCACATGCACAATCGCAGAAATTTCCTCAAAAACATCACCTGGGGCGCTGGGTTCGCCTCCCTGGGGTTGCCACAATTGGTGCAAGCCAAGCCAGTTTCCAATGCTGAACAGACTGATGCTCCAATGTTGGATGCGGGCAAACAACAATTTAACATGTGTGGCTTTGCCGCTCCAAAACTCGATAAAGTACGCATCGGTTTCATCGGGCTCGGCAACCGTGGCCCTGGTGCCGTTAGCCGCATGAGTCGCATCGAAGGCGTGGAAATTGTGGCCTTGTGCGACAAAGATCCCAAACGCGCCAGTAAAGCCCAGTCCATCGTAGAAAAAGCTGGCCGCCCCAAAGCCCGGGAATACAGCGGCAATGACGGCTGGAAGGCCATGTGCGAAAGTGCTGACATCGACCTGGTGTACATCGCTACCCCCTGGAGTATGCATACACCTATGGCCGTATACGCTATGCAGCAAGGTAAACACACCGCCACTGAAGTACCTGCCGCCAAAACCATCGACGAATGTTGGCAACTGGTGGAAACTTCCGAAAAGACCAAGCGGCATTGTATGATGTTGGAAAACTGTTGTTACGACTTCTTTGAACAACTGACCTTAAATATGGTGCGCAATGGCCTATTTGGTGAGCTTGTCCACGCGGAAGGTGCCTACATCCACAACCTGTTGGAAATGAACTTCAACAAGAGTTCTTATGCCGATATGTGGCGCCTCAAGGAAAACTTGCGCAATGGCAACCTCTACCCTACCCACGGCCTTGGCCCAATTGCCCAATGCCTTGACATCAACCGGGGCGACCGTTTTGACCACCTGGTAGCCATTTCCAGCAACGATTTCCAGATGGGCAAAATGGCTCAGGAAAAAGCCAGCACTGATGCCTTTTATCAGGAATATGTAGGCAAAAGCTTTCGGGGCAACATGAACACCACCATCATCCGTACCCAGAAAGGCAAAACGGTGATGTTGCAACACGACGTGACCTCTACCCGACCCTACTCCCGCATCCACGTGCTAAGTGGCACCAAAGGGGTAGCGCAAAAATGGCCCAATCCTGTCAAAATCGCGTTAGGAGAGGAATGGTTGAACGAACGGGAGATGCAGGATTTGGAGGCAAAATTCAGCACACCATTGGTGAAACACATTGGTGAAATCGCCAAAAAAGTGGGTGGCCACGGGGGTATGGACTTCATTATGGATTGGCGTTTGATCGATTGTTTGCGCAATGGTTTGCCACTGGATCAAGATGTATACGATGCGGCCAGCTGGAGCGCAGTGGCCCCCTTAAGCGAACAATCGGTGGCGAAACGGGGTAAATCGATCGACGTCCCTGATTTCACCCGTGGTGCCTGGCAACAAAACAAACAGGTGAGTTTGACGCTGGATGGCGGGGCGACCACCGAGGTGCGGGCGGTCGCTAAGGGATAAATTCTAAGATGAATTCCTAAGATGCCCTTAGATGTCTTAGGAATTCATCTTAGAAATACTAGCTTTTCCCTATTTTTACACAAACAACAAAAACATTAGATCCAATGTACAAAAAGCAAGTCCTGCTGAGCTTTTGCCTTCTCCTCTTAGGCAGCACTATTTTTGCTCAAAAAACCATCAAGACGCTGATTGTGGATGGCCAAAACAACCACAACCAATGGGCCAAAATCAGTTTCATGATGAAAAAATACCTGGAAGAAACCGGAAAGTTTTCGGTTGATGTACAACGCAGCTATTACACCTGGAACGGCGGAGAGTACATTCAGCAATACCCCATTCCCGGTTTGCGCAAAACGGTGGAATTGACAAAATCACGGCCAGATTCCAGTTACCTCATCGATTTTTCCAAATATGATCTCGTGATCTGTAATTTTGGCTGGAATGCAGCTCCCTGGCCCGATGCGACACAAGCTAATTTCGATGCCTTTATGAAAAAAGGGGGCGGCCTGGTGGTCATTCACGCTGCAGACAACTCTTTTCCAAACTGGCCAGCTTACAACCAAATGATTGGTCTGGGCGGTTGGGGTGATCGCACGGAAAAAGATGGTCCTTATGTGTATTACGATGACAAAGGCCAATTGGTGCGGGACATGGCTCCCGGGCGGGCAGGTTCCCATGGTGCCCAAACCGAATTCCTGATCACCGTGCGCGATAGCAAACATCCCATCACCAAAGGGATGCCCCTGAATTGGCTGCACAGCAAGGATGAAATGTACGATCGACTACGTGGCCCTGCCGAAAACATGCAGGTTTTGGCTACTGCGTTTTCTCCAAAAACCAACCGGGGCACCGATCGCCACGAACCCATGTTGATGACCATCAAATATGGCAAAGGCCGGGTTTTCCATACCCCACTTGGCCATGCCGATTACTCCGTTGAGTGTGTGGGATTCATCACCTGTTTGCAACGTGGGGCGCAGTGGGCAGCTACGGGTAAAGTGACGATTCCCATTCCAGCTGATTTCCCTACGGAGAAAGAGTTGAAAGTCAGAAAATTCGAATAAAAGAGCTACAATCCAAACTACTGTCCTGTACAACTAATAACCAACCTAGCTTTGTTCACATTTAACCTCAACAAATGAAAAAAATATACTTCTTTTGGGGTGTTATGATCCCCCTGGGGTTGCTCCTCAGCAGTAGCAGTCGGCCTATTGTGAGTCAATCCTCTGGTGCCTGGATGCAACTCATCAATGGAAAAGACATGAGTGGTTGGAAAGCCAGTGAGAACAAAGAAACCTGGTCGGTAACTCCCGAAGGTTATTTGCAGGCAGTAGGCAAACGCTCGCATCTGTTTTACGAAGGGGAATACCTCAATGGCGCATTCAAAAATTTCGAATTCGAAGCTCAGGTGCGGACCTTTAAGCTGGCCAACTCAGGCATTTATTTCCATACCAAGTACCAGGAATCTGGCTGGCCCAGCCAGGGTATCGAAATCCAGGTAAACAACTCCCATATTGGAGAAGGAGACTACATCGAACTCAAACGAATGGGCAGCCTTTACGGAGTGCGCAATGTGTACAAAACCTTCGCTAAGGACGATGAGTGGATAACCGTAAAAGCAAGAGTAGAAAATGACCGGGTGCAGATTTGGGTGAATGACATCAAAACTGTGGATTACATTCAGTCAGAGCGCCGAATGGGTGGCATTAAAAAACTGTCATCGGGTACTTTTTGCTTGCAAGGGCATGACCCCAATAGCAAAATGCAATACCGCAGTTTTAAAGTCCGCCGCTTGCCTGATGCGGCCAGTTCGAATCTTGCACCCCTCACTTACGCGCCATGGCAGGACAGCCTGCTCAAATATCAGGGACAGCAATTTGCCTTTATTGATTTGAACCCACGTACCAGTTTATCCCCACAGGATTTGGCCAAGTACGTATATTCCACAGGTATCAATGTAGCACTACTCAAAAACCCTAAAACGGCTAAAGAACTATCCGAGGCTAAAAAACTGCCACTTTTTACGGGAATCAAAGTCAATGCCGACAATTTGGCTCAATTAAAGACCACCACTGCCGACTACATCATTGGAGAAAGTACGGGAATTGAGTCAGCTCGTGCTTTGTTAAACAGCCAAAAAATAAATGTTTGGTCGGACAAAGGACAAGACTTGAGCACCGATCAGGCAGACGCTCTACTGGACCTGGCCAAACAGAACAAGGTAGCCATTGAAATAGACAATGTCAGCAAGACACCTTCTTTGGCTGTGTTGCGTAAAGCCAAAGCCAAGGGTTGTAAGTTTGCCTTTGCTGGGTTGGTTCCCGCAGATAAATTAAACCTGTCCCTGTATGTCTTGGAGGCAATCAGGGGTGCAAAATTGACTTATAAGGATCAGTATGTCCCAAAATGGTAATGAAAAATGGAATATCGAGCATTAGGAAGAAGTAATGTACAAGTAAGCAAAATTTGCCTGGGCACCATGACCTGGGGCCAGCAAAACACCGAGGCGGAAGCACATGAACAAATGGATTACGCTCTGGAGCAAGGCATCAATTTTTTTGATACCGCCGAGTTGTATGCCGTACCACCACGCCCGGAGAACAATGGCTTGACTGAAGTATACATTGGTTCCTGGTTTAAAAAATCCAAAAAACGCGAGGAGGTGATTTTGGCCACCAAAATTGCCGGCCCTCGTGCCGACCTCAGTTTTATCCGCAATCACGATTTGGAGTATGGCAAGGCCCAGATTCATCTGGCACTGGAAGGCAGCTTGAGGCGTTTACAAAGCGATTACATTGATCTTTACCAACTCCATTGGCCTCAACGCAAAACCAATACCTTTGGCAAGTTGGGCTATCGCCATGATCCTGATGATGACTGGGAGGACAACTGCCTGGAAGTACTGGAAATCATGGATGGACTAGTCAAGGCAGGAAAAATCCGTTATTTCGGATTGTCCAATGAAACGCCCTGGGGTTTGATGCACTTCATCCGTTTGGCCGAAAAGCACAACTTGCCTGTTCCGGTAAGTGTGCAAAATCCGTACAGCTTGCTTAATCGCTCCTTCGAAGTGGGACTGGCCGAGTGTGCCATCCGGGAGAACTGCGGCCTTTTGGCTTATTCGCCTCTGGCCTTTGGATTGTTATCTGGAAAGTTTCACAAAAAGACGGATACCCCTAATAATCGGATCAATCAGTTTAAGGGTTTATCGCGGTACAATGGCGCCTTGTCCTGGACAGCTACCGAAAAATACCTGGCCCTGGCTGAGCAACATGGATTGACCCTGGTGGAAATGGCTCTGGCTTTTGTGACCCAGCAAACTTTCACCACTTCGAACATCATCGGAGCAACCACGATGTCCCAATTGAAAGAAAACATCAAAACGGCGGAGCTGGTGTTGTCAGATGAGGTATTGGCGGAGATTGATCGGATCCAGGTGGAGATTCCGAATCCGGCGCCTTGATCAGTAACTCAAAAAGGAAACCTGAATATTGGTAATTTTCATCATTGCTAAGGTGATTCCTTTAGTGCCTAAGGTTTCTTAGGTGGTGAAAGAATGCCCTGCTTCGCAGGTTTTTTTCTTTTTACCACCTAAGAAATTGTAGAAACCATAGACCCACCTCAGGATGAATCTTTCCTCAAAACCTCCGCAAATTCCCCTTGACGAAATCCCATTCCGGTGTCACCACTGCCTCCCCACCCGTATTTGCACTGTACCAGGGACTCAACTTAGGATCATTGAGATTTTGCAAAATATGAATGTCTTGTGCAGGCATGTAGCTTTGGGCCAATAGGAACAGTTTTTCGCCCGTTTTGGGATTTTGTGCCATATCCACCACAATCACGGCATGGCCAGGGCTGCCGCCACGGATCAGCACGTCTCCAATGGTCATTTCATTGTATTTGACGGGCTTGAGTTCCTTTTCCAGGGATAAGGTACCCGCATAGCTGTACACCATATCCAGGTAGCTGCGGAAGGTTTTGTAGGTTCCATCCACTGTCCCCTTCTTGTACCAACTCACCTGATTGCCACTTACTTTGACGCGGTAACCTTCCCGCCATTTGGTGTAGGTACAATTGAACCCATTGGTGAAATTGAAGTGAATATCCGCGTAGCGTTTTTGTGCAAAGAGGTATTCAGCCCGCAGGCGCATCACTGCATCGGCGCATTGTTGCAGGTCGCGGTTGCCTACATCAATGTCCATTACTGCGACGTGGACCTGATTGAGTTTGGGTAAACCATTGTACAAAAAAACGCCAGTACCAGCGGGTTTGAGGGTGATTTTGCGCAAAAAGGCTGCAAAACTACCAGGTCCAGCAGCAACTCGTTCAAAACCATTTGGTACTTGGACCCGGGATTCTACTGTGGTCCCTGCTGCTTGAATAAAAGCCGAGTTTTTCTGGCAAGCAGCAAAATTTAGTGCACTCAAGCAGCACAGCAAAATGAGGTATTGTTTTTTGTACATAGGTCGATTGTGAATTACAATTTAATCATTTCCACCAGGAATACAACAAATGGACTTCAAAGGCACCGCCGAAATAGCGGGGCAATGGTTCAACCAGCGGTAGATCATATGCTAGTCCAATTTTAAATTGCCCATTTTCAATGCGCACCTGTTCTCCTAGCACAAAGCCGGTTTCTAGCCGCGCTGATCCGGTTAATTTTTGCCCAAAGGCACCACCAACGCCAAGTCCGGCCCAATACAATTCGCTGATCTGCAAGCGGGCGTTGAGGTCTACACTGATTGGAGCATTGGGTACATAGCGCAACCACCCTGAAGTTTCAAGAAAGGAGGTACTGTTGCCCAAAAAGGTATCAAAATATTTCCCGGCCACTGCGTAAACGTGCGGCAAACGTTTGACATCATAGCGGCCATTTTCCGAAACAAAGCGGGTATCCAGGCCAAACACTTGAGGAATAGACACTCCCAGATAATATTGGTCTTCTTCGTAAAAAAAAGCCCCCAATGAAAAATCGGGATACATCAAATTGTCGTCGATTCCAGGGCGGTTGGCAAGATCAGGGAAGTCAATTTCGCTCAATTTCGCACCGTATTGTACCAAACCAGCTCCCAGGCCAATAACCAGCGCCCGGTCGGTCCGTCCGCCCATATCAAGGATGTAGGCGTAATTGCCGTAAAACCCAGTTTGGCCCAATTTCCCAGTGCGGTCATTGATGACGTGAGCGCCAAAAACGGCATTGCGATCCTCCAAAACCATTTCAAAATTGAGGATTTGGGTTTGAGGTGCATCATTGACATTGAGCCAATTGCGGCGATAGGCCCCACCTACCGTAAAATTCAACTCGTTGATGATGTAGTTATTGGACAGGGCAGCGGGGTTGATCACGTTCCATTGGTCGCGGTAAATGGTAAAATTAGGGAGTTGTTGAGCGCTAATCTGAATGGCGCTCAACAACAATATGCCGATGAATAGGTGTTTGATTTTCATGACCTTGGGTTTTTAGGATACGGTATAAGGCTAAATGCTTTAATTCCTAGGGGTTTTCTTTTTTGAATAAATAAATCGCTCCGGTTTGGGGTTTGCCCACCAGTTTGCCATCGTCATAAGCTCGGATGACATAATAATAAGCTCCGGGGGGCAAAAACGGACCATTGTCTCCCGATCGGCCCCTCCAGGGCGCATCGTTATCATAATCGTTGTTGCGGTATACAATATCACCCCAGCGATTGGTGATTACAATGTCGACCGAGCTAAAGCCCTGCAATCCCCGGATTTGTAAAGTTCCATTGGGGCCAGGATCCTCCAGTACCATTCCTTCGGTGGGTTTGGGCAGGTTGAACACCTCCATGGTCACCATGGCCGAATCACAGGGGCTGGCACATTTTGAAGCTTCATTACACACCGTGTAGGTGAAGGTCAATACTCCCCTAAAATCACTCTCAGCGGTATACCGGAAACTTTTATTCCCTGGTACGTATTCAAAAACGCCCATACTTGGTGCACCAGACCAGGAAATACTGGTATCCTGAAGTCCGGTCAGGTTGTCGTTGAGCAGGATATTCATGGCCGCAATGTCCTGGGCTCGTTCGATGGTGTATTTGTCATCTACCAATTGGGGACCTTTTTCCAAAAATACCGTCACCGTATCAGAGGCAGCCTGAATACATTTACCAATCGCGATGCGCCACACAAAACGATTGGCCCCGATTTGTAAGTTTTGTGCTGTTGCATTCGGTGAGTTGGCATTTTGAATGGAGGTACGGGTTGACAAATCAAACCAAGTAGCTTTGCCCGATTGAGGAGCCTGCGCTTTCAGGGTAATGCTATTGCCTTGACAAAGGGTCGTATCTCTTCCGGCACTAAAGCTATTGGGAGGCAAGGAGACCACATCTACAATAACGGGCCCAAAAACGCTGGAACGGCACCCCGCTGAATCCCTCAAGGCAGAATATTCTCCGGAAAATGTACTGCTGTTGGCCTTTAACTTGAGCGAGGGTGTGGTTGAAGTCAATTCTTCTCCATTGGGCAATTGCCAAATGTACAGTACATTAGGCCCCTGAAAGAGGTCATCGGCGCGCAAAGTGAAAGTTTCATTGCCACAAACCGTATCCGGCGCCACAATTCCATAAAGAGGTTTGGGCATTCTGCTGCCTGCCTTCAGGGTTGCGGAGTAGTTGCCAGTACAGCCATTGGCGTCAATTACGGTTACGCTGTAGGTTCCCTCGTTGAGCTCGGTCAGATTGGCTGAAGTTTGGCCATTGCTCCAGGCATAAAAATAAGGCATGGTTCCGCCAACTACCGTCAAACTGATTGAGCCTGACTCTGCCCCTGCACAACCCAAGTCAGTTGCAATTCCAGAAACACTTAGTCCGGTGCAATTGTCACCACTTACCGCCCCAGAACGAACCACGCTGCAGCCGTTGGCATCTTCAACGGTAACGGTATACACCCCAGAAGCCAAACCAGTAATTGCAGCGGTAGTAGCCCCTGTATTCCAGGTAAAGCGATAAGGTCCGGTTCCCCCACTTGCGGTTGCTGTAGCCGTCCCATTGCGGGCATTTGGACTGGTTTCGCGAGTAAAGGTAGCATTGGCTTGCAAGGCTGAGGGTTCGGTAATGCTCATATTTTGGGCGCGGGTACATTGGTTGGCATCGGTGATGGTCAGGCTATAATTGCCTGCGGCGAGGGCAGTAATGCTGCTGCTTGTGGCTCCATTGCTCCAACGGTAGGCGTAGGGTGCCACACCTCCCCCTGCAGTGGCTAAAGCCTGGCCCTGGTTTTGGCCATTACAGCGCAAATTAGTGGGCACTATGCTCAGGGTCAGGGCTGGTGGTACGGTGATAGTAGCGCTCGCACTTTCTTTACAGTTTGCCGAATTGGTCACCGTTACGGAGTAAGTTCCCGCAGCCAGGTTATTAATAGCCGATGTGGTGGCACCATTGCTCCAATTGAATAAATGAACTCCAGTTCCAGTAAAGGTGACCGAGGCCTGACCATTGCTCTGACCATTACAAAGGATATTGGTCGTATTGATTTGAGGATTGATCCGAGCAGTAGTGTTGACTCTTTTGCTGTCATTGACCACACATCCTGCAGCATCGGTGACCGTCAAGCCAAAATCCCCGGGAGCCAAATTGCTCAAAGCCGATGTTGTCGCACCATTGCTCCAGGCGTAGCGGTAAGGACTGGTTCCGCCACTGACCTGAGCGGTAGCCCGGCCGGTATTGGTTTCGTTGCAGGGTATGTCGGAGGTATTTAAAACCAGCACTAGAGCAGTTGGTTGGGTGACACTTACACTGGTATTGACCTGGCAGGCGCGACTGTCGCTTACCGTCACACCATAAGTGTTCGCAGCCAGGTTGCTGATGGCTGAAGTAGTTGCCCCATTGCTCCAGGCATAAGAATAAGGCACTGTACCTCCGACAGCTATGACTTGAGCACTACCCGTAGCAGTCCCATTACAATTGACATTGGTTGCAGTAGCGTTCACTTGAAGCTGGGTAGGTGCAATCAATACGATGCTGTCCTTTTGGGTACAAAGCAGGGCATCCGTCACGGTCAGCACATATTTTCCAGCAGCCAGATTCGAAATACTGGAAGTGGTTGCCCCGGTGCTCCAGATGTAAGTGTAAGCCGGACTACCTCCGCCGACCGTCACACTTGCCTGGCCATTGTTTTGTCCAAAACAAGCAGGGTTGTTTGAACTGATTTTCGTACTTATTGCCGGGTTTTCCAAGATTTTCACCATAGCCGTGTCTCCACAACCCGACTGATCCGTTACGGTTACTCCGTAAGTACCAGCGGGAAGATTGAATAATTCAGCCTGAGTAGATCCATTTGACCAATTGTAAGCATAGGGTGCCTTACCTCCGGTTGTGTTGGTCGTAATTAGCCCAGTTTTTTGCCCAAAACAATCGATGTTGATGGACTTGGTGGTGATGGCTAACCCAGCACTAGGCGCATTGAGGACAAAGGGAAATGTAGCTTTGCATCCACTAACATTGGTCACCGTCAGGTTGTACCTTCCAGCACTAAGATTGCTGATGGATGAAGTAGTTGCACTCGTACTCCATAAAAAAGTATGGGTTCCAGGGCTACCTACCGTCACTGTGGCGGTACCATTGTTCTGGCCAAAACAGGCAGGATCGGTGGTGTTTACTTTGGCACTGATTGGTGAAGGATCCTTCAGGGTGAATATTCGGGTTTCGGAACAACGGTTAGCATCCGTGACTGCAACTTTGTAATCGCCGGCTGCAAGGTTGGTACGATTAGCTGTAGTGGCACCATTCTCCCAAAAAAAGGTGTAGGGAGAAATTCCCCCGCTTATTTTTAACTCAATCGAACCATTGGCTTCCCCTACACATTTGGGTTGAACTACATTGGAGTCAATTTTTAGGGTAGGGGTTTCTATGACCGAAATGGTCCCTGTTTTTTGACATTTGTTCTGATCGCTTATGGTGACCAGGTAATTGCCTGGACCTAGATTACTAATACTGGAGGTGGTAGCTCCTGTTGACCAAATGTAGGAATAAGGCGATATTCCACCAGTAACCGTTGCCTGTGCCGTACCATTTTTTGCCCCTGGGCAAACTGTATCATTGCCATTAAGTAACAAATTGATGGCCGAGGGTTGGGTAAGAGTGACAGAGGCTGTTTTGGTGCAATTGTTCTGGTCTGTAACGGTGAGGGTGTAGGCTCCTGCAACCAGAGAAGTGATGGCAGAGGTGGTAGCCCCATTGCTCCAGCGGTAGGTATATGGGCCAACACCACCAGTGACAGCGGCATTGATCAATCCCGATTTTTCTCCGTTACACGCCACATTGACGCTGCTGGGCGTAATGACGATGGCCGTTGGTTGAAGAATATTGACCGATTGGATCGACCGACAACCCGCAGCATCACTGGCAGTAACCGTATACGTCCCCGCTTTAAGGTTGCTTATGGTGGCTGTGGTGGCACCATTGCTCCAGGAAAAGGTGATGCCCTGGTTGAGTCCGCCGCTGGTACTTACAGTAGCTGAACCATTGGTCCCCCCGTTGCAGGTGACGTTACTGGACTTGATACTGGCTGAAAAATTAGCGCAGACATCTGCTACAGTCCGACAAGCTGAAAATTCAGAGGTATTGCTGCTTTGGGTCATAGTGGCTGTGACCAAATCACCAGCGCTCAAACCCGAAGTGATCGTAAGGTTCCAGGAACCAAAAGTATTGGTCGTAACCGATCCTATGAAAGTTCCACCCTGACATGGGGCATTGGGGCAATTGCTATTGTTGACTTTAAAAACCTCTACTGTTGACCCAGCGGGTGCAGTACCGGTAACCTGAGTTGTCGTTGCGTTCGAAATAGAGGGGGTAGTGATCGTTGCGAGGCGTTCAATCCCAATTTTGGTGTTGCAAAAAATGCTATTCCTACTGATGATTACATTTCGGGCTGTACCAACCTCAATGCCATTTGAACTATAGGCGATGAAATTGTTGGAGATAGTCCCCGTAGGTGTTCCCGTGGTTCCTGCAAAAGTTTCGACATCAATCCCCACATTGGTATTTGAAAGGTTATTACCACTTTTGTCTACTCCAATGTAATTGTTGCTGATGGTGAAAGAGCCAACGCTTCGGGCCACGGAAATCCCAACCAGATTGTCAAAAATCTGACAGGAACTGATATCATGACCGTTTCCAGTACTGAGAGTCAGGCCGTTGGCAAAGTTGGCAGTGGCAAAGTTGCGGAGGGTTAACCCATTGACCTTTACATTATTGGCAGCAAGTACCAGGCCTTGGCCCTGACCCAAAGATCCATCAATAACGATATTGTCGGTACTCCCGTCAATATGAGCATTGGCTTTGGTGACGGTGGGAAAAGGAGCATTGGTGATGGGTTGAATGATGTGGGGCCCGGCGCCAGTAATGTTGAACTGGATGATGTTAAGGGCAGAAACGTTGTTCATACAGTTGATGGCCCAGGGTAAACTACCGTTGACTCCGGTTCCTCCGGTTGTACGGGTTACGGTGATGGGGTTTACAGTTGGACAGGCCACCTGGGCAAGCAAGGTGGAACTACACCAAAAAAGTAAAGCAAAAAGTAAGATTTGGGATTTTCTCATGGGTAGTCGGTGTAATTTTGTTGTCCTTTCTTCTCCGGAACCTCGGCTTCGCTCAGTGACCAGAGAAGAGAGGACAACAAAAGCTATTTTTGAATGTAATAAAGCGGCATCGCCCGATCCAGCTGGTCTTCCGGCATAAAGGGGGCCTGGCTGGTGGGGGCATTGGGGATCACAGATTTCACCAATTGAGGAACGCGGCGTTGTAGAAAATCGTACAATTCCCCCAGGTTAATGATGCGATCCCTATTCACATCAGCGTTGTAGGAACCTCTAGCGTCACTAAGCGTTTTATCAGCAAATGCTTCCAGCATAGCCTCCGTAAATGCACCATTTTCCCAGCTCTGAGCCTCGTAAGATTTTTCGTCAGCTTTGCAGGAAGAAAGTGTGCTCACTCCGGGTTGAGTCTTCGCTAAGTCGATCACAGCTTTGCTCAACCCTCCAAACCCTTCTTTAGCACCTCCACTATGGCAGGCATCCAAAAAGATGAGTTTTTTACAACTCAGGCGATTGAGTACATCGAGCACTTCTTTTTTGTAATCAATGGAAACGTCTTCGTATTTAGGATTGTAGCCGGTTTGTAGAATCCTGAACTGATTTTCAAAAATTTTCCCATGCGAAGAGATAAATACAATCACCACATCGTTGGCCGTAATCAATCCATCTTTCCACATGTAACTCAGGTCGAACATAGCCTGCTTGATTCCGGTTAAATTGGTGGTTTCGGGAGTAGTAATTTCCTGGACATGGACATTGGGATAGAGTTTGTCTACACCTCCTTGATCCCGGAAAGCCTCAGCAAAATCCTTAGCATCCTTGGAGGTATACATCAAGTCGTTGTGAACCGGGCCAATCGACAAAATAAAGAGGTTGGACCGCTGAGGAGCATAATCTACTTCAATGTATGAAGACACCTTTCCGTCGACCACCACCTCCAGGCGGTTTTTCCCCAGAATTAGCGGGACTTTATTCCGGTAGGTGTAGGAATAATAGGTAGTATCTCGCTTGGGTGCCGACAAGTCTTGTTCATTGAATTTGGACCCTTCCATTTCCACCCCATTCATTCGAATTTTAAAGTCTTTAGGCTGAAGGCTCTTGTCATGCAAGACGTTCATTTTGAACTCCATCTGATTGGTGGTCTTTTTGATCTTGTTGCCTACTTCATTGGGATCTGGATCCGTCCAGATCATAATGGGTCCGTCGCCACCTACTCCACCCCGGCGGTCTTCCAGGGTTTTGCGGATTTTTTCAACACCATTTTCCTTGACAATACACACGATTTTTACAGAAGGGCCAGTAAATTGAGCCGTTTTGGTAAACAAAAAATCTACTTGTCGTTTGGCCCGGGCGGCGACAGGTCCGATGGCATTGCTTGCTGAGGCACTAGGTTTGATTCCAGCTGGATACTGAAAGGTAATGTCGGTTGAGCCAGAATTGGCATCACCGGAATTTTCCAATACAACCCGCAAGGTCAGTTCATCCGAACGCGTGCTGGAGAAAAAATTGTGATCGGCAATTTGCAGGTTTGCGGGCAAGGGTACCCGGGTCACAATTTTTACATCCTGATCGGTGAGGTATTTATCTCCTGCTGATACTTTTACATTAAAGCTGTGTTCTCCATTGGCGATGTCTTTACTTCGAACAGGAATCCGAACCATTTTGCCAGCCCGCTCATTGCCAAGCTGGCCCAGATAATTAACCGTCCAGTATTCCAGCCGGGAAGCACCCATTTTATCTTCAATTTCTACCTTGAGGTCGGACAAATTCGCACCTGACTTGTTGTTCAAGCGAAAGCTCAAATAAGCGTTTTCATTTCTTTGGATGCTTTGATTGTCCATGGAATTCAGCTTAAGCTCAACAATCTCTACAGCATTCTGGTCCCGAACCCCAACTATCGGAGGATTGTCTTCATCTTCAAGGGGTAAACGCCCAACGAAGGCACCCTGGGGGCTTTTTCCGGCGACTACCACACTGCCGTCGTGGAGAAGGGTGGCCGTTTCCCAGGATTCATTGTTCCCATTGCCCCAATAAAAGAAGGACTTCAAAGTGCCATCTCCGGTAGCTTTAATCCCTACTGCTTTTGCATCCCGGGCGCCAGAGCGATAGGAATTGGAAGAACCAAAAAGCCCAAAGGCCCCGTTGTTGTATTGCAGCACTGTAGCAGCAAGGTCAAAATCCCTTTTGCCCAGGGCTTTGTCCCACAGGAGGCTGCCATCTTTTCCTATTTTTAACAACCAGGCGTCGGCGTCTCCTGCCCCTTTTGATTTGGTCAATCCGGCCATGGCATAATTGCCATCATTTGTGTTGATCAAATCAAGTGCTTCATCGTATTTAGCCTCCTGGTAAACCTGAGACCAGACGATTGCGCCACGTGCATCGACCTTTGCCAGGTAAACATTATCTCCTTTACGGGTATTTCCACTGAATAAAGCGCCTCCGTCGTTGGAAAGCACCAGGCCACTGGGTATGCCATATTCGTCTTTGCCGAATTGTTTTTCCCAAATCATTTCGTACTTAAGGCTCAATTTGATCATCCAGGCATCGCCATCTTTCTGGTCATTTTTAAACCCAGCCAAAACCATTGCTGAGCCATCCGGTAAAATTTCGACCTGCCGCAGTTCATCCTTACCCACTCCTCCGATGCTTTTCTCGTCAATTTTCCGGCCTTTTTCATCAATCAAAAGTATCCAGCCATCGTGGCCACCTTTGCCAATTGACTCGGTGTAACCAACCAAAAGAAAGAATCCCTGTGGGGTTGGCGCGATATCGTAAATGACATCATCCTTGGTACCACCAAAGCGAACTTCTTTAACCAGCGCTCCGGTACTGTAATTGAGGATGGAGACCAGTCCATCTTTCCCGCCCTGGGACTGCGCACTGCTTTCACCCACTGCAATAACCGAACCGTTACCTGCTTCAATGACCCGGTGAAATACATCTCCAGCTCCTCCGAAATTTTTGAACCAAAGGGGTTTAATGTCTTGTGCAAAAGAACTGATTGATAATAAAACACTACCAAGCAGTACGATAAACTTGTTCATTTTGGAAAATATTTAGGCAAAATAGTGGAGCAAAATGAGCACTTTTTTTTACCGCCCCTCCTTGCCGACTTGTTGGGAAAATAGTAGTGCAAAACAAATCCACGTGCTAGATTTTTGTTGATCAGGTTTCAACAGACTGTGCGGGAACTTTCTTTCAGCGTTCGAATAAATCACAGTGCAAAGGAAATACCATTTGCTTTAAAAGGCTGGGTAAATCTAATACTTTCTGTGGATTTTTGAATACCCTGGTTCCGCAAAGTATGAGGCAAATAATTACTTCATGATTTTTTTTGAAGCTTTTGAATAGAAAGCTCACTTGAAATGAAACGTTCGACTTTCTATTTAAAAGCCAAAATCGGGAAGTTAATTTTTCTGCGTAACAACGTCTATTTGGCGTCTACTTCTAGAAGCAAAGGCACAATATAGCCATCACCCCGAGTAGATGCCTCAAAAGCCATTCTTCGAGGATGATAACGAATATCGCTGGGTGGAATCGCATGTCGATTGAGGGTTCTTAACAAATGTTGCCAAAAATCGCCCTGATATTGCGCCAAAACCTGTGCTAAACCCTTCAAATCGTTGATGGGCCGCTTACTGTATAGCACAATCAGGCGGTCTGTTCCAGGATTGGCAATTTTCAGCGCCTTGTTCGGTCCGGGAACCAATAAAGTGCTGCCCTGACTGAGCACCAAAGCACTGGTGTTTTGGCCACTGAACTTATCATTAAGCGCCTCCTGCCGTGGAAAATGCACATGGACTTGCCTTTGGGCATCGATGCTGAGTACGTAAAGGTATTCCTCCTCTTTGAGGGTGTTGACTTCCAGTTGGAACAATTGCCCCACCGGCCAATCGGTTTTATTGAGCACATAGCGTCCATTCTGAAAACGGACGCTGTCTAGCTCAAACTGGGCCTGGTTGCTATAATTGTCATAGCCAGTAAAATGCTGGAAGCTGAAGGCACCGCCCAATTGAACCAAGGGACGTGTTTCCACTATGGCGTTACCTGCCTGGTTCCCTGCACTTGCCTGGCTTCCAGCTTGCATACCTGACTGTGTATTACTCAATTGAATGATGTATGCATACTTACAAAACTGGGCAAAATGTTCGTATTTCACCCAAATGTAGCCCTTGTCGCCCCAGTTTTGCCCCCAACTATTGAAAAGGCGAAAAGCACCCGCGCGGTCGTCATAACCCACCACCACCATAGCGTGGCCGCCCGCAGGGGTCACATTGCCCAATTCGGGCCACCAAAACTTGGCATTGGCCATGTTGTAAAAATTGCGGCGGACATTCATACCAATGATGACGGCTTTAAAACCAGCAAGGGCATTTTTAACCTGTTTGACCTTGGTTTCAAAAGAGGCATCACTTTCAAACAAAGTCAAATAATCACTTACGGCAAAGCGAGTAGCCATTTGGGTCAAATTGGGAGCGGGCGCTTTTTGACAATCGTTGACGTCAAAATCAAATTCTTTGGCCAGGCAGTCTCCTCTTTCTTTGAGGAAGCGTAAGGCATCGGTAAGGCGGGCCCCTTTGGCACAATCCTGTTTGACCTGATTGAAGACAAAAAGTGCGGAATGGGCATTCTCATTGATCAGCTGGCGGTCGATGCAGCGGTTGTGGATGGCCCGTTGGATAGTCATGCCCGCGTAGCCAACTGCCCAGCCTACACAGGAATAGATGTCGCCTTGGTGGCGGACTTCCGGACAAAATTTTTCCAAACTGACTGCTACAGGCAGATCAGCTTTGCTATTGACTTGTGCATCCAGTCGTTGGGTTTGATTGTAAGTAGTTTCGTCGTCCAAAATCAAACCAGCAGGGTACTCCTGGGCAAAAGTGTAGCTCAGCAAAAATAAGTTAATGAGGATGAGGAAAAACAGCCGTTTCATGGTTTTAAAGTTTGAGGGCTCAGGGTTGCGTTTTTTGATTGTAGAAGGTTCCTAAGCAGGAGATTTGAATTTGAGCTCAGGAACCCCCACACGCTTAGTTGTTGTTTTTAATCGGAGCTGTAGTGTTCTCCTTGACTTTGGGTGGTACTGCGCCAGGCTGGTTTTTCACAGGTTGTTTGCCCGGAGGTATGGCAGGTTTGCCTTTTTGACCGGCTCCATCGTATTTGAAAGGGTCTTTGGCCAAATTGGAAGTACTGTCAATGGGAGGCATGGTGGTGATGGTATCTCCTGGCAGTGGTGCCGGAGTGGTTGTTCCAGGATTGGTATTCCAGGGGTCGGTGGTGGTTCCAGTGTTGTTGGTATTGGTGGTGGTATTGTTCCAGGTTCCAGTGTTGTTGGTGTTGTTCCAATTTCCGGTATTGTTGGTATTGTTCCAGTCGGTTCCAGTGTTGTTGGTGGTGTTGTTCCAGGAATTGTTGTTGTAATTGCTGTTGTTGTTTAGGTTGTTCCAGCTATTGTTCAGGTTGTTCAAGTCTGTCGCTGGGAAGCCGTTGGCATTGGGGTTATTGGTTTGAATGTCGTGGTATTGGATGTAATCGGTGTAGTGATCACCATTGCCTTCACCAGACTGGACTTCATTCCAATAGCGCCAACGGTGGGGTTTTATCAGGTGTTGGTTGAGGTAATCCTCGGTATACATGCGGGCTTCACGTTGCATTTGAGCAAAATATACGGTGAGACCACGGGTGAGGTTGATCAATTCAGTAACGATCAATAATAGTGCGCTACCATCAATCTGATCAGCAGTTGCATCGGCCAGGGTTTGTTGAAAATGCATGGAATAAAACTCCTGCAATTCAATTAGGCGCAGTTTTAGGCCATCGGAGTACAAGTCGGGCATTCCTTCAATGGATTTCAGTTTTTTGGGATCAAGGAAATCCTGCTTGATGCCTTCCAGGATTTTATTGGCCCGTTGGGCAGTTTGGTTGAATGCAGTACGTACTTTGGCCACATCATCTGGTTTCATCTTTTGCTCCTTGGCGATAACATTCATGGCTGCACTCTCGGCTTCCAGTTTCAAATCGTGAAACTTGACCATAAATTCAGTGTTTAGAAATTTGCCCAAGGCGGGAGCCAATTTCTTATTGGGTTGAGCGCTCAATCCATTGATGAGCGATAAAGTGGCGATGAGGATACACAGATGGGTTTTCATGACAGTTGAATTTTGTTTGATGTGTTGAAAAGCCAGGCTTGCGTTCCCAGCCTGATGGTCTTTTTTTAAAAAAATGCAGAAAAGAATAAAAAGTGAGGAGCAAAGACGAGGAGGCTATGAGGTAATTATCACATTTTCAACAAACTTACAAAAAAAAGGGGAGTATTGCCCAGTTTTTTATTCCAGGATGTTACAATCGTCCAAAAGGGAAAAACTATATTTTCCATAAGACCTACCAACTAAATAACAACTACAGATTTTGAGCTTGTTTAAACTAAAAATGGTGGTTTCTGTTTCACTATTCGCTTTTCATTATTCGCTTTGCACATTTAATGTAATTTTGCACAAATTTTTTTCCAACATGGGTCAAATTACCCCTTACAATGAGCAAGAATCCAAAACCAAGCAGGTTTCCCGCATGTTTGACCGGATTGCTCCTTACTACGATTTCCTCAACCACTTTTTGTCTTTGGGCATTGATCGGGGTTGGCGACGTAAAGCCATTAAAGAAGTCGCTGAAAATCAGCCTCAACGCATTCTAGACATCGCTACAGGAACCGCAGATTTAGCCATTGCTATGGCTGAACAAATCAAACCCCAGGAAATCATTGGGGTGGACATTGCTCCAAAGATGTTGGAAATCGGGCAGGTGAAAGTACGCGATAAGGGTTTGAACAAAATCGTACACCTTGAAGACGGTGACTCTCAAGAGTTGCATTTCAAAGACGATCAATTCGATGTAGTCACTGCCGCATTTGGCGTTCGCAACTTTGAAAACCTGGAACAGGGGCTCTCTGAAATGTACCGGGTACTCAAACCTGGAGGCAAAATTGTAGTCCTGGAATTCTCCCAACCCAAACTTTTTCCCTTCAAACAAATATTTAATGCCTACTTCAAATACATGTTGCCACTGATTGGGCGTTTTACCTCCAATGACCAAAGGGCGTATTCCTATTTGTACGAGTCCGTGCAGGTATTCCCCGAAGGGCAGGCATTCCTGAACATATTTGAGAAAACTGGATTTAAATCTAACCGATGCACTGCATTAACTCTGGGCGTTTGTTCCATTTACGTTGGGTTCAAGTAATTGCGATAGTGGTTTTGGCCGTAGGTAGTTTACAAGCACAGAAATACCGAGGCAATCCTAACTTTTTGGATTTCAATCAAAAGCCATACTATTTTGGCATCACGCTGGGGATCAATTCCTCCAATTTTAAACCCTTTCGCTCCAAGCAGTTTTTGATGAGCGACAGCATCCAAACCGTCGAATCAGTAACCGGGCCAGGCTTCAACCTTGGGATCGTCACCAACCTGAAAATGGGAGATTATTTCGATTTCCGCTTTTTGCCCACCCTCTCTTTTGCCGAACGGAACATCAATTACGATAAAGCGAGCCGTTTCCGCGATTTTAGTCAGCGTACTGTAGAATCCGTATTTGTAGAAATGCCCTTTCAGGTGCGTTACAAATCGGCGCCTTTTCACGACAAAAGGGTATTTGTAATTGCCGGGGTAAAATATTCTTTTGACGTAGCGAGTGATTCCCGCTCCAAACAAGCTGAAACGCTGGTACGTATCTCCCCTTCCGACTTTCAGTTGGAATACGGGGCTGGTTTGCAGTTCTTTTTCCCTTTCTTCATTTTTTCACCTGAGTTGAAGATCTCCCAGGGAATCGGCAACACTTTGATTTACAATCCTGCATTGCAAGAATCAACGGTTCTGGAAAAATTGCTCTCCCGTACCTTTACGATATCCCTACACTTCGAAGGTTAATCTATCTTGATTGACTTGTAAAAAAAGAATGGAGCCTGATGCAATTTGTCATCAGGCTCCATTCTTTTTTTCACCTATTCATTGCGCTGTTTGACTTAGCTTTCCGCTCTCAAACCACATGAGTCCCTGTCGGCGTTTTGTAACATTGAAAAAACAATCGAGTAAAAAGCCGCGAATTTGCCCAATTTTATTTCCCTAAAAATGTGGATTTGTCAATATAGATGCTAACATTGTAATTGATTTCAACTCTGATCCTAACCTAACTTTTTTTAATTCTATGAAAATAGGTGCCATTAAGGAAACTAGGCCAGATGAAAACCGGGTTGCTCTATCGCCAACTGTATGCAAACAATTGATTAAGAACGGATTTGAATGCGTCATCGAAAGTGGTGCCGGACTCAACTCCTTCTTTTCCGACGAAGCCTACGTTGAAGCGGGTGCAACAATCCTTTCTTCTGCCAGTGAAGTATTCAATTCCGCTGACGTATTGTGTAAGTTAAACCCTCCCAACGAGGAGGAGATTGAAAAACTCCGCGCAGGTACAGTCCTCATCTCTTTCGTCTACCACATGACCAATAAGGATCTGGTAGAAAAGATCAATGCCCGCCAAGTTGCCTTGTTTAGTATGGACGCCATCCCGCGCATCTCCCGCGCCCAAACGATGGATGCCCTCAGTTCCCAGGCCAATCTCGCTGGATACAAGGCCGTCACTATTGCTGCTAACGAATCGGGTAAAATTTTTCCGATGCTGATGACTGCAGCAGGTACCATTACCCCCTCAAAAGTACTCATTTTTGGGGCTGGCGTGGCTGGGCTGCAAGCCATTGGTACGGCCCGGCGTTTGGGCGCAGTGGTGGAAGTGACCGACATACGGCCTGAAACCAAGGAGGAAGTGGAATCCCTGGGGGGCAAGTTCATCTCTTTTGACACGGGCAATGGCGTAAAAATTGAAGGCGGCTACGTCAAAGAAGCTGGCGAAGATGTGCTGACCCGTCAAAGGGAAATCCTCAAAAAACACCTGGCAGTAGCAGATGTGGTGATCACCACCGCGCAGGTTCCCGGGCGAAAAGCGCCGGTTTTGGTCACCGAAGACATGGTTAAGGTGATGAAAACGGGATCTGTCATCGTAGACATGGCGGTAGAACAGGGCGGCAACTGCGAACTCAGCGAAGTAGGGAAAGCGGTGGTGAAACACGGGGTAAAAATTGTCGGTTATGCCAATTTACCTTCTTTGTTGGCCCCCAATGCCAGTGAAAGTTATGCCAAAAACGTATATGCTTTTGTGACCCATTTGGCCAGCAATGAAGGCTTCAAATGGGACATGAGCGATGAAATCACGGTGGGAACCCTCATTTGCCGCGATGGCCAAATCCTTAAACCCTAAATTTTACACATCAGATGCAAGCAATTTTTCAATTTATATCCGAACATCAGTTGATGATTTACCTGATCGTCCTGATGATTTTTGTGGGCGTTGAACTCATCGAAAAAGTTCCGTCCGTATTGCACACCCCGCTGATGAGTGGGGCCAATGCCATTCACGGCGTCATTATTATTGGGTCCATTATTGTGATGGGGCAGGCGGAAAACCTATTCGCTACCATCCTGGGCTTCATTGCCGTGTTTTTGGGTACCCTCAACGTAGTCGGCGGCTTTGTAGTGACCGACCGGATGTTGGAAATGTTCAAAAAGAAAAAATAAGCCGCCGTGAAACTATCAATTCTTGATTTCATCTATATCCTTTCTGCCTTCAGCTTTGTATTTGGCATCAAGCTGTTGGGCAAACCCAGCACGGCTCGGCGAGGCAACACGATTGCTGCCGCAGGGATGACCGTTGCTATTTTAGGCACCATTTTCCTGAATGATTCCGTGATGGTCAAAAACTATCCCTGGATTTTTGGTGCCTTGATTCTGGGCTCCATCGTGGGTACCTTAATGGCCAAACGGGTACAAATGACCCAAATGCCCCAAATGGTCTCATTTTTCAACGGAATGGGGGGTGCGTGTGCAGCCTTGATTTCGATTGTGGAGTACGATCATTTTTTGAGTCATTCCAGTGGAGGTGATTCCGCCAGAGTTGTGATTTTGCTATTGGGCCTGATCATTGGCTCGGTTTCCTTTTCGGGTTCCATGATCGCATTTGGCAAACTGGAGGAAAAGATCAAAGACCTGCACCTTCCCGCTCAACAAGTGATCAACATGGTGGTTTTGCTCGCCATTGTGGCTCTGGTGGTTGGTATGGCAACGGGCTATTTGAGTAATCCTGCTTTCATTTACCTGATTTTGGGCCTGAGTTTGATTTATGGGCTATTGTTCGTGTTCCCAATCGGTGGTGCGGATATGCCCGTGGTCATTTCGCTGCTCAATTCCTTTACCGGGGTAGCGACCGCCTTTGGTGGCTTTTTGTACGACAACAAGGTAATGCTCTTCGGTGGTATCCTGGTTGGAAGTGCTGGTACCTTGCTCACGGTGATGATGTGCAAAGCCATGAACCGCTCTTTGACCAATGTGCTCCTGGGCAATTTTGGTGGTGGAAGTGTTGCAGCAGCAGCGGGCAAAACCGTTACGGGTTCCATCAAGGAAGTCAGCGCCTCGGATGCAGCCATTTTGATGAAATACAGTAAAAAGGTCATTGTGGTACCTGGTTATGGCCTAGCGGTAGCGCAGGCTCAGCACGTTTGCCATGAACTGGAGAGCTGCCTGGAAGCGGAGGGGGTGGAAGTCAAATACGCCATCCACCCGGTTGCTGGGCGGATGCCGGGACACATGAACATCTTGCTGGCTGAAAGTAATGTCAGTTACGATAAATTGGTGGAGATGGAAGCCATTAATCCCGAATTCAAAACGACCGATGTGGTGCTGGTGGTAGGCGCCAACGACGTGGTGAATCCAGCGGCAAAAACCGATCCAAGTTCGCCCATTTACGGCATGCCCATCCTGGATGTTGAAGATGCTGCAAACATCATTGTCATGAAGCGGAGCATGCGCTCTGGGTATGCGGGCATTGAAAACGAGCTATTCTACTCTCCTAAAAACCGGATGCTTTTTGGTGATGCCAAAAAGATGATGACGGAGTTGGTGAATGAGTTGAAGGCTTCGGCGTAGGGGTTCACCATACGATGTTTTTTGATTCGGCTTCGCCAAATCTATGCACTTTGCGCTTTATTTTCAAAAGCGACAACAATAGCAGCGCGGGTGACACGGATAAATCCGCTTTATCCGTGTCACCCGCGCTGCTATTGTTGTCGCTTTTGTATTAAGATGCGGAGCATCCTCCTCAATCCTGACTGCTCACCTGCACCTCCTTTATCCTGCCTGCCCGGTTAAAACCCATATCCACCAAAAACTTGGCACTCGCCACCGCCAAACCTACCCATTTCGAGTCCGACCAGGCCGGGTATTTCGGCAATAAATGCATGGTAACGGGCATGATGATTGCCAACAAGACCAGCAAATAGACAAAAGTTTTCATCAGTTCCCCCGCTGGATGCGCCATTTTAAAGCTCCCGTTGGCAAAATAATTCAAAACCAATCCGGCCAGATAATTCACCAACAAGACAATGATTTGTGGTTGCAAGCCTGCCACACCACTGTTGTCTTTGCTATCGGTATCAATACCTTTGATGGTAAAAGTGACGGTGAGCATAATAAACGCAATACCCAAAAAAGCACCTGCCCCGGTCCAGAAGACCCGCATCAAAAGGGTGCTAAAAAAAGGCTTGCCCTGCAAAGCAAAAAAGGCCCGGATCAAACTGGCCCCCACAATAAAAATCACTTCAAACCAGAGTAGCCAAACCACCGTCTCCAGTTTCCAGCCCAGGAAAAAGAGGCCAAATAAATTGACCAAAAAACCAATCACTCCCATCCAGAGGGGATGCATGGTTGGGGTGTTGAACCACGGTTTGTCGATAAGAGAAGCTTTCATACAATGGATTTGAAAGTTGGGGGAGCCTGAGGCTACCAAAGATAAATCTCTTTTTTATATTGCCAGTTATTTACACATCACCAACTAGTTTATACCCAATGCAAAACCAAGTAACCCGACTGTTCTTACTCTGGGCGACCCTTTTCATGAGTTGCCAGTCTGCTTTTACCCAAAATACTCCTTCCTGGCTGCGTTACCCATCCATTTCACCTGACGGCAAAACGGTAGTGTTTACCTACAAAGGTGACCTATGGAAAGTATCCGCTGAAGGCGGCAATGCCAGCCCTCTGACCTTTCACGAAGCCCATGATTTTATGCCAGTATGGTCCAAAGACGGCAAAACGATTTGCTTCGCCTCCGACCGTTTTGGCAATTTTGACCTCTTCAGCATTCCTGCCGAAGGGGGCGAAGCCAAACGTTTGACCTTCCACTCGGCCAATGAATACCCCTATGATTTCAGCAGCGACGACAAAAACATCGTCTTTGGTTCTGCCCGCATGGATTTGGCCAGCAACCGCCAGTACCCCACCGGATCGCAACCAGAATTGTATCAGGTTTCCGTTAACGGGGGCAAAGTGACTATGCTCCTGCCCACTCCTGCCGAAGATGTGAAATACAACAAGGACGGCAGCAAAATGGTCTACCACGACAAAAAAGGGGGCGAAAACGCCTGGCGAAAGCACCATACCTCCTCGATTGCCCGAGATCTATGGATTTATGACAGCAAAACCCAAAAACATACCAAGCTAACGACTTTTAATGGTGAAGACCGCAACCCGGTTTTTACCGACAATGACAAAAGCATCGTTTACCTCAGCGAGGCCAATGGTTCTTTCAACGTGCACAAATTTGCGCTTGACAATCCAAGCAAGGTGGAAGCCTTGACCAGCTTCAAAAAACACCCGGTGCGTTTCCTCAGCCAGGCCAAGGATGGCACCCTCTGCTTCAGCTACGCGGGCAACCTGTACACCATGAGCCCCAAAGGAAAGCCCGTACAGCTCAAAATCAACATTGCTGCGGATGTCCGCCGCAACAACGAACAAATCGTGCCAGTGAGCGCGGGTGCCCGCGACATGGCCGTTTCCTCCAATGGCAAGGAGGTCGCCTTTGTGTTTCGAGGCGAAGTATTCGTCACTTCAGTGGAAGGTGGCGTAACCAAACGCATCACCAATACGCCCGAGCAAGAACGCAGCGTGAGCTTTTCTCCAGATGGCAAAGCCCTGCTCTACTCCTCCGAACGCGGCAACAGCTGGAAAATCTACGAAACCAAAATCAGCCGCAGCGAAGAACCTTACTTTTACGCCTCTACCCTATTGAAAGAGACGGCAATCATCGAAAACGCCAAGGAGAACTACCAACCACAATATTCACCAGACGGCAAGGAAATTGCCTTCATCGAAGACCGCATGACCCTCAAGGTGTACAACATCGCCAGCAAACAAACGCGGACCCTGCTCACCGATCAGGAGCTGTTTTCGATGGGCGACAACGACCAGTATTTCTCCTGGAGCCCCGATGGCAAATGGATTCTGTTCGACTACAGCGTACCTGGGGTGCCAACCGGAGAAATTGGCATCATTCCGAGCAATGGCAAGGGCAAAGTGATCAACCTGACCGAAAGTGGCTTCCAGGACTTTCGGCCAAAGTGGATTTTGGGCGGCAAGGCCATGGTATGGTTCAGCAATCGTGATGGTTTGAAAGCGGTAGCGCAAAGTGGTGGCTCGCAGGTTGATGCCTACGCCTTATTTTTCACCCAGGAAGCCTTTGACAAGTACCGCCTGAGCAAAGAAGATGCAGCCCTGGTCAAAGAAATGGAGGAAAAAGCTACGAAAGCCGATACCACCAAGAAAAAAGACAGCCCGAAAAAGGATAGCATTGTACTCGACTTCGATGACCTGGCCTTGCGCAAAGTCAAACTCACCATTCACTCCTCCAACATGGCCGATGTACTGGTGAGCAAGGACGGCGAAACTTTGTACTACCTGGCGCGTTTTGAGCGGGGCTACAACCTCTGGAGCACCAACCTGCGTACCAAAGAAACCAAAATGTTGATCAGCCTCAATTCCAATGGCGGTGGCTCGATGGTGTGGGACAAGGAGCAAAAAAACATCTTCCTGAATACCGATGGCCGCATTGTCAAAATTGATCCGGCCGCTTCCAAACAGGAAAACATTGGCATCAATAGCGAAATGGTGCTGAATGTGGCCGCCGAACGCGCCTTTATGTTTGAACACGTGTGGCGCCGTACCAAAAAGACCTTCTACACTGCCAGTTTCCATGGGGTGGATTGGGATAGCTACAAGCCGGATTACCTGCAGTTTTTGCCCCACGTAGGCAACAATTACGAATTTGCGGAACTGCTCTCCGAAATGTTGGGCGAGCTGAACATCTCCCACACTGGGGCCAGTTTTAATTCTGTCAACCCCAATGGCGACCAAACGGCTTCCCTGGGGGCATTTTATGATCAGAATTACACGGGTGCCGGGGTGCGGATTGAAGAAATTGTCAAAAACGGCCCACTGGACAAGGCCAGTTTGAACCTGCAGGCTGGGGCCATCATCGAGGCCATCGACGGTGAGACCATCGTAGCAGGCCGGGATTTGGCGCAATACCTGAACCGCAAGGCGGGAAAAAATACCCTGCTTAGTGTACTGGAAGGCACTAGTCGTCGGGAACTAATCGTAAAACCAATCACCATTGGGGAAGAAAACGGCCTGTTGTACCGCCGCTGGGTGCTGCGCAACCAGGAGGAAGTGGAAAAACTCTCCAATGGCCAACTGGGCTACGTACACATCCCCGGCATGAACGACGGCGCCTATCGCACGACCTACGAGGACGTGATGGGCAAATACGCCAACAAAAAAGGCATCGTGATCGATACGCGCTTCAACGGCGGCGGCGACCTGGTGGCCGACCTGGCAACCTTCTTGTCGGGCAAAAAATTCATGGACTATACCACGGATACCCGCAGCATCGGCTATGAGCCCAATTACCGCTGGACCAAACCGAGCATCTCGCTGGTCAACGAAGCGAATTATTCGGACGGCCACTGCTACGCCTTTGCGATGCAAGATCAAAAAATCGGTAAACTGGTGGGCCAACAGGTGCCGGGCACTTGCACCTTCGCGAGTTGGGAATCGCTGCAAGACAACAGCATCCGCTGGGGGGTACCTCCAGTGGGCGTAAAAGCCATGAATGGCAAATACCTGGAAAACTGGCCGACGGAGCCGGATATTAAGGTGTGGAACGAATACGAGGTGGTGTGGAAAGGCAAGGATCAGCAGCTGGAGGCGGCGGTGAAGGCGCTGCTGGGAGAGTTGAAGTAGTTTTTTTCTTACTTCAAAATTCATCATTCGCCTTTTACTTCAAAACTCGTAAGTCATGTACTCTTAACTCGTCACTCAGTTATAAGTTTTTTTTGAGTGACGAGTTAAGAATACATGACTTATGAGTTTTGAAGTGGGGAGGCAAACACTTCACCGAAGGTGGCTGCTAAACTTTTACATTTCTTCAATACCTCAATCATGACAAAAAAAATCTGCTTTTCCCTCCTGTTCCTCCTCTCCCTCACTTCCGGTTTTTCCCAAAACCTGCAAAAGGACAGCTCGGCAATCCGGCAGGTGCTGACCGGATTTTTTGAGGTTTTCACCAATCCGGACATTAAGCATTTTGACAACAATTGTGTCCCCAACTTCGAACTGTACGACATGGGTGAAATTTGGAACCGCGAAACCATCGCCAAATACGTCCAAAACGTACAAAGTAAACCCAAAGACTGGACCCGTACCAACCGCTTCGAATTCATCAAATTCAATTTCCGCAAAAATATCGCCTGGGTGAGTTACCACAACTACGCCGTCATCAACAACTCAAAAACCAATACGACGAGGAATATCCATTGGTTGGAAAGTATGATTTTGGAAAAGATGAAGGGGAGGTGGGTGCTGGTGCAGATGCATTCGACTTTGGTGGAGTGAGGGGGGATTAAGATGAAGGATTTTTTTGATTGGGGAGTACTTGAATACATGAGTTGCGAGCTTTGAAGTGGGGAGGCAGCCTGGGAGCTTGCTTGTTTTTTGTGGTCGTTTTTGAACTGGCGACCAAGGTCGATGTATGTGGCAATTTTTTTAATCGTGTAACCGCGGGAGCGGTTGAATCTTGCATAGCCGCGGTCGTCCGCGGTCTTGGCGTGTACGGGTGGTTTAGCAACCGCGGGAGCGGTTGAATTTCGCTCCGATTTGTTCAACCGCTCCCGCGGTTGTTATACATTCCGCATGGCATTTTACCGCGGACGACCGCGGCTATGCAAGGTTGAATCGCTCCGCGATTCTGGGGTTTTCTGGTATTTTATTGATTCGTAGTCAAACCTGAATTTTGAATTAATTTCATTGAATACCAAGTAACTAATAAATTTTTCGAACAATTCATTTCACACCCTAAACATATTTTTACCGCAGAGTTTCTCAGAGTACACACAGAGTTTCTCAGAGTTTAGGCCACCTTCGGTGGTAAAGATTACACAGAGGCGCATTAAATGAACACCATTGGAACAAACAATCAAATTTTAAAAGCGCCGGGGCTCCAGCCACCGGAGGTGGCAAAACTCAAAAAAACTAAAAAAACTGTGCGAAACTCTGTGTGTACTCTGAGAAACTCTGCGGTTAAAAATCCATTAATTCAAAACTCACCTTAGTCAAATAAAAATGGAGGAAAACTGACCGTACCCCTTACCCCATCTTATTCCGCATTTTTTCAAGCTGCTCCTGCTTCCGCTGCTTTGCTTTTGCCAATGCGGGTCGCAAACGTTCTGATACTTTGGTCCAGGCATCGTCGCGTTTATTTTTGGGCAAGGAATAGATCCATTCTCCAGGTACTCCCTGGATTTCGGATAACGGTAAATCCTGCCAATCGGTCTTCCGCCACATTACCGGAACAATCGTTTTTTCTCCTTTTTGATGCGCTTGCAAAGCCGCGCCAAATTCCGTTTGGTAACAAAAATCAGAAGCTACAAAATCGGCGCTGACCAAACAAATGACGATATCCGACTCGGCCATCTGCTGAAAAATCTCCTTGCGCCATTCTTCCCCCGCATCGATGTCGCGGTCGTCCCAAAGTTGGAGTTTTTGTAGGCGTACAAGTGGAGACAGGGCAGTACGCAGTTCCTTAAGGGCATCCAAATCTTTGTGGGAGTAGGAAACAAATGCTTTGATGGGGAGTTGTTCTACCGCATCGCGCATGATCGCTTCTTCAACCCCTTCCAGCAAATCCGCTACTTTCAGCTTCTTTTTAACTTGCCACACAAAAAGCTCCTTTTCGCCCGCTTTTTCTGCTTCTACCAATCCTTCGTAATCTAAAAACTCTTTACTTTCTGGGATGGGCACGAGTTCGTTGTAGGCCAATTTCGTAAACCCTTCCACAATCTCCTTCACCGTTTCGCGGATATAACTCAAAAAACGCCGCCGTTCCTCGCCACAAGCTTCTATCCGAATTTTTTGGTCTTCCTTATCCCAACGCACCCTGGCCAAGGCCTTAAACACATTGGGCTTGTGCAGAATCATACCCGTGCGCCAACGTTTGGCGTCCTGAATAAAGGTATGCAGCTTGACCATCAGGCGCGGGAAAATACTGTCGGGCATAAAATCGGGAAAGTGGATCACAAATTGCAGCATGGCCCCTTCCGCTTGCCAATCTGGCGCAGCAACGGGCAACAATTGCGGGATGACATAACTCCGGTTTTCCAACATAAAACACAACTCAAACTCCTCCATCACCCGCACGATGTAGTGCAATTTGTCTTTGGGGTAGCTGAACTGCCGCTCAGTCGTATCACTTTTTTGATAACGCGGATCGTTGATGACTGCATCAAAATCGATTTCGCGCAGAATGCCCTCATTTTCCACCACTTTGCTGGAGTTGATGATGCGGTACACCCCATTGGTCAGCCAAAGGGGATTGAGGATTTGGGTATCAAAATACTGTAGGTTGCGGAAGTTGATCACCACCCCTAGATCGTGTAAAAACTGCAAGAGCACATCCTGACTGACTTGCCGACTTACCCCTTTTTCTATGCATACTTTTTGGTACTCCACTGAGCCAATATAATCAGCCTCCATATTGGAAAAATGTTCTTTGACCGCCAGCCAGTTCTTGGGAAAAGGCGTCAGGCGAGTGGTGGCACCATCGATGGCCTGACGCAGGGCTTCTTTAAAATCTAAAAGCCCTCGGTCACTTTCTGTTTTGCAGGACACCCGGAAAAAGGCTTTGATTTGAGGATATTTCTCCTGCAGGGTTTTGCGCTCCACCTCAAAGGATGGATTTTCATCTATTTTATTCAGCACCACCAAGACCGGAGAATTGCCCCCAAAACTGGCGGCATGTTTGAGCCATTTTTCGGCCAGGTCGTCATTGCGGCTGTTGAGCAAAAGTACATAGACACTACGCTGCGAAAGGAAAAACTGGTGGGTGGCGTGCATGACTTCTTGCCCGCCAAAATCCCAGAGGTGGGCGGTGACCTGATCGCCATCGTTCATTTCAAAAGGCACTTTGCGGATGCGGATGCCGTGGGTTTGGCTTTCTTTGCTGTCGAAGTCTTCGCCCATCAGTCGTTTGACAAGTGAGGTTTTGCCCGCGGAGGCTTCGCCCAGGAAAATGACTTTGGCTTCGTTGAGGCGGCGGCCATCTGTGCCAAGTTCTTCGAAGTAGTCGCGGACGGCCTCGGGGGAGTGTTGGGCAATTTCGACGGGGGGGCAGATGAGGGGGCAGTCTTTGACGAGGATGGCGGGGTGTTTATTGAAATTTTGCGGATCCTCCTCGAAGTATTCCCCCAAACCTTGCCACTTTACTGGGATGCCTTTTTGAATTAAAGGTAAAATTGGGTTTAAGTCAAAGACATTTGAGTGTGCACAGAAAAGATGAGTCAAGTTACTAAGATTTGTGAGAGTCCGTAACTCGCTGATTTGAGTATTCAATAAATTAAGATAGGTTAGTTTGTTAAGATTCATGATTGGATCTAATTGCCTGATTCGATTGCGCCAGGTATAAAGAACTATCAAATTGTAAAGGTTTGAGATTGGGCTGAGGTCACTAATTTGATTGCCTCCAAAATTAAGTTCTGACAAATTGCTGAGATTTGCGATGGGATTTAATTCTACTTTGTCAGATTAGAAATATAGTAAATTTATGGGGTTTAAATCAAAAAAAGATGACTGAAAAAAACTGGAATCCTACGTTAGTTGCTACGGTGGCTACTTTGTCCGAGGCAAACGTTCAGTCTTGGGGCATTGTC
>NZ_JANRKL010000167.1:0-69145 GCF_033763495.1 Haliscomenobacter sp. | reverse complement strand
TGGAGCGCCCTCAAAGATTTGAATATTAATAACACTAACGAACGGGATTGATTCCCGATAAATTTTGGAACGATGGCACATCCCAAGAGTAGAGGATCGAAGCAGAGAAAGCATAAGCGTAGAACGCACTTTAAAACGGTTGCGCCAACCGTAGCTACTTGTAAAACCACTGGTGAGAAACACCTGATGCACCGCGCTTATTTCGACGCGGAAGGTAACATGTTCTACCGCGGCAAGATGTTTATCCAGTCAAAAGAACAAGAACAGGAAGAAGAGCAACAATAAGTAGCTCCATAACCTGACGCGTCCATGGAGACCATAAGAAAATAGCTCCCATCAGTTGATTTGATGTGGGGCTTTTCTTGTATCCCACGGATAAATCTACGGCGCACGGGATCCCCACGGATAAATCCATGGGCTGTTTCACATGTGCGCTCCCACGGCTGAAGCCATGGGTTGCGTACGACAGCGCACGCAATCCCCGCCACCCCACGGATTCATCCGTGGGAGGCCATATACCGCCTAACCCACGAATTTATTCGTGGGACATTCGGGGCACCAACGATAAACGACATGAAAAAAATCATCAAAACAGACAAGGCTCCCGATCCAGTTGGCCCTTACAGCCAGGCCATCATCCACAATGACACCCTGTATGCCTCAGGCCAAATCGCCCTGGATCCAGCTACTGGTGTCCTCATCACCGATAACATTGAGGCAGAAACCACTCGGGTAATGCTGAACATCAAGGCCATTCTGGACGAGGCAGGCCTTTCGTTCAAAGACATCGTTAAAGCTTCGGTTTTTGTCACAGACATCAACAATTTTGCCCGCATCAATGCAGTGTATGCCACCTATTTTGATGAAGCTACTGCCCCAGCCCGGGAGTTGGTGCAAGTAAGCGCACTACCCAGAGGGGGCAATGTAGAAATTTCCGTTATTGCTGCATTCGACTAGGGAACTGAAATGTAACTTGATTTTGTTTCTGTGCCTAAGCTTTATACTTCTGCATCATGAGTGATAAAAAACGTGTACTCTCCTGCATCCAGCCTACGGGTGACATGCATTTTGGCAACTATTTTGGGGCCGTAAAAAACTGGGTTGATCTCCAGGAAACCTATGAATGCGTGTATGGCGTAGTGGACTACCACGCCATGACCATGCCCTACAACCCCATCAAATTGCGGGAAAACACCTGGGAACTGATCTTCAACCTCATGGCAGTAGGCATTGCGCCCAATAATTTGTTCATTCAGTCGCTGGTTCCTGAACACACCGAGTTGTGCTGGATATTCAACTGTTTTGCCTCCTACGGGCAATTGTCGCGCATGACCCAGTTCAAGGATAAAAGTGCAACATCTTCCGAAGGTGAAGACGGCTTCATTTCTGCTGGTTTGTTGGACTATCCCGTGCTTCAAGCTGCGGACATTTGTATTTACCGCGCCGACTATGTTCCGGTGGGCAAAGACCAGGAACAACACCTGGAATTGGCCCGCAACATCGTCCAACGCTTCAACAACCAGGTGGGTAAAGAGTACCTGATCATGCCGGAGCCCTTGTTCACTGAGTTTACCAAAATCACTTCTACTGCCGATCCCAACCGAAAAATGAGCAAAAGTGCCGGTGAAAAGCACTACATCAGCTTGTTTGCTGACAGTGATAAAATCCGCAAGCAGGTGCGCTCAGCGGTAACCGATACGGGTGAGAACACCGGGGGAGAAATGAGTCCTGGAGTAAAAAACCTGTTTGAGTTGCTCAAAGCCTGTGGCAAGATGGAGGCCTTCCAGACGCTCAAAGCGGACTATGATGCAGGTGTTTTAAAGTACGCTCCACTCAAAGAAGCCGTTGCCGAAGCATTGGTAGAAGTTTCCGAAGCCGTCCGCAACAAACGCGCCGAACTCAATACCCGCAAAAAGGAAGTAAAGGAAGAAATCAAGTCCTCTTCCGAGCAAATCCGTCGTCGGGCTCAACAAACCTTGCGAGAGGTGAAAGAACTATCAGGTTTGATGAACGTCAAATATTAAAGCATATGAAAATCATCTGCATCGGACGCAACTATGCCGAACACGCCAAAGAACTCAACAACGCAGTACCTGAAGATCCAGTGGTCTTCATGAAGCCTCCCTCAGCACTGTTGGTGGGAGACAAACCTTTTTATTATCCCGAGTTCACCCAAGACTTGCATTACGAAGGGGAAATTGTACTGAAAGTATGCAAAAATGGCCGCCATGTGCAGCCAGAATTTGCCCACGAGTACTACAATGAAATTGCCTTCGGCATCGACTTCACCGCCCGGGACATCCAGTCCAAATGTAAGGCCAAAGGTTTACCCTGGGAGATTGCTAAGGGCTTTGATGGCTCCGCCGTGTTGAGCGATTTTGTTCCAATGGATCAAATCGCCGACCCCAAATCCATTCATTTCGAATTGAAGAAAAATGGGGAAACTGCTCAAAAGGGCGACACCGCGGATGTAATTTTTTCCTTTGAAGACATCATCGTGTATGTGTCCAAATTCTTCAAATTGCAGATGGGGGACATTATTTATACGGGCACTCCTGCTGGCGTTGGGCCAGTGAAAGTTGGGGATACTTTGGAAGGGTTTATCGAGTTGAAAGCTGAGAATAAGCAGTTTTTGACTTGTGAAATAAAGTAATGAGCACTTATTTTTTTATCGCCCCATAATCACTTTCTCAACCTTGCGGATGCGAAATTATTTGCTTTTTCCCCTTCCTAACAACTGTGTACGCACATAGAACTGGATATCACTAAAGCACCAGCAAAAAACCAGAATTACTACTGATTTGATCCATTCTTCCATAATGACTGAGATTAATAGTGGTGAATGAAGAGGCAATTGGAAAAAGGAGGGCTGATTGGGGCTTAACAACTAATGTCAAATAAAAAGAAGGGCGCTCACTCATTGGAGCGCCCCTCATATATGAATCATAATCACTTTCGGATTTTGCAAACGCTCTTAGGGAACGATTAAAAAGGGGAAGAACATTCTCACTTTCCTCCCCTTGCCAAAGAATTCTCATGAAAAAATTTACTATTTATCGAGATCCCTACTTTGCGCAACGCATGTACGAGTGCATCTATCGCATTCGTGACAAATTTCAGCGTTTGGTCACTGGGCTGGCTATTTATACCGATCGAAATCGGAATTTCCACTTTGTAGAATTTAGAGAGAGTTTTTGGGGCTCCGAGGTCGTTTATACATTTAACAGTTATGTGCTACTGGATCATTCACCCGAAGAACTGGCCAATGACCCCAATCCCTTTGCCGCAGTGACGGAAGCAGCCTGGCAATACATTAACAAACCTAAAGATGAGCAGGCCTTGGCTCAGTTAAAACTGGACATGATCAGGCGTTTGTTGAGACGTAATCTGCCTAAAAATCAAGTCAAAGCCATCATCAGTTTTATAACCCTTTATGTAGATTTTGAAAATTCAGCAATAAGGGATAAATTTGAAAAAGATTTGATCATCGTTACCAAAGCAGATCAACCTATGGGAATTGAACAAGCTATTCAAGAAGAATTAAAGCGGCAAGGCATTGAACAAGGGCTTGCCATGGGCATTGAACAAGGCATCGAACAGGGTATCGAAAAAGGAATCGAGCAAGGTATTGAAAAAGGTGAAGCCATGCGGGATGAAGAGTTGCTCAAAAATGCCGTGCCTGAGCTTTTCCAAATGGGGCTTGACGCTCAAAGAATTGCCAGCATTCTAAATCTTTCGCTAGAAGACGTTCAAAACGTGATTGATCAATTGCCTGAAGAGCAATAGAAAATGTCGAGCCCTGCTCCCCCTACCTCATCTTCTGAAAAAACGCCTTCAGCAACGCACTGCACTCCTCGTGTAACACCCCGTATTCCAGTGTCGTTTTGGGGTGCAGCAATTCTTTCCCAATCCGCATAAATCCCCGCTTATCATCCCCGGCACCATAGACCAGACGCCCCATTTGAGCCCAAAAAATCGCCCCGGCGCACATGTTACAGGGCTCCAGGGTAACGTATAAGGTACAATCCGGCAGGTATTTGCTATTGAGGTAATTGGAAGCAGCGGTGATGGACAAAATTTCAGCGTGTGCCGTTACATCCAATAATTTTTCGGTGGTATTGTGTCCGCGGGCTATGATGCGGTTTTCACAGGCGATTACTGCGCCAACCGGGATTTCGCCTTCATCAAAAGCCAGTTGAGCTTCCCTGAGTGCTTCACGCATAAAGTATTCATCTCCGCGAAAATGTAGCATAATTAAGGTCTTTTGTAAGAATCTTATCTTTGATTTGCCATGACGAATGTACTTATTTTCTTTTTATCCAGACAATTCCTATTTTTGCACCGTTTTAGTGGAAAGGGGACTCAGGAAGGGTTTTTTCCGCCAGTATAATCTACTATAATCATTAGACCATGCCTTATTTATTCACATCTGAATCTGTATCTGAGGGGCATCCGGACAAGATCGCCGATCAAATTTCCGATGCATTGATTGATCATTTCCTGGCGTTTGACTCCAGCTCCAAAGTTGCTTGCGAAACGCTGGTAACCACTGGTCAGGTCGTACTTGCAGGTGAAGTCAAATCCAAAGTATACCTAGATGTACAGCAGATCGCTCGCGATGTAATCCGCCGCATTGGGTACACCAAGTCGGAATACATGTTTGAGGCCAATTCTTGTGGAATTCTTTCGGCCATCCACGAACAATCACCCGACATCAACCAAGGGGTAGAACGCGAAAACCCCGAAGATCAGGGAGCTGGCGACCAGGGTATGATGTTCGGTTATGCGACCAACGAAACCGACAATTACATGCCTTTGCCTTTGGACCTCTCCCACCGCATTTTGCTGGAGTTGTCCAATATCCGCAAAACGCATGCTGACCTGATGCCTTACCTGCGCCCAGATGCCAAAAGCCAGGTAACCATTGAATACTCTGACGATCATCAGCCCATCCGCATCGACTCTATCGTTGTTTCTACACAGCACGATGATTTTGCGGATGACGCTACCATGCTCAACCGCATCCGCCAGGACATCATTCACATCCTGATTCCTCGGGTGAAAGCTCAACTACCTGAGCGTTTGCATGGCTTGTTCAACGATCAAATCACCTACCACATCAACCCAACCGGTAAGTTCGTAATCGGTGGTCCTCACGGGGATACTGGTCTGACTGGCCGCAAAATCATCGTAGATACTTACGGTGGTCGTGGTGCCCACGGTGGTGGTGCCTTCTCTGGCAAAGACCCCTCTAAAGTAGACCGTTCTGCGGCTTACGCTACCCGCCACATCGCCAAAAACCTGGTTGCTGCCGGGGTTTGTGATGAGGTACTGGTACAGGTTTCTTACGCCATCGGGGTAGCCAAACCAACCAACATCTACATCAACACCAATGGTACTGCTAAAGTACAATTGAGCGATGGCGCGATTGCCGCAAAAGTGGCGGATATTTTTGACATGCGTCCTTACGCCATCGAAAAGCGTTTGAAACTGCGCACGCCAATTTACTCTGAAACAGCTGCTTATGGCCACATGGGTCGTACGCCTGAAATTAAAAAAGTCCAGTTGCGCGATGGTGCCGGCCAATTCGTAGAACACGAAGTGGAAACCTTCACCTGGGAGAAACTGGATCACGTGGATAAAGTTAAAGCAGCTTTTGGGCTGTAAACTTTCCATTATTCGATAAAAAAAGCGGCTGTTTCGCAAGAGACAGTCGCTTTTTTTTTATTCAAAATTGTGCGCTAAACCCTCAAAAACACCTTCTTCAAATACATAAAGTACAAAAAGCCCCATTTGACCAAAAGCACCATCGTTGCCAATACGACCGCGGCGTAAGGCTCACTAAACAACTGCATCAGCCACGTAAACAAAGCCTGCGCCGTGAAAGTCCAGTCGATAAAGCCATCCGACATATAAATCAAAATGGAGTTCATCCCAATGATGGCAAAAAAGAAGGCCCAGCGGCGATAACCCAGCACATCGATCACATAATAAAACAAGGACAAAAGCAATAAGCTCACCCCTCCCGCTTGCAGCACAAAGGAGCTCGTCCAGAGGTTTTTATTGATGGGAAAAACCAGGTTCCAGGCCTGTGCCAAAATCAAGGATACCACCCCCATGATCAACATTTGCAATGCTTTGCGCGAACCACTCATGGTGCCATGCTTCAACAGATTGCCGCAATAAATGCCCAATAGGGCTGTACCAATGGCCGGAATACAACTCACCAATCCTTCTGGGTCGTGAATGTCTTTGTACAAATGCCCGGGCACGATCAGGCGATCGATATACGAGGCAAAATTACCTTCCATGGTCATATCCCCCATGGGGAAGCCGGGAGCAGCATTCAGGGCCAGTAGCAGCCAATACCCGATCAGCAAAGCCACAAACCAGATGATTTGCCCCATTTGTTTGGTGTAGAGGTAAATGATGTTGGCAAACATGTAGGCCAAACCTATCCGCCCCAATACGCTGGGGAAACGAATCTCTGCGAGGGGCTTCAACACCAGTCCATTGTTGTAAATCACACCCAGCAACACCAGCAGCAGCCCCCGCCGAATCACGCGCAGCAACAACTGCTGTCGAGGGGTTCCCTTTTCCAGATCCCGCCCCACCGAGTAAGGGGTCGCTACCCCAGCCAGGAATAAAAAGAGTGGGAAAATATTGTCGTAAAGGGTGTATCCATGCCAGTCCGGGTGGGTCAATTGCCCAGCAATGGCCTCCCAAAAGGGGGTGGGGCTAGCCTCGGCCATGCTGTGAAAAATGGCTTCAGCCCCCATGATCCAGAACATATCAAAGCCGCGTAGGGCGTCCAGGGAGTAGAGCCGCTGGGTGGTAGGTGTTGTCGTCGTCATAAACCAGTGCGTTTTTTGGTAGGGTGAAGTTAAACGGAATATTTGAGTGGTGATAAAGAAGGGGCTCAAAATAATGGAAGAATTTGGAGGGGGGCTTTTTTGAAGAAATCGGGCTTTTTTGGGCACATTTCTTCAATTATCCATTTCTATTTTTGAAGAAATGGGGTCAAACAAGGGCGATTTCTTCAAATTAAGCAGATTTTGGAGCTTTACTACTACCCTTCTGACGACTTAATTCGCCTTCAAAAACAAATATTATCTGGAGGATGTGGACAATTAGGTTCCGATGGATAAGTTGTTTGCTTTTTAGGGGATGGAAAATGAAAAGCTGTTGACAGGATTGGCTATTATCATACCTGATTTATTGTTTGATTTCTATTGCAAGAGAAACACTTTTGGGGGAGTTTGGTTATTTCTTGGAGAGGTTTATTCTGGTGGAGGGAGCACAGCAGCGGTTTCATGGGTGCCGTGGCGGCAAGCGTTGGCTTTGCGGGTTGGGCTAAAGCCGCCATGTTTGACCATGCTTTATTAGGCAGCGAAATAAAAAAAATCGGGTCAGATATTCAACTGCCCGATTTTTTTGTAAAAGAAACCCATTTATTTCACCACTGTGCTTACCTCGCCACCCATATTCGGCGGATAGGCAGCAAAAAACGCCGCTACGTCGGGATGACTGGAAAAGCCAGGATTGCCAGCGATGTTGAAAAATGCCTGCTGGCTTTGATACACCGTCATGCCTACTACGATGTTGGGATCGAGAGCAGACACCCACTGATATTCAGCTATGCGGCCCGTTTGTTGCGCCAGCACCGCCAAGAATGCGCCCAATTTGGCTTCATAATCTGCTCGGTTGAAATTGGGGTATAGGGAAAGATTGCGCACCGCTACTTCCAAGATTTGCCCCGACTTGGCCACCTGGCTCAAATCCACTGCCGTGCCTGCCACCTTGGGTTTCATGGCAGTGAATACCAAGGCATCGAAGGTACTGAAAAATGCCCCCGCTTCTGCTGAAGTGCCAATGTCGTTGCCGACTTTATGAAAGGTGGCGAGGTCTTCATATTGGGTCATGCCGATATAGACCGGGCGGGTAGGGTCCTGTGCCGGGTTGAAGTGGAAAAAGGAGGCATATTCCCGGTCGTTCGAGGCACCTTCCTGTTTGGTAAGTAAGTTGATGAAATTAGTACGGGCTTGCTCGAAAGTAGTAAGTTTCCCAGCTTTTACTTGACGGATAGCGATTTCCACCACATCGTCGGTTTTGTCGGTGGGCGTGTTTTCGTCTTTGTCGCAACCCAGGATGGAAAGACTAAAAAACGCCAATAGCATTAATGCAAAATTCTTCATTGGGAAATTGATTTTTTCGTTGAAAAAGTCATGATTTTAATTGTGATTGAATCTGTGCCACGACAGTTGGGAAATCAAAATAATCCCAGTCTTCCGCCACTTTGCCATCCACAAAACGGCACATAATCATGCCTTCGAAATGCAGCCGGGCACCGCTCGCCGGAAAGCCCAGAAACTCGCCCTGATGGGTGCCCGTAAAGTGAAAGCGAAGTACCAAACGGTCGCCTTCGGCAACCATGTCCAATATTTCCGATTTCAAATCAGGGATGGCTGCGTGAAATCCTGCGATGGCTACTTTAAAGCCCTGCGGCGTATGCGCTGTCATGCCCCCCAAACCGTGATAGACATAATCGTCGGTCAGGTATTCGTCAATGGGTGTGTAATCTTTTTCATTGACCACTTTTTGCGAAATAAAGCGGGCAATTTCTTTGTGCTTTTCTGTCATCCTATTTATTGGTTGTTGGCAGAAACTGCATATTGCAACGCAACAGGCTCGAAGGTGGAGAAATAAGTACCTGCTTCGGGCAGCGACTGCACCTTGCCCGCAATGGCCTGGAAGGCTTCCTGGCTTTCATAAACCGACATACCTACCGTAAGCCCTTCCACGTCTTTGCCTCCCACCACTTTAAATTCCCAACTGCCTGCTACGCCAGCCTGCCCGTTGAGCCAGTTGACAAATGCCTTGCGGGAGGATTGGAAATTGGCTTCCTGCCCGGGTTTTACACGGCGCACCGCAAGCTCCAGCACCTGTCCGGGTTTGGCGGCGAGTTCGCCCAAATCGAATGTACCGCCCTCTATCGGCTGCACAAAGACGTAGGCTTTCAAATCCATTGTTTTGGCGAATTTCATGAACTTGCCCAGCACTTTGCCCTGCACCTTACCTACGGTTTGGCCGGTGGCGTACTGCGTCATGCCGATGAACACTTCTTGCTTGTCAGGTTCGGGCAGGGCATAAAAAGACTGGAATTCCCGGTCGTTGCTCACCCCGTCCTGAGCTTTGAGGGCGGTGATGAAGTTGGCTCTGCGGGCGGTAAAATCCTCCTTCATGCCATCTTTGACCTTGCGCACAGCAATTTCAAAAACGGGAGATTGAGGGTCGTTTAAAAGCCCTTTTTTAACGGGGGAACAACTGGCTAAAATGCTGATGAATGGGATAAAAACGAAGTATCTCATTGTCTGAATTTGTTTAAAGTTTAATTAATGGCTACCCATTTCTCCGAATAGGAAGCCAAGGTAGAGGTCGAACATCATAGGCGATTCCCGGTGCGGGTAGGCTTCGAGCAATCGGGCTTTAAAAGCGTCCTTTCCCAAACCATCCTCAAAAAGCCGTTGTGCAGTTTGGATGTAGCGGATATTGTTGTGGATTTCGTCCTTGGTGCAGGGCAAGCCATGTCCGGCAAGGATATAGTCATAGCCTTCTGTATCGGCGAGCCGTTGGAGTTCGGTAGCCCATTTTTCAAACCAGCCCATGCCCAGCCAGATGTGCACACCGCTGTACACCAAATCCTGGGCGATGACGGTGCCCAGTTCGGGCAACTTGATAAGGAGTTGAGCCTCAGATTCGGCGCCTTCCACTACTTCGTACGCGTAGGTCAAACCATCAATGACCTCGGAGGTATCTGGCGCAACGCTGTGTTGTGGCACCAACATGGCATCGGGTATCAAATCGCCAAAAGTGGGTTTCTGATTTTTAATCATCTGCGGGCCCCATTCCGCGATGATTTGGTTCACACCAGCCAGTGAATAGGCATTACAATCTGAAAACGCCGATGCCAGCCCGAAATAGTGATCGGGGTGACCATGCGAGATAAAAATCCGATTAACGGGCTTGCCGAGGCTGTCCACATAAGCCCGAAACCCCTGCGCCATCGGGTTAAGGAACTGCGTGTCCACCACCACCAATTCGTGCGCCGTTTCGATAACATGTGTGGCATTGGCGGCATACGGGTAGGGCGAAATGAAACTGTGGATTTTCACACCTTGAAAATCCTTAATGACTAAAGTAGTCGAGTTGTATTTGTCCATTATTGCAGCATTTTCTTGATGAAAAATTAATGCTGCAAAGGTGGCGGCTAGTAGGGGCGGAAATTTTACCCGTTTGAAAAATATCTTACCATTTTGATAACTGCTCCCGGAAGGTCAATGGCGACTCCCCCGTCATCTGCTTGAAAAAGCGGGCGAAATGCGGAGGTGCTGAAAAATTGAACTCGTAGGCGATTTCGGAAAAGTCTTTGGCGGTGTAGCGGATTTCCTTTTTGATTTCGGCAAGGGTGCGCTCTCGTATGATTTGGTGGGCGGTTTTTGAAAAATGCCGCTGACAGAGGTTGTTCAAATGCACCCGACTGATGCCGAGCAGCTCGGCAAACTGCTCCACAGAACGATTATTGCGCACCTCCCTGTCCAAAAGGCGGGAGAATTTGAGCACTATGGGGTCTTTCATGGTGTCCCTCGATTGACCGTAGTGCTGGCTGTATGCCCTGTGTAATTTCACAAGCAGGTAATAAATCTGGGAACGAAGTATGTGGTGGCTATCCTGTGAGAGGTTCTTGATTTCTGTCCAAATTTCACGGGCAATATTGTTCAAATGGGTGAATTCTTGTGCATTTTCAATAGGTAGGTAGGGAGGGCTATGGTTACTGTGGAAAAATCCGAACCTGAATATAAAATCCTTATCATTGAAAAACTCGTCCAAAAAATCGCTCTCAAAAAACAGCAGGTGGCACTTTTCAAAAACGGCTTTGTCTACTTTATTGATTTGTCCAGGCTTGACAAAAAGCACCATTTGGTCATGGAATGGGATTTCTTCCGTATTCAAAAAATAAGTTCCGCTGCCTTTTTCTAAAAGAATGAGCGTATAAAAATTAAGCACCATAATTTCCGCCACGATGTCCAGTTCGGTTTCGTTGCAGGCATCCATGAGGAGTTCCTTGCCGTACTTATTGCGTTCGAAATGTAGTTTTTCCATTTTTGTTGCCGCTAACGTCGTTGGTACTACCGCACTTCACCTTTCACTTAGTCGCCCCAAGGTGCGTGGATTTCTGCTTAGTCGGCACATTTTATTTTTAGGTTGCACACCGTAACACAACCTTACCCACAAAATATACACATAGCTCTAATTTTCCAAATGAGCACGAAACTAAATCTATAAATCATACAACCCCGCCTCCTCATCCCCTTCCATCATCTCCGTCAAAAGGGATTCTTGCAGTTTTTTCATTTTCTTTTTGTACCCCAATAGATCCTCGTATTTAATTCTACGATGCCGACCCACTTTTACAAAAGGAATCTCCCCAGAATCCAGCAATTTGACCAAATGAGGCCTTGAGCAGCCCAGCAAGTCTGCCGCGGCTTGGGTAGTCATTTCCGTAGCCGAGGGTAGCATTGAACCCAGCCTTCCCTGGCTTATTTCCTTGAGTAACCTTGCTAAAAATTTCAGTGCATTCAATGGTATCATCGTAAAATTCAATTGACAAAACACACCCAACAAAAAAGAGGTTCCCGAACCCCGTTCGTTTAGCTTCTGAATCGGGGTGGCTTCACGCGCTCGCCCTAGTTTGCTTACTAACTCACATTACGCATTTTATTTACCGCAGAGTTTCACCGAGTACACGCAGAGTTTCACGGAGTTTTTTTAGGAGCACCTGCGGTGCGAAGAGTACACGGAGGTCGCCTTTGCTGAAGCTTGGGTCTTTACTTTTTATCAAGTCCTATCATTCTTGGCTTGATCTTAAGCAAGATTTTCCTAGCACACAAACTCCAGCCGCCGCAGGTGGCAAACTCCTAAAACTAAAAAACTCCGTGAAACTCTGCGTGTACTCGGTGAAACTCTGCGGTAAAAAACTACGGTTAAATTGAAATCGCATTATGTATCAGTGATGATCATCTTTAGTTACTTCAGAAGTTGATGAATTGCTCTGCGTAATGTGAGTACTAAATTACCCCATTTGCCGGCCCAACCATCTATTTTCACAAAATCCCCCTTTCCCCCCCACTCCTTCAAAAATAAAACCTGATATTTGAAGAAATGTATGGTGTTCAATAGCTTGTAAGCAGACCATCATATTCGTTCAGTTGTTCCCAAAATCACCGTCATCCTGATTCATCAATATTTCCCATCACCAGTCAAAAACCCTCATCACCATGAATCGCAAGCAATTTCTAAAAAAAGCAGCTCTTGGCCTTGGTACTGCCGCCGGGCTGCCAGCTATCCTGAGCATTTCAGAAAATGTAAACGAGCCAAAACAGTTAACCACCAGTGGCACAGGTTGCGAACCTTCACCCATAGAAACGGTCGGCCCTTTTCCCAACCACGACTCAAGTTCATTACTTAAACGCAACATTGCAGTGGACAGGCCGGGCGTGGCCATGACCATGACCCTCACTGTCCTTTCCCAAAAAAATAATTGCAAACCACTACCCGGTGTTTTCGTGGATGTGTGGCATTGTGACGCCCACGGTGCCTACTCCGAGTACGGTGGTATGAGGATGCAGGCGGAGGATCACCGCCACGAACACTTTTGCCGGGGCCGTCAGATCACCGACAAAGACGGCAAAGTAAGCTTCGAAAGCATCTACCCTGGTTGGTACCGAGGCCGTGCGCCGCATATCCATGTAGAAGTGTTGGACAAAAATGAAAACTCGCTGGTGGTGAGTCAAATCGCCTTCCCGGAGGATGTGAACTCGACGGTGTATGCCACGCCAAAGTACCTGGGTAAGGCCGATACCAGCAACGACAGGGACAATATCTTCCGCGACAGCCTCGCACTGAACATGGCCGACGGCATCAGCGGTGATGTCCAAAAAGGCTATTTGTTATTGAAGACATTGACCGTTTGAAATATCAAGTATTCCCCTTTAATTGTCTGTCTCTTTTGATTTGAAGAGTTAAATAATTTTCAATCAAAAAAGGGTTCCCGAACACCGTTCGAGAACCCCCGCATTCTTACTTACCAATCTTAAACAATAAACAATTAATTCTTCTTCAGCGTATAGCTATAATTCCCGCCGATACTCAGGTTAAGTGTAACCGTGTAGTTACCCGCCGCAGGCACTTTGATGTTATCACCTCCGTACTCCAGAAATCCATCCGCTTTGGTGTCCCCAAAATTGATGGCCCAATCGTCGTTGGCGCGGAATTTGATTTCGTCGGCAGTGAGGTTTACGGTGAGCGACCAGGTTCCGGTAGCAGCATTGAATACCATATCGGTATCCGAGCCCCAGCCACCGGGAGTTCCCGAGCCAATCAAGCCCCAGGAGGTTTTGATGGCATCCCAGCTTTTGTCGTTCAAATCTGCCTTGAGCAGGTAGTAGCCAGCGCTGGGCACTTTGAAGTTGTTGCCGGGGGAAGCGATCTTTTTGGTGGTGCCATCGCCCTGGTCACCAAAGATGCCGTTGTTCCAGTTTGGTGCGTCCGTAAACTTAAACTCAGAAGCATCGCCAAAGTTCACGTAACCTTCGTAAATCTTGTTGTCTTTAACGGAAGCGAGTTTGGGTGCTTTGTCTGGTGACCAGCCCTGATAACCGCCAGGTACGTACAAAGATGGGTATTGAATGATCACGAGATAGGGAGTAGCCGAAACCGAAGTTGTACCAGAAACCAAAGTCGCAACATTGGCATTCACCGCCGCTTTTACCCGTACATCCAACTGTCCCAGGCTACCTGCACCAATCCCCAGGCGCAACAAGGCGGTATTGAGGTCGGCTACGGTATAGGTTTTGCTGAGCGCTGGACCTGCATTGAAGTCTACACTCTCTTTAAAATCGGTGCCTTTTTTAGCCAACTGCAAAGTGTAAGTCACCCCAGCCGGGTAGTTGAAATCGGCAGCAGTCCAGGTAAATTTTACGGCCTCTTTGCTGGCATCTTCCAGTTTCAAGGCAGGAGTAGCGGTAGATGCGCTCAATACGGGCGCAGCTCCCGGAATAACCACCAAACGTTGTTCATCTTTTTCACAGCTCACAATGGCCATGATGAGTATGATGGGAAATATTTTTGAAAACCAGTTTTTCATGGTCATTTATTTTTTATGTTGAAAAGTTGAGGGGTTGAGAAGTTGAGGGGAGAGTGTCGCAGGCGGTAGCCAAACTTCTAAACTCCTCAACTTCTCAACTGATTTAGTAGCCATTGTTTTGACTCAAATTCGGATTCGCCACCAAATCGGAAGCCGGAATGGGGAACAAAACCAGGTGATCTGGTACCGAACGTCCATCTTTCACGCCACCTTTCCAGGGCCAGAGGTAAGCACTACCCGTGAATTTTTTGAAGCGGATCAAATCCGTCCGGCGGTGAGCCTCCCAGTACAATTCCCGGGCACGTTCATCAAGGATGAAATCCAGACTGATGGAAGTCACGTTGCCCGTAGCGCCTTTGTAAGCACGTTGGCGCAAGGCATTGACGTATTGCAGCGCCGTAGCCTGACTGCCTCCCTGGCCACCGCGCAGGGTTGCTTCTGCGTACATCAGGTAAACATCGGCGAGGCGGAACATCGGGAAGTCGGTATCCGGGAAGTTGCCTTCAGTATCGGTACCTTTTACCCCCGTTGAACTAACGTTGCGGTATTTCGTGATGGCGTAACCATCGTTGAAGGTAAAAATGTCGCTGATGTCCAGTTTTTGACCATTGGTGTGGAACATGGCCCGGCGATCGGTAGCCCCGGTGATGTCGCTGAATTTTTCCACCAGTGCTTTGGTGGTACGCAAGCCACTCCAGCCGCCATTGATGCCAAAGTCGGCGGGGTTCATGTTGCCCCCTACCCCGGCGTGTACCAGGAAGGTCATACCGCCCCAGGTTTTGGTGCGGGTGCCGTCGAAAGTGATCGGGAAAATCATTTCGCTGGACTTGTTGTTGTCGGTCAGGAACAATTTATTGTAATCGCTTTCCAAAGCATAGCTGGCAGCCGTTACTTTGTTGCAATAAGTGATGCATTCGGTGTATTTGGCTGCACCAATGTAGGTTTCAGCGTTCAGGTACAATTTGGCCAGCAGCGCCCAGGCAGCACCCTTATCAGCACGACCATATTCGTTCTTGCGGGCATCCAGCAATTCATTTTCAATCGCTTTCAATTCCGACTCCACATAGCTGAACAACTCGGTGCGGCTCGCCTGGCGAGGCAGGAATGAACCCACTGCATCGGCCTCCGTTACAAAAGGTACACTTCCGTACATATCCAGGGCATGGTAATAGCTTAGGGCCCGCAAGAAACGCGCTTCGGCGCGGAAGATTTTGGCTTGCGTCAGGTTCTCGCCGCTGATGCCACGTTCGCTGAGTTTGGCATCGGTGGTTTCGCGAATGAACTCGTTGCACAAAGTGATTTGGTAAAAAATCCGGTTGTACATCGCGGTGATGAACTCGTTGCCGGAAGTCCAGTCCATATCGTGGTAATCGGGCAAACTGCCGTCGTTCCAGCCAATTACGGCCTCATCGGTTGGCAATTGCTGCGCTTTCCAGTACTGGCGCAGGTAGGTGCTGAAACCCTCGTCGATGCCACTGATGTCGGGGCGTCCGGCCGGGCCTTGCTGGCCACTCACCGCCAAACCCGCGTATACCTTTGCGAGGATTTGTTTGTAATTGCTAAAATCCTTGTAGACCGTAGCCGAAGTCACCTCCACAAAGGGGGTACGATCCAGGTCTTTGGTGCAGGAACTCAAGGCCACAAAAAACGCCAGGATTCCCAATTTTATGCTGTTTTTGAAAAATTGCTTTTTCATTGGATTCATTTTTGTTTTGGTCAAAAACCGTTTACTCATTAGAAGCTGACATTCAATCCGAAGGACAAAATGCGTGGGCGTGGATAGATGTTATTGTCGATACCGCCCGCAACTTCAGGATCAAGACCAGAATACTTGGTGATTGTAAACAGGTTTTGCCCAATCAAGGAAATCTGGGTGTTGCTGCTGCCGCCGAGCAGCCCTTTCAGGTTGTAGCCCAAAGTCAGGTTATCCAGGCGCAGGAAGGAACCATTTTCTACGTAATAATCGGAGAAGTACTGGTTGTTCGCAAAGCCCGTTTGTAACACATTGGGAGACAGGTTCAGCAAATAGTTGTTGGTACCTGTCAAGCCGCGGAAGGTGGCATTGTTGGACAAAACGTTGTTGTAGACGTAGTTGTCAAAGTTGCCACGCAGTACAAAGCTCAAGCTAAAATCCTTGTAGTTCACCTGAGAGTTGATCCCCAGGAACAAACGTGGATCAGCCTGCTTGTAGCGGTAGCGGTCGTCGAGGTTGACCAAGCCATCGCCATTCAGGTCGGCGTACAAGCCTTCTACTGGTTTGCCATTTTCGTCATACACCTGCTTGTTCAGGAAGTAAGCGAAAGTTGGGTAACCAACGGTATGGATCTGAACCGTGTTACCGACACCACCGGAAATACCACCCACTTGTACCCCTTGGTAGTTGGGATTCGGTACTTTGGTCAGGTTGGTTACTTCATTTTGGTTGAAGGTTACGTTGAAACCAAAGTCCCAGCTCAGGTCTTCTTTTTCAATCAAACGGGTATTCAAGGTGAATTCTACCCCGCTGTTTTCGATGTTCCCTACGTTGGTCAGGATTTGGTTGGTGAGGTTGGAGCCCGCAGGTACGGGGATTACACTCAACAAGTCCTTGGTTTTGCGGGAATACACGTCAATCGCACCAGATACCCGGCCACTACGAATGGCCCAGTCAATACCAGCGTTCAGGGTTTCGGTTTGTTCCCACTTGATGTTGGCGTCATATCCTTCGGGGCGCAGCGTAGCGTAGAAATCGTTGCCAAACTGGTACTGCGCAGTAGGCTCACTAGGTGTGTAGCGCGACAGATAAGGGTAATCGCTACCTACATCCTGCTGACCAGTAACCCCGTAACCCAGGCGCAATTTCAGGTTGGAGAACAAGTTGCTGCCTTGCATGAAACCTTCTTCGTTGATTTTCCAGGCAAAAGCAGCCGATGGGAAGGTACCCCAACGGGTGTCCGGGCTGAAGCGGCTGGAACCGTCACGACGCAAGGTGAAAGTCAAGAGGTAACGCTCTTTCAAGGCATAATTCAAACGGGTGTAAAAGGACACCAGTGTATTTTGGGTTTTGAAAAATACGTCGTTGAATACTTCTCCCTGCTGGTTTTTATCCAAATCGGTGCTTTCCCGGATAAAGTCCTGGTAAGAGTATCCACCCATCAGGTCGACGCGGTTGGCACCAAATTCACGTACGTAGTTCAGGTAAAACTCGAACGTTTTGTTGTTCTTGTTCTGGGTATATGTTGCGACCTGGCCGCCGCGGGAGAAAAACTGTCCCACACCTGCGGGTACGTTGATGTTGCCTTCGCTGTTGGAGCGGTCGAGGCCCACGTTCAGGTTGGCGCGCAATTCAGGCAGGAAGTGGAATTTGTAATCCAATACCACGTTGCCAATGATCCGGCCCACGGTGCTCTCGTCGCTGCGTTGGTTGAGCAATGCCAAGGGGTTACGCGGAGCCAGCGTATTGGGATTTTTGGTGGCTGGGTCTAAAAATTCAAAATAACCTCCCAGGACATCGCTGCCACTGCGGATAGGTTGAGTAGGATCAAAAACCACCGCAGAGCCGATCGCGCCCTGGTTGGCAAAACGGTTGTTGATCGAAGTCCCTTTCAGGTTCACATCTACTTTGAGGTGTTTGTCAAAAAAAGAAGGATTGATGCCAAGCGATCCTGACAAACGATTCATGTTGCTGGTTTTGAGGATACCGTTTTGGTCCATAAAACCAACGGAGGCGCGGTAAGGCAAATTTTTGAATGAGCCTGTCACGCTTAAGTTGTTGTCGTGGCTGAATGCGGTTTGGTAAATCTGGTCCTGCCAGTTGGTGCTGGATTCGCCCAACAAAGCTTTTTGTGCCGCGGTGCCTCTTTCATTCACAATGGCGCGGAATTCTTCGGCGCTCAATACGTCAATCACCCCGGATTTGGCTGAAGAAGACAATACGGAACTGAAATTGATCCGCATTTTATCGCCCGCTTTGCCTTTTTTGGTGGTAATCAGAATAACCCCGTTGGAGGCTCTGGAACCATAAATCGCTGACGCCGAAGCGTCTTTCAGAATGGTAAAGTTTTCAATGTCGTTCGGGTTGATGAAACTCAGGGGGTTGGCCGCGCCAGATACCCCCGTGTTGTCGAGTGGCACCCCATCGATCACGATCAGCGGGTCGTTGTTGGCGTTCAGGGAAGAGCCCCCACGGATGCGAATCCGGCTACCTGCACCTGGTGCACCACCATTGGAAGTGATTTGTACCCCGGCGATTTTGCCATTGACCAATTGTTCGGGAGTGGCAATGTTGCCTTTGATGAAGTCTTTTTCGGAAATGTTGGTCACCGAGCCCGTCACATCGCGTTTTTTCTGCGAACCATAACCCACGACTACTAATTCGTTCAAACGTTGAATGTCAACCTTGAGCACAATGTTGAGCTGGGTTTGCGTACCTACGGTAATTTGTTGTTCTGCAAATCCGGTGTAGCCAATTACCAATACGGCATTCTGATCGGGTACTTGGACCGTAAACTTGCCATCGAGGTCAGTTACTGCCCCGGTGGTAGTGCCTTTTACCAACACAGTTGCACCGATGAGTGGCTGTTGGTCTTCGGAAGTAATGGTGCCATTTACGGTGATTTGTGCATAGGCTGAGCTCAGCATCAGCACAAACGCGGCCACAAACAGCATGGGGCGAAGCATGAAGTAAAATCGTTCATTGCTTGCGACCCGACTAGTGGAGTGTGTGTCTAAGTTGGTCATAAGACATAGGTTTATCAAATAGAAGTTTTGTAAACAAAAAGAAGGGTCTGTAAAATTTTTATAGACTTAGTGGCGAAAGTACCGAAGGAAAGTTTGAAAAGCGTTCCACTTTCGAGGATGGGAACCTCTAATTTGAATTCTGATAATTTAATTTTTCTTCTACTTGAATGTCAGGGTTTTGTACGATTGGGCTTGGGGTGCCACTTTCTTGAATTGGGCCAATACAGTGTAACAGTTCGTTATCCTAAATTTTAATTTCTAAGAAAGCCGTTAGAATCACGGAGTGATTTAATCTTGAATAGCCGCGGTCGTCCGCGGTAAAATGGCCTGCGGAATGTACCACAACCGCGGCAGCGGTTGAACAAATCGGGGCAAAATTCAACCGCTACCGCGGTTGTGAAACGGCTTAAAACGGCTAAGCACGCGGACGACCGCGGCTATTCAAGATTCAACCGCTGCCGCGGTTGGGGGTTCAAAGTTTACCATTCAATCATCAAACCAATACTCGGCAATGCCCTTCCCGTACCATTGTCCAAAACTTTAGTTTTGTAACGTTGCTCTCCTACTGAAGCATCAGGATTCAAGATTACTCCAGAACCAACGGGCCGACCATCTGCGTCCAAGGGGCGATCCAGGAAAAGTTCAGGGCTGGATACCGATGCGCTGAACATGTTTTCGATGTCGAAATACAGGTTGAGGCTCCATTTGGGGAAGAACCACTTCTTATCTACCCGGAAATCCAGGAAATTGATGGCTTCACTCCGCTCGGTATTGAGCTGATTGTAATCGGGAATGCCCCGGCCATTGACGTCCCAGTTGGCAACCAGGGCAGAATTATTGGAAAATGGGGTACGCGGCAGCCCCGTTTGGAAGCGCCAATTGAGGCCAATTTCCCAGTTTTTCTTTAGCTTTTTGCCCAAAGTCAAGTTGACAATGTGGCGAGCATCCCAGGAGGAAGGCAGTAGTACTTTGTTCTTGTCCTCAAATTCACTCCAGCCCAGGGTATAGGCGGCAATGCCGTAAAAACCCTTGAACAAACGTTGTTGGAACAAAAACTCCAGACCATAACTGCGCCCTTTGGAGCGGGGAAGCGCTGGTTCATTGCCTACCACCCCAAAGTCGCCGCCGAGGTTGGCCAGGGTCAAACTATCGCGCAGCAAAAAAGGATAATTCGCGTAACCTTTATAAAAACCTTCCACCGTGATCCGGGCATTGTTGTTGGTGTTGAATTCCAAACCGGCCACCAATTGATTGTTGCGGATGTACTTGATGCCGTTGTTTTTATTGATGAACTCCCCCCCTTGCTGGTAGCCCAGGATGGTGTACGGTGGCAATTGGTAAAAAATACCCGCGTTGAAATTGAGGGCGAGGTTTTTGCTCAAACTGTAGGATGCCGAAAACCTTGGCGACAACTGCTCCAACAAATTCGACATTTCTTCGGAATAGGTATTGGCATCGGCACGAATCCCTGCCGACAGGCTCAAACGATTGTCCACAAACTTGCGGCTGATCTGGCCAAACAGATTGTATTTGCTGAAGTTGAAAGCACTGCTGTAATCGATGGTTTGTGCACCTGCGGAGGTGAAAATCCGGTTGAAGGTGCTGTTGTTGTAGCGGGCAAACTCATACCCTACCCCGTAATTCAGGCGAAAATCGCCCGCCCGTACCGTGTTTTCCAGGCGCAACTTGTTTTCGATCTCCTGAGATTGGTAGTTGAGGATCAGGTTATTCGGGTTGCTTTTATCGTTTTGGTAATACTTGATGGCCTTGTTGTCCAACATGCTGCGGCTAAGCACCACGGTGTAGTAGCCATTGGGGCGGTAGTGTTTGTACACCAGGCCATTGGTATAGCTCCACTGGGGGTTTTCGGGCAGTCGATCCAGAATGGATTGTTGTTCTTCGGTGTCGTTTGCCTCCAGGTTGAGCTCAAACTGGTCGTAAGCCCCCAAACCGATGAAAGTCAGTTCGTTCTTTTTGTCCAGTTTAATTTTGACTTTGGCTTGAAAGTCGTTGTAAATGGGCAAAAAGGGCAGTTCAAAAATTTTGAACAAAAACTGCAAATAAGAGCGCCGGGCCGAAAGCAGGAAAGTGGTTTTGTCACCAATTGGCCCCTCCAAAGTCAACCCAATATCGCTGGCACTCACCATAAAGGTCCCTCCGATGCGATCGTCGCGGCCATCGCGCTGCCGAAAGTTGAACACCGAGCTGACCGCATTGCCCCGATTGGCCGGGAAAGCCCCGCTGAAAAAGTCTACCTCATTGATGAAGTTGACGTTGATCAAACCCACTGGGCCACCTGAAGCGCCCTGGGTCGCAAAGTGGTTGATGTTCGGCACCTCCACATCGTCCAGGAAAAAGTGGTTTTCGTTGGGTGCCCCACCGCGAATGATCAGGTCATTGCGGAAGGCCGGGGTAATGGTCACACCTGGTAGGGTTTGTACCACTTTGGAAATATCTCGATTGCCCCCCGGGTTGCGCTGGATTTCCGCTACCCCAATGGTGCGCAGGGATACCGGACTTTCTTCGGTTTTTTTGAATGGAGGCGCTTTGATCACTACTTCGTCCAATTTTTGGGAACTACTGGACAGCTCGAAATCAGCAACGGCCGGTTTGTTGTTGCTGACCTGAATTTCAAAAGCAGTTGCGTCTTCATAGCCTACAAAAGAAGCCCGAACGTTGTACAAACCTGGTGCAAGTCCAGTGATTTCATACAATCCATTTTCATCGGTAGTGGTACCAAAGTCAGTGCCTATTATCAGGACGTTGGCAAATGGGATGGCTTCGTTGTTGATTTTGTCGCTGATTTTTCCCTTGATGATGCCATTTTGGGCAAAGAGGCCAAAAGGCATCAACAAAAGCAATACCAAGCAGTTGTTAAACAGTCGCGTTGCGGGTAAAACTTTCATTTTATGATTTTTTCACAGTTTTTTGCTATGTTTTCGAAACAATCACTAAACTAGGAACTCGAAAAATTGTTCTAGTTTTAGCTAAGATTTTTGTCACCATGTCGTACGAGCTGCTTAAACAAGTGATTGGTCTGCTGGAGGAATTCGAGCAGGAAAGGGGAAAAAGTGATTTGCCAGCCTTCGCAGAATGGTTGCAAAGCCGGGTTGGCGAAGCAGAGGAGGAACTGCCCCATACCCGTTGGGACGATTATGCTTCCAACGTAGATGCACACCTTGCCATGAACATCGGGGTACTGAACTCTCACGCCAAACACTACATCAAAACGGCACTAAAGGATACTGAACTAAAAGGAATCCAGGATTTTACTTTCCTGGCAGCCCTGGTCAGCCATGGCGATTTGCGCAAAACGGACATCATTGCCAAAAACATGATGGAGTTTTCACCAGGCATGGAAGTGATTCGGCGCTTGTTGCGCAACGGCTTTATCCAGGATTACGACAATCCCGAAGATGGGCGTTCGCGCCGGGTATCCATTACCCCGGCGGGTATGGCCGTGTTCGAGCAAGCGATGCAAAACATGCAAAACGTACATCGGGTAGTAGCCGGAAACCTGACGGTGAAAGAAAAAGAAATGGTGCTCCATAAATTGCGCAAACTCATCGCCTTTCACCAACCCATCTGGGACAATGAATACGGGGAAGATTTGGAGAAGATTGTAGAGCGGCATATCTTGTGAGGGTTCTAAAAACACCGGAACTTTAGAACCTTACTACAATCATGAAAATAGTCATCGCTGCCGATTCCTTTAAAGACGCCCTGCCCGCCCAACAAGTCTGCAACGCCATTGCCGATGGGATCCGAAAAGTACAACCCGATGCCGAACTGGTCATTTTCCCGCTCACCGATGGTGGAGAAGGACTGGCGGATGTATTTGCCCATCACCTGGGTGGGAGTGTTGTACAAATGAATGCTTACGACCCCCTGGGACGAGACGTAACCTGCCAATACATCCTTTCAGCCAATGGTGAAAAGGCCTTCATTGAAATGGCACAGGCCTCGGGCTTGCAGCGCCTGAGTGATGAGGAGCGCAATCCCATGCTGACCAGTACTTATGGCACCGGGCAAATGATCGCCCATGCGCTGAATAGTGGGGTGCGGCATATTTTACTGGGCCTAGGCGGCAGTGCCACCAATGATGCTGGAATGGGCATGGCAGCTGCATTGGGTTACGAGTTTCATACCTCTCAAGGGAAGGAATTGTTACCAAGGGGCGAATCATTGGCCGCCATCGAAAGAATTGAAGTGGCGAAGGTACATCCGGCCCTTGCCGAAACCCGTTTTGAGGTGTTGTGTGATGTCAAAAACCCGCTGCATGGCCCCATGGGTGCAGCTTACGTCTTTGGGCCTCAGAAAGGAGCCAATGCGGCTATGGTAGAGCGGTTGGATTTGGGACTACAACAGTTTGGTGCTTTGTTGGAAAAAACGTTTGGTCAGGATTTTTCTACAACTCCTGGTTCTGGGGCAGCTGGCGGAATGGGAGCAGCATGCCTGGCCTTTCTTAAAGGTGAGTTGCACCCAGGCATTGATGCGGTGATGAACATGACCAATTTTGACGATGCCCTGAAAGGTGCCAATCTGGTCTTCACTGGTGAAGGTCGTTTGGATAGCCAAACCCTGGGTGGAAAACTGGTGCGGGGGATTTGTGGCCGTGCCACTCAGTTTGGCGTACCCACCATTGCGCTTTGTGGTGCCATCGATGCCGATCAGGCTTTTTTGGACCTGATTGGTTTAAAAGCTGCTTTTGCGATTGGGCGAAAAGTGCAGATTTTTGACGATGCGTTGGCAAGTACGGCGGAGAATTTAGAATTTGTGGCGGAGCAGGTGATGAGGGTGATGGGATAATTGAGTTAAGGGATAATACATGACTTACAACTTTAGAAGTGGGTTACCGCAGCGGCTTAGACACAGCCTTGGTCAAATAACTTCTAAAGTCACTTCACTTCAGAATTCAACAGCCTGTATAAACTCCGCTCCATAACTATGTGGAATAAGCCCCTGGTATCGCAACCGACCGAAGGGGTTGTGCTTAATTTTCATTGTTTTTACGCGCAATCAGATCCTCAATATACGTTTCCTCACGTTCGGTTATTTTCACAATTTCGGCAATGGGCAATTGCAATTCAAAGTGCAGTTGGAGAATTACTTTGTCAAACCGTTGATGCTCTTCTGCCTCACGAAGCAATGCCTCTTCGGCACGTAAGCGTTCTTCCTCAGCACGCAGCTGAGCTTCAATCAACAGATCCTCATTTATTTTCAGGCCTTGTTCTCTTCCTTCCTTAAGAATCATTTCATAAGTACTCATTGCAGTTTGGTTTAATGTCCTTGGCAAGATTTCAATAAAGGTTTTGACTTTTTCTCCTGTAAGTTCTGAGTTTTTTAAAAAATATGCAAGTAACGCGACCACAAAGTCTCGCATGTTGCTTGTCTCTTCCAAATGTATAAAAATCAACTGAGGGTTTTGTAAAATGAACTCTGGATGCCAGATGTGCTTCATCATCAAAAAGGTATTGACCAACAGACTATTGCCTAATGCCAGAATTTCTTCATCACTCATGGAGGTGACATGGGTCAATTGATAGTCAAATTGTGGCAGGAAAGTAAGTATATGTGAAGGTAAATCATTCCCAAAATAGCTGGATAAACTCCGTTTTGTCCAATTTGCCTCGCCGTGATAAATGACGATGGGGATAATCAGGGTCAGTGTTTGACCTTGCCGGAGTTGTTCTTCCCAACCATCCAACATGTAACGCAAAAGCTGGAAATGCGGATATTGCTCAGGTTGACTTTTGTGCTCAAAAAGCAGCGCAAGATTTATCGCTAAATTTGGGTGTTTTAAAGGGCATTCGTAAATCAAGTCTGAAAAATATTCTTTTAGTGCAGGCGATATGTACGAGCCATTTACTCGTTTTAATTCCTTGATGAGCAGAAGATCAGTCAGCTCAGAGGGCAGCATTTTTTGCAAATAATCTACTACCACTTCCATGCGGCTAAAGGTCGCTTTAAAAAATTCGTCGTGCGGTTTACTGGGTTTTTTAGGCATCGGATTGAATTTTTCTAAATTTAGTGTTTGTTTTTTAAATTTAAAACTATTTTTTTATTATTTTTTTGCGCAGATACATAAATTCTTGGGTCGTTGTCAACACCGTCGTAGGTGAGGACAATGGCGTAGTTGCCGCTAGCGGTCCTGTTGTCGATCTGGTATAGTAGTATAGATTTTTGCTTATCTTTACAAAAAAGTTATATCCGTGTAAATTATGCTCAAGCTATTAAGAAAAATAGCCCCTTTTTTGATCCTCTCCTCATTTCTGATTCTTTCAGCGTTGTTGCCTGAAATACTGGGTGAAGATGCAGGACCCTTATCCAAAAATCACCTAGGTGAACACTACAAATACATCTTGATTGCATTTTTCCTGCTGCTTTTCTTCTTTGCCGCTTACATTAGTCCAGGAATAGGTATAGGGCTTTTTTCTGAACAATCTAAAAGTAAGCCTGAACGATACCACTTGCCAGCGACCGAACAAAACCGCCACTTGCTAGCCAAAGCAAAAAAAGCAATCAGTAAAGCCGACTACGATCAAGCGTTGAAGTCCCTGGATGAGTTGCACGTACAAACATTGGATGTAGAGATTTCAAGCTTGAGTGCCCGCCTTGCTCAAGTACAACATGCGGAAATATACGGCACCCAATCTCCGCAAAGTAAAAGTAGAGCCTTGAATAAAATCAGTCTTGGCCTACTCACCCTGATCAAAATATTAGAAAAGGAAATAGCGCAAGCCTTTATTTTTTACGACGAAATCAAAGCAGCTTTAAAAACACGCTACGAAAACCGCCTGAAACAAAAACTCACTCACCGGCAACCCGTTAATCTGCGCCTCTTGCCTTCCACAACGGGAACCAGTTCCCAAGCCGCAGAAACGTTTGTGCAGTACAACGATGGGCAAATTCGTAAAAAACTGTTAGAGTATTACGAAGATGCAAAAGGCCGTTTGTTTTTAGTGGGGGTACCCGGGGCTGGAAAAACCACTTTGCTTTTGCAACTAGAGTTAGAGTTGTTGGAGAAAGAACCTACCCGGATTCCGGTTATTTTGAATCTCGCACGCTGGAATAGTGCATTTCCCAGCCTGGAAGCCTGGATTCAGGAAATTTTGCCCTCAGAGATGAGCCTGACCATCAATAAAAAAGCTGCGGCTGAGCTAGTCGCGCAGAACCGACTGATTTTATTGCTGGATGGTTTGGATGAGGTCAAAGCTGAAGATCGCCAGACTTGCCTGGAAGCAATTGGTCGGTACGGAGGAGAAGACCCTCATCGGTATTTTATACTTTCCTCCCGCATTGACGAATACCAAGCTTTAGCAAAAGACGCCCCAGTAAATAGCCAAGTTGAAGTGGGGCCGTTGAGCTATGGACAGTTGCTCGAGCAATTGCAAAAGATAGACCCCAATGAGGGCTCCCAAAGATTATTGATAGCACTTGAACAAGACTTGCTCTTGCGTGAAATTGCCGAAATCCCTTTTTATTTTAATACCCTACAATTGTTGTTTGCCCGAGGAAAATACCTGCATGAATTGAATTTTTCAGCCCTTGACCTGGCAGGTAGAAAAAAAGAAATAGAACAGCGTTTTGTCGCTGAAATGTTTCGAAATTTTAGCACTAAAGATTATAATGCTCACCTGGCCAGCAAATACCTTGGTTTTTTTGCCTCAAGGCTTAAAAGGGAAAAATTGGTGGATTTTGAATTGATTCATTTACAGTATGGGTGGTTTAGATTGTCTAGAAAAGAGCGTATTGTGAGTACTTTTTTTTCACATCTGGTCTATTTCTTTACAGTAGGACTGTTTAGTGGGATTTTCGGCGGGCTGGGTAGCTTTCTAGGTGCAGCTCTGTTCGGATCCTTTTTGGTTCAGCGAAACGAAGGGAAAGGGATGTTCGGAGGGATTATTGGAGCACTGAGCGCATATTTGACTCAGCCATTCTTCGAAGTGTCGTTAAACAAGTTGGACGGAGATGGGGATCTTATCAGAAATCCGTTAATATGGCTGTCCATTGGATTGTTTGGAGGGTTGCTAGGAGTACTACTGGGCGGGCTGTCAGGGTTATTAAGCACTGAATCTCGTCATTGGTTTCCTTATATAAAAACAAGAGAAAAAGTAAAGTGGGATTGGGTCAATAATATCGATAAATCTCTGGGAGGAGTACTTGCCGTCGGTATTTTAGGGATACTCATCGGAGCGTTTAAAGGAGCGTTGATGTTTGGGCTGTCCGTCGGTTTGATCGTAGGGCTGATTATGGCGTTTATCGTAGAACTAATTGTTCAAGGACAAGAAAATAGTTCTTACTTCATTCAAATCAATGCCCCCTATCAGCGTTTTAAAGCTTCCGCCAAAGTATTATATTTCTCCATCATCCAGCACTGGCACCTTTGTTATCTTTTACACAAAAAAGGTTTATTCCCCAAAAAAGTAGTTCCTTTTCTCAACCACATGGTCGAGTGCAATATCCTGGAAACAAGCGGAGCTAATTGGCGCTTTCGACACCGCATTTTGCAGCATTATTTTTTGGATCAATGGGTGGAAACGGAACACAACCCAGTTGTTGTAGCCAGCATCAGCTGAAGCGAGGTGCTCCTTAAAGTGGCCATCGATGCCGATCAAGCTTTTTTGGACCTGATTGGTTTAAAAGCGGCTTTTGCGATTGGGCGGAAAGTGCAGATTTTTGACGATGCGCTGGCGAGTACGGCGGAGAATCTGGAGTTTGTGGCAGAGCAAGTGATGCGGGTGATGAGGTAGTTGAGTTAAGAGTACATGAGTAGCGAGTTTTGAAGTGGGCTACCGCCTAGCCTTTCACCAACGCTGGGCCAACGTCCGTGCGTAACCCCACTTCAAAACTCTCCATTTACTTCAAAACTCGCTACTCATGTACTCTTAACTCTTAACTCAAAAACACCTATTTTTTCGGGGTTTCTACTTTTGGCTGCGCCATCAAATACGTATAAATCGCTTTTAGCGCTTCGTCATCCTGAGCCCCGATGTTTTTCCAGGGCATAAATTTCTGATCCATCGTGGTACCATCAGGTCGAGTGCCGGTACGAATCGATTGTATAAAACCTGCCTCCCCCCATTTGGGCAAATTCCCCGCAGCAGTCAAATTCGGCGCCATTGGGCCGGTGGGGTCGTGATTGGGTGCCCCATTCAGCTGCTCGCCATGACAAGCCCTGCATCCACTGACCTGCACCAGGTAGGCGCCATATACCCAGGGGGCCTTTCGTTGAGGGGTGCTTTTGAATTTGGCGGTATGGTCCAGGTATTCCACAGGAAAAATTTTGCCAAAAGCGCCCGACTGGATCAATACTTTAGCAAAAGTGGTAAAACCGGATTTTTCCCACTCTTTTTCCACCGCTGGAACCGTTTTCAGGTAGGCAATAATTTGACCAAGGTGCTCTTCACTCAAAGCGTGAAATTCGTTAGATGGCATGATCATCAGAGGGCGGCCATTTTTACCAGCCCCGTGCCGGATGGCTCTTACCCAATCCGCATCAACATAATCTTTGGTGACTCCGGCTGGCGTCAAATTTGGCGCGATTAAAATACCAAAAGCAGGGTCATTGAAAAATTTAGTACCCTCCAGTTGTTCACCATGGCAATGGGTGCAAAGGTTGTTGACCCATTTTTTGCCCTCGGCCAGGTTGGTTGAGTCATTGGGAATTTTGAGGCTGGCAGGTTGAATGTTGTAGGTTCTATTGAGGCGCTGGTTGTAAGCGGCATTCATAAGGAAAACTGCACAAGTCAATACCAAAATAAGTCCTCCCAGGACGATGCCGATCCATTTAAATATTTTTTTCATAGCAAAAGATTCTAGGCGTTAACAATCCATGTCTTGTTCCGAAGAACAGCACAAAGATGCCCTGAATCCTGCCGGAGATACAGCGTAGTTTTGTGTAAAGCAGCTACGTAGATTTGCGTATTTTTTACTCAAATGAGCTTCTGCCGAATGGCAAACTGCACCAATCCAGCAATCCCTTTAACTTCCAGTTTTTGAATCAGGTTATTCCGATGGGTATCTACGGTGCGAGGACTGATAAACAATTGTGCCCCGATTTCAGTGCTGGAAAACCCCTGAGCGACCAACTTCAATACATCCAATTCCCGTTCGCTCAGGCTGGTTAGGGAAGCGTCATTGCTTGCAGTTGGCGCTTTTGCCAGGCTAAGGGCTACTTCTCCGGCGTAATATTTTTCACCCTTGTACACTTTGGAGATTGCAGTTGAGAGCTCTTCAACCGAGGTATTTTTGAACAAAAAACCATCCGCACCTTGCTCAAGGGCACCCTGAATGATGCTGCGTTCATTGAGCATGGTAAGCACAATGACTTTAATGCCAAAGTATTCCTGCTTGAGTTGGATCAGCGTTTCCAAACCATTCATCAAGGGCATTTCGTAGTCCAATAAAACCACATCGGCACGGCCCAGGCGCCGAAAAGCATCCAACACTTCCCGACCATTCGCCGCTTCAGCCATGACTTGGACGCCCGGAATTTGTTCCAAAATGGCGACAAAACCCTTGCGCACCAATTGATGGTCATCGGCAATCATTATTTTAATCTTCGCTTCCATGCTTGCTGGTTTCTGGATTAGGTAGGGGGATACGAATCACGGAAATGGTGCCCTTAGGATAGGCCGGTTCGGTTTGAAAAACTCCGCCCAAGGTGTTTACGCGGCTCAGAATATTGAGGATCCCCATACTGCCTTTAGACCTGGCTTGTTCAAAATCAAACCCACGGCCATCATCTTCCATCCTCAAAATCAAACTGCCCCCCGCCAGGTATAAGATGACCATTACCTTGCCCGCCTGGGCGTGTTTGATCACGTTATTCAGCAATTCCTGAGCAACTCGGTAAATCCCGATTTCAACTTTTTCATCCAATTGATCAGGCACCAGGCTACTTTCAAACTCGTATTGCAGGGCAGTACCTTGGAGGGTGTTGCGCAACAACATTTCGAGACTCGGAGCCAGGCCGTGTTGCTCCAGCATAGGAGGCAACATGGTATGGGAAATATTGCGCACTTCGGTACAGGATTGATCCAATTGCTCAGCCAATTGACCAACTTGTTGGGCTTCCACTGGTGCAACATGGGCAATCTTATGTTGCAGGGCTGAAAAGCCCAGTTTTAAAGCGACCATTTCCTGGGCAATGCCATCGTGCAAGTCTTTGGCGATGCGTTTGCGCTCGGCTTCCTGGGCTTCGATCACAGCATTGAGCCCCAGTTTTTGCTCCTGAATGATGGCCGCATCCAGTTCCGTCTTTTTGCGCAAACGGAAGCGGTTCCAAAACAACCAGCCCAATAAAACAAAAGCCAAAAACCCAACACCAAGCCCCCAAAGCCAGGTTTGTTGCTGAAACAATTGGCTTTCTTGCTTTTCCAATTGAAGTTGTTGTTGGGCAATTTCGGTTTCCTTTTTTTGGGTTTGGTACTTGGCTTCCATGTCGGCAAGCACCTGGGTATTTTCAACTGTAAATAAAGAATCATCCAGTGCCTGAAATCTTTTGTACCAAAAAAGCGCTTTTTGGGGTTGACCTAATAATTCATAGGAATGGGCAATTTCCTCGTAATACACAGCGAGAGGATCCATCAGTTGGTGTTTCTGCATGATGGCATAACCTGTAAGTGCATTTTCCAGGCCTTTGGAAGCTTGCCCAAGAGAATTGTACACTGCGGCAAGGTTGACATAGGGAAATACCAGGTTCGTCTCCCGTTTGGTTTCCATTAAATACTGAATCGATTGTTCACATTTGGGAATTGCTTCAAGGTTTTTTCCCGTCTCATGGAGCAAATGGCAGACTCCACCGAGCATGACTCCCGCCACAAATTTATTGTCGTTTTTAAGCGCCATGGCGATACCTTTGTAGGAGTAGTCCAGAGATTTATCATAGTCTTTTTTGGCACCGTGGGCCACGGCCAGGTTGTTGTAGGTAAAAATGGTGCGGCGCTCGTCACCCGTTTTGAGGCGTATTTCCAATGCTTTTTCCAAATACTCAATGGCTTTATCATGTAATTCTGCATCAGAATAAACATTGCCCAGGTTGCTGTATGCAGAAGCTGCGTTTTCCCAATCGCCCATTTTCTCCCGCATTTTGGCTCCTAACAGCAGGTAGTACTGTGCTGAATCATTTTGAAAAAAATCCTGATAGGTTCCTCCCAGCCCATTGTAAGCATCCGACTGAACCTTTTGGTCATTTATTTTTTTACCAATCGCAAGCTGTTTTTTAAACGTGCGGATGGCCGCAGCCTTATCCTTTTTATCCTGATATGCACTCCCCCTAATATGCAAGGCATGGGCTTCCCCTACCGGGGATTTTGCTGTTTTAGCCATTTTTTCCAAGGTATCGGCATATGCCAAAGAGAGATCTAGGTCTTGTATCTGTACTTCTCGCGCCAAGGCATAATACAACTCGATTTGTTGAAGGGGAGCTTTGGCTTTATGGTATTCGCGTCGCAGGCTATCCGCCAAAGGGCTCTGGGCTATAGAAAGAGCTGAGTAAAAAGCCAAAAATAGGATCAATGGTGTTTTTTTCATCCTATCCCGTTTTTAAGGTGAGGGAAGATGGGAATAGTAAATTCTTGCGGTGTTTTTCTTTACACACTACTGGACATTTTTTTGCGCCACAAAGACAAGAAGACACAAAGCACGATTAATCAGCAAGTTTTTACTTAGTGCCTTTGAGGCAAAAAAATAAAAATATCAAGCAGAATGGCTTCCTTATTGCCTCTAATATACACAAAATTGAATTTTCAACCCAATTATCCATGAATACCCTTGCACGATGAACAATCTACCCGTTCCTGGATTTAATGAATAAAAATTACCTTTGTAGTGGGGCAAAAAATGAGTTTTCATTTTCTCTGGGCCAAAGGATTAGCGAAGACACTTGAAATGAACCGTTTACTTGCGCTATTCCTTTGGCAAAATGAAAACTTATTTTTTTATCGCCCCTTTGCGCCACGCAAGCCACAACCAGCTAGGTATGACCAAAAAAGAGATCGATCAGAACCTGAACGAAGACAACATGAAGCTGCAAATTGCCCGTTTGCAGCATCGCTTGGAAAAAATCAAACTCGGCGGCGGAGAAAAACGCATCGCCCAGCAGCATGCCCAGGGCAAAATGAGTGTACGCGAACGGGTCAACTACCTCATCGACGCAGATTCCCCCTTTCTGGAAATTGGCGCTTTTGCGGGTTATGAGATGTACCCCGATGAAGGTGGCTGCCCGGCTGGTGGTGTCGTAGTTGGTATTGGTTATGTACGGGGCCGCCAATGCATGATCGTGGCCAATGATGCCACGGTGAAAGCGGGGGCCTGGTTCCCGATAACTGGCAAAAAGAACCTGCGCGCCCAGGAAATCGCCATGGAAAATCGTTTACCGATCATTTATTTGGTCGACAGCGCCGGGGTTTTTCTACCCATGCAAGACGAAATTTTCCCCGATAAAGAACATTTTGGTCGCATCTTTCGCAACAACGCCAAGATGTCGAGTATGGGCATTCCCCAAATCGCGGCCATCATGGGCAGTTGTGTAGCTGGTGGAGCGTATTTGCCCATCATGTCGGACGAGGCACTGATTGTGGAAGGCACCGGTTCCATCTTTTTGGCGGGGCCTTATCTCGTCAAAGCGGCCATTGGTGAAGAGGTGGACAAAGAAACCCTCGGCGGGGCGAGTACCCATAGTGAAATTTCCGGGGTGACCGACTATAAGGTGCCCAACGACCAGGTGTGTCTGGATACGATCAAAGATTTGGTGGACAAAATGGGGCATTTTTCGAAAGCAGGTTTTGATCGGGTTGAACCCGCGCTGCCCGCAGTTGAAGAGTCCGAATTGTTGCGGATTATGCCCAATGATTCTTCCAAACCTTACTCTACGGTGGAACTGCTCAAATGCCTGGTCGACGATTCCAAACTCACCCAGTACAAGGAGCAATACGGCAAAACCATCATCTGTGCCTATGCGCGCATCGATGGCTGGGCGGTGGGCATCGTGGCCAATCACCGAGAGGTGGTGCGCAACGCCAAAGGGGAAATGCAATTCGGCGGCGTGATTTACTCCGACTCCGCCGACAAAGCCACCCGCTTTATCCTCAATTGCAACCAGAAAAAAATACCTTTGGTCTTCCTGCACGATGTGACGGGTTTTATGGTAGGCTCACGCTCGGAGCATGGCGGCATCATCAAGGATGGAGCCAAAATGGTGAATGCAGTGGCCAACTCCACCGTTCCCAAGTTCAGCGTAGTGATGGGCAACTCCTACGGCGCTGGCAATTACGCCATGTGTGGCAAAGCTTATGACCCCCGTATTATCGTAGCCTGGCCTACGGCCAAAATTGCGGTAATGGGCGGTTCGCAGGCAGCCAAAACCTTGATGCAAATCCAGGTCGCTTCCCTCAAATCGAAAGGGGAAGAGCTGGACGCAGAAACGGAAGAAAAATTGTTCAACGAGATCAAAGATAAATACGACCAACAAACTTCGCCTTACTACGCAGCCGCCCGCCTTTGGGTGGACGCCATCATCAATCCACTCGAAACCCGCAAGGTCATTTCAATGGGCATTGAGGCGGCGAACAATGCGCAAGTGGAGAAATTTAATGTGGGCGTGATACAAAGTTAGGTTGAGGGAGGTTGAGAAGGTTTAGGGAGGTTTAGGCTACCGCAGCGACTTAGACATAGCCATTGTCAACGTCGCTGCGGCAGCCTAAACCTTCTCAACCTCCCTCAACCTTCTCAACCTTCCTCAACTTATACCAATGAAATTCATCGCCAAAACACTCGCCGGACTCGAACCCGTGCTGGTAGAAGAGCTCAAAAGTCTGGGGGCTGAAAACGCTCACCCAGGCAAACGCGCCGTTTTTTTTGAAGGAGATATGGAAATCCTTTACCGCGCCAACCTGGAGCTGCGTACGGCTCTGCGCATTTTGGTGCCCATCAGTGAGTTCAAGGTGCGCAATGAGGATGACCTCTACCATAAAATTGGCAAAATCGACTGGTCGGAATACATGAGTGTGGACGATACTTTGGCGGTAGATGCAGTGACCACCTCCGAGGTGATCCGACACTCCAAGTTTGCGGCGCTGCGGGTAAAGGACGCGATTGTGGATCAATTCCGCAAAAAATTCGGCAAACGACCAGACGTCAACACCGAATTCCCCACCCTGCGCCTCAACCTGCACGTGGGTGATCAGGACGTAACCCTAGCCCTGGACAGCAGTGGTGAATCCCTGCACAAACGCGGCTACCGGGTTGACAGTGTAGAAGCCCCCATCAACGAAGTACTGGCTGCCGGGATGATCCTGCTCAGCGGCTGGCAGTGCGACAGCGATTTTACCGACCCGATGTGTGGCTCGGGCACTTTGCCCATCGAGGCGGCAATGCTGGCTTACAACATTGCACCCCAGATCAATCGCCAGAATTTTGGCTTCATGCGTTGGGAGAATTTTGATAAAAAGCTCTGGGAAAAAGTGCGTGAGGAAGCGGTCCTCGGCCAGGTTGTATTTCAACACAAAATTTACGCATCCGACGTCGACTTTAAAGCGGTCAACAGTGTAGGCTACAACCTCGAAAAAGCGGGCATGGAAGGCAAGGTCGAGGTCACCCGCGAACGTTTTGAAAACGTGTTACCCCGCTCCGAAAGTGGCATCCTGATGATGAACCCACCCTACGATGAGCGGATGGAACTGGATAGTGTCCAGGATTTTTACAAAGGCATCGGCGACACCCTCAAAAAGAACTGGGCCGGCCACTCCGCCTGGATCATCACCTCCAACATGGACGCGGTAAAAACGGTAGGCTTACGGCCTTCCCGGCGGATTCCGTTGTTCAACGGAAAGTTGGAGTGTAAGTTTTTGAAGTATGATTTGTATGCGGGGAGTAAGAAAATGAAAGATGAAAGAGGAGAGATGAGAGATGAAAATGGGCCGATCAAAGTGGATCAGGCAGAGGTTAAAAATGAAAAAGTGAGCGGGGATGATGATTGGTAGGTAGTGATTTCTTTTCTATAGCAAACAAATCTCAGGTTTATTATTTACCCCATATCAGCCAAAAAAGGATTAAGCTGAAAATAATTGTGCATAAAACTAAATACCTGTTTTGGTTTTTCAGAGAAAATTCTAAATCAGAATTGTAGTGATCAAAATGATTTTCAGGCAAATGGCGAAGTCTTTTTTTCATTCGCCGATATTCTCGCTTCAATTCTTTTTCTAAAACCGGGTCATTCAAATCCTTCAGATATCTTTTATAATCTGTGGCAAAATAATCGCCCTCCCTTGTTTTTCTATCTGTTAGCAAAAAGATTAGAAGAACAGTACAAGATATTATGATTAACCCTACTAAATCCATAGTAATCTAATGTAGATGCTCTAAAATTGATTTATAAATCCTTTCCTAATATTTAAGAAAAACATTCAACATTTCAACTAATTTTGAAATTAATGCTTCATATTTTTTATTTTTCAATACCAAATATAGTATTGTAGCACAGTCCTTCCATAATGGGTCGGCCTCTACGAAGTTGAAAGAGGTCATTTTGCGCAGATGCCTCCATGCCTTTTTTCCAAACAAAGAATTACAACTTCTCCCCAAAAAACGCCAGCGTCTCCTTCCACATCTCCCGCGTATACTCATGCCCTACCCCCTCGTATTCGAGGTGTTTGAACTGCCCAGCTTTACCATACATGCCATATACTTTTTCCAAAAAGCCATTGATGTAATTGACCCCTTCCAGTGGTGCCATCCGGTCAGCTTTGCCCGACATGGTGAGCAATGCCCGCGGTGCAATACAAGCCAAAACCGCCTCGTTGTCGAAATGTCGCAGCAAATCCTGGACGTAATAATAGATGCCGTGTGAGCCCATTCGCCCCAACTTGATCAGTTCTTGATTGCGCACGATACATGCTACTGCTACGGTTGCCTTCACCCGGTCATCCACTGCAGCCAACCAGTATGAGCGCAAGCAGCCCATACTCATGCCCACTGCGCCAATACGGGCGGGGTCTACTTCGGTACGAGCACAGAGGTAGTCCAGGGCCATTTGGTCATCGCGCACCATACTGCCCCAGAAGCTGCGGCCTTTCAGTAGGTTGATCCGGGCCCAGGTGAGTTCTTCATTTTTGCCTTTTTCTTCCGGGCCATTGGGGCCTTTGCCCGAACGTTCACCAAAGGCATAGGAATCGATCGCCAGTACGACATAACCCTTTTTCACCAAGTCTTCACCAGGCCCGCTGTCGTTGACCCAGTTCAGCTTGAAGAGTTCGTCTTTGCCGTGGGCGTAGTCACCGCCGTGGTAGTGGTGGTAAAGGATGCCGGGGGCTTTGGGGGCGCGTTGATCAGGGATCAGCAGGATGCCCGGTACAGTGGCGTCAATGCCGTTGAAAAATTCAAAGTATTCGATGGTATAACCCGCACGTTTTTCGGTACGCAAAGTTTTGGCCTGGATGCTCGGGCGTGCAGGTAAGGGGCCGAAACAGGACTGGATGGTTTGGCGTACGGCTTTGCGCCCTTTTTCCCAGGCTTTGGCGGAACTGGGCAAGGGGAATTGGGGATACTCGAAAGAAACGTCCTGATATTGGGTGCCACTTTGTGCCAAACTTTCAAAAACAAAAAAAAAACTGAAGGCTAGGAATAAGGCGTAGGTTATTTTTTGCATATGACTGAGTTAATTCTTTAACTTGACAACATGATCCCTAAGGTGATTTCTAAGGTGTCTTTGTTTCTGGGGTGGTTCAAATAAAACTCTTGCGCGCAAGCGCGAAGAGCACATTTTTTCTTCACCACCTTAGAAACCAAAGACACCTTAGAAATCACCTTAGCAATAGTTTTACTTCCGGTTGTACACTTTGGCCGACACCTCCGTAGCCAATTCCACCTCTTTCTTCGCCTGCTTCAAATCAGTGTTCAACAAACGCACATCCGCCGAGCGCTGCCCACTGATGTGCAGCAACAAGTCTATTGGCCCCTGATAACGGATGCCATCCAGGGTGACTTGCTTGCTGTTTTGCACCTGCATCAAGCGTTTTTCCTCCGTGAACAGACCAATGTTTTTGAGCTGAATGTTTTCTGCTTCTACACAGACCAGGCCCTCGGTACAACTCAAGTTGGCATTTTCAATGCTGATGTTGCGGATGGGCATTTCAGGTAGGCCGCGGATGAGGATACCCGTTGCAGCGCCTTGACAAACAATGTTTTTGATGTGAAAATTGCGGAATTGAGGGGTGCCTTCACCTAGTGGTTCTGCCTTCATTTCCGGCAATACATTTTTTTCACCATTCAGTGCCACCGGATCTTTGGCCATGTAGTACATGTCAAAGAGGATGGCCTCTCCGGGGATATTGGTCATGTTGATGTCGCTCACGTAGATGTTCTCCACGATGCCACCCCGACCACGGGCGGTTTTAAAACGCAAGCCGACATCGGTCCCCAGGAAATTACAATCCGACACAAAAAGATTGCGCACCCCGCCCGACATTTCGGAGCCGATGACGAATCCGCCGTGCCCGTGAAAAACGGTACAGTTGCGCACGATGATGTTTTCGGTGGGAATTCCCCGCTTGCGGCCCTCCGCATCGCGACCCGATTTGATACAGATGCCATCGTCGCCAGTATCGAAAGAGCAGCCTTCCACCAGGCCATTGCGGCAAGATTCCAGGTCGAGGGCGTCGTTGTTTTGGCCATACCAGGGGTTACGCACGATTACGTTACGCAGGGTGATGTGCTCACAAAGCAGGGGGTGAATGGTCCAGGCTGGGGAGTTTTGGAAAGTGATGCCTTCCAGTAAAACTTGCTTACAGCGGGAAAGGGAAACCATGTTGGGCCGTAGGAAGTCCTTGAACTCATTGCAATTGTTCAGGTTGAATCCGGCGGAAATGATACCCGGCTTTTGGATTTTAACTCCGTTGAGGGAATTCTGCGAAGGGTACCAGGTGCGTTTTTCTTCATCCAAGACCCCACCGGAAGCCACGAGTTTTTTCCATTGGGCCTCGGTGAGTTTTTCTTTTTTGACTTGTCGCCACACTTGTCCGGCACCATCCACCATGCCCTGGCCAGTGATGGCAATGTTTTGAGCTTCCACAGCCGAAATCGGCGCCTGACAACGGATGGCGTCCTGCCCTTCCCAGGTGGTTTTTACCAAGGGGTAGTCTTCCCGTTTGTTGCTGAATTGTAACAAAGCGCTTTTGGCGATGTGCAAGTTCACATTGCTTTTGAGCACAATGGGGCCGGTGAGCCAGAATCCGTTGGGGATCAGCACTACCCCACCTCCAGCTTCATTGGCGAGGGTGATGGCCTGATTGATGGCGGTGGTATTCAGGGTGATTCCATCCGATTTTGCGCCATAACGCAGGATATTGAAGGTGTCCTTGCGGAAAACAGCTGGAGCAATTTTGGGCAGTTCATATTCAAATTTATCGGCAAAACGGGTGGTTTTGAGCAAACCCAACAGTGGATTACCCATTTCCTTGATGCCTGCGGCGGCAAGGCTAGCCATTACACTGGCGCCATATTGCGAAAAATGAGTATCGTCAATTTTGCCCTCGGGAAACTTGGTATACATTTTCCCGGGTAGGTGCATAAACAAGCGTTTGGAGCCTTCGACTCCCATTTTTCCAATCACCTCGCGGCTTTTGGCGTGCATGTCGATCAGTGGCACGCGTAGTGCTTTGGCTACTTCTTTGACTACTTGGGGATATTCTCCGTGCTGGTCTACAAATTTCCCATTTTCGTCAAATTTGCGACGCATGACAGGGGTGAGCAGGATGGGATTTCCACCCTTAGCCCTTGCTTCTTCTACGTAACGAGTCAGGTTTTTGCGGTAATCGGTTTGGGGGGCGGCATAACGGGTGGTATCGGTATTTTTTTGGTCGTTGTGCCCAAATTGGATCAACACCCAGTCGCCAGGGCGCATTTGTTCCAGTACTTTTCCCCAACGGCCTTCAGTACGGAAACTCTTGGTACTTCGGCCGTTTACGGCGTGGTTTTGTACTTCTACGCCTTCTGAGAAGTATTGGGGCAACACCATCCCCCAGCCCGTTTCGGGTGCATCAGTGGGGAGTTTATTGGCCATGGTGGAATCGCCGATGAGGAAGATGCGGGTTTTGTCCTCGCCGGAATGGAAGGCGAAAAAAGAAAGGCAGAGGTAGAGGAGGATATTTTTCATGGTGCAAGACTTTTTATGGAGTTATAAGTGATGAGTGATGAATTGTACCATCATTCATTTTTAGCTTTCCACGTAGGGTATTCCTTATCAATCAATTTCGCAGGCCAGTTACCATAGTATGCATAGCCCGTCCGGCGCTCATTTTCAATTTCTGCCAAAGTGGCCTTGGGTTGACTATCCCGACCTACAAAAAAAGGCAGGTTGGTTTTTAGGTCATAAAAACGCGCCCAGAGCACCGAATGGGGGTCGGCAACCACCACCCGATCTTTGCCTTTGGGCTGCTTGGGATCAGCGATGTCTTGTAATTTGATGCCTTTGATTCTGACTGCATCCAGCCAGGCTACTCCCGCATGAATCGCCTTTTTCACTGCATCAGAAGGCTGTTCGATGGCCATCAAAAAGCGCAGAATGCCTACACTTTCATTGCCGCTGAGGGAGGGCAGTTCAAATGCACGAGCCTTGGCTGGTTGCAGGGTTTTACTGTCGTGTTGGGCGCACCACACTGTCAAAGTAGTTCCCTGATAAAATTGAGTTTTCAGGATACACTCAATGCCCTTATCTACTGCTTTTTGTGCATCCAACCCCAATGTTTCTTTCAATAGTCCGAAGTATTGCTGGCCAGTAGCCGTGTATTTCATCACCCAGAGTACATCGATCATGGCGTGATCGTTGTAGGTGATGTGTTTGTGGTAGCCACTGGAATCAGGGTAAAATTGGGGCCAGCCTCCAGCTTTGTTTTGAGCCTGGAGCAGGTAACGCACCCCATTTTCGGCGGCTTTCAGGTAAGCGGGGTTTTTCGTTTTGTTATACGCTTCCATCAGGTATTTGATCTCGCGGGTAGTCGCCTGATCATCAATGGTGGTATCAAATTTGTTTTTTTCGCTGAGGAGTTTGGTTTTGGTACTTTCTTCAAGGACCTTATTGTAGTTAATGGCGTTGCCACCGGGTTGGGGCCAGCCACCGTTATTGCGCTGGTAAAGCAGCATCTTTTCGGCGATAGAATCCTGTTCTACAACTTCTGGATTCAATGCAACTTGAGTTTGTTGCTGCACATGGCAACCACTCGTCAAAACAACGAATGGCGACCACAGCATTGCCAGCAAGATGCTTATTTTTTTAATAGTCATCATCTAGAGATAAATCAACGCAATACGTCAACGGGTTGTGGATCCATATCGGTGTATTCCTGGTTTTCGCCGGCCATGCCCCAAATGAAGGAGTAGCTGCTGGTACCTGAACCCGCGTGGATAGACCAGGGTGGTGAAATAATAGCCTGGTGATTTGCTACCCAAAGGTGCCGGGTTTCTTGCGGCTCACCCATCAGGTGCAGTACCCTTTGGCTTTCGGGGACATTGAAGTAGAAGTAGGCTTCCATCCGGCGATCGTGTACATGAGGAGGCATGGTATTCCAAACACTACCCGGAGCCAGTACCGTCAAGCCCATCACCAACTGGCAACTGCGGATGCCTTCCAGGTAAATGTACTTGTAAATGGTGCGTTTGTTGGCCGTTTCCATGGCGCCCATTTCCACCGGCGAAGCTTCTTCTTTGAGCAAACGCCGGGTGGGGTAATTTTGGTGAGCCGGGGAGGACAAGAGGTAATAATGGGCCGGAGTGCTGGGGTCTACACTTTCCAGTACAACCTGTTCATTGCCTTTGCCCACATAAAGGCAAGCCATGAACGGCAAATCGTAAACCTCAGCGCCCACTTTGACCCGACCATCTCCACCTACGTTGATGATGCCCAATTCTCTCCTTTCCAAAAAATAGTTGCTGCGCAAAATGGGATAAGTGGGAAGTGTCAAACCACTGGTCGTTGGCGTAGCACCACCGATAATGACCCGGTCGTAATGCGAATACACCAAATTGATTTCACCAGGTGCGCAGACTTTTTCAATCAAAAAATGCTCGCGCAAAGCCTGACTGTTCAGGCTTGCAGTTTCTTTAGGACCGATTGCGGTGCGGATTTGCATATTTTTTAAGTTGAGGAGTTGATAAAAGTTGAGAGAGCATGAGGCTATCGCAGCGACTTCGACAAGGACGCGTCTAAGTCTCTGCGGTAGCCACACCCACACATTCACACATCACACCCACACCCTATCTCCCCATCCAACCGCCATCGACGGTCAAAATGGTGCCATTTACATAACTGGAAGCCTCGGAAGCCAAAAAGACAACCGGGCCTTTAAAGTCTGCGGGTTCGCCCCAGCGGCCAGCCGGGATACGATCCAGGATGGTTTTGCTGCGTACGGGGTCGTTGCGCAGGGCTTCGGTGTTATCAGTAGCAATATAACCAGGTGCGATGCCGTTGACGTTGACCCCTTTGCCCGCCCATTCGTTGGCGAGGGCTTTGATCAAACTGGCGATAGCCCCCTTGCTGGCTGCATAACCGGGTACGGTGATCCCGCCTTGAAAGGACAACAATGAGGCCGTGAAGATGATTTTTCCACTGCCCCGAGCCACCATTTCTTTGCCAATTTCGCGGGCGAGTACAAATTGGGAATTGAGGTTGATTTCGATGACGCGGTCCCAGTATTCATCAGGGTGTTCGGCGGCGGGTTTACGCATAATGGTACCCGCGTTGTTGATCAGGATGTCGATGACTGGGAAATCCTGCTTTACTTTGTTGATGAAGGCATACAGTTTGTCTCTTTGGCTGAAATCAGCCTGATAAGGGTAAAACTTGCGCCCCAGTGATTGCACATAATCGCCAATTTCACTGCCATTCAAATCGAGGCTGGAAGATACGCCAATAATGTCCGCTCCGGCTTCGGAGAGCCCTTCGGCCATGCTCCGACCAATGCCGCGATTACAACCAGTGACTAAGGCAACCTGATTATCCAGCCTAAATTTTTGCTCAATATTCATCATACAATAAATTAAAAATTAAAATTTTATTTTGACAAAACTAAGGATAACCATACGAAGCTAGGCGGAATATTGGCGATGTTTTAATTCATTTGGCTAATTTTCTACGCAAACGTTATCGGGAACGTTTGCATGAACAACTTTTTTTAAAATACTTTAGGGTAAATCTTGAGTCCTTGCGTCTTTATGCCATATCTTGTATGTTGCATAGCCGACTAAAAAATATCTTTTGGAACCAGTAACGATTAAAGACATTGCCAAGGCACTCAAGTTGTCTACCTCTACGGTCTCCCGAGCCCTGCGGGATAGTTATGAGATCAATGCTGAGACCAAACGTTTGGTGCAGGAATATGCCACCAAAATGAACTATCGCCCCAATCCCATCGCCCAGGGGTTAAAGGAAAACCGCAGTCGGGCCATTGCAGTGATTGTGCCCGAAATTGCCAACAATTTTTTTTCAGAAGCCATCACCGGGATTGAAGATGTAGCCAATAACCTTGGCTATGACGTAGTGATTTTTCAAAGCCACGAGTCTTACGATAAAGAAGTGGCAAACGTGCGCAACGTAGTAGCCCGGCGGGTAGATGGCTTGCTGATTTCCATTTCCAACCAAACCAAAGATGTGTCCCACCTGAGTGATTTGCACGAAAGGGGTTTCCCGCTGGTGTTTTTCGATCGGGTTTCAGACGAAATCGATACTTATAAGGTCGTGGCAGACAATTTTTCGGGGGCATTTATGGCTACCGATCACCTGTTGAATACAGGGCGAAAACAAATCGCGCACATCACCAGTGCAGCGGGGTTGTACATCACTAAAGAGCGATTATCCGGTTACAAGGCTGCATTGGAAAAACATGGCATCCCTTATGACCCTGATTTGGTACACTATTGCTGCAATTTTGACTCCCAGGAAATGGATGGCATCATCGAAAACATGTTGTCAAAACATCCCCGGCCCGATGCCATTTTTACCGCTAGTGATCGTTTGGCCTTGGCTTGTTTTGAAGTTTTATCGCGGCGGGGTATTCGTTGCCCCGAGGATCTGGCATTGATCGGTTTCACCAACCTCAAAGTGGCACACCTGCTTTCTCCTGCCCTGACTACCGTAACTCAGCCGGCCTTTGAAATTGGCCAAGCTGCGGTGGAGTTGTTGATTGATTTGATTGAAAAAAAGAAGCGGCAGATGGGGGGCTCGTATTTGATTAAGTTGCCAACAGAGTTGGTGGTGAGGGCCTCGTCGGTGTAAGCTCCTTTATTCGCAAAAGCAACGATTTTTTGATAAAATAGTGGGCAAGAGTTGAAGGTTTTACCCAGGGTAAATAGTCCTTAAATTTACCATATCCGGAAAACGACGATTCATATCCCTCAATTTAAACACTTGCTCTTCATTGATGATTTTTATGGTCTGAACTGCACTTAATAGGGCTTGTTGTCTTTCCACTTCATTTAGCATAAAAGGGCTATGTGCAATTTTATTTTCTAAATCTGCATCAGAAGGATCGAGGTCCAAATACTCTTGAATAAACATGTCCACAGTTGCAATCGCTTGTTCTATCACTGTTTCCAGTTCTTGTAGGTCAAAATCACGCAACAAACGAAGCAGTGAATAACAGGCAATGCAAAAATCAAAAGCATAAGCTGCAGCTCCTTCTTCTTCATCCAGGTCCGGAGTGAGCGCTTCGATTTGTTCCAAAAAACTGCATAATGAAACTTTTTTAGTATCTGGAAAGGCTATGATGTAATCGAAACAGGCATTTAAAATTGCCATGGCGGCTTCGGTCTTTTCTTTTTCTTGGGCGAAAAAATAATCAAAATTTGCCTTCATTTTTTCAACGAGCAAGCAAGCGAATAAGCCTTGTTGGGGAAAGGTAAGGTGTGATGATTTATTGAGTATTTGTTTGACTATTTTCATTTTCGCTCAAATACTAAGCCGCCGCAAACTCCGACATCCCTCTCACATCCGCGGGATGAAACCCTATCACAATCTCAGACTTAGCTATTCCCATCTCTTCAAGCCTACTGATGATATCATAATCCGTATTGTTTTCTTGCAGCCATATTTTACCCCCTTTGATGTCGAAATGTAGAATACAGAAATATACTCGTCGTCCATTTTCCCAGCCAAGTGACAAAAGTTGATAATGGTCGCGTTCTGTATCGAATGAGACGTATTCCTCTACGTTAGGGTTTTCTTTGTGTGTTCCACTTGCTAGGTATCCATTCAGCAATTGCGTGATGGCCTCGCGATATTTCACCATTTTTTCCATAGCATTATGATTTCTTCAATGTGATCGTAAACAAGCAGATTCATCTTATCTTCTTCAACGATTTCTTTAATGAGTGGCCGTTGAAAAAATTTTAGCCATCTTTATTTTTTACCTACCACAAAATAAACCTATTTCTCCGGGAAATGCAAGCCCGCACTTTGCATCAATGCCACAAGGTTTGGCCGCCTTTTGTACTCAGCACGAATGGCTTGTACCAAAGCGACAAAAGTTTGCTTTTCCATCAATTCCCGTAGCAAAAGCAGGACTTCTACAACCCTCTGGTAGCTGTACTCTTTGGCTATTGGTAATGCCTGTTCCAATACCTGCTTAAAAATGACTTGGGCTTCTTTGGGAAACAGTAAGAGATTGCGTTTAAAAAAATCATATTGGGTAACTTGTGGGAAGTCCTTGGGGTGGCTTTTAAAAAGCTGGACTACTTCTGGTGTACGAAAACTTTCTTCAAGGTATTGGGCAAAATTCCCGACCTGTCGCTTTTTTAACAAAGTCTCCAGTTCTGTTTGTGCCTCTGGCAGGAATTGAAGTGAAAAACTTAAACTTCGGGCAGTAGCTCTTTCTTCTACATAGCGATATACCCATTTTTTAAGGTCCTGATTCTGTTTGTCTTTATGCAATAACTCAAGTAACTTCTCATAGAGAGGTTCGGAACCATAAGCAATATTGTAGGAGTCGTTCCAATGTTTTTTTACTGGTTGAGGCAATTTTCTGGTCAATAACAGGATGGCTTCCTGACCTTGCCCTTCTTGTTCATATAAATCAACCAGTTCAAGCATAAAAAAAGGATCAGACATTGTTTTTAGCAATTGCTTTTGCTCTGTTGTATTCAATAAAGGTTTTAAAAAAAACCAGATCGCTTGCTGTTGGTCATGTGCTTGTTGAGACAACAAATCATTGGCAATAAATAGATTTTTTAGGTTTACACCTTTTGATTCGTTTAGTTTAGGCAGTAATACGGACCAGAAATTATCACAGATGGCGAATTGCAAATTTCCAAATACCTCCAATATCTCTGACAAGCCTTCTACAAAAAGAGGCTCCGGTAAGGAAGAAACAAACTCGGCGATATAGGCACCTAGTTCAATGCCTTCAAAAACTCCATCATTGTAATCATCGTAGAGGTATCCTTCACTTTTTGCATTGTCGATCCCTTCAACGACCTTTCGCAATAACTTGAAAATTTTTTCTGGCATCAGGCTCCAGAGCGGGCGAAGCGTTTCCAGGTGTTTGAGGAGTTTTTCTTCGTAAGTGTAAAGGTCATATTCATAAGCATTGTTGAGTATTTTTTTGACTTTCTTTTCGGCTTTTTGAAAAAGCTCCTGCTGCGCAGTTACACTTCCAGACTGTAAAGCCAGGGATTTGCGCAGGGATTCAGGAGCATGTTGTAAGACAAGCGTTTCCAATTCCTCCCGGCTGCGTGCTTTTACCCAAGCTTTAAAATCGAATGGTGCGCCACCCGCAGGTTCACTAGACGTAATGACAATCGAGGTATTTTCAACATAATTGATTTCATCCAAATCTTTAGCTTCACGCAGGTACTGCAAAAAAGCCGCCAGATGTTTACAGGCACCACCGTCGTAAGGGCAGGAACAATCTCCATACAAACGAGCTGTGTTGGCCTCGTGTTTGATGTCTACTTCGTATTCTTCAGAGCCATAGATCAAGGTTTGAGCCAGACCTGGCGCATAATCCACATCTTCAATTTGATCGATGTAATCATGAGATCGTTGTAGAATAACCGGACCAAAAATGGCGTACATACGTGCGTCGCTTAGGTTTTGGATGGCTTCAGCTAAGGTAGATTGGATCGGAAGGTGGATGAGAAATTGCATGACAACTATTTGAGTCAGCAATATAAAAATCATTGGGTTCTCCCAAAAACAAAGTAAAAATCAAAAATCCACCCTTTTTCCACCCCATCCAATTTGAAAAGCTTTTGCCTGGGTACTAATTTTACCCACAGTAATTCACCATTAATCATTTCAAACCGATGAGCAACAAATCAAAAGCTTCTTATACCTTGGGGGTGTTGATCTTTATCGCGCTGCTCCCACTAAGTTTTTATGCCAATGCGCAAGGTTTTACTTTTCTGATCAACTCGCAGTATGCATGGGTAATTTGGATTGGAATTGGTGTGGCCGGACTGGTTTTAGGTCCATGGAGCAATGATTTATCCTCCGATAAACTGCTGGCGATTGGGATTTTATATTCAATTCTTCCCTTAACCGTTTATGGGGGTGAATCACGAGGTTTGCAATTTATATTTTTGGCCCAACACATTGAATTTGCTATTGGTTATTGGGTTTTGGCTTCATTGGCTTGGGTCAGGTATTTTTTCTCTTTAAAAGCCATTAATAACGGATGATCTCATCTGAACGCAAGCAACAAATCGTATTAGGCCTGGCAATTTTTCTTGCCCTGAATGCCATCAGCTATTCATTTAATGGTTGGCAAAATCAGTGGCTTTGGGAAAAAAGGCCCTTGATTGCACTGGGGCTGTTGTTGCTTGCGTTTTTGTTCATCCGTATTTGGCTGCAATTAGAGCTTGAAAAACAAAAAGAACGGATTTTACAAGCGATACAAGGTCAGAATCAGCCTCAACTTGAAGATTTTACCCGCCAGCTTTCCCCCCGGGAACGGGAAGTACTTGCCTTAATCCGAACGGGAAAAAGCAATCAGCAAATTGCAGATGAATTGTTTATTGCCCTCAGCACGGTCAAAACGCACATCAACAACATCTACAAAATTTTGGAGGTAACAAACCGGAGGGAAGCCTTAGATAAACTTAAACGCTGAGAAAGTCCGATCATCACCCCTTCTCACCGAACCCAAAACCTCGGCTTCACCTTCGTCCGATACACACTTTCAACACAAGACACACAAAGTGTTGAGGCAGTGGGAAGAGGAATTGGATCACAAGTAAAATACCCAGGTTTAGAGGTATTGATGCGGGAAATAAAATAGCCCCCTTCCTCCATATCCGATACTTCAAATAAACCATACACAGCCTGACTTGAATCACTCACACAGGTCAAATTGCCTCGCACCGCCGCTGGAGCAGTATCAAAAAGGCTCCCATTGTTGCTGGTCAATCGATCTACGGTGCGCCAATAGTTGTAGGCTTCTTTGGAGATGGAGCGTTGTTGAATTTCGATGTAATAATCTCGTGGGCAGTAGGGAATTCTGGAAATCGGGTAGCGGGTGATGGTTTTTCCATTGATCAGTACATCTGAATAAACATTGGTACAATTAACGTAGCAGCGTACAATATCCCAACAAGTTTCACAACAAGGCAAGCCCACCAAAGTAGCATAAGGTAAGCCTCCCAGCGGGATTCCATCAAATTGAGCACAATAGGAAATTTGCTCGTAATGCACCCAATCCCAGCGGTAAAAATCCCCTTTCGTAGCCGGGTCATCCATTTCCAACAGTACTTTGAATCCTTTCACCACTGGCCCAAGGCGTGAATCGTCCACAATGATTTCTTCCCGGTATACTTTTTTGATGGGTGGTGCTTCCCGCAGGGTTTGAGGCAGGGATTCTATCTTGCGTTGGTCGGGAGTTAAAATGTGGAGTACATAAGTTTTTCCGGGTTCTCCAACAAAATCTCGATCGACTGGAAGGTAGTAGCCAATCCGGGTCGGGTCGGGTTTGAAATTTTGTCTAAGTCCTTGATTATCGATGATCCATACCTGGGCGTCCAGAATGGGATAATTGAGTCCTCGTGTGGTATAGGGGGCCAGGCGTTGTATCCTCACCTCCTGCTTGCCCTTAGTGGTATTCAGGTAGGCTGAAATAGTGATCCCTTCATCCAGCGTAGGTAGTTCTATATCCACAGGTTTGGTACAGGCAAACAACCCGAATACCAGCAATACACTCAAACCCTGCCAAAGAGAGGGCAATATTTTGCGATTCATGTAGCTTGTTGTGATCGATGTAGCTTGTAAAATAGTTGCTATACTTTTAATAGCCAAATGAATACGCATTTGAGTCGGTCATTGGGCAAAAAATTCAGCAGATTAGAACCTCAGCATCCCCAACAACAATTCTACCCAACGTCCGTACATCTTCCCCGATGGATGTAATAAATCTTTCGCAATCAGGTCTTTTTCTTTCAGGGCTTCTTTCGATATCGGCGTAATGTCACAATAGGCTACCCCATAGTTTTCACTGATCTTTTTATTGGCCACATTAAATTCATCAATTTCCCGACTGATGCGCCCTGCCTGGAAACGCTGCCCAAAGGGCGTAACCCCATAATCGGGGATAGAAAGGACAATCACTTTCTTTTTATCTTTTCCAGCCAATTCGATCGCCCGTTTTAGGAGGTTTTCAAATTCGAGTTTGTATTGTTCCAAAGATCCACCCCGATACTGGTTGTTGACCCCGATCAATAGCGTCACCAGGTCCCAGGTGGTTCCGCTCAGGTTTTCGCGATCCATGGCTACACTGAGCTGATCGGTAGACCAACCGACGCGGGCGATGATTTTGGGCTTTTGAATTTTGATGCCTTTTTGCTGTAAGGCTTTGACCAGTTGCATGGGAAAACGTTCGGCAACTTCGACGCTGGTACCAATGGTGTAGGAATCGCCAAGGGCGAGGTAGCGGAGGGAGTCACTGGCAGGCGTCTGGGATTGGCAAGCCCAAGAGAACAAGCACAATGTAGTGGCAGCAAAGAAAGTCTTCAACATGGATTCTCTTATTTTTTAAGCATCAACATAACTCTTCTAAGGTGCCTCTAAGGTGTCTGTGGTTTCTTAGGTGGTTCAATAAAACTCTTGCGCGCAAGCGCGAAGAGCACATTTTTTTCACCACCTAAGAAACCACAGACACTTTAGAGGCACCTTAGATTAGCGCATCAGCGTCACCTCCCCCTTGCGCATTTGCAATTGCCCATCGGCCAGTTCCACACTCACCGTATAGGTATACACCCCGGGGAGCATATCCACTCCCTTGTAACGCCCATCCCAGCCGCGGCGGCCTTCATTGGGCAGGAAATCCTGATCCTCGTGGATAAGCAATCCCCAGCGGTTGAAAATCTGGATGCGTACGACCCTATGGATTTGATTCCGATTGGCGTGTACCACCAGTAGGTCATTGAGCCCATCTCCATTGGGTGAAAAAGCATTCGGGACGTATAGGTCAATTTGTTGATTCAGTTTAACATTGATAAACGCCGAGCCAAGGCAACCAAAAATATCTTCCATTATTATGGTGTAGGTATCGTTTTTGAGCGCTTGCAACTGAGGTTTGAGGCAATCGGTACAACTCAGGCCTCGGGCGGGCTGCCATTTGATGCTTTTGATCAAGCTCTCTGGAATATTCAGATTGGGACTGAACGTATAATCTTGCCCCAACTCCAACAACACCGTAGGATCCAGTTCGACCATTTTGTCAAACCGAGAGGGCATGATGAAATTTTGGTTCACGATACACCCTGCCGCATCCTGGATGCGCAAGTCGTAACGATCACCAGAATTGAGCTGACTAAAAACCTGTTCGTTTTCAAAGGGATCACCGTTGATGCTGTACAAATAAGGTGGAGTACCTCCAGAAGCAGCAAAAGAAATAAAGGGGCCACTGAATTCCTGACAATCAAAGGTGATTGAATCCAGAGCTGGAGGTTGACGAACCTCTACCTCTACATTGGTAAAGCAGTTTTTGGCATCGGTGATGGTTACTGCGTATTTACCCGCAGCAAGGTTTTGGATCGTTGGGCCATTGTCAGCACTGGCGTTCCATTTGAACTGATAGGGTGCGGTTCCCCCCGCCACTTCGACGCGGATGGAGCCGTCATTGGCCTGGTAACAACTTACCTGGCGCGAGGTAGCAAGGGTTTTGATTTGATAGTTGCGGATTTCGGCCCTGCCACTCACTTTGCCTTCACAAAGGGCATCCTGAAAATCCAGTAACTCAATCCGCCCTTCCAGGTTGGTATTGATGGTGTAAGGATTGTCAAAGGTTTCTAATTTTTGCTGGGCCACCCCATTTATCGCATAAGTAAAGGTATAGGGCGGAAAACCCGAGAAATAAATGGGGATTGAAACGGTATCATTGGAACAAACTTCGCGCAAGCTATTGAGGCGAGCCTCGGGCGGTTTGCGGCGGCGCACGATCACTTGATCATCAATGACGCGGCCACAGGCATCTTTCATATTGACCCTGTAGGTGGTGTCTATTTTGGCAATGGCCCTGAACTGAGTCAAAGTATCCCCACTGCTCCAACGAAAGCGGTATGGGCCTATCCCTCCGCTTGGCTTTATCTGCAACAATACTGTGTCGCCGATGCAAGACTCCACTGTTTTTAAACCTGTGTTTAGAGGAGGAGGATCTTCAATGTACAATCGGGCCGTGTCACTGATACAGGAACATGGGAAATCCAGTTCAAGAATGATGTCTTCCAAGCCCTCATTGACCTGATCCAGAATGGATTCAATTTTAATGGTCGTAAAAACTTTTCCGCTCGGGATGGTCACGGAAGAAGGTAAGGGTTTAAAATCGGCACCGGATTTGGCCTGACTGGCATTGGCTACCCGAATCCCAATGGTCAGTGGTAAAGTAGTTTGAGTAGGGTCCTTGCGACTGACCATAAATTGCCCTTCTCCACAGCCCTCAACGATGGTGTCCTGTTGTACCCCGTCGCCTACTGCCAGATTGATGCTGCCGCCAATGTTGAAACTTTCCGCTTCCAAAAAAACGGCAGAATCAAATTGACCATCGTTGACATCGGAAATGACCAGGCGCAGGTGGTAGGTCTCACAGGGTTTGAGTTTAAGGGTGGCGGTCATCACCTGGGTGTAACCGTCGTACTGGATGTTGCCCAGATTGGGAGAGTTCGTCCAGGGAATGCCGCAGCGGTCGGCATCATCTTTGAGTTCGTTGTGGACGAAGTAATTTTGATTGGTATTGTGGTTAATGGTGTTGATCGAAACATAGTCCTTGCTTCCTGGCACCAGGGCTACATTGATGGCCTGATTGCTAAAAGAGCCATTGATCCCTGGGCCGCTTACAAAAAAACCAAAAACATCGTTGAAGTTGGAACCAACAAACTCGCAGTATTCTTCAGATGCAAAAACGTAGCGGAAAGTGACAACCGAATCGAGTGGCACAAAATCAAATTCAATACCCACGGCATCCTGAATGTTTAGCTGAGACAATTGTTTCAGGTCAGGATCGCCAGTAAGGTCTTTAAAATCTCCACTAACTCGCCGGGAGTCGTTGGGGCCTTCACTGTTTTCAATAGGTCCAGTCGACAAAAGCACACCCCGGTTGATGCCGATAATGGATTGGCCATTTTCAAAATAACCAATGCCTCCACTGTTGCCAATACCTTTGATGTTGAAGGTGTTGCGACATGCGCCCCCTACAAATACATCCTGAACCAGTCGTTCTACGGTGTAACGGTGACTGGCGTCGATACCGGCCAAAGTTGGAGAGTGCTTTGGCCCAGGATTTTGTCCGAACATTTCGATCAATACAAACGCAACAGAGGCAATGTTCCACATAATGCAGTGAATCGGTCTTTGGAATTATGATTTAGACATGCTCTTAGTCTCCAATAAAGGTACGTTTTTACCGTTATTAAAATTGCAGTGTTAACATAAAAGCTTTTTGTCCTTCACCGCTTTTTATTCCCATACTAACCTTTACAAGGTATCTTTTGAACTTTACCCTGATTCACTTACACATCTATGACAAAAAGACTATATTTACGCTGCGTTTCTCCAACGCTTATATGTTTTTTTACTATCTTTAAGAGGCTATCTACACCCATCTATGCCCCCTTCGGCTATTGTTAACAGAATACTCCATGTAGTACTCTGACTATCATTGATTTACACTTAGGAAAATACACAATTGCTATCCAATGAAGCATTATTTTTACTTATGGGTGCTGTTTTGCCTTTCTTTCATTTCCAGCAGGCTGGCAGCACAATCTCCCGAAAACTGTGGTGATGGTACCAAAATCGCTTTGGCTGGTGGTGGTACTGAAGCTTTTACTTGCGCTAGTGACGGTAAGCCTGACCGGCTTGTTTTTAAAACGGGCACCTTTTATTTGCCCTATGTCCTGTTGGTTACCGATGAACAGGACAAAATTCTGGACATTTCTCCAGTGCCCAACATCGACTTTGAAAAATATGGCCCCGGCAATTACCGGGTTTGGGCCTTGTACTACAAGGGGCAACTTCTGGCCCGGCCCGGAATGAATGCCAAAACCGATAGTTTGGCCAATTACTGCTTTGGCCTCACAGATGATTTTGTGCGGGTAGTGCATTTTATTCCAGATGGTGGGGTACTCTCCTTTAGCAATAGTGAATCACCCCATTATATTTGTGCCAATGAAAACACGGATGAGGTGTTGCGCTTAAAACCTGGCAGTAATAGCCCGGTGTACCGGTATATTCTGGCCGACTCCAAAAACAAGGTCATTGAAGTGTTTACTGAACCCAGCATTTCCCTGAAAAGTTTGCCGCTGGGTGTTTTCCGTGTTTTTGGTTTGTCTTATGGTGGCAATTTGAATCCTTCCGTTGGCGAAGATGTGCTCAGTTTTGTATTTTCCAATAGTTGTTTTGATTTGTCTGACAATTACCTCTCTGTCATCAAAACCAACCCTGACGGCGGCCAGGTGACTCTGCCTGATGGTGCAACCCATACCTTCGTCTGTGGCAATTTGCCCGATATATCCAGCCGAGACCTAAAAACAAGCACCGAATCTCCGGCCTTATATACCTACCTGTTGACCGATGCTCAAAATATCATTCTGCAGCTACTACCCAGTGCTAAAGTAGACTTTAAAGGTCTGCCTACGGGGGAATACCGAATTTGGGGTTTGAGTTATATTGGAAAATTGACCGCAGAAATTGGCCAACCTGCCAGCGGCAAGCTAAGCACGGCATGTTCGGATTTGTCTGAAAATTTCATACGTGCTACTGTTTACTTGTTAGATGCCGGGAAAATTAGCCTGATCGGGAACGATACCACCAGTACGGTTTGTATCAATGATCCTGCCGCCACTTTCCGCACTTTTGGATTGACCAGCAATAGTTCGGAAAAGCAACATTTTATCGTTACGGACCTGAACAACCGTATTTTGGCCCTATCGGCCAACCCAAGCATCAATTTCCGCAACATCAACGGTGAGTACAATCGAGTTTGGGGCGCTACTTACATAGGTACTATTCAAGCCAAAATTGGAGATGCCCTTTTTGCAGTATCCTTTGCAGATAGTTGTTATTCCATTACCGAAAAACCGGTCGAAATACGCAAGCGCAATCCCGACGGTGGTCTCTTGCTATTAAGTGACGGCAGCACCGCTCAATTGTTGTGCTTTACATCAGGAGTACCCCAAACCAAAATCATCTCCAGCACAGGCACGGGTGGCGACAACTACGTTTACCTCATCACCGACCGCCAAAACAACGTCATCAGCCTTTTCCCGAACAATGGACTATACAATCTGGCTGACCTACCTGCAGGAGAGTACCGGGTTTATGGTTTGTCCTACACGGGTAAAATCTCTTTTTCGGCAGGTTCCAATATTCGTACAGCGCGGTTTTCGGATCAGTGCTTCGATTTTTCACAAAACTTCATCACGTTTACCAAGTTCATCAACGATGGGGGGCGCATCCAATTTGCTGATGGGGGTACCCGTAAGGTATTGTGTGGAGTAAGCAAAGACAGCAGTTTGATGATTTCAACCTCTACGCTGCTTGTTCAAAACTACGTCTACCTGCTTACCGATACCTTCAACCGCATCATCTCCATTTCCACCAGCAATCAGGTACGCATGTTGGGCGAACAGGAAGGCTATTTCCGCATTTGGGGCCTTGGTTTTTCTGGCGAATTGTTGGCAAAGGAAGGCGACCGTTTAAACTCAACTGAACTCAGTAGTCAATGCTGGGACTTGTCCGATACTTTTGTACAAGTGATCAAGCGCACCGTAGCTGCCGAGGCCTTAAGCCTAAGCAACCCCAGTAATGCATTGATTTGTTTTGGTCAAAACGCACCGGAAAGCATTGGGGTGCAAATTACGCCAGCATTTAAAGGAGATCGTTTTGCGCTGATTATCACCGATACTTTGCAGCGCATTGTCGCCATTAGTGATGGGCAAAGTTTCCGCCCCTCTAAGAGTTTTCCGATGAATTTCCGGGTTTATGGAGTGGCATATACAGGTAAATTGAGTGCAACTGTAGGCAACACCATTGCCAGTATCAGCAGTGATGAATGTTTTGACCTCAGTGACAATTTCCTACGCTTCCGCTGGAATGAAGTGGACGGAGGACAGGTTTCCCTGAGTACCGGAGCCACTTCCCGCCTGGTTTGTATCGATGCAACGGCCGATCAGATGTCCTTCCGCACCACAGGTACAGCAAGCACTTCTACCTACCGCTATCTGTTGACCGACGACGAGAATCGCCTTTTATTGGTATTGTTGGGCAGTAGCATCGACCTCAATGCAGGCCAACCCGGTAAATGCCGTATTTGGGGCCTTTCTTACTCCGGTAGCCTTTTGCTCAAAGCTGGCGATGTAGTTACGGGCATGAATGCTTCCGATGCCTGTTTTGATTTGTCGGACAATTTTATCGCCATCACCAAAGAACAAGTTAAAGGAGGAGTGGTGGCCTTCAGTACTGGCAGCTCACCCAGATTTGTCTGTCGGGAAGGCAAACCCGATACTCTGCGCTGGACACGCAGGGATGCACTTGGTAGTCAACTCGTTTATCTGGTCACCGACGCCTTGGGCAACATCTTGCGTGTTACCAATCAGACCAGTTTGATTTTTGATGAAATCCCCCGAGATACCGCACGCATTTACAGCATGGCTTATACGGGTACCCTTACCGCAGCCGTTGGTCAAAACATAAATCGGAGCGCTTTGTCTGATGCCTGCTTCAACCTTTCCAATGCCATTACTGCCATTAAAACCAACTTACAAGGGGGACTGGTGCGATTGAGCAATGGTCGAACCGAAAACCTGCAATGTCCTTCAATGGGGGCTAGCTCTACTCTGCGCTTTCAGCGGGTAGGTAGTTTGGGAGATAAATTTGTATACCTCGTCACCAACGATGCCAATAAAATCATAGCTGCTACTTCCCAGGACAGTTTCAATTTTGGCAACCTTCCTGGTGGCACTTACCGGGTTTGGGGCTTGGCATATGGCGGGCAATTGTTGGCCAAAGCTGGGCAAGACATCTTCACCGACCTTTTAGCAGACGATTGTTCAGGGCTATCCTTCAATTCCATCACTGTCAATCGCCAAATCCCATTGGGTGGGCAGCTTAGCCTTTTGGGTGGAGGAGCCAAAGCCTACGTTTGCGCCAGCAATCGCCAAAAAGATACCATCGAGTGGCGACTTCAGGGCAATCAAGAAGGAGCTATCGCCTATTTAATTACCGATACCACCAATACCATTCGAGCCATTACTATGGAGACTGCAACTTCCCTGGATTCATTGCCCACCGGGAATTACCGCATTTGGGCCTTGGTATTCAACGGTAATCTGCTGGCAATGATTGGTCAAAAAGTTGATCAGGTGGAACTGGCTTCTTCCTGCTTTTCCATGTCGAGCAACTATCTGGAAATCGCTAAAATTACACCCGAAGCAGGCCGTATTGAAGCTAGTGGTGTGGGTAACAACATTTGCTCTGGCGACGGTACAGCCGATGTGGCTACGATCACCCGCACAGGTGCCAACAATTCACTACAATTGCTTTTGGTAACCGACGACCAGGATCGCCTCATTTCTATATTACCGGATACCAACAAAATTGACTTTGAACAATTGAGTGGTTCAAGAATCCGGGTTTATGGCCTGGCTTATACTGGTAATATAGTTATTAAAACGGGCTCCTCAGTACGCGACTCTGTCATTACCGACGATTGTTATGACCTCAGTGACAATTTTGTATCGGTACAAAAATCCTTCGTGGATGGTGCCCGAGTTTCTACTACTGCCCAAGGGGACTCCATCTACATTTGTTCAAATGATGGGATTGCCGACCCCTATACCTTCAGCAACAATTCAACGGCTACGGATGTGGGTTATCGTTACGTCCTCACGAATTCCAGCAATTTGGTATTGAGCATCATCACTGGCAATAGCCTGAACCTGGACATCCGAGGCTTGCGCGATTTCCGCATTTACGGGGTTTCTTTCTCGGGGAACTTTACGCTAAGCACCAACCGGGTCCTACAAAACACCCCAATCTCGGATGGTTGCTACAATATTTCCGACAACTTCCTCTCTGTTTTTTTGGATACGCCCGATGGAGGCCGCATCAGTGCCAGCAATGATTCCACTAATCTGCGTTTCTGTCCAGGTAAAGATGGGATGACCCTGCGGATGAAAACCACCAGCCGATCCAGGGCTGGGTTTGTCTACATCCTGACCAGTCCGGACACTTTGATCCGGCAGATTGTACGTGGAGATCGTATCGATTTGAGCACTGAGCCCATTGGAAATTATTTGGTTTTTGGTCTTTCTTATACTGGTCTGACCAAGTTCAAGTTGGGGCAAAAACTGAATCTGAAAGACACCCTGGCCACCAGCTGTTACGATTTGGCTGACAATGTCGTTCGCGTCTTCCGCGGCGGAGAAGTAGATGGTGGCAGAATCAGTACTCAGGACGGTACCAGCACCTACTTCGTTTGCCCTGGTGATGGATTGCCAGATGCCATTCCGGTTTTCCCGCCAGATGTGTTGGTAGGTGATGATTACCGGATTGTCATTACCGATGATCGAAACCGGGTTTTATTCCCGGATATTGAATCCATATTGATTGATTTCGAACGCTCACCAGCGGGTACTTACCGGGTTTGGGGGGTTGCCCATACAGGTGATTTCAGGGTGCAATTTGGACAAGACCTACTCAATTCTGCCCTCAGTACAGATTGTTACGACTTGTCGGAAAACTTTATTACTGTGGTGGTTCAAGTGCCTGTGGGCGGAACCATCAGCACGTCAAACGGGGTGACCGAATTGAGCATTACCCGTGGCGACAACAAAGCTGATGTGGTTCGTTTTGTGCGCAAAGACGCAGCTCCACTGCCACCGTACCGCTTCATCCTAACGGATGCTCAAAACATGATCCACAGTATTTTGCCTGCGGATAGCCTCAATTTTGACACATTACCAGCGGGTACCTTCAGAGTGTGGGGGCTTTCACACAGTGGTCTTTTACTGGCCAAAGCTGGTGACAATCTGGATTCAGTAGCTCTGGCAGACAACTGTTTTGATCTGTCCGACAATTTTGTTCGGCTCACTCTCGGTAATGCTTTGGGTGCACCAACAGATCCCGAATTGCAGGCGAATGGGCCTTTGAAGCAAGCTACCGTTCAACCTGATTTGCAGGTATACCTTTACCCCAATCCAAGTCAATTCGACTTGAATATTCAGTTTGAGAACCACAGTACCAATGCTTCTCGGGCAAGAGTACGGATTTTGCATCCAACTGGTGCGGTAATCCGGCAACAGAATTTGGATGTGGTTTCTGGTAAAAACCAAACCTCGTTTAATGTGCTGGAAATGCCAGTAGGATGGTATTTGTTGGAAGTGGAGTTGAATGGGGCAAGGGCAATTCAGAAGTGGGTGAAGCAGGAGTAAGAACTGGAAATTAAGAATGGTAAAAAGCAGAAGGGTTGGGAAGCGGTTGCGTGTCTACAGCCCTTCTGCTTTTATGAAACTGAGGCCTTTTACCCAGGAAGAAACTTAAGATTAGCCCTCTTACCAATTATTGCTGATTTACATGGCCATGGGCCGCATTCCACACTATCTCACAGGGAATGAAGCGGGGAATTCAGCTAAGTGGGTCTGGTCAAATTCAATTTTCCGCCAAATTCAACCAAAAACCTACCCGATTCTACCGCTTACCTATTCGGGGTCGCCCGGCCTTTTTTTACAGCTTAGCTTTGTATCAGAATCAAATACCTCTATGGAACCAACTATTACCACTCTCGAAAACAAGCAACAACTCAATTCCTGTATCCTACTGGGAGAAGGATCATTGCCTGTATACTGCATGCAGGTGCTTCAGGAGCAAGGTTGTGTTATCCAAGCAGTAGTTTCAACTGAAAAGCAACTCTTGCAAGCTGCGGCTCAGCATCAAATTCCTTGTTTTGCTGCGCCAGGTTTGGTACCAGATCTTGAAGTGGAATTCATTTTTAGCATCAACAATCCATATATTCTCAAGCCTGAATTTATCCGAATGGCTACGCGCATGGCTATCAATTACCATGATTCTCCATTGCCAAAGTATGCCGGCTTGTACGCTACCAATCAAGCCATTTTGCATGGAGAAACCTCACATGGCATTAGTTGGCATGAATTGACTACCACCATTGATGGAGGAGCTATTTTGGCCTCAAAAACCATAGAAATAGCCCCTGATGACACGGCGTACGCACTCAATATTAAATGTTATGAGGCGGCCATGGAGGCATTCCGGGAGGAACTACCCGGGTGGTTGAGCAATACATTTGAGAAGCTGCCTCAGGCTGATCATGGAGGGTCTTATTATGGTCAAGCTGATCGCCCTTTTCATTTGGGTGTGATCAATTGGGCTGAATCTCCCGCTAGCACGCAACAATTGATCCGCGCTAGTTCGATGGAATCGCATTTGGAAAACCCCTTTTTGATGGCTTCCTTCGTCAAAGGCGAACAAGTTTATTACCTCAAAGAAGCTTACACCGCGCCTGCTACCTCCAGTACAAGGCCAGGTTTGGTCAGGCAAATGGGAGACTATACCACTGTTGACCTGGATGGGGGGGTGTTGGTTATCGAAAAAATAGTTGCTGCTGACGGCCACGAACCTTCCGTTCAAGAGGTGCTGAAGCGTGGCGAGCAACTGGTATTGCCCGCTACACCATGGTTTGAGACAGCCAATGGAATTTTTCAAAAAACAGCCAAATACGAGAATTTCTGGAAAAATGAACTGGAAAATGCAGAGCTGGCGGAATGGACCAAGCATCAGCTAGGTGATAAATTGGCTGACTACAAGGGATTGATCAATGGGAGCGCTGAACTATTGCCTGCCATTGTCGCTTTCCTACAACGCATTACGGGCAAAGTAAAAACCACCTTTGCCTACGTTCCGGCAGGAATACCTACGGATCAACATTTGTTTTCAAAATGGGTGCCTTTTACCACCGAGTTGGAGGTCAACGACAGCATCGAAAATGCCTTGGGCCGGATTGCAAAAAAAATCAAAAGAGTACAAAACGCCATTACTTATCGTTCAGATCTGATGTTGCGGTACCCAACTTTGGCCAATGTGAGCGGAAAACAGCCACAGATATACATCGCCGAAGCGGGTGCTGATGTTTCGTTTGTACCTGATGGCGTGCTGCTTGTACAGTTGAGCCCTGAAGGAGCCTCCATCAAAGGGCTGAGTGCGGAGGTATTCCAAGCCCTGGAATGGTTCGTTCAATCAGCGGCGAAAAACCAGGGGGCTGCATGGACAACACTGCCTTTGATGTCGGCTGAAAGCGAGCAAGCCTGGCTCGATGTACTCAATCAGCCCACCCACTCCCTGCCTCAAACTTCTTTGGATCCACTTTTTCGAATTTTTGAAGTGGCTAAAATGTACCCGCAGCATACGGCCATCGTTGATCGAGGCCAAAAAATTTCTTACCAACAACTGAGCCGCGATGTACAAATTACGGCAGCCTGGTTGAACGCACAAGGCATTGGTGAAGGTCATATTTTGATGGTCGAAGTAGCACGTACTTATGACTATTTCAAAGCTTTTTTGGCGAGCCTTTTTGTAGGTGCTACCGTTGTGCCGCTGGATTTTAAATTGCCAGAAGAGCGGATCAAGCTGATCTGCAGCAGAGCCAAGCCCAATGCCATAGTATTCATTACTGAGCGCGACTTTCCGTTTGAAGATTTGAATGTATTGCGCATTCAACATGTAAAAACCGTTGAACAAACCCCAGAATTGAAGCCATACCCTGATGCCGGTGCTTATATTCTGTTCACCAGTGGTTCTAGCGGCTTACCCAAAGGAGTGGGTATCAGCCGCAAGTCGCTGACAACTTTTGTAGATGCCGCTCTGGGGCTGTACAACATGAGCGCTCAGGACAAGGTCATTCAATTCGCTCATCTGGCTTTTGATACTTCTATTGAGGAAACATTTATGGCCTTGTGCTCTGGAGCAGCTTTGTACCTGCGCGAGGAGTCCTGGTTGCTTCCAGATGAGTTGGCGAAAGTAATCGTTGAGGAAGGCATCACCGTATTGGACTTACCAACTGCTTATTGGCGGCAATGGCTCATGAGCAATGCCTATTCTTTGGCCAATGCTTCCCCATCATTGCGCCTGACGATTATTGGTGGCGAAGCCATGTACAAAGAAGATTGGACTACCTGGAGCGAATCCAATCCGGGGCATCGCTTGATCAATAGCTACGGGCCAACGGAATGTACCGTAATTGCTTTGGCTGAAGAGATCAAAACTTCCAAAAAACCAGCCGACCGGATTGCGATTGGAAAACCATTGCCTGGATATTCGATTCGAATAGTTGATCAGTGGGGATCAACACTCCCGCAAGGATTGGCGGGAATTTTACACATCATGGGAGATGCGGTGTCTTTTGGATATGTAGGGGCAGACCCTACCGACAAAGCCCATGCCTCGTTTATGAATCACTTTGATCACCAAGGACGTACCATTAGAAGCCATTCTACAGGTGACACTGTAGTAGCGGCAACTGATGGTACCGTCTATTACCTCGGTCGCTTTGACCGCCAGGTGAAAATCCGTGGGTTTCGGATTGGACTGGATGAAATCAGTAGTCAGATCAAAGGTGTTGAAGGCGTATCTGACGCGGTAGTACAAGTTGTTCAGGCGCCCAACGGGACGCCCAGCCTGGCTGCCTTTGTTTTGGCTGAAAACGCTGAATGCAATTCAAGCACAATTCGTGAAAAACTGAGTACTCAAGTGCCCGACTACATGGTGCCTGAAACCATCCTGATGATCGCCGAAATTCCACTGACCTCGAATGGTAAAGTAGATGCCCGAAAATTGGAAAGTTTACTGGCGCAAACCAGAACAAACCGGGTGGAAGTGCTTCTATTGCCAGAAGGCCCGGTTGAGAGCTATTTGCATGAGCTTTGGTGCAAATTGTTCAAAAGAGACAACATCAGTGTAGAAGATGATTTTTTTGAATTGGGAGGGCATTCGCTATTGGCGGTGCAACTCGTGGCCAACCTCAAAAAGGAATTTGACATTGAATTTCCCCTTGCTTCATTGATCACGTACCCTACCATCCGAAAATTAGCAGAATTGGTGAACAGCAGAACCGTCGAGCATTTGTGGAATGTGATGGTTCCCATTAGGACGAAGGGCAGTTTAGCCCCCATTTTTTTGATTCATGGGGCTGGCCTGAATGTACTGATGTTTCAATCATTGGCACGCTACCTCGATCCTGACCGCCCCATCTATGCCTTGCAGGCCAGGAAGGTAGAAGCAGGGCAAGGCCAGCAATGGACCATTCCCGGCATTGCGGCCGATTACCTCCAGGAAATCAAAAAAATTCAACCCAATGGGCCTTATCATTTGTTGGGGTATTCTATTGGTGGTTTTATTGTTTTTGAAATAACCAAGCAACTGGAAGCCAATCAGGAGGAGGTAGCTTTTGCTGGTTTGGTTGACTCGTCAGCAGCTTTTGCCCAAGCATCGAAAGGATGGTCTCAACGCATGGTCGAAGCGGTGCTTACCCCTATCGCCAAGTTGACTTTTGCCGTACAAGCTTTTTTAAAGGAAGAACGGCGTGAGCGTCGGCGCTTCCTGATGCAGAAAAAGAACAACTTATTGGTGAGCCTTTATTCTACTTTGTCAAAACTCAAGTTGGTAAAACTACCTTCCGAGGAGGCTCCTAGTAATCAGGAACGAGGATCTTACACCGTGAGTGCATCCACCATCGCGTTGACCCGAGCACTCGCACAATACAAACTTGAACCTATTGCCACCCGAATTGACTTGTTTAAAGCCGAAAAAGCAAGCTTCTACATTCGCGATCGGAAGCATTACGGTTGGGATCCCTACCTTCAAAATGGAATAAACGCACATGTGGTTCCCGGGAATCACAATCACATTTTTGTGGCACCCAACGATCAGGTCTTTGCGGGAGTATTGGAGGCGCGTCTGAATGAAATTGTGTGCACAGCACTTCAAGCATCAAAACATGGAAAGCATCAAGCCCAGGTGGAAATCATTGACTACCGCTGCAATAATACACAGCAACCAGCCTTTGCTGATTTATGGCCGCCCTTACACCACGCTAACTGAGGATTTGTGGGCTTTTCTTTCGAATGCAGAACGAGCTAGTGCTCAAAAAATGCCAGCAGAAGCCCGCAACACCTGGTTATGGTGCCGCGCAACGCTGCGCAAATGTTTGGGGATAAAATTGAACACTGATCCAGCTGGAATTCAGTTTAGTTACAATGCCCAAGGCAAACCAGCACTCCAGGATCAGGGGTTGCATTTCAATGTAAGCCATACCTCAAGCTCCTTCCTCATCGGCATTGCGCAAGATCCGATCGGTGTTGACTTAGAAAGCATTCCCGAGTACATTGATGCGATTACTGCTGATTTTGTGCTGAGTGCGCCGGAAAAGCAGTATTGCAAGAACGGCGAAAACCTACCCGCTTTTGCGCAAATCTGGACCCGCAAAGAAGCTTTTTTGAAAGCCATTGGATGGGGCTTGGTCGATGATTTGACCTACATAAACGTTGACCCTTGTACGGGAAACAACAGCATTGGTCAGCGCGGTTGGGGTAGTGTTTCAATTGCGTGTCCAGGAGCGGAAATAGGAGCCTTTGTAGGAAATGGCGCAGCAAATTTGGCGTTTCTATTAGCGTGTTCCTCCACCACCTAAACAACTGGATCATATCGGACGTTTTTTGCAGCTGCATGATTTGTTTGCGCCGATTTGAGAATAAACATAAAATACTACCTTTACATAGGGCGCGCCAGTGATTCGCCCTACGTAACCAGGTAACCATGAAACATTACATCTGTCTATTGTTGGCGCTTATTTTTTGGAGCCCAGTCTCTGCCCAGCACCACCGCTGGATCGCCCCCTACGTCCCTCGAATTGATTCTCTTTTTTCCATTTACCAACAAGGCAGCAACCCGGGCCTGGCCGTTGGCATCTTGAAAGGAGGGCAGCTGATGTTTTCCAAAGGTTATGGTTTGTCCAATCTGGAGCATGGCTTACTTTTTACCCCCAACACCGTATCCGATATCGGCTCCCTGGCCAAACAAATCACTTGTTTTGCCATCGTGCTCCTAGCGCAACGCCAACAGTTAAACCTGGACGACAACATCCAGAAATACCTGCCTGAGGTGCCTGATTTTGGTCAACCTATCACCATTCGGCATCTGGTGCACCATACCAGTGGCTTGCGCGAGATTTATGGCATGTTGGAATTGGTAGGCTGGAAACAAGGAGATGCGGTACATCAAGAGGAAGCGCTGAATTTGGTAAAACACAGCCAGGAACTCAACTTCCCTCCTGGCAGCCGTTACAGTTATTGCAACACAGCCTACATGCTGTTGGCGGAAATCATTCAAAAAGCGAGTGGGAAAAAATTTGAAGACTGGATGCGCGAAGAAATTTTTCGTCCTTTGGGCATGAACGATACCTATGTAATGGATATTCAAGGAGAGTTGTTTCCTGGCACGGCCGATTCATATGCCATGAGCGACCAAAACATATGGATCAAATTGTACGACAACAGTACAGTCCTAGGCGCAGGAGGCATCTACACTACCCTACCCGATCTGGCCCGTTGGTGCAACAATTACCGCGATGGCAAAGTAGGCGGCCAGCGAGCTATTCAACAAATGTTCCAACGTGGGGTACTCAGCAATGGAGATAGCTTAAACTATGCCTTTGGCCTGGAAACACTGCCCTATCGTGGTCTACGCCGTATTCAGCATACTGGGGCCAGTGCAGGTTACAGGGCGGCCATGGTGTATTTTCCACAGCAGGACCTCGCCATTTTAGTCAAAGGTAATTTTGCCAACTTCAATAGCCAGCTTACCTGTGAACGCATTGCCGATATCCTTTTGGCGGATCGTTTTACCGAACCTGCGCCCAGTTTGGCTGTCCTGAATCGATCGGCTTCTAAAGGTCCACCCAGTCCTCCTGGCCCCTTGGAGGACTATGCCGGACAGTATTATTGCCCAGAACTGGCAACTACATATACTCTTCAAATGGAAGGAGATAGCTTGGTTGGCGTACATCGCTACAATGGCAAATTCAGCATTCAGCACGTGGATAAGGATCGTTTTAGCGGGCCATCCTTTATGAGTACCTTGCGTTTTGAACGGGATCCGAACGGGATGATCCAAGGTTTGCGAGTCTCCAACGGTCGGGTGCTCAATTTGTGGATGAAAAAACAATAAAATAGATATAAGGCTTCAAAAGCCTTCTTCAAAGCTCAATCCGCTCCCCTCCAGAATAGATGTTGAAGCCCCCCTCGCGCAAAAAGCCAACCAAGGTCAGGTTATGTGCCTCAGCCAATTCAACCGCTAAACTGGAGGGGGCGCCTACTGCCGCCATGATCGGGATGCCCGCTATGACTGCTTTTTGAACCAGTTCAAAACCAGCTCGACCGCTCACCAGGAGAATGGTGTCACTGAACGGCAAGGTTTGTTTTTGCAGCGCTGCCCCAATCACCTTGTCCACGGCATTGTGCCGACCCACATCTTCCCGCAGGTACAACAAATCCCCGCTACTTGAAAACAATCCAGCCGCGTGAATTCCTCCGGTATGGTTGAACAGAGATTGTTGCTGAAGTAAGGCTTCGGGTAATCGCAACAATGTTTGAGGGGAAATGATGGGTTGATGGGCTGGCAATAAAAAAGCAGACTGGTTTTGCACCATCTCCAAACTGGCCTTACCACATACGCCACAACTGGAGCTGGTGTAAAAATGCCGTTGCAATCTTGCTGCATCGAATTGTGCAGATGGGTGTAACTCTATCAAAATGCTGTTTTCTTGTGCTTCCGGGTTGAGTTGCACCCCTGGATAGCGCATTTGCAGGACCTCCTTCCGGCCTTGAACCAATCCCTCCGTGAATAAGAAACCGTACACCAAATCAAAATCTGCTCCGGGCGTGCGCATTGTAACGGCTAAGCTCATTAACTGGCGTTGGCCAAGGGGGCCATAAGCAAGTTGTATTTCGAGTGGCTCTTCGCTTGCCAAATAATCATTTTGGGAAGCAAAATTATGGTGACGATATTTAATGATGTTTTTTTCTCGCGTGGGTGTTTGGTACATTCTTTTCCTTTTATGAAAAAATCCACCACAGCAGCTTTCCAACCACATAAATGGACAAAAAAAGCATCAGCATCAAAGCTCCCAGGATCAAAAAAATGACCCACCACGCGCTGCCACCGTGTTTGCCTTGCGCGTAGTGCTCCTTCATCAATTGTACATTGCGGTAGTTTGCTTTGTAGCGAATGTCAAAAAGGTCACCCAGCAAGGGTACTGAACCCACTACCCCATCAAGCAGGATATTGCCCACCATTTTTACCCCTAACATACCGCTGGCCCCTTTGCGCACCAAAACAACCACCAGAACACCCGAAACCAAAAAGGTAAACACATCACCTACATAAGGAACCAAGCCAATCAGGGCATCCATTCCAAAACGAATGCGGGTGAAGGGAATCCGAAAACGGTTGTCCAAAAAATCGGCCAACTTATCCAAAAATTGTAAATCGTCCATGACTGTCGTTAAAGATAATGTACAGAGCTTATGGTCAAATCGGGCTGGATGGAAATTTCTCGGAAAGCAATGCGGTAATGATCGACTTTAAAATCCTCGGCGTTGGAATCGATCTGGAAAAAACAGGAGGGAGTAAGATGAACCAGCAGGTTTTTCCAACGCACGGTACGTTCCACATGATAATGCCCGCAAAAGATGTCGATGTTGCCCGGGTAAGCACACAGGATGTCTTGTAAGGGGTCCCGATCTTCCAGAGGATGGTTATTGTCCATAAAGGGCGTACCCACTAACATTGGCGGATGATGGATAAAGAGGATGATGTCGCCCTGCAATTGTTGAAGTTGTTGTTGCAACCACTCTAGTTGGGGCGCTTCCACTTTGTAAGTTGAAGTATCCATAAACAGAACTGGTCGTCCTCCCCAATTGCGGGCAAAATATAGGCCATCCGGTTGGTAATCCGCTTGTCGTTGAAAGGCTTCGGTTAACAATTTTGAATCATCGTGGTTACCAGCAATGACTTCATAGGGAATCTTCAATTGATCCACCCATTCTTTGACCCAGGCATAAATTTCCAGGTCTCCCTGGCTGTAACAGAGGTCGCCAGAAAGTACCAGGTAGTTTGGTCGACGCTCTTGAACTGCGGCAATGATGCGTCGAAAATTTTCTCTTACGTCTACAAAGTAAGTGTCTTCTCCTTCCTGTCCGATGTGCAGATCGGTAATTTGAATAACTCTCATAGCCTGGGTTGTGCACCTGATTTGGTCAGATGCTAGGTGTATCTACTCTGCAAAATAAAAATTTTACCGATGTAGTGGGGCAAAAATAAATGTTCATTTTTCTTGAGCCAAAGGATTAGATAAGGCACTTGAAATGGACCGTTTTCTCATCTAATCCTTTGGCAAAATGAACAATTTATTTTTTAACGCCCCGTAAATCCACCTTACGATCGTTGATGTATTGAAACAAGGCGTACAAGGAGGCTCTAGAACGGACTGGAAGCTGTTGTATTTCTGTTTTCTGCCAAGTGTCATTCAGCCAATTTTGGTACTGCTTCAAAGCCTGTGCTGAGTAATCGTCCAGGTCTTGAGACTTGACACCTTGGCTTATCTTTCCAGCCACATTTTGCATCCATTCCTCTTGCATTCCTTGTAAATCAGTAACGATCAATTGACGGCCTCTAGCATAATTGAGGGCAATTTTTCGGTGCAAACGTTCGGCTTGCCACCACAATGATTCATCCGGTTTGCTGCCAGGCTGGGGCCAATCAGGCGTAAGCAGGGTTTTTCCACCAAAAAAGAAAGGCAAATACACCGAAAGGCAGGGCATTGAGGTACCAGTCATCCATAGTGTTGGGGCACTACCATCCAGTGGCAATTCAAATACCATAGACCCTGTAGTTTGGCTGGGGTTGGTTGGTCCCGTGGAATGCATACAGACATTGCCAGTACCGCCGTGGGAAGGGTCATAGTGGTTCTCAGGCTCATCTCCATGTTGACGCAGGATTTGCATGGCGCTGAGTGCGTCCAGGGCTGGATTGTTTTGGATGGCCTGGGTAGAATAATTTCGCCGCACTTTACATTTGCTCATGCGGGTATAAAACCAATCTGAATAAGCTTTGGCAAAAGAAAAGGGAGCTCCCTTTTTACTCCAGCCCCGCATTATTGCATATTCTTCTGCATGTGAGCTGATGCGATCGTAATCTGTATCCAGGGTAAGCCCATTGGAAATGGCATAGTGCCCCTTGATTTTTTTGGCCACCCAATGTGGCCCGGCGGTTTCAAATACCCAGGCTGTATGGCGATCGGCGATCAAAAAACTATTGTGGTAAAAAAAACGGCGATTGCGGTAGCCACCACAAGCATCCTGGCCGTAGTCGGCCAAAAGTTGGATCATCAATTCAAGTGCTGCATCCGCAGAACTGCAACGTTCCAGCGCCAAACGCAGCATGTCCATCCCAGTCAATCCCTGATTTTTCTTTTGGAAACTAATCTTGGTGAATACCGCTTCATTGCCAATGACCAGGCCATGTTCGTTGGCGCCCATTTCTGCCCCCCACATCTGGAAAGGTTTCGACAAAATGACCTCATAAGTCAGTGCTGCCTGAGGGATTTCGATATACGTGCATTGGAGTTTTTTTTCAGTGGGTTCCTGGCGGGGAAACCGAACTATAGCCTGGGCTTCATTCGGTTCACGGTCAGAGTTTTTGCCAAAAATGAGCTTGCTGGAGGTTATTTTGACGAAGGTATCACACATAAAGTTGATTGTAAGGCTGGTTGAAAAAAGGAACTGAGACTATTTTTCTGGTATAATGTACATCTTTATTTATACTTGTTTGAGTTATTTTTTGTTCTGAGATGTTAGTAAATAAAATTCTTTTTTTTGTCCAAAAAAGTACAAAACGCCGTATCTTTCCAGAAGCTTTTGATGCCTTTTTGACCGATTAGATTAATCTGCTGACCGCCAATAAAAAACAAAAATGCCCGATTTTCTCCACCTCCATTGTCATACTCAATTCTCTCTTTTGGACGGTGCTTCTTCCATTACCCAAATGATGGACAAAGCCGTAAAAGACGAACAAAAGGCCGTTGCACTGACCGACCACGGCAACATGTTCGGGGCATTTAAATTTGTAGCGGAGGCCAAAAAACGCAACCTCAAACCCATTATTGGTTGTGAATTTTACCTGGTTAAAGACCGGCACCAAAAAGCTTTCTCCCGTGCCAAAGGTGAATCCGATGAGCGCTACCACCAGTTGCTTCTGGCCAAAAACGCCAAGGGATACGAAAACCTGTCCAAACTTTGTTCCCTGGGATTCATTGAAGGTTTATACGGCAAATACCCCCGTATCGACAAGGAGTTGCTGGTGCAATACCATGAAGGTTTGATCGCCAGCAGTTGTTGTATTGGGGCCGAAGTTCCCCAGTTGATCATGCACGGCAAACTAGAGGAAGCCGAAAAACAATTGCGTTGGTGGATCGACCTGTTTGGCGAAGACTACTACATCGAAATCCAGCGCCATCGCGGTTTGGAGAACATCGATGGCCTGGGCATCAGTCAGGAAGACATCAATCAAACCCTGCTGGGTTTTGCAAAAAAATACAACCTGAAAGTGATTGCCACCAACGACTCCCACTATGTGAACGAGGAGGATTGGTTGCCCCACGATATCCTGCTTTGTGTCAA
>NZ_JANRKL010000166.1:0-48069 GCF_033763495.1 Haliscomenobacter sp. | reverse complement strand
CGAGCGGAGCCGAGGTGACCGATCTCTTCAACTGTTCAACACTTCAACTTTTCAACTCCTAAAGACTATCTATCTCCGCGCACAAGCGCTCAAAAATTTCGGCTTTACTGCCTACCCCATCAATTTTTATCGAAAGATTATACTCCGCATAAAAATCGAATACAGGTGATGTTTCCGCTTTGTAAACGTCAATGCGTTTGCGAATCACATCTTCATTGGCGTCATCGGGTCGGCCCGAGGACTTGCCACGTTCTATTAAACGGACGACCAACTCTTCGTCGGGTACTTCCAACATGATCAACTTGGAAATGCGCTGGTCTTTTTCAGCCATGAGCGCATTCAGCGCTTCACTTTGGGGAATGGTACGTGGGAAACCATCAAAAATGTACCCGGCTACGTCGGGATTGGCCTCCACTTTATTGCGCAACATTCCAATCGTAACAGAATCGGGTACCAACATGCCCCGATCCATGAAGCTTTGGGCTTCCAGTCCGAGGGGAGTACTATTTCCTATTTCATAACGAAAAAGATCACCTGTAGAAATGTGCAAGAGCTGATACTTATCAACCAGTTTAGCCGCTTGGGTTCCTTTACCTGATCCTGGAGGACCGAAGAGTATCAAATTGATCATGTTTAAAGTTAGGTTTTGCGTAGCAAAAGAAGCAAAAGTTATTGAAAAAATTAAGGGTTTGAAAGTTATTAATTAACCTTCAAACCCTCAAGTGATTTAATTGGAAAAAGTTGAGGGGTTGAAAAACGGTCACTGAGCGAAGCCGAAGTGCCGTTTTTTAACTCCCTCAACTTAAGTGTTACCTTCTTGGACCGATCGAAAAGCACCGAGTTTCAATTTCGGCAATCAAACCCATGGGTTCAATTGTTTCTTCGGGCACCAAGTTGAGCTGAGCAGTTACTACCTGAGCGGCAGTAGGTGCAGGGGCCACCTGCATGACTTGTGGGCCATACAACCCAACAAAGTCGGCTTTTTGTACAATTCTTCGTGCGGAAACGCTTTTGGCGCCCCAGTAGCTTGATTCATTCAGATTGTCAATAGCAACGCCTTTGGAGCAGCAGCTATGGATGAATCTGAGGCCTTTTTCGTCATTGGAGTAAACCATGGCGACGTGAAAAACCCTGCTGTTGGCCGAACGGCGGAAAAAAAGCAGATCACCAGGTTGTGCAGCGCTCAATTCAACTTTTTCGCCTTCCAGTTCCTGGTCGCGAGATGAACGTGAAACGTTGACTTTAAAATGAGCCAAAACGTAGGAAGTAAAGCCGGAGCAGTCGAAACCGGTTACCGGAGAATGTCCGGCGTAACGGTATGGCAACCCCATGTAAAGTTGTGCATAATCCAAAACGTCCTTGCGGAATCGCTTTTCTGCTTCTGCTACCGTTGTAGGCAGATCGGCAGGAATGGATACGTTAAGCGTCGTAGGTGCACAAGTTCCTAAGGCTAAACAAGTAGTTAATACTTCTAGCATATAATAAGTACGTTGGTTCGCATGAATGATTTATGTATGGGACTACATGGGATGTGTAACTGGGTGAGTATTTGATAAATATGTTCGGATGGGACCGATGCAAAGATAAAGCAAAATTTCTGAAAGTTTCACCACCCGAAAGTGTTAAAACTTTCAATTAGCTCATTATCAAGTAATTACAGGGAAAATTTGTTGAAAAAAGACTTAAAAAACCAGCGAAATTTCGCCTCATGGGAGTGGAAAAAAGTGAACATTGGCAAGATAGGAAATTTGTTTTGGATTTCGTACATCAATCTAAATAAAATGTCTACTTTGTATGACGCAAAAAATTGCGTCCCGATTTTTGAGCGGCTTTTGAATAGAAAGCGCACTTGAAATGAAGCGTTCGACTTCCTATTCAAAACCCAAAATCGGGAAGTTAATTTTTCTGCATTTTTCCGAAAAAAAGGAAGTCAATCCATGGAGAAAAACACCAATGAATCCGGCTCTTTGGCTGTACCATTTGTAAAAAACCAGCCTCGTATCCTCCGTGGTTGGGCTTTTTTTGACTGGGCCAACAGTGCTTATGCTCTTGTGATAACTGTAGCGATCTTTCCTGGCTATTTTTTGCATGTTACCGCCGATGAGGTCAATATTTTGGGTTTAAAGATCAGTGATGGTACACTTTATTCTTATTCTTTGTCTTTTGCCTACCTGTTGATTGCACTGGTTTCACCCTTACTTTCGGGAATTGCAGATTACGGGGGGCGGAAAAAAGTTTTTCTACGTTTTTTTACCACATTAGGTGCACTGGCCTGTATTGGGCTTTTGTTTTTTACCGATATGAAAACCCTCTGGGTAGGGGTTAGTTGTTTTGTACTGGCCACCATTGGTTTTTCGGGTGGCCTGGTTTTTTACAATGCCTTTTTGCCGGAGATCGCTACGGAGGATCGATACGACAAAGTGAGTGCTACAGGGTTTAGTTACGGCTTTGCAGGGAGTATCATTTTGCTGGTGAGCAACCTGATCGTGATTCAGAACTTCGGTTGGTTCGGCTTTTCCGAAAGTTTAAAAGCTGTTCCGGTTGCTTTCGTCATGGTGGGTTTGTGGTGGCTTGGTTTTGCACAAATCCCGTTGCGCCGTTTGCCGGAGGATGCACGGCACCCTTATTCCAAAGCTTTGCTGAAGCGCGGTTATGAAGAAGTAAGTAAAACGGCCCGCCGGGTTTTGGCTCGCCCCAATATGTTGCGCTACCTGTCTGCATTCTTTTTCGCCAATGCTGGTGTGCAGTCCGTATTGTACCTGGCCTCTATTTTTGCTGAAAAGGAATTGCATTTTAATACCTCAAATTTGATTGTGCTGATTTTGATCCTGCAAGTGGTTGGCATTGGAGGTGCTTATTTATTCGCCTGGATTTCCAGCAAAAAGGGCAATAAAAATGCGATGATGTACATGATGGTGATTTGGACCATGATTTGTGTTGGTGGTTATGTGGTCAGAACGGGTCTGGATTTTTACTTTCTAGCGGCTTGTGTAGGCCTGGTGATGGGGGGCATGCAGTCCCTGGCCAGGGCGACTTATGCCAAATTGTTGCCTGAAGACACTCCCGATACTGCCTCTTACTTCAGCTTTTATGATATTCTGGACAAGCTCTCCACCGTGATGGGCACTTTTGTTTTTGGGCTGATTACGCAACTCAGCGGTGGAATGCGCAATTCCGTGTTGTCACTGGCGGTGTTTTTTATCATCGGTTTGATCCTGATGAGGCGGGTGGTGGTTACGAAGGGGGAAGCTTCCTAAACTTTTTCCAATCGTTTTTCTATTTTTGCAGCTCGTTTTTAACATCCAATACAAATGAGCACGCTGCAACAAACGATTGAACAAGCCTGGGAGGACCGCAGTCTCCTGGCCCAAATGGAGGTCAAAGAAGCCGTATTTCAGGTGGTAGAGCTCCTGGACAAAGGGCAACTCCGCGTAGCCGAACCCACTGCCGACGGCAACTGGAAGGTGAACGACTGGGTCAAAAAAGGGGTAGTGATGTACTTCCCACTGCGCCAAATGGAAACCATTGAGGTAGGTCCATTTGAGTTTCACGACAAAATTCCACTCAAAAAATCATATGCTGAGATGGGTGTGCGGGTGGTGCCTCACGCCATTGCCCGTTATGGCTCTTTCCTGGAGCGTGGCGTAATCATGATGCCCAGCTACGTCAACATTGGCGCCTGGGTAGGCAGTGGTACGATGGTGGATACCTGGGCTACTGTGGGCTCTTGTGCTCAGATTGGGCGCAATGTTCACCTCAGTGGAGGTGTTGGCATCGGTGGTGTACTGGAACCACCACAAGCCGCTCCAACTATCATCGAAGACGATTGTTTCATCGGCTCTCGCTGCATTGTGGTAGAAGGAGTAAGGATTGAAAAAGAATGTGTTCTGGGTGCCAACGTAGTGCTCACCAACAGTACCCATATCATTGATGTGAGTGGACCAGAACCAGTCACCTATCGGGGGCGGGTACCTGCTCGTTCGGTAGTCATTCCTGGTTCTTACACCAAAGAATTTCCTGCCGGAACCTACCAGGTACCTTGTGCGTTGATCATCGGGCAGCGCAAAGAAAGTACCGATAAAAAGGTGTCGCTGAATGATGCGCTGCGGGATTACAGTGTAGCGGTTTAATAGAAGTTTTATGGTTCCATTCGGCACTTCGAATACGCTCAGTGACCGTATGGAGCCATAAAACTCCAGAACCTTGGAACCATGAAATATTTAATTGTCGGCCTCGGGAATATTGGTGCCGAATACGCAGACACCCGGCACAACATCGGCTTTCTGGTGGTGGATCAGTTGGCCAAAGACGCTGAGGCCAGTTGGGAAACCGAACATTTGGGTGCCTTGAGCAAGATCAAACACAAAGGACGCACCCTCATTTTGTTGAAACCTTCCACCTACATGAACCGCAGTGGCAAGGCGGTGAATTATTGGCTCCAAAAGGAAAAAATTCCCATCGAAAACCTGCTGATCATCCTGGACGACCTCAATCTGGAATTTGGCAAACAACGCCTGCGCGGCAAAGGTAGCGATGGTGGGCACAATGGGCTCAAAGACATCGACCAGGCCATAAGCAACAACTACGCCCGCCTGCGCATTGGCATCGGCAATGATTTCCGCAAAGGCCAACAGGTGGATTTTGTGCTCGGTGAATGGTCGGATGAGGAGAATGCAGATTTACCAGCTATCATCAAGTACGCCGCGGATACAAGTAAAAGTTTTGCGGCAGTGGGCCTGGCGCATACGATGAATGCGTTTAATAAAAAATGATGACTTGTTAATCGTACAGGGTACAAATGTGAAGGCACCAAGAGAATAGGTCTTTTGGTGCCTTCACATTTGTACCCTGTACTTTTTTGCTTAACCCAACATCAAAACAAGCAATTGCTACACAAAAAACAGCTGTGGTTGAAAAGTGATGGGTTTACTTGCCACCAATTTTAACAAGTCAACTGAACTCAAAATCCCGACCACTTCGTTGTGATCCCTGACCAATAAATGGTGAATGCCATTTTTCAACATCAGGTTGGCCGCAGTAGCAGTGGAGTCATCCTTGTTGATGTAGCACAGCCTGGTGCTCATCACACTCATTACGGGCAAGGTGGGATCCTTGACGTTGCGCAGATCGCTGTCGGTTACAATGCCCAGGATGTCTGCGTCAGCGCCTTCATCGGTAATGGGTACGGCACCGATGTCATGTTGGCTCATTAGTTTCCTTAAATCTTGTACAGTAGTCTCTACAGTGGCCATTACGACCGGACTACTCATGAGTTGCTTAATGGTCTTCATCAGTGTTATGGCTTTATTATGATCAAAAGTAGATTGCCCAAATTTTTGTGAGATTATGGTCATAATGCACTGATTTCAATCACAACCAAGGGTGATCTTAGTCAAGCCAAGTCAATCAGTAAAAAGTTGCTTTACAATTGGTTATCAGCGTTGCAAGGGTTGGGGTTTTGCAGCAGCGAAAAAAGGACTTTAAGTGCTTGTCTAATCTTTTGGAGAGGATAATTTCAAACTTTTTCAATTTAAATCTATTCAAGGATTAATGCAAGGGCTATATTGTTAAAAAATACCGTCTATGCGCCCTTTCCTTGCTTACTCATTTTGCTGCTTTTTCCTGTGGTATAATCTAGCTACTACACAGGTCCGGCCAGCCGACTGGCTGATTCAGCCCAGCACCGCCAAAGCTCAGGTAGTGGTTAGTTCGGATGGAAAAACCATCGAGCTCAACAATGGTTTGCTGCGCCGAAGCTTCCGTTTGCAACCCAATCTGGTTTGTTACGATTACTATAACCTCAGCAACGGCCAACAACTCATCCGAGCCCTCAAACCCGAAGCTGAAGTGACCATAGGCGGTAAAAAATACGCCATTGGTGGTTTACATGGGCAAAAAGAACAAGCCTATCTTTTGCCAGAATGGCTGGATAACTTCAGCGCGAATCCGCAGGATTTTCAATACCAAACCTATGAAATCCAGGATTTAAAACCCTTCCTCAATTGGCGTTCAGCCACCTGGACGGGCAATCCCCAGCAAGCGAAAGGTAAAGTGCTGAGTTTGACTTTTCGGCACGCGTCACCTGCACTGGTTGGCCTGAATATCAAGGTACATTACGCACTTTACGATGGCATCCCTCTTTTGTGCAAATGGGTGAGTATAGACAACCAAAGCTCAAATAGCCGTTTCAAACTGGATCGGGTACTCAACGAAATCCTCGCCATGCCCGAAGAAGAAAGTGCTGTGGTAGGCAAGCCCGAACAAATGAAAAAACCTCAAGGCATTTACATTGAAACCAACTATGCCTTCAACAATGCCATGCGTTACAACATCAGTGACCAAACCACACATTGGAAAACGGACTCGGCTTATACTTCACAAGTCAACTACAATTACGAAACACCCTGCATTTTGGAGGTGTACCCTGATTTTGCCCCTGGCATCGAACTCCAAACTGGCGAGCATTTTGAATCCATCCGGACCTACGAGTTGCTATTGGACAGTTACGACCGGGAGCGCCGGGGCTTGATGGTGCGCAAAATGTACCGTACAGTTGCGCCTTGGACCACCCAAAACCCGATTTTTATGCATCTGGTCAGCAAAAATGACGAACAGGTGCGGAACATCATTGACCAATGTGCGGAAACGGGATACGAAGGGGTCATTTTGAGTTTTGGCAGCCATTGCAACATGGAGGACACCAGCGCCGCCAACATCCAGCGTTGGAAAACCCTGACGGATTATGCCCACAGCAAAAAAATCCTGATCGGTAGCTATTCCTTGTTCAGCAGTCGGCGCATCAGCGATGAGCACGATGTGATCAGTCCGTTGACTGGAAAGCCCGGGGGAGCCTTTTTTGGAAACGCACCTTGTTTTGGCAGCGTATGGGGCCTGGCTTACCTGGAAAAACTCAAATTTTTCATGGCCAAAACGGGTTTTGATATTTTTGAAAATGACGGCCCTTATCCCGGCGATCGCTGTGCCTCAACCACTCACCCTGGCCACCATGGGCTGGAAGATTCGCAATGGCGGCAAATGGCCCTGCAAAAGAGCCTTTACCGTTGGTGCAATGAAAACGGCATTTATGTGAATGCTCCCGATTGGTATTTTTTGGACGGTACCCATAAAATTAGCCTGGGTTACCGGGAAGTCAATTTTTCTTTGCCCCGAGCGCAACAAAAAATCCTCAATCGCCAAAACATTTTTGATGGTACCTGGGAAAAAACCCCTTCGATGGGCTGGGGTTTTGTGCCATTGACTGTTTATCAGGGCGGCGGAGCAGAAGCGGTATTGGAGCCACTCTCCGAACACCTTAATGATTACGAACAACTAATGGTACAATATTATGGTGCCGGGGTGCAGGCTTGTTACCGGGGCCCAAGGTTATATGATACCGAAACGACCAAACAAACTGTCATCCGGGTGATCGACTGGTACAAGCGGTACCGCCAAATCCTGAATGCTGATATCATTCACTTGCGGCGGCCCGATGGCCGGGATTGGGATGGTATCCTGCATGTTGACCCCAATCTGCCCGAGAAAGGACTTTTGATGTTGTACAATCCACTCAAAGTGCCGATTAAACGGAGCATTCAAGTGCCTTTGTACTATACTGGTTTGGAAACAACTGCGATTTTTAAAGAAAAAGGGGGTAAAAGCCAAAAATTGAAATTAAACCGAAGTTACGAGGCGACACTAGAGGTAGAAATTCCCGCAGAGGGCTACACCTGGTACGTGGTCAACTAACTTCATTTTTTACCGGCTCTCTGTACAATCCTTTTCCGTTCTTCCTGATAAGGTGCCGCTGCCTGCTCCACTTTTTCAATAACTTCTGGTCGGGCAGTGCTGGGATGCCCGCTATCAAAAGGCGGTTGAGGATTGTACTCCATCATCAGTTGAATGGACTCGGCAGTGGTTTGATCAAACATAGCAGCTGCGATGGTCAGTCCAAAATCAATGCCTGCCGTAACGCCGCCGCCCGTAATGCGATTGCGGTCTTGTACAACCCGTTCGGTACGGACCTCCACATCAAACTGCCGCAACAAATCCAACGAAAGCCAGTGGGTAGTAGCTTGATACCCGTCCAACAAACCTGCCGCTGCCAAAATCAATGCGCCTGTACAAACCGAAGTAACGTAACGCGCATCTTGACTTTGCTGGCGCAAAAACTGGAGCAACACTTCGTCCTGCAAACAGTCGTTGATGCCTGGTCCACCGGGTACACAGAGCACATCCAACTGGGGGGCTGTATCAAAAGTACCGTTGGGTAGTATGGCCAGGCCCTTTTCGGTAACGATGGGGTCCAAGGTTTTTGCCAGTAACAAAACCTGCGTATCGGGCAAACGGGCAAATACCTCGTATGGACCGGTAAGGTCGAGTTGGGTGAGGCGGGGGAAAAGAATAAAACCGATGGTGGTCATAAGTGAGTTGAGAGGTTGAGAAGTTGAGGGGATTAACCCTGATTCAAAAATTCATTCACCATCCCTTTTAGTACCTCTGGCTGATCAGCATGGACCCAGTGACCCGCATTAGGAACGGTTTGTATGGTGCTGCGGGGAAAAAGTTCCTGGATGCGCAGAATATCTTCGTTGCGCACATACCTGGATTGTTCTCCTCGTATAAATAAGGCAGGGCCTTCAAATGGTTCAGTCTCGCTGGGTGGCTCCAAAATTTGGGCGTAATCGCGGTAAATAACCGGCAGGTTCATTTTCCACTCAAACCCACCTTCTTTCAGCCGCGACAGGTTTTTGAGCAAAAACTGCCTCACGCCCCATTCCGGAATGTATTGTTCGAGAATGGCTTCTGCGGCTTGACGGCTTTCGAGGGTGTTGAGGTCAACAGCAAAAAGCGCTGCAAAAATTTCGTCGTGCCCAGGTACGTATGTGCGGGGTGCAATGTCAACCACGATGAGTTTATCCACCATGTCAGGGTAGCTCAACGCAAACTCCATTGCCACTTTACCACCCATGGAATGCCCCAGAATGTGAGCCTTATGGATCCAATTTTGTTCCATAAAATCGTGCAAATCCTGCGCCATCGCCGGATAACTCAAACCATCCACGTGCGGCGAACGACCGTGATTGCGCAAATCCACCAGGTATACCAGGTAATGCTCGGACCAGGATTTAGCCAGGGTTTGCCAGTTGTCCAGGGTGCCAAATAGGCCATGCAATACAATGAGGGGTTCGCCCTGGCCGAGTGATTTATGGTTTAACTCCATATTGTGAAAGGTTGAGAAGTTGAGGGGGTGACGCGAAAGTAGCCTCAACTCCTCAACTTTGCCACAAAGTTATCATTTCAAACTGATCCGCAAGACCCCAATGATCACCAAAATGGTGCCCAAAAACTGCCAGATGCCAAAGGTTTCGCCCAGCAAGAAATAGCCCATCACAATTGTAGCTACCGGGCCAATGCTCCCGATAATGGCTACATTGCTGGACCCAATGATGCGAATGGCTTCACTCATCAAAAAAGTTGGCAACACGGTAGAAAGGATTGCCATGATAAGTGCGAGAACATACACTGGTGCTGGAAAATGAAACAAAGCCCACTGGAAAATGATCCCATGCTGCACAATCACGCCTACACTGGCCGCCAACATGGCTAGACAGGTGTAGCGCAAAGAACCCACTTTGGCGATGTATTGACCACTTCCGACCAGGTAAATGGCATAGGTTAGGCCGCTGAAAAAAATCAGGATACTGCCCAACAACACATTGCGGCCTTCCCCCAACTGCCCCCCATCCAAAAAGGCTAAACTCACCCCACCGTACGTCAAGGCCAAGGCAATCCACTGGATTCGAGTGACAGGTTTTTTCAAAAAAATAGCGTTGATGGCCAACACCATGGTGGGGTATAAAAACAGAATCAAACGCTCCAAACCCGCCGTGATGTAAAACAAACCCATGAAATCGAGCATACTCGCCAGGTAATACCCACAGAGGCCAAACAGGAAAATGGCAATCCAGTCGCGGGCGCTTAGTATTACGTGGCGGTTTTCTTTCAAGGCCTTTTGTTTGGCCCAAATGGCAATACCCAGGAAAAAAGGCAGCGAAAAAACCATCCGCAGGGTGAGTAGGGAAATGCTGTCAATTTCGTAGCGATAGGCCAATTTGACCAAAACGGCTTTGGCCGAAAAACAAAGCGCGGCAATCAATACCAAAACAGAAGCGATGATGCGCCGACGTTGGGAAAAATTGTTGCTTAATGCGGGTGCTGTGGACATTTGGGTGCTGGTTTGAAGGTTCCAGGGATAGTTATCTGGCATAAAAAACAGCCTTTTTTGCGAACTGGTTGCGTGCAAAAAAGGCTCATTTTCCAACCTTGAAAAACCTGGGGATTTTTCTTTAAAGGCTTATTTGGCCAAAATAATTCCCTCAACACCGTACTTTGATGCCGGATTTACTGCCGGATTATTTTGTAAAGCGACCACTTTGCCGCCTGGCGGATTTGCAATAAATAAACACCGGGACTAAACCGGGAGGTATCCAGCGCGACGGGGCTGCCCGTAATTTCCTGAATCCTGCGCCCAAAAGCATCGTAAATGTGTACCGTGTAAGGCTCTGCTTGCCGGGTGTTTTGAATGTATACCATGTCTTTACTGGGCGTTGGAAAAACCTTGAATTGGGGATCGGCCACCAAAACGTTCGGAATACCAGTAACCAAAGTTGAAAAATCGGCGGTAAAAAAATCGAAAGAACTGCTTGCTGGTAAAGGTAAGGTTTCCAGATTGCCCGTGCCCCGATACACTCCTGCCAATTGCAACTGACTCCCCACACTGTAAGCCAGGCCTCCGCTGTACAGGCCTCCACTGGCATCCAGTACTTCCACAGCAGTGGGCCGCCCCAGGGTGTCCAGTATCGCCAAAAACGAACTAAAGCCATCGCTGGGGTTGATGTCTTTTCCTCCGTAATTGAAACGTCCCAGTGTATAGCCGCTGAGGTAAATTTGCTTGTTTTGCCACAACATTCGCGAGCATTCCTGTACTTGTTCTCCTGTGAAAGTCCGCGCCCATTGGAGTGTGCCCGAGGAAGAAAAAGCCCCGAGGAACAAATCGGAATTGCCATCCTTACTCTGGATACTCAGGCCATTGTCAAAGCGGATTACCCCGACGATGTTCCCACAGAAATAAATACCCCCTTTGTCATCTGTGACAATGTCAATAGGGGTGGCTTCATATACGCCTCCACCTTTGCGCGCCCACAATACCTGGCCATCAGGGCCCCAGGCAGTTATGAATAAATCCTGGTCGCTGGTATTGGCCGCAAAAATATCATTGCCAAATTGTACACTTTTGTCAAAACTGCCTATGCCCGCCACTGCTCGCCCTGGTAATTCTGCAATACCCGCTAGGCGAGTGCTGCCCATTACCCCATGGTGTTGCAGCCATTGCATACGTCCGTCTGACTCCAAACGCATCAAAAAAAGGTCACTTTGCCCCGCTGCTGTCCATTTTTTGCCCTCTACAAAAAGGGTATCGCTAAAGGAACCACTCAGCCATATGTTGCCATTGTTGTTGAGCAATACATCGCTGATGATTTTCAGGCCCGAACCATCAATTACTTTGGCCCAGGACAATTGGCCTGAAGGCAGGTAAGACAACACAAAAATGGCCTTACCTGCATCCAGGGCTGTCAAGGTGGTATCGGGCAAAACCAGTTCTTGCCAAAATACCCCGGCACACAACAAACCTCCATTGTTCAGGGGGCGCACCGCCACAATTTCCTCATCCAGCGGGCCGCCACCATGGCTAAAATAACGGTATTGGGCGTTACCTTTAGGACGTTGTAGGATGACAAAATCGCTACCGCCCTGGCTATTCAGGGTGCGACCATCCAATTCCATTTTCCCCTGGAAAGTGAACCCCGTAGCGCAGTGCCCATCGTTGTTGCAATACAAATCTCCAGGGTTTTCGTTGCCAGAGCCACCGAATGTCTGGAGATTTTGCCATTTTTGGGCGCAAATCCAATTCGGGAGAAAAATGGCCAGGCAAATGATCAGCCCGATTTTTGCGATTATGGAATAGGTGGTCATACGAATCATATTGGCTTGTCGTTAACTTGTTCTAAAACAGAAACACTGCACCATGCATAAGTTCATCGAATATCGGTATTTTGCCCTAATCTTGTTGGTTTTTATGTCATTTGTCGGCTGTAAGAAAAAAGTCGAAGACCAGGGCCAGGGCCAAAAAACGGGCAATGCCAAGCTGGATCAGCTGAATGCCCAAATTGAGAAGAGTCCAAAAAATGCTGATTTGTATTATGCTCGGGCCGAGCAGTACTTTGAACTGGAAGGTTTTGATGAAGCCATTGCCGACCTCAACAAAGCCATCAGCATCGACTCCAGTAAAGTGGACTACTACCACCTCCTGGCCGATGCCTACATGGATTATTTTAAAAGTTTTAAAGCACTGAAAACCCTGGAAACTGCCGTAATGCGTTTTCCTCGACGCATTCCCACCCTGCTCAAATTGTCGGAATTTCAGATGATCCTGCAAATGCACAAGGAATCGATGAAAAGCATCGATCAGGTTTTACAAATTGACCCTCAAAATGCGGAAGCCTTCTTCATGTTTGGGATGAACTTCAAAGAAATGGGGGATACGGCCCGGGCCATCAATAGTTTTCAAACGGCAGTGGAAAACGACCCCGAACTGGTGGATGCCTGGATCAACCTGGGGCAATTGCATGCTACACTGGGCAATGCTATCGCCGGGCGTTATTTTGAAACGGCTACGCGCATTGATCCCAAAAACATCGAAGCCCTACACGCTCGTGGCTATTACCAGCAAAGCATTGGCGACTTGAAAGGCTCGTTGGCAACCTTCCGAAAAATCAACCGCATTGACCCAAAATACGCCGAAGGCTACTTTAATGCCGGGCTCTTGTTGATGGACATGGACTCCATTCCTGCCGCTTATGAAAAATTTGATGCGGCTATTAAAGCTTCGCCAGTACACATCCAGGCTTTTTTTTACCGGGGCGTAGCGGCGGAAATTTTGGGCAAAAAGCAACAAGCAAAGGCGGATTATGAGCAGGCGCTGAAATTGGCTCCTGATTATACAAAGGCGAAGGAGGGATTGGAGCGGGTGAGGTAGGGTTTAGAATACAATAAACACCAACACAATCAGCACCCAAATCAACCAAAACAAATACACCACCAAATTCCTTTTTTGCCGCAAACGTTCACAGTAGGCATCACTTTCTTCTTTCCAGGAGGGAACGGGTAGGAAATTTTCGCCGCCAGTTCGCCACACCGAACCCATGGTGTCCTGCCAAAAATCGTGGTATTTGCCGCCGACGCGCCGCTTTTCCATACGGACAGACAGGTGCCCCATGAAGACCATCAGGCCCAGAATAAACAAGATGATTAAGATTCGTATCACAATGAGCATAGGAAGAAATTGTCGTTTGTAGCCCGAACTAAAAAACTTAAACAAGTACCCAGGTAACTTCCGACAAATCTACATTTTTTTTAAGGCTTCACACTGTTGGCTAGTGGTTTTTTACTGGTTTTCCGACCAACTCATCCAAACCTCCGGCCAATTCCAACCCGGCATTTTTTCCCTGGCCCTGGTAACGCAATTCCCCCTTTTCATAAAAAGCAACATCCAGCTTGGCCTGCATACTTTCGTTCACCTTACCCGTCATTTGGCCACTGATGGGAGAAATCAAATTGGCTCCTGGAGCAGGGTGTGCGGTGATTTCAAGGCGGTTTTTGCGGTCAAAAAAAGCCAGTTTCACTTGGTTCTCCGTCAGTTCTACCTGCATTTTGGCTCCAGTGTAAGTAGCAAAGCGGTACAATTTTCCTTCCCACAAAAAACCAACGATGTAGCCGATAAAATGACTGCCCAACCAGGGGATATGTGCTACCGAAGCCATCAGGGACATGGGCTTGGCGCTGTCAAAATGATTGCTTTGCATCCAAATCCAGGCTTTGGGAAAAGATACGCCCCAGTCTTTTTCAATATATCCGATTCCATTACTGAAATCGACAGGCTGATCGAATACTTCCAATTGCCCTTGCAAGCGATGGTGCACACTCACTACCCCGTGGTAACACTCCATAAAAGGTACAAAACTGAACCACCCCATGATGCCCGGAGCGCCCAGCATTTTGGGCCAGGGATGCAGGTTTTGCAAGTGGAGAGTACCTTTTAATTGGGGCAGGTTGAGGGTGATTTTTTCGGCAGAAAAAAATTATTGCCCAATTGAACTGCAAAGCCATCCGTACTGGGCTGGAAGGCTTCAATGGGGAATTGGTGGTAATAGGCCTTGCATTGGATGCCATCCAAAACCTGGATAAAGGCATGCGCCTGCCCGTTTTGCGCATAACTCACGCCAGGAATTACCGCAAAAACAGCACGACTACTAGGATCAACCAATTTAAAATACCAGCCTTCAAAATAGTTGTGTTTGCGTCCCCAGCCGTGGTACATTTCGGGTTGCCAAAGGGCACGCCAACGTAAGAGTTGATCCTGCATATTGGTTTACATTTTTTTAAAAATAGAAGATTGAAGTTTCCTTCAGAGCACGTACGAAACAATGATTTAACCTTTAATTTACAATAAATTAAATTTAGTATGCCTTTAGTTAAGTGTACATAAATTAATTTTGCCCTGATCGGATTACCCTAATCAAAAAACGTACACTCAATGAAACTAGGTTTACGACTATTGCCTCTCCTGGCAATGTTGTGTTTATGCTCAAACATTTACGCACAACAAACCACTTCTTCTATCCAAGGTACTGCAACTTCTGAATCTGGCGAAGCCCTCGTTGGTGCCAGTGTAGTTGCTACACACGTTGAATCAGGCACCGTTTATGGTGTTGATACCCGTGAAGACGGTGGTTTTACCATTCCCAACATGCGGGTTGGTGGCCCTTACACCATCAAAGTTACGTATGTTGGCTACAAAGACTTCCAACTTGATGGAGTTTTTCTGCAACTGGGTAGCAAATTTACTGTTAACGCCAAATTGGCCGAAAATTCAGCCCTACTGAATGAAGTAGAAATTACCTCCAACCGCTCTGATATTTTTGGCAAAGGCCGGACAGGTTCAGAAACCAACGTTGGTTCGGACGCATTGACCAAACTGCCTACCATTACGCGTTCCGCACAAGATTTCTACCGGGCTACACCAGCTTCGGATGGGGTTTCATTTGCGGGCCGGAACGACCAGTTCAACAACTTCACCATTGATGGGGCTATTTTCAACAACCCCTTCGGTTTGGATGCAGCTACACCGGGTGGTCAGGCGGATGCCCAACCCATTTCACTGGATGCCATCGAACAAATCACCGTTTCATTGGCACCTTATGATGTTACCCAAGCTGGTTTTACTGGGGCTTCGGTGAATGCGGTAACCAAATCTGGTACCAATACACTTAAAGGTTCCGTATTTGGGTTTTTCCGCAACCAGGACTTGACCGGAGGAAAAGTAAGTGGGGAAAAAATTGTTGTCCCCGACCTTTCCCAAACCCAGTATGGATTTGCCTTGGGTGGTCCGATCATCAAGAACAAACTTTTCTTTTTTGCCAACGCCGAAATTGACGATCGTAGCGACCTGGGCTCCACGGCTATCGCTGCTGCTGCCGGGCGAACGGGTTCTAACGTATCGCGGGTAGCCAAGTCGGATTTGGACGCGGTTTCCGAAGCTTTGAACCGGAAATACCAATACAAAACCGGCCCATACGAAGACTATTTGCACAATACGAATAGTACCAAGGCCATTTTGAAGCTGGATTACCAAATCAGCAAAAACCATACCCTGACGGCAACCTACAACTTCCTGGATGCCTTCAAACAAAAACCTGCTCACCCTTCTGCGATTGGTCGCCGTGGTCCTGACTTAACTACCCTGCAATTTTTTAATTCCGGCTACCAGATCAACAACAAGATCAATTCCGGCATCATTGAATTGCGTTCCTTGTTTGGCAACTCTGCTGCCAACAAGTTGCAAGTGGGTTACACTGCCTTCCGCGATGCCCGCGATCCTTTTTCAGAGCCTTTCCCGGTCATCAACATCGCCAAGGACGGGATTCGTTACATCGTAGCGGGTCACGAGCCCTTCTCAGTTTTTAACCGCCTGAACCAGGATGTGTTCCAGTTTACCGATAACTTCAACATCTACAAAGGCAAACACAACTACACGATTGGTACCAGTCTGGAAGTGTTTAGTTTTGACAACTCCTTTAACCTGAATGCTTACGGTGGTACTTTTGGCCCCGATTACGTGAGCACAACGGCCTTTTTGGACAGCGTAAACACGGGTGCTTTTGACAATGAAGTAGCAGCAGCCCGCGCTTTTGCCAATGCCAATGGTGGAGAAAATGGAACTCCAGGCAAAGGTTGGGCACTGGCGGAAACCAATGTAGGCCAATTTGCCTTTTACCTGCAAGATGAATGGACGGTGAATAAAAAATTCACGCTGACTTACGGCATCCGTATGGACATGCCTTTGTACTTCAATACGCCTGAAAAAATTGAAGAAAACATTGCCCGCAACTGTTGCTATGACGCGAGTATCACCTGGTACAACGAGCAGGGAGACCCTCAAAAATTTGACCATACCAAATTGCCCAAGCAAGTGCCGCTGTTCTCACCTCGGATTGGCTTCAATTACGACCTGAGTAGCGATGGCAAAAGTGCTCAATTGCGCGGGGGAACGGGCTTTTTCACGGGCCGCTTGCCCTTCGTTTGGATTGGCAACCAGGTGGCCAATCCCAACTTCTTCTTCTACAACTACACCGATCCTAACTTCAAGTTCCCACAAGTATGGCGTTCCAACCTCGGCTACGACCGCAAGATGGGCAACTGGGTATTCACTCTTGATGTGCTGTATACCAAAGACCTGCAAGCGGCCATGGTACGCAACTATGGCTTGAAACTGCCAACTGGCAAACTGCAAGGCCCGGACAGTCGCCCGATTTACACCAATGCCGACCGCACTCTGGTATTTGGCGGCCCCACCAACGCTTACGTGTTCTCCAACACCAACGTGGGTTACTCCTTCAATACCAGTGTACAATTGCGCCGCAATTTCAAAAATGGCCAGGTGATGTTGGGTTACAACTTCCTGGATGCCAAAGATGCCTCTTCGGTAGAAGCTGAAATTTCCAGCGATGCTTTTGACCGCAACCCGGCCATCAATCACGTGAACAACGCGCTCTTGGCACCTTCCTTGTTTGGTACCAAGCACCGCATCATTGGTTCTGCGTTCAAAACCTTTGAATACGGTGGCCGTTGGGCAACTACCATTTCGACTTTCTTCCAGTATGCCCAAGGTGGTACCACTCAAAACGACAACGTAGCCGACTTCCGCTTCAGCTACACTTACTCTGGCGACATCAACAACGATGGTTCGGGCCTCAACGACCTGATCTTTATCCCAACCGATGCTCAACTGAGTCAGATGAACTTCCAAACTGCGGCTCAGCGTGATGCCTTTGGCAACTTTATTCGCCAGGACAAGTACCTGAGTGCCAATCGGGGCAAGTATGTTGAAAAATACGGCATCCTGGCTCCCTGGTATTCACAGTGGGATATTCGGATAGCTCAAGATATGCAAATGGGCGATGGTGGCCGTGGCATTCAGCTCAGCCTCGATATCCTAAACTTTGGCAATATGCTGAACTCCAATTGGGGCGTACGCCAATTGCCAGTAAATACCCAGCCATTGGGCGTAAGTGTAGCCAACGGAGTGCCAACCTACTCTTTTGACACTTCGCTCAAAAATACTTTTGCTGATGACTTTAGCTTGTTGTCGAGATGGCAGGCGAGAGTGGGTTTGCGGTATACGTTCTAAATCGTAAATTCAGAATATTTTAGGTAGGAATAAAGCGCTATCCACTGAGCTGTGGGTAGCGCTTTATTTTTCCCCAAATTCTCCCTAAATTCGCCCTTCTATGGCCGTAAACGATACCTATACCATTCACCTGCCTCAGTTCGAAGGCCCCTTCGATCTCTTGTTGTTCTTCATCGAGCGTGATGAATTGGACATCAATGACATTCCTATTGCCACCATCACTGACGATTTTTTGGATTACCTGCACCACCTGGAGCAGATGAACATCGACATGGCCAGCGAATTCATCCTCGTGGCTGCCACCCTCTGCCGCATCAAGGCAAAGATGTTGCTGCCCCGCAAACAACTGGACGAAGCAGGCAATGAAATTGACCCCCGCGACGAACTCGTACAACGCCTCTTGGAGTACAAACGGTACAAAAGTGTACTCGACGAAATGCGCGAAATGGAAGAGCACCGCGCCATGCAGGAAGTACGCGGCAACATTACTCAGGAACTTCAGCAGATTGCCACTAAAGCCTTGGTTGACACGGAGCTGGAATCACTCACCCTCTTCCGCCTCTTGCGTGCTTTTGAAAGTGTGATGACGCGTTTTGAAACACCCCAACCTAAGGCAGTACACCAGATTGCCCGTTTCAACCACACCATCGAAGGTCAACAGGAGTACATTTACAGCCGCATCAGCAATGGTCGCCGAGCTGATTTTGTAGCTATTTTTGGCGAGTGCAAAGACCGAATTCACGCCATCATTACCTTCCTGGCCCTGCTCGACCTGGTCAATTTACACAAAGTAAAAGTGTTGCAAGGTGAAGGCATGAATAATTTTTGGTTGGAGGAGGCCCCCAATGAAGAAATGGACTCAGAGTGGGAAGAGGAGCAAGAACTAGAGCAGGAAGAAGAATAAACCCTGATGGTACAATCATTGCGTAATGTAGACATAAGCCCGATCCACCACACCCGCCAAGGGAGGATTCATTTTACTCAACTTCACTTCTATCTTAGTGGCAAAAGGAAACTGCATTTTTAGCCGATTGTAAATGCGCTGCGCCAGGGTTTCAATCAGGCGGGTGGTTTTTTTCATTTCAATTTTGCAAATTTCGTAGATCATTTCATAATTAACCGTACCCGTGAGGTCGTCGGCAATCGTCACCTCGCGCATACTTTTGTCTCCAATTTGCACGTATACATCTACAATAAAATACGTGTTGGTAGCCTGTTCTTCTTCGTAATAGCCGTGATTGGCAAAAAACTGCATACCCTCCAGCGCAATCGTCGTCATAAAAGCGGTTTTAACGGCGCGAAAATACTAAAACTGAGCAGGATAAATCCGTATTTTTGTCTTTTGAATTAATTATTGCAATCCTAACCACAAAAAACTAACAGTATGTCCTTAGAAAATGGGGCGAGCACATCGCCAATTCAGAAGCGAGCACGTGAGGATCGCTTTCAGGGGCACGATTACTACAACATTGACGAACTGCTCAGCGAAGACCACCTCTTAGCCCGCGATGCCGTACGTACCTGGGTCAAACAAGAAGTAACTCCCATCATTGAAGAATATGCAGACCGGGCAAAGTGCCCTACTCATTTGTTCAAAGGACTGGCCGAAATTGGTGCTTTTGGGCCCAGCTTACCCGAAGAATACGGCGGTGGCGGTATGGATGAGATTGCCTATGGCATCATCATGCAGGAACTGGAACGGGGCGATTCCGGAATTCGCTCCATGGCCTCGGTACAAGGCTCCCTGGTGATGTACCCGATCTACCGCTTTGGCTCGGAGGAGCAACGCCACAAATACCTGCCCAAATTGGGCAATGGTGACTTCATCGGCTGTTTTGGTCTCACCGAACCCGACCATGGCTCCAATCCCAACGGGATGGTGACCAACATCAAAGACGATGGAGACTCCTACATCCTCAACGGCGCCAAAATGTGGATCACCAACTCCCCACTGGCTGATGTAGCCGTGGTGTGGGCCAAAGACGAAGGTGGTGTGGTACGTGGCGTAATTGTCGAACGCGACATGAAGGGTTTTTCTGCCCCCGAAATCCACGGCAAATGGTCCCTACGTGCTTCCATCACTGGTGAATTGGTTTTTGAAGATGTACGCGTGCCCAAAAGCAATGTACTGCCAAATGTACAAGGGATGAAAGGGCCATTGTCTTGTTTGTCCAAAGCCCGTTATGGCATTGCCTGGGGAGTAATTGGAGCTGCACTGGATTGTTACGATTCGGCACTGCGTTACTCCAAAGAACGCATGCAGTTTGGTCGGCCAATTGGGCAGTTCCAACTGACTCAGAAAAAATTGGCCGAAATGATCACCGAAATCACCAAGGCGCAACTGATGGCCTGGCGCCTGGGTACTTTGGCCAACCAGGGCAAAGCTACTCCCGCTCAAATTTCGATGGCCAAACGCAACAACGTACACATGGCCCTGGAAGTAGCCCGCGAAGCCCGGCAAATCCACGGCGGGATGGGCATTACCAACGAATACCCGGTGATGCGCCACATGATGAACCTCGAAACGGTGCTCACCTACGAAGGCACGCACGATATCCACCTGCTGATTACGGGTAACGATGTTACTGGACTCAATGCTTTTCAATAAAAAGTAAAGGAGAAAAGGTAATAATTTGACCGGAAACGGTAGCTTTGTAGTAGTGAAAGGCTGGGCTATTAACCAAAGGAATGGTGAAAATTTTAGTTAAAATTGAAATTTTCACCCTCCACAAGGGCCTAAGCCTTTCTTTTTTTACCTAAATGTTATAATTTGGGTAGAACAAAAGACCATTTGATATCCTTTGAACGTTCCTTTTCCAATTAGGCAAACTATCCGAAAATACTGTTATATGAGGAGTGGACTATTCATTTTTGGAGCCCTGGTACTTTTTTTCGGAGGAACCAGCAACTTTGCACAAGCCCAGGAGCAAAAGATTCAACTCAAAAACCCCTCTTTTGAGGATACCCCCCGGCACAGCCAAACGCCAAGGGACTGGATCGATTGTGGCTTTCCCGGGGAGTCAGAACCAGATGTGCAACCCAGCGGCGAGTTTGGGGTGACCATGCTGCCACAGGATGGAGATACCTATCTGGGATTGGTTGTACGCGACAATTCCACCTGGGAAAGAGTCAGTCAACGCCTCAGCGGCCCCATGGAAGGGGGCAAATGTTACGAATTCAGTATTTATCTCGCCAAAAGCCCACAATACCTGAGCCAAAGCCGGGTGACGGAGGAAAAGGTCAATTATGTACGCAACGCCAAGTTGCGGATATATGGCGGTTTCTCCCCTTGCCACCGGCAACAGTTACTAGCCGAATCACCCCTCATCAGCAGTTACAACTGGCGGCAGTTCAATTTCAAGTTTGAACCTACCGACGATTTTACCTATATCACTTTTGAAGCATTTTATCAAACGCCCAATTTGTTTCCTTACAATGGCAACATCTTGCTGGACAACGCCTCTGCTTTGACAGTTGTACCTTGTAAGGAAAAAATCGTGGCAGTCACCAAGCCCCCGGTAAATCCTTCTCCTGGAAAAGATACTTCAAATGGGCCTAAAACCGCCGGAAGCACAAAAAGACCTCCAGTTGAAAATCCTAAGCCCAGAGATTCTGAGCCCTCAAACCCGATAAAAACCCCAGTCAATACAACGACTGTCAACACCACCCCTAAAGCTCCCAAAGTCATTGAAAATCCTAACCTGGATACCCTGAACAATTTCAGTAAAGGACAAACCATCAGGATACGGTCTATTGTTTTTACCGTGAATGACACCACCTTGAACCGCAGTTCTTATGTGGACTTGGACAAATTGAACAACTTCCTGAAGCAAAATGATAAGGTGGTGATTGAAATTGGTGGTCATACCAATGGTTTGTGTGATGATGCCTACTGCAATAGTTTATCTTTGCGTCGGGCCAGAGCAGTGGCCAATTACTTGATCAAAAATGGAATCACTTCCAATCGCTTGGAAGTAAAGGGGTACGGCAAAACCCAACCACTGTCGGCGGTTAAAAACGACCCCTTAAACCAAAGGGTGGAGATAAAAATCCTTGATTTGTAGCTGGTTCCGCTTTGAAATATCATCGTATGTACAAGTTGTTTTTTGTAGCTGCTGTGTTGTTTAGCACAGTCTATTCTGGTGTTTTTGCACAAGATACCCTGATTTATTTGCAGAATCCTTCTTTTGAGGATGTACCCCAGGCCAACCACTTGCCCAGAGGTTGGGTGAATTGTAATGCTGATGCTGCCCTGGCTCCTGATATTCAGCCCAGTGGTGATTTTGGGGTAACTACTCCTGCCCAACACGGCAAGACCTACATGGCCATGGTGGTGCGCGACAACGAAACCTGGGAAAAAATCAGTCAAAAACTGAGCAGACCAATGAAGGGGGGGAAATGTTACGAATTCAAAATTTTCCTGGCCCGTAGTGAAAAATACATTGGTCAAAGTGAAGCCAAAGGTGGCCAAGCCAATTATGGCACCCCGGCCAAACTCCGGATCTACGGTGGTTTTTCCGCTTGTGACCGCCAGTTCCTATTGGCTGAAACCAATCTGATTGTTCATTTCCGCTGGCTGGAATACAATTTCCGCTTTGAACCTACTGGCGATTATACCCACATTACCTTTGAGGCTTTTTACAAAACGCCAAATTTGTTTCCCTACAATGGCAATCTTCTGCTGGATAATGCCTCCCCCATCACGCCCATTACGGAAGATTGTGAGGAAAAACCAGAAGTAGCCAAAGTTGAACAACCCAAAAAGGATAGCGTTGTCAATCCTGTTGTCACCACCCCTCCTCCTGCACAAATTCAGCCACCTGTAGCTGAGGCCAAAGTTGTACTCAATCCAAACTTCAGCGCCCTAAAAACGGAAGACCTCAGCAAGGGGCAAACCTTCCGCATGTCGAGCATCAATTTTTCCGTCAACGATACCATCATCAACCGGGCTTCTTACCCACAACTGGACGATTTGGTGAAATTTTTAACCAACAACCCGGGCGTGCTCATTGAAATTGGTGGCCACACCAATGGTTTGTGCGACGATGATTTTTGCAACCGTTTGTCCCAACGCCGGGCTGCTGCTGTAGGGAATTATTTGATCAGCAAAGGTGTTAAGAAAGAGCGCCTGGTGATGAAGGGCTATGGAAAAACCCAGCCGGTTTCGGCAGTGAAAAATGATCCGAAAAATCAGCGCGTAGACGTAAAGATTTTGGAATTATAAAGAACACTTGTGACTCCGCGACAAAAATCCTTTCTAAATGTTTAGGGTATATGCAGGGCTTTGATTAGCCTTGCAGCAAAAAGACACACCCGGCATTGAATGGTAGACCTATCGGCACCCACTTGGCGCATTTACCGCAGCAAGCTGGCTGATCCAGCAGCGCTGGAAGCTTTTAAGACCAAGCTGATCCAGTGGTTGGCTCGTTTTGAACAATTCAGCTACCTCGATTCCAATGGACATAGTCAGGATGTTTTTCAAGCTTATGATTTGCTGGTTGGAGCGGGGTGTTTGGATGCCATCCAGGCTCGGGCAGGAGAGGGGGCATTTGAACAATTGGTTCAGTTCAAAAACCAATACCCTAAAGAATACCTTTTTGGCTACCTGGCTTATGACTTGAAGAACGAGCTGGAACAATTGGATTCCCGCTATCCCGACCCGCTGGAATGGCCCGATTTGTGCTTTTTTGTGCCCGAGCACCGCATCAGTGTACAGAATCAAGTGCTGACGATTGCCTCAGCGACCCAGGCACCTGAAGACCTTTACGAGCAGATTGTACAAACCAAAATCCACGCCCCTAAACCTGCCGAAAAAATTGAACTTCAGCCCCGCATCCAGCGTGAGGAGTACTTGCGAACAGTAACACAAATCCGTCAGGAAATTGGCCGGGGGAACATTTATGAAATGAACTTCTGCCAGGAGTTTTTCCATCCAGCTTGCGAATTAGATCCTTTTAACCTGTTTCAACGCCTGCGGCTCAAAACGCAGACACCCTTCGCCGCATTTTTCCGTTGGCAGGGGCATTTTGCACTGTGTGCCAGCCCCGAGCGCTTTTTGGCCAAACGCGGGCAAAAACTGATTTCCCAACCCATCAAAGGCACCATCCGCCGGGGTAAAACTGAGGAAGAGGATGCTGCACTCAAAACAGAATTATACCTCAGCCCCAAAAACCGCTCCGAAAATGTGATGATCGTAGACCTCGTGCGCAATGATCTGGCCCGTAGCTGTCAGCCAGGCACGGTGAATGTAGAAGAGCTTTTTGGCATTTACAGCTTCAGCACTGTCCACCAGATGATTTCAACGGTGACGGGGACTTTGTCCGCCGAAGTCTCGGATATTGAAGCCATCAAAAGAGCATTCCCCATGGGCTCCATGACCGGGGCGCCCAAGCTGCGCAGCATGCAATTGATCGAGCAATTGGAACGAAGCCGCCGAGGGCTGTATTCCGGGGCCATCGGTTATTTTGCACCCAATGGTGATTTTGATTTTAATGTTGTCATCCGCAGTTTGTTGTACCAACAAGAAAGTGGATACTTGTCCTTGCAGGTTGGGGGCGCAATCGTGTTTGATTCTGATCCTGAGGAGGAATATGCAGAATGTTTGTTGAAGGCAGAAAGGTTGCGGGAAGTGCTGCGGAAGTAGATTATTTCAACTCCAATTTCAAAAACCGCGCGGTATGACTCTGCTTATGCTTCGCAATTTGCTCGGGTGTACCTGTACAAATCACCTCACCACCACGTTGGCCGCCCTCCAGGCCCATATCGATGATGTAATCGGCTACTTTGATCACATCCATGTTGTGCTCGATGACCAGCACGGTATTGCCCCGTTCCACCAACTTGTTCAAGACCTCCAGGAGATGCCGAATGTCTTCAAAATGTAGCCCGGTGGTAGGTTCATCCAGGATATAGATGGTTCGGCCTGTGTCTCGTTTGGAGAGTTCCTCGGCCAGTTTTACCCGCTGGGCCTCGCCGCCAGAGAGGGTAGTGGCCTGTTGCCCCAGGGTGATGTAACCCAAACCCACTTCCTCCAAGGTTTTGAGTTTGCGGTAAATCTTGGGGATGTTTTGGAAAAATTCCACCCCCTCGCTCACGGGCATGTCCAGTACATCATTGATGGATTTGCCTTTGTAGAGTACTTCCAGAGTTTCGCGATTGTAGCGACGGCCCAGGCAATTTTCACAGTGCACGTATACATCGGGCAAAAAGTTCATCTCGATCACCCGCATGCCCGAACCTTCACACACCTCACAGCGGCCACCCTTTACATTGAAGGAAAAACGACCGGGCTTGTAGCCCCGGATTTTGGCCTCGGGCAATTCGGCAAAAATGTTGCGGATGTCCGTAAAGACCCCGGTATAGGTAGCCGGATTGGAACGAGGGGTACGTCCGATTGGCGATTGGTCAATTTCAATCACCTTGTCCAGGTGCTCCAGGCCCCGGATTTCGGTGTAAGGCATGGGTGGCTTGAGGCTATTGTAAAAATGCTGGCGCAAAATGGGGTACAAGGTCTCGTTGATGAGGGTGGACTTGCCACTCCCCGAAACCCCCGTTACGCAGCAAAAAGTGGCCAGCGGAATAGAAATTGAGACATTTTTGAGGTTGTTGCCTTTGGCTCCGATCAATTCCAGCACCTGTCCGTTGCCCTTGCGCCTTACTTTGGGTACTTCAATGTTTCGGCGGGCACTCAGGTACTCGGAGGTGATGGTGTGTTTTTCCAAAAAAGTATGTGGAATGCCTTCAGCTACCAATTCGCCGCCGTGTTTGCCCGCTCCGGGCCCAAGGTCGATGAGGTAGTCGGAGGCCATCATGATGTCTTTGTCGTGCTCCACCACCAGTACGGTATTGCCAATGTTGCTCAGTTGGCGCAACGCTTCGATGAGTTTTTGATTGTCGCGTTGGTGCAGGCCGATGCTGGGTTCATCCAGGATGTAGGTGATCCCGGTGAGTTGGGAACCAATTTGGGTAGCCAAACGAATGCGTTGCGACTCCCCGCCCGACAAGGTTCTTGAAGGCCGATGCAGCGTCAGGTATTCCAAACCCACGTGCATGAGAAAACCCAAACGCAGGCGAATCTCCTTGAGCACGTCTTTGGCAATGAGTTGCTGGCGGTCGTTGAGAAAAATGTGCAGATTGTCCATCCATTCCACCAATTCCGCAATGTCCATGTTCGACAATTCGCCAATGTGCCGATCGTGCACCCGGTAGTGCAGGGACTCCTGGCGCAAGCGAAATCCATGGCACTCTGGGCATTCAGTAATGGTCATAAATTCCTCGGCCCAAATGCGGATTTTTTCAGAAGTCGTTTCTTCGTACCAGCGCTCCAGCATTTTGACCAAACCTTCCTGAGCCATGTTGTAGATGGCGTCTTCCGCTCCATCGTATTTAATGGCCAATTTTTGTCCTCCTCCGCGTAGGATGATTTCCATGGCTTCGGCTGGAATGTCTTTGATCGGGGTTGTTAGCGAAAACTTGTATTCTTTGGCAATGACCTTGAGTTGTTTAAAGGCCATGTTTTCCCGCAATTCACCCAGAGGTGCAAAGCCACCATCAGTGATGCTTTTGTTTGGGTCGGGAATCACCTTGGCCATGTCCACCTGGTTGATGAAGCCCAGGCCATTACAAGTAGGGCAAGCTCCGTAAGGCGAGTTGAAAGAAAAAGTATTGGGCGAAGGCTCCTCGTAGGAAATGCCCGAATCAAAATCAAAGAGGTGTTTGCTGTAGGTGGTGATTTGCTGGTTGTCCATGTTCAGGATCATCACAACCCCATTGCCAATTTTAAGGGCAGAAGCCAGGGATTCAAACAAACGACCGGGGTTGTCTGGATTGACGGTAAGGCGGTCTACCACCACTTCAATGTCGTGCACCTTGTAACGGTCTACCTGCATATCGGGCACCACATCCAGGACTTCATTGTCGACCCGGATTTTGGTAAAACCTTGTTTGCGAACCTGCTCAAACAACTCGCGGTAATGCCCTTTGCGACCACGCACCATGGGAGCGAGTAAGGAGATTTTTTTGCCCTTCAAATCCAGCAGCAGCCTTTCCCGCATTTGCTCCTCACTGAAACGTTCCATTTTTTTGCCCGTGGCATAGGAATAGGCTTCACCCACCCGCGCATAAAGCAAGCGCATGAAGTCGTAGATCTCGGTAATGGTGCCTACGGTAGAACGAGGGTTGCGACCGGTGGTTTTTTGTTCAATCGAAATAACCGGGCTCAAACCATCGATGCGTTCCACATCCGGGCGCTCCATTTCCCCAATAAACTGACGGGCGTAAGCAGAAAAAGTCTCCATGTAACGCCGTTGGCCTTCGGCATAAATGGTGTCAAAAGCCAATGAAGACTTACCACTACCGCTTAGGCCGGTGATGACCACCAATTTGTTGCGCGGAATCCGCACGTTGATGTCCTTGAGGTTGTGCTCTCGGGCGCCAATTACTTCGATAAAATCCAGGCTATCGGTTCCGTTGGGTTGGCTTGACATGGTTTGATTGTTTGGGTGGGCAACCACGGAGGGTTACTCGTACGATCCTGTGAGGGCACCCGCGAGGGGCGCCCGTACAAGAGTGTAAAAATAAAACTTAAATCAATTTTTTTCAAAAAGAAAAAACTTAAATAGATATTTTTTAAGGGAATTTGTGCAAAAACCTGCGGAAAAACGTTTAAACTTCATGCATTAAGAACTACTCGTTTTCACCCCTTCAAGTTTTGATCACATGAAACCTCATTACCGATTGTTCTCCATCAGCCTTTGTGTATTTGCCTTGCTCTTCATCAGTGTTGCTTGCAAAAATCAGGTAGAAAAAGAACCTGTTTCCGCGGAGGAAGACCCAATGGGTGCCATCGAGGACATGCTTGATGAAACCAAAGCCCTGGCCAAAGAAGAAGCCGCACAAGTAGATGAAGAAACCCTTAAAAGGCTGGAAAGTTTACGCCAGGAGCATTTTGCGGAGGGTACAGTTGGTGAAAAATTGTATCAGGCCATTGATGCGGGTAAAGACCTGTCTATAGAAGTTTTTTTGTTCAAAACCTTGAATTTTCAAGTGGATAAGGCGGACGTGCTTCCTGCAATGCAGGTGGAATTGCAGCAGCTGGCCAAAATTTTAAAAGCTTTCCCTCGCTTCAAAATTGAAATAGGTGCCCATACCGAAGGAGCAGGCGATCCGATTTTGAATCTCACCCTTTCACAAGACCGCGCCAGTGCTGTGGTAGATTTTTTGAGCAAAATGGGCATTGCCAAATCGCGCATGAAAGCTACGGGGTATGGCGATGAGTTCCCCGTAGCCGATGTAGAAATGATGGAGGGTCGGATGGCAAATGAACGGGTGGAATTGACGTTTTTGAAAAAATAAATGCTGTCCTTAACTGACTAGTTTGGTGTATAAATAAGATGTCTCTTAAATTTAAAATACAATGCGTTTTTTTTGCAAATCTAACCTTGCTAATCTCCAATGAATTCCTTACTTTTAGAGCCGATACTAAAGAATAGCATTTATGAGACATGAACTTTAAGCATAAAATCAAAGTACTTTTACTTTTTAACCCAATTAACTTTATTAGGTATGGTTTCAGGAAAAATATTTGAAATTAGAGAAGAGTTGAAGTCGAATAATATTGAAAAATCAATTAGACTTTTAGGGCAATTATTGGAGTATGATATAAGACTTGATGAAGTAATAATACAATCTGCAAGAAAAAATCACATAGAAAAAGAAATTCGTAGTGGAACAGTATCTTTTGAAAATGCACATTTGACTAATAATCAAATAATTAAATCCCTATTGGAAATCTGTAGGGATATCGAAGACAACTACAATGAGGCCAGTGCAAAAAAAACAACTTTTGGCCAAATGGAGCATTTGCTACATAAATTCCCCACTGGTCCCATGGTCGAGGCTTACATGGTTAGAACATTAATTATAGAGGCATGTGCAAAAAGTATAAAGCCTGAAAGGGCTTTGTCTGTTATTTCGGAAGTAAATGCCTATAGAAAAGAAGCCGATCCAAACGACACCGACGTCACTTTAATTGAAACATATCTTTTGCCACCTGTTGATAGAGTTTCACCTCTGGAATTTTGGACAAATGTTTTTACAGAGGCTCGTCTTCATGGCCCGCGAATGCTTGCAGCATTATTATTAAAAGTACCAGATGCTAATTTCTCTGGTGATGCTAAATATGAGAAAAAATTGTTACTCGAAAAAATAAAATCCTAAGTTTTTATACATAAAATAAAAAAGCATGAAAAATTCAACTTTCAAGACAATATTCTTAATAAGTTTATTGTCCCTCAACTCCTTATTTAATGTTTTTGGACAAATTGAGCAAGGGCTGCCAATTCCTGAAACAATAAATGCGGTGGCTAAATATGCCCAAGCTGGTGGCGATAGAACAATTCAACTACTTCAAAGTTATGGCTATAGCCCTCCTGTACAGTTACAAAATGAATGGGTTCGATATCCCTCAGTGAGGAAAATTACGATGGCTTATCAAGCAGCTGAGGCAGCTTCTCCAGGAAACGGCGAAAAATTGTTGGCTATGTTATCAAAAGACATGGCCCAAAAATACCAGGGGATACTATCAGAAAAACCCTTAGCCAAATTTTTTGGTAATATTTCTACTGAAATATCTAAAATTACTTTTAAAACAGCTTTAGCGTCAAGTAATGTAAATCTGGCTGATGACATTAAAAAGAGCATAATGGCTATTTCTAAATATACTGAATCAGGGGCTTTAGGTGGGACAAGGGGAATTTTAAAGTTTCATTTTGAAATTCATGATGATAATTTATTTGATATTTTAAATAAAAGTAAAACTCATACTGAAGCACTAGAAAAAGGGATTAGCCTAGCAAAATCTCCTCCACCTCCTCAAGAAAGATTAAAAAATGTAACGCAACAACTTTACAAATGTTATGAGGGAGCTCGAACGGATAAGGCGTTAAATTCAATTGCTGAGAATCCATATAAAAACCAAACAAGGTCTCTAAATCCAAACACACCTAAAATTCCTAATCCACAACCACCAGGTCCGTCCTCCGTTGATGCTGCATCTAATTATCAAAATCCTACAATAAAAAATAGTTCTGTAGAAAAATATAATAAATTTCTTGACAACAACTATGGTGGTCAATCTTCGAGAAAAATGGGATTCCGAAATGTAGTCAGAACCAGGGCTGGTTTTGGTGGCGTGATTTTAGGAGATACGGTAGTCGCTAGTTCTACATTACCGAAATTAGAATCAGTTAGGTGGATTTCAAATGAAATCGATAAATCAAGCTTACCGACGGGGGTATTAGAATTTATATTTGTGGATGGTAGTGAAAGAATTTTCCCATCAGTGAACTTAGAAGATGCCTACGCAGGTTACACCATTGCTTTTAATAATCCTACAAATAACAAACTAGAGGAGGCACATGGGCTAGCAGGTATATATGAACGATATGATTCAAATAACATGACAAGATGGGAAGTGATTTTGCATCCTGTGATTGAAAATCTTGAGCTAGGACTCATTGCGCTGATGTGTGATGTATTGCCTATTGCAGATGAAGAACTTAAGGAGAAAATAAGAGATTGCAATTGCGATACTAACTCTAGAGTAGAAAAATGGCTAAATGGGTATTTGCCCTCTACTTGGAAGATAACAGATGTTCCTATTTTTATCGATCAGAGCGGAAGTTTCTTGACGTTAAAAAGAATGGATATAGAGCAAAATTCGAAAGAAATTGATCAGTCTTTAATTACAATGCACGGTTTTGGACTTTTTGGGACAGAATCTCAGGAAGAAAGAGAGTTTTACTCTATTTCTCCTATCCTAATCAAAAGTACCAGAGAATATGAACGGTTGAATGATTTTGTTAAAGTATTTGCACTTATGCGCTGGGCTAAATTCAGTAATGCAACGTTTCTCAACCCCCCTGTGCCAAATGAATGGATAAAAACACCAGAAAGAGTTTGGTTATCTGAAGGTAGGGTGTTGCTAAATCCTAATATAGGTACTTCAAAGTTTAAGCGGGCAAATACTGGGAATAGCGGATTTCTTGGAGAGGCAGCAGCAGATCGTGATCTAAACGGAGTTATAGCTCCTGCTATCCCGCAAACAACTTTTTTTAAAGGAGTATCAAAATATGACACTCTTTCATATTTGTCGAGTGAAGACACATACACTGGAAATTATTACAGAATCCAACTAGAGGCACCTTATTTTAAAGATTTTTTAGTAGATCACCCAAAATATAGTTTCATTAGTCAAATTGGGAAATTAGACACTGAATTTTTGACCAATAAAAATATGGTTCGGGTTCTTATTTCTGGGTTTGAAGAGAAAAGTAATGCAATTGCAGCATTACATGAAGCGCGAAAAAATGGCTTTTCACAGGCTTTTATAGTTTACTATAAGAATGGAAACAGGTATGGAAAAGTTTCTGATAAGTAAGATAGGTAATTGATTTAATTTTTGTTGGTTTGGTTTTGAAGGAATTGATCTTTCCATTAGAACCAAACCAACAAAAATTAAATCACTTCTTTGCCAAACTTTTGATCTTCTCCTCCAAATCCAGTTCATCGCCTGGATTGTAACCCGTGTGCTCATACACGATGTTCCCCTTTTGATCGATCAAATAAGTTTGGGGGATGGTTTGAAAATTGAGGGCGGTTTTGAGTTGATTGGCTGCGTCACTGAGGAAAATGTAAGGCCAGCCTTTGGTCGTCACCATGGGTTTTACTTTGGGCAGGTCGCGTTGGGTATCAATGGTGACGGCCAAAAACTGCACATCGTATTCGTCTTTCCAGTCGCCGTACACTTCCGTAATTGCGTCCATCTCCCGCTTGCAGGGGGCGCACCAGGTGGCCCAAAAACTCAGGATCGTGATCTTGCCCTTTCCTACATAACTTTTGATCTGCACACTCTTGCCATCCAGGGTTTTGACCGTGGCATCGGGCAATGTTTTGCTGCTTTGCGCAGAGAGTGCAATCGTCAAAAGCGTCGCGGCGGCGAACATCCCGTATTTCATCAATTTCATCCTATCTGATTTTATTAAGTTTGATGCTTTAAAAATAGCTGCTTAATCCTGCACGCTAAGTAGTTGACTACACTAAATCCCTGATTAAGTCACCACTAAGACAATTCCAAATGAACCGCTTAAGTATTCCGTTCAGTGTAATCATGCTGTATCTCGCGTTTTTGCCCTTACAAATGGTGGCGCAAGATAATCCTTCTTCCAACGGTGGACAAATTTCTGGAAGCCTACAAACCAACGCCAACTTTTTCATCCGCGATTCCCTGATTGGTGCGGCCAATACGCCCCAATATGATCGCCAACTTTACGGCGCCGAAGCCTGGCTCAACCTCAACTACAACAACTGGGGCTTTGATTTTGGCCTGCGCTTCGATGCTTTTAACAACTCTAATTTACTCAATCCGACCGATTCTTATTCTGGTCAAGGAATTGGGATGTGGTTCATCAAAAAACAGGTAGACCAACTGGGCATTACTGCGGGGTACATTTACGACCAAATTGGCAGCGGCATCATTTTCCGCGCGTTTGAGGAACGCCCTTTGTTGATCGACAATGCGCTGATTGGCCTGCGGCTGGAATACAGCCTGGGAGAAAACTGGAAAATCAAGGGGTTTACGGGCAAGCAGCGGCAGCAATTTGACAGTTACCGCTCGATTATTAAAGGGGTAAGTTTGGATGGTTTTGTTAGTTCAAACGATGAAAATGCCTGGACATTGGCACCCGGATTTGGCATTGTCAATCGCACCTTGGATGATCAATCCATGAATTCATTAGTGTCGGTGTTGAATACCTATGGCGCCGACTACGTCTTTGTGCCCAAATTCAATACCTATGCTTTTACTGGCTACAATACCCTGAGTAAAGGAGCTTTCTCCTGGTATTTTGAAGGTGCCTATAAAACCCCCGACGCACAAAACGACCCTTTTGCCGAAACCATCATCAAGGGAGATACCATCACTGGGGATCGGTTTATCCAAAAAGCGGGAACGGTTTTTTACTCCAACCTGAGTTATGCAGGCGAAAAATTTGGCCTCAGCCTGGAGGGCAAACGCACCCAAAACTTCTCCTGGCGTACCCGCCCACAGGAACAGGCGAACCGGGGCACGCTGAATTTCATCCCCCCGATGGCCCGCTCCAATACCTATCGCTTGACTTCGCGTTACAATGCAGCTACCCAGGAATTGGGGGAACTGTCTTTCCAAGCGGATTTGCGCTATGCCCCCAGCAAAAAACTGAGTTTTAATGTGAATGTATCCAACATCCAAAACCTGGAGGATGAGTTGCTGTATCGGGAAATTTATGCAGAAATGACCCTGAAGATCAAACGCAACACCACCATCATTGCCGGGGTGCAGCGCCAGGAGTACAATCAGGAGGTATTCGAAGTAAAACCCAATGTGCCGCTGGTAAGGACCATCACGCCGTTTTTTGAATACCAATACAAATTCACCCCGCGCAAATTGTTGCGCATTGAAGCTCAATACCTGTTTATGCAAGAAGATCCGAGGGTGGAATTGGGTGCCGATTTTGGTTCCTGGGCCTGGCTGCAGGCAGAATATACCCTGGCCCCGCATTGGACTTTCGCCGCGGCCAATATGTTCAATGCAGTGCCAGGAGTGGCTAGCCCGGTGGAAAATGGCAAACGTAAAGCCTTGTACTACCCGCGCTTCGACGTGTTTTACACCATCAAATCAAACCGTTTTTCATTGAGTTACATCAAACAAGTGGAAGGAGTGGTGTGCACAGGTGGGATATGCCGTTTGGAGCCGGCATTTAGTGGGTTTCGTTTTGCGGTGACCAGTACCTTTTGAAAGTTTAGGGGTTGAGGAGTTTAGAAGTTTAGGCAAGTTAGCGTCTAAACCGCTGCGGCAGCCTCAACTTCTCAACCCCTCAACTTCTCAACGCATAAACTATTTTGGTCCCTCGATATTTGAAGGCTGTTGCTGCGCTTTGTTGTCAACTTCACGCATTCCTTCTTTCAATTCAGACTCAATAGTAGATTTGGCGGCGTTGAATTCGCGAATCCCCTTGCCGATACCACGCATCAGTTCTGGAATTTTTCTACCACCAAACAACAGCAGGATCGCGAAGAAAATCAAGAGGACTTCCGATCCGCCAAGCGCAAACAACAACATCATTGTTCCCATGACGATCTTTTTTTTTGAATGATCTATGGATTCTCTTTCGAAAACCCTTGATAAGCACCCCAGAGGGATGCTCTAATGTTAGACAGCCCGCAATGTACGAAGGTTTAAGCAGTAACGCTAGAAAAAATATGGCGAAACGGGCAGAACTTTGACGTAAACCGGGCATTTTTTTAAGTACTTATTTTTTTAAGCCAATTTCCCGCAACCTTTCATCCAGGTACTCACCCGCTGTAATGGGTTCATAATGTAGCGGGTTATCAGCAGTCACACAGGATGGCAAACAGCTCAAATCCATGTCACTGACCGGGTGGAGGAAGAAAGGAATCGACAAACGGGGCAGGTGCCACTCTTCCCGTGGCGGATTGACCACCCGGTGGGTAGTTGACTTCAGGTAATTGTTGGTCAACCGCTGGAGCATATCCCCAACATTGATCACAATTTCGTCCTCCTCTGGCACAATGGCCATCCATTTTTCCTCTTTATTCAGCAGTTCAAGTCCCCCTGCAGACGCGCCAACCAACAAGGTGATCAGGTTGATGTCCTCGTGTTGTTCAGCCCGGATAGCTGAAGCGGGCTCCTGGGTAATGGGCGGGTAAAAAATGGAACGCAAGATGCTGTTTCCGTAGGTGATCTGGGATTCAAAATAACTTTCGCCCAGATTCAGGTGAATGGCAATGGCTTTCAACAATTGGGCTCCGGTGCTTTCAAAAGCTCGATACAACTGGAAACCCAATTGAGCAAAAGCTGGTTCTTCTGTCGTTTGTACATTATCCGGGTATTTTGCTTTGGAAGGATGGCCTTCAGGTACCTCTTGCCCGATTTGAAAAAACTCTTTCAAATCGGCTACTTTGGATTGCTTGGCGTGTTCTTTGCCAAAGGAGGTATACCCCCGTTGTCCAGCCAGGCCAGGGACCTCGTACTTCCTTTTGGTTTCTTCCGGAAGAGCGAAAAAACGTTTGGAAGCGGCGTAAAAATCATCAATCAAGTTTTTGGATATACCGTGATTGACAACGCCTACAAAGCCAATGTTGTGGAAGGCATCGCCTAACTCTTGTACAAAAGCAGTTCGTTCTGCTGCAGAACCATTGACAAACTTGGAAAGGTCAACTAATGGAATTGCGCGTTTCATATTGGTTTTGATTACAGTTTAGGCTTATAACGAGCCCGTTTAAGAATCGTTTGGCTATCCGTCAAACGGAATAGTTCTTTCAGTGGGGTATCGGGATTTTGTTCCATGTAAGCTTTGATGATCTGCCAACCCAGCCAATCTCCCGTGCGACCAGGTGCTTCGGCGGGCATGCCGGGGGAATTGGGACTGTATTCTACAAATTTGCGAATCTTTTGCCATTCCGTGTTGTACAACAGGTTTTGTTGCAAAAAATAAGCCCAAATGTTGTTCTCGTTTTCATTCAACCATTTCCATTGGCTGGTCGAAACTTCCATTTTGGCTGTATCGGCAACGAAGGGCAACAAATGGTCGAGCAGGTACATTTTTTTGCCATTGTGGATCATGTGATCCAGCAGGGTTTCACCAGCAGGGGCTTCTCCTACAATGTCCGTAACCAGTGGCCAGAGGGTTTTGACCGCAATGTGTTCTTTGTTAAAAGTACGAGTCAGGTACTGTGAAAAATTGGGGTTGTCGGGGTTGAAATTGAGGTAGGGGTATTTTTCACCCAAAAAGAAATCGAGACCAATGGCCAGGTCGTCGTTGGCATACACAAAATTTCCGATGGAGTACTCGGAGATGAAGGTAGTCAGGGTCGGGACCTTCCGCTGGGGAAAATAATACTTGTAATAGCGGAATGCCTCTTCCAGTTGCGCGATGCTTTCCTTGGGCAAATCGGGATAAATCACCTGACAAGTATCGTACAAATGGCGCACAGCAGGGTGGGTCATAAAACCTTTGACAAAGGCTACTTCGCCCTCCGGGGCCACTTCTTTGGAGGTAGCGCCCAAAATGTTGTCAAAATAAATGGTGGCAAACTCGCCATATTTTGACTTTAGGAAAGGCAACTCTTCGGCCAGTTTGTTCGTATCCATTTTGAACAAGTCTTGCTCAAAACGGCGAATTGTTAATTTTACCGGGGAAATGCCGGAAACATCTGGTAAATCGTCCCTTTTGTCAGACTTACAACCCGCAAAAAACGTTAATACACAGAGTAAAATCAAAACGTTTTGCCAACTCATACCGGATTAGACTTTTTTTTTATTGGTGAGAATCTAATTTTGTAGTTGAGGCGTTGAAATAAACGGCCACTGAGCGAAGCCGAAGTGCCGTTTATCTCAACGCTTCAACCAACTAGCCAACACAAAACAATCGAAACATGAAAAAAATTATTGCAGTAGCAGCATTTTTATGCATCGCGCTAACGCAGTTATCTGCCCAGTTTGAAGATGTAAGGTTTGGATTTCAACTAAGCCCCGCTTTCACGGGTATGAACACTGACAACAAAAACATCAACCGCAACGGTACAAACCTGGGACTCAAACTAGGGATGATGACCGAATTGTACTTCCGCCAAAACTACGCTATTTCTACCGGAATTGGCTTTGCGTTCAACCATGGTGGGTCCTTGACTTATGAATACGGTGGAAAATATTGGGTGCAGTCGGATTTGGGCCCGGATTTGGATAGCTTGCCTGCCGGGGTGAAACTGAAGCATAGCTTGCAGTTTATCGAAATTCCGCTGCTGGTCAAAATGCGGACGCGGGAATTTGGCCGCATGCGTTACTTTCTGGAACCGGGGGTGTTCCTCAACTTTAAATCAAAATCAACGGGTAGCATTGAAGGGCGTGGCATCGGCTCCGATGCCGAAAAAATCAACATCAAAAAAGACATCAACGGCATCAGCATGCTTTGGGGCTTGAATGGTGGGCTTGAATACAGCCTGGCTGAAACGACTTCCCTGGTGGCGGGCATTGGCTTTCAATCGGGTTTTACCGATTTGACTGAAGACAAAGGCACCGTTTTTGACCCTTCGGGTAACAAACGTGAAAACTCCAAGGCAACGGGGAGCGCGATAGTGCTGAAGTTGGGGATTATTTTTTAAGAGCATCTGAAGTTCGTGGGTTCGGGGTTTTATGGGAGAGCCATCCTTTAATTCTCGAATCCACGAGCGATTTTATCGTTTTATCAAACGACAGGGGCTCTATCTAGGTCGCTATAAGGGTAATGTCCTGCTTGTTTCAATTTATCAAATAGTTTATCGATGCCATTTTTTCTAGCATATTCCATTTCGCTTCTAAAAACTTGAATGCATAGCAGCAAATGATGTTGCCTATCACCAATGTAAAATTTCTTGTTTTCAGGTTCATATAAATCAAAGATTAAACAAGTATTTTCTTCACCTTCATCGTTGGGTATTTCACAAGTTTCATTTGGGTTTAAAATAGCTTCTCTTGAATAAAATCCAATTGTTGTAAAAAAACTACAGACTTTTCGTTCAATAAAATTGAAAGGAGTCTTCGTATCACTGTTGTGTTCGTAATTGTGCTTGGTGAAAGCCACAAGTTCATATGTCCCATGCCTGTTTGGCAAAGGGCCAGTTCCATCTGGTTCTAAAAGTTCCATCGTCGCAAAACCTGTACCCTTGATGTGATTGGGAAAATAATACATATCAACTGCACCTCCGACTGCGAAAGAAATGATTGCATGCCCAACTAAGTCGTGCATTTTACCCAAAACATTTTCAAGTCCTTGTAATTTGAGTTCATAATCCGTTTCATATTCTTGTTCAGTAAAATCTTTTGCCGCTTGCTGGTGGGTTATACCGAACAATTTTTTAAAAAAATTCAACATACGTAAATCATTGGATTGTTGATCTAGTTATTTTTTCTCATCCCTAAAAGAATATTGGGTTGTATTTTTTACTGCGCTTGAGGCACGCTTTTTTCACTCGCCGACCAATCAGTAATTGATTTTGCCAATGTTTCAATTAATCCAACCATGTCGAATTCTTTGATTTTTTTCTGCTCACTTGCAACATAGAACACTTCAATAAAAAAGTTAGCCAAGTATTCTTTGAACTCTGGCAGTGTCGCAGCCATCACTTTTTCATAATCCATCCGCCAGAAAATCTCCAAAAGTTTAGCCTTTCGGTGAAAAATAATTTCATTGGTATGTCTTTTCTGCTCTGGGAGCATAATCAACGCAACAAACCAAACACCTTTCAATCCCGAGCCAAAAGCTTCGATATTGATTCTTTCATCCAAAAATCTTCCTAGCTCATAAGTTAGCTGCACCTTGTCGAAAGGCACTTCATGCCAACACGCACTGGAAGTGTAAATAGGTCTTTGTATGACTGTTTGGTTGTTCATTACTGCAATTTAAGTGTTTTTCATCAAAAATCAACCTTATTGCCAGGCGGTCGAATTAAAGGAGTTGATCTTTTTAAATTTTCAGGTAATAATGCATAGTTGTAAATTTTAATTTTTTCGAGCTTTTGACAAGTCGTCAAATCTCCTATATATTCTGTTGCGTAGACTAAACCTAGAGGAATGCCCACATTCCCATACCTACGATTTTTACCCATGCGTGTCGAGCCATATTTCCATACTTCACCTTTTTCTAGGTAAATCAGTGTTTGTTTTCCACAACTATAACAAGGATAATAGCCAGCTTACGATGCATATATTACATATTGCTCTGCTTCATCATATTCTGCCAACTCCTTTTGTAACTTTTCCTTTCGATGTGGCGCTAACTCATACTGCCCATCTTTTTCTATCAAAAAATCAAAGTCTTCAACATTGAAAGCCGTATAAATAGTGGCTACGACGACAATAAGCAACCACCAGAGCCTTCGGTGAGGTTTTGGGTTGGGTTGTTCAGGCGTTTCCTGCTCAGGCTGAACCGAGGGGGGCGACAGCGTCCTGGTGTTCATTTTTTTTGTAGGTTTTTAAAAGAATTCAAACATAATATTTTTAATTCAAACAAGCAAATCTTGTAGCATACTTGTTTGAATTCTTTTAAACCCTACATTTTGCTCAATTATTTAGCCTTTTTCCCCTTCTTTGGCCGATTCGCCTTCATCGCGTCCAGCTTCGCTTTTTGCTCATCGTTCAACACCAGACGAATTTCTTCTTGCATGGATTGTAACAGCGGTGCCATCGCCTCACGCCGTGCAGTTTGTTCGGTATTGCTGTCCCGAGCCTCTTTAAGTTTGGGGCGGTAAGTGCTGATTACCGATTTAATCTTGGTTTCCTGGTCGGCACTCAGGCTGAGTTTGACCCGCATCGAGTCAAGATTCGGCAATTGACCGGGGCCTCCTCCCGGGCGTTGAGCACTCAAATTCAGTGCAAACAAAAACAAACAGGCAAAGAAGCTGATTTTTAAAAACTTCATGGTTTATATGTATTTTAAAGATTAAGGAACGGAAATAAAATAAAGTAAACACTTGACCGGCTCTTTTTTGATTTTGCTGCGTTACTCGTCAGTTGCGTAGGCTGGCTATGCGCCTTCCTCGCGCCTTGCCAAATCAAAAAATAACTCGGTCAACTTGTTTACTTTATTTCATTTCCGTTCCTAAACAAGTTCCAAACCCTTAAAGGACTGACCCAAAATTTGGGGCGCTGGCGCATCCAGCCAACGATTGAGCACGGTTGTGTAAATATCCCGGAAGTCCACCTGGTATTTCAAGTCCCCGTCATCCAGGTTTTTCAGGTCGGCAGGGCCGTTGAAAAAGCCTGCTTTTTTCAGGTTTCCGCCCATCAGGAAGAGGTTGTTGGCGGTGCCATGATCGGTACCTGCACTGGCATTTTGTTTGACCCGGCGGCCAAATTCCGAGAAGGTCATGATCAAAACATCATTCAGCAGGTTGTTCTGCTTGAGGTCTTGTACAAAAGCCTTCATGGCCTCCGCGTATTGCTGGAGCAGGCGTTCCTGACGGTTGCGCTGATTGGCGTGGGTATCAAATCCGGTCAGGCTGGCGTAATAAATGCGCGTATCCGTATCGGCAGTGATCAATTGGGAGATCATCTTCAGGTCCTTGGCAAATTCACTCTGCGGATAAGCCACCGTAGAGCGATACACCTTGGATTTTTCGAACAAATAGTCCGCCGAAGATTGGGTGTCCACCAGGGTTTTGTACAAATAAGCCACATTTTCTTCGTGGTGGGCCGTACTTGGGGTTTTTCCCACGGCTTGCAGGATTTTGTTGTCGGTCGTCCGTTTGAGTTGGGCGGGGTCACTCATGGCGAAACCACGGCGTTTTTCACCCTTAAGCGCCAAACTCAAAGTGTCGTCTAGCTCGATGGCCTGATAAGGAGACGCACAACCAGCACAATTGCTGTCGAGGTAACGCCCCAACCAACCACTGTTCAGGTACTCGGTGCTTTCGCTGGCGGTGTGCCAAATGTCCATGGAGCGGAAGTGCGAACGATCGGGGTTGGGGTATCCCACACTGTTGACAATGCTCATCACCCCCTCATCGTACAAACCTTGCAGAGCTTGCAGCGCGGGATTGAACCCCAACTCGTCGCTCACCTTCAGCACTTCGGTTTTTGGGATTGCGAGATTAGGCCGGTTTTGGTAATACAGGTCGTTTTGGTAAGGGACAATGGTGTTGAGGCCGTCGTTGCCGCCCGAAAACTGCACCACTACCAACACTTTACCCGCCCGCCGGGCCATCAATTGGCCAAAGGAAATATCGTTGAGGAAGGCCGGAATCATCATGGCTGTACTGGCCAACGCCGACTGCTTCAGGAAGTTTCTTCTTTTCATTTTTATAAAGTTGAGGGGTTGAGGAGTTGAGAAGTTGAGTGTCGCTCGCAGTAGCCTAAACACCTAAACTTCTCAACTCCTCAACTTTTATTAGCACATTTGATATTCCGGCAAAGTCATCAGACGCGTGGTCATTTGGCGAATGATGGTTTCGCGGTCGGTAGCAGGCAATTCTTTGGTGTAGGTTTCAATCGGCAATGCCGTGGGCGTCAGCAATAGGTATTTGGCCAATTCTGTAGCAATTTCGTTGCTGCTGTTGCCTTTGATGCCGGCACTTAATGGCTGGAGGTTGATGGTGTTGCTCAGTCGGCGATTGCCTTTTTCGCGGGCTTCGTCCTCAAACTCACCTTTGGTACGCAAGCTGAATTCGGTTGAATTGAACAAATAACCCGGCAAATTTAGGCGCAACATCAGGGTAGAATTGTCGATCCAGGTTTTACCTCCTGGCCAACCAGCCACATTGGGGGGATTGAAAAGAATTTGCCCCAAAGCCCGTTGGATAAACAGCATGCCCAATGGTTGCTCGAACTTCAGCTCCACGCTACGCATCAACCCTGCGGTGAACTCAATCGGCGACTTGATGCGGTTGCCCCTATTTTGGGCCGCATAAAACCAATCGCTGCTGAAAATGCTCTGCATCAACTTGCCAATGTCGTAGCCTGACTGGAAAAACTGCTTGCTAAGGGCACTGACCAGGGTTTCATCCACTTGATCGTTGACAAAATGTTTATAAATTTTGCGCACGATGAACTGGGCAGTTTGGGGCTTTTCCAGGATGATGTTGATGATGTCTTTGCCATCAAACGTGCCTGTTTTGCCAAAAAAGGTTTTGCTGCCGTAATCGTGCCACATGGGGCGGAAGATGTAGTCGCCACGCAAATCGCTGGACCAGCCGGTAAAAGCCCGGGCCGCTTCTTTGATGTCCTTTTCGGTGTAATTGCCACGCCCCAGGGTGAAGAGTTCCATCAATTCGCGGGCGAAGTTTTCATTGGGTTTTTCCTTGCGGTTTTGTTGGTTATTCAGGTAGCGAATCATGGCGGGGTCTTGGGCAATGGCCAGCACCATGTCGCGGAAATTGCCTAGGGCGTGTTTGCGCAGGGTATTCAGGTATTGGATGCCCAGTTTGCCAAAATCGGGCTTGCAGGCAAAGTGGCCATGCCAAAAGAAGGTCATCCGTTCCAGTAGGGCACTTTCTTTGGGGTTGGCCATACGATTGACCCAATTGACATTGTATTCAAAAATGCGGCGTTTTTCTTCCCGCAGCATTTGTTCGAACAGTTCGCGGTTTTCCCGCCTTTTTTCCATGTCTTCGGGCAGGCCCATTTCTGCAACGGGTAGACTCACTTGCGCCTGGCGAGCTTGCGCGAACAACTCATCGATGGCCTTGCTGATGGGCCAGTCCTTTTTTTGTTGCCACTCTGTGGGGCTGAGGCCAAAACCCGCGCGCCAATAGAGGTGTTTTATTTTTTCCATGTCCGCAATTTGTATTTGTGATGGTTTTGACGTCGGATAAGATACAGGGTTTAATCCAAAAATCTTAAAGTGGTGTTAAAAATGACAAGCATAAAAAAATTCAACATTCCTTACAAAATCACGTGTAATTTTGTACTTGTTCCAACGTAGATGACATGAAGACATTGAGACGATCATTTTGCTACACAATATTAGGTGCTACGATTTTGCTTTGGGCATGCAGCTCCAAGCCCAAGGGAGTAGAAACTGCCACCGAGGCCCAACTCGTCAGTACCCTGGGCCAATTGGAAAGCCAACTGCGCGAAAGTATTGGAACCACCCTGGATACCACCAAAATAAATACCTTTGTACAAAATGCAAAGACCCTGGCCGAACGTTTTCCTCAAGACTCCCTCGCACCTTTATATTTGTTCAAAGCTGCGGAGTTGCGCCACGCCAGCGGGAAATGGGCCGAGGCCATTGATCTTTGGGGTACGATTGATACAAAATTCAAAAATTACCAGCGCAGCCCTGAGGCTTTATTCATGCAGGGCTTTGTGTCGGAGAATGACTTGCAAGATCGAAAACAAGCCATTCGGTATTATGAGGTATTTTTGGCAAAACATCCCGAACATCCGATGGCTGACGATGCCAGAGCTTTGATCGAGAACCTCAAAAAAGGAATCACTGATCAGGAACTGATCGAACAATTTGAACAACAGCAACAATAGTTTTGTATACAGCACGGGTAAAGGCTTAAAAACTGGAACCTGTGAAATTAAAAATCATTCCTATGAAGAAGATATGCTCCACTCTGGTCGTTTTTTTCGCCCTGATCGGTTTTGTAGCGGCGCAAGGCATTGAGTTTTTCCACGGCACCTGGGTAGAAGCCCTGGCTGAAGCCAAAAAGCAGGAAAAACCCATTTTTGTAGACGCCTACACCACTTGGTGCGGCCCCTGCAAAATGATGTCCAAAGACGTGTTTACCCATGCTGATGTGGGCGCTTTTTTTAATGAAAACTTCATCAGCATGAAGATTGACATGGAAAAGCCAGAGGGGGAAAAATTTCAAAAAACCTACCCCGTTTCGGCCTATCCTACCTTGCTTTTCATCGGCAACGATGGTAAAGTGATCAAAAAAGTAGTGGGTGCCAAACAAGTGGAAGATTTCATCAAGGAAGGCAAAAGTGCCCTTGGTCGGGTAGAAAATACCGAGGCTTATGCAGAGGCTTACGAAAAAGGAGACCGCAGCCCCGAACTGGTGTACAAATACGTGCGCTCCATGGCGCGGAATGGCAAACCCAATCCCCGCATTGTCAACGATTATTTGCGGACCCAAAAAGACCTGAACTCCGAATTGAGCCGCAAAATCATCTTCGAAGGCACCTCCGAAGCAGACAGTAAAGCTTTTGAGCTGCTGGTACAACAACGCAAGGAAATTGCTGCCCTGGTAGGCGGAGAAGATGCGGTAAATGCCAAAATTTACGGTGCCTGCAAAGCCACTGCGCAGAAGGCCATTACCATGCAAAACGATGAATTGCTGAAAGAGGCCAAGAAAAAAATGCAAAGCTACCTTCCTGGACGCGCCGCCGCATTTTCTGCCCGGATGGACATGGAAATGGCCAACAAACAGGAAAATGATAAAGATTACCTGAAAGCCGCCAAAGCTTATGCTAAAGCTGCCGAGAGTGAACCAGTCACCGAAATGCGTACCATTGCTTTCGATTTGAAAAAGCGGAGTGCCGAGCAGGCGGATGCCCTGGATATTGCCATCGACTTGATGAAAACAGCTTCTGAAAAAAGCGATCAGTCCATTTACACCCTCAGTTATGCCGACCTGCTGCTGACCAAAGGTAAACTGGCCGAAGCCAAAGCAGCCGCTGCCAAAGCATTGAAACTGGCTGAGAAAGAAGGGGAAGAAAGTATGCAGCGGGCAAAAATGGTTTTTGACAAATTGTCCGCGCCCTAAAGCAAACTCTTGAAAAGGCAACTGGCGCTGGTACAAGTCTCCAGCTGGTACAAGTCTGGAGACTTGTACCATTATTGACACGTCTCTGACGTGTGTTTGCTCAGTATTTTCGCGTTGCTCATGCGTCAGAGACGCGAAAATATTGGTACAAGTCTGGAGACTTGTACCAGCTAAACCAACCAGCCAAACCACCTAAACCCAGTTTTGAACCAGCTAATCAACTTCATGCAAGATCAACAAGTACCACGTACCGATATTGGCACTTTAGGCGAATTCGGCCTGATTGACCATTTGACCCGTCAGTTTCCCCTGGAAAATGCCTCTTCTCTGAAAGGAGTAGGCGACGATGCCGCTGTGATTGACAACACCGGCTATCTGACCGTAGTTTCTACCGACATGCTCGTCGAAGGCATCCACTTTGACTTGATGTACACTCCGCTCAAACACCTGGGCTACAAATCCATCACCGTCAACCTCTCGGACATTTACGCCATGAATGCCCAACCCAAGCAGGTGACGGTCAGCATTGCCTTGTCCAATCGCTTCTCCCTGGAAGCAGTGGAAGAGATTTACGAGGGCATGCGCCTGGCCTGCAAGCACTATGGGGTAGACCTCGTGGGGGGCGATACCAGCTCGTCCAACAAGGGCCTGATTTTGTCCATTACCGCCATTGGCCAGGGTACCGCTGAGAAATTAGTCTACCGCAATACCGCCAAAGTAGGCGACCTCATTTGTGTCACTGGCGACCTGGGAGCAGCCTATCTGGGTTTGCAAATACTGGAGCGGGAAAAACAAATTTTCCTGGATACCCCTGGCGTCCAGCCCGATTTAGAAGCACAGGATTACATCATCGGGCGCCAACTGAAGCCAGAGGCGCGCAAGGATGTGATTGAGATGTTTGAAAAAAATCAACTGGTGCCTACCGCGATGATTGACATTTCAGATGGCTTGGCTTCGGAGTTGTTTCATATCTGTACGCAGTCGGGCGTAGGTGCTTACCTGGAAGAGTCGGGCATCCCCATCCATCCTGATACCCAAATGCAGGCCATCAAATTCGGGCTTGACCCAGCTACTTGCGCCCTGAATGGCGGTGAGGATTATGAATTGCTCTTCACCATCAATCCGAAAGATGTGGATAAAATCCGCTTCTTGCCGGATATCTACATTGCGGGTGAAATTGTGGAGGCAAAGGATGGTTTGAAACTACATACCAAAGGTGGCAACATTCATCCATTAAAAGCTCAGGGCTGGCAGCACTTGTAAAGTACCAACTAATTTACCAAAATGCCTATTTTCTTAGTTGTCCTATCCATGCGAAATGGATCAAATTTCTTAACGGTTTGACCAAACGGTATTATTCAAAAATGCACTAGGGTTAAATCTTGCAATCTGGTCAAATTCGCTTTCCGACAGTTGATCCATAAGATCAGCAAGGATATTTTTATCCGACAGGTGGTTGCGTACAACATAAAAATCAGTTCCAAATAACACCCTAGATTTTAGGCCTGGGTTGAGCAAAGTTTGTTTGAGCAAAGGTTGAATCTGGGGATTGTACAAAATATAACTCAGATCGGCGTAGACATTTGGAAATTGTAACATCAGACTACTAATGATAGAATACCAATCGGCACTTCTCCATATTTGAGCCAACTTATCCTGTCTCTTTTCCAATGCTTCATCATCTTCATGCTTTTCCTCCTCGGCCGAAAAATCAATCCCCTTTGAAGGGTATTGAATCATTTGATGGCCGTAATTCCCTCTGTCCTGTTCCATGAAACGCTTCCATTCGTCATCACCTCCATAATGCCCAAAGCATAATTTTAATTCACGAAGATTCTGTTTTAAATTGGGTTCATCTTCTTGGTAACCAAAGAGATCATGAATACGCTTATCCTTACTTTTAGCAATCAGTTGCCTTAAAAACCGCTCATCCAATAAACATAGATAATTGAGGGGATGCGTAAAATTGTTGACAAAGTCTTTATTTTTTATTTCCAACAAGTCCAAAGCTTCTTCAATGCCTTTACTCGGACATTGCTTGAAGACTGGGTGTTTATCCCACTGTTTTTCCTTTTTTCCCCGGTAAAAAATTGTTCCTCGAATGCAATGAGTTAAAATTGGCAAATCATTATCAGCCGCATATTTCCAAAGGGGCAATAACACTTCATCGAAGGGATAATAGCCAAGAGAAGGATAAATCTTAAAACCACTAAAACCGTGTTTTTCAATGTATTCTTTGATGAAACAATCTTTAAGGATGACTTTGCCATTCTGTACCTCATAGTCGAAATGTTTAGCTTCTTCCTTTTTCAACCGACGAGGATCTATAAAAACAAAAGGGAAAACACTATCCTTATGGTTTTTTTTAATCCTGAGTAAACCTTCCATTTGGGCGGCATAATTATTTGCTTCTTTTAAACTGCCAGCTCCCATGAATTCCATATCCATTGGCAACAATACAAAACCAGCCCCTGTCGGATACTGCTTTTTTAAGCGATTAAAAACCTTATATTGCTCTTTATAAAAGGCATAACGCCCAATGTTTAGATAGCGTTTTGCCAAAGCTTTACTATCGGAGCCAGGAAGAATGCCCAAAAAAGCCCATATTTTTTTCAAAATAAAAAAAATGAAGTTCCTCCCCAGTTTAAAAAAAATAAAAACAATCAAAACCAATAGTGATTTAAGTAAGAGTGATTTGGGTATGTACAGCAAATTATAATCCAATAACCATTTTCGTAAGGCATTAACAATATCGTTGTAATTAGCTTGTGGTTTGATGATCAGGACGAATCCATCATAGAGAATAAAGAAAGCATGAATGGTAATCATTAGCCCAAACAAAAAAATCAACCCTTTGGCCAGTAAATTTCGATCGCCAAGTATTTTTAGCCTAAACAAGATTTGATGGATTTTTACCCACCAGGCTTTATGTTTCCACTCATTAATATGGTTATACCACATCCGGAATAAAGAAACCACCAAACTAAGTGGAAGGAAGTAATAGAATGGCCAGGGCACAAAAGTTTTGGCTAGGTAAGGAGGGACATGATCACCTGTGAATACATGTGAATGGCAATTAATGATAGGGGGTTTAACGTCCATAAGTGAAATCTTTTTGGGTTATGTAATAGATGTATTAGTACTTCATTGTGATTATTTAAAAGACAGATTAAACCGAGTTGAAAATTAGTTAAAAATCGCCAGACTTTCAATAGTCTTCCATCAAATAGGGGTATCCCCCATCTTCTTGCATCTTACTTCCAAACAAGCAAGCAATGAAAAAAATACTGATCCTGACTTTGGGCCTTTTTGCCGCAGGAGCAATGTACGCCCAGCGTGAAGAAACCCTTTTCAATCAAACCCGATTGGATTTGACTGGTTTTTGGTTTACGGATAGCCACAACTTTACTTTCCTTGAGGACGATACTGAGTATTTTTCCGGAGGGAATTTTGCCTTTGAATTTGGCCGCTCTCTAATGCTAGGTTGGTCCTGGCAACGCATGAAGGACAGCTATCCGCTGCCTACCGAAAATGGCGTGTACGACCTACGTCACCGTGGATTGCTCCTGGGTTACGCGCCAGCCACTACTAAAGTGCTGCACCCTTACATGAGTGCCGTAATCGGTGGTGGCCGCATTGAATTTGATGACAACAACTCCTTCAGCCGTGATCGTGTATTTGTGCTTCAACCCGCTGTGGGCCTGGAAGTGAATGTGTTCCGCTGGTTCCGGATTGGTGCCGAGGGCGGTTACCGCCTGGTGAGTGATGTAGATGGCGGCGGGCTACAAAGCAGTGACGTATCGAAACCTTTTGCGCAGTTGCAATTGCGGTTTGGGTATTCTTGGGGAAGTTCTTGGTGGTAAAAAAGTTGAGAAGTTGAGGGGTTGAGTAGTTGGGGGTGGCGGGGGGCTATTGTTAGGGGGGGTGTGGGATATACTGGGGGGCGGGGCCAA
>NZ_JANRKL010000165.1:0-8385 GCF_033763495.1 Haliscomenobacter sp. | reverse complement strand
TGGATATGCCCTAAAAACCTCCTCTTTTTTAAAATCAAGCAGCATTTTTCATTTTCCAGTAGATTTCAAGCCCTTTGCAGCAGCAGATTTGCCCCAACACAAAAATCTGTTGACCATGCAAACCTTATCTTTTACTGAGATTTTTCCAAAAGCGCTAATGGTAGATTTCCTTCGTTATGCGTTAACAACTGGAATAATTTACCTTGTTTTTTGGGTCTTGTTTATTCAAAAATGGCGGCATCGCATCATTCAAAAAAAGCCCTTGCAACTTGCGAAAATGTACGCTGAATTTGCTTTTTCTCTGAGTACAGTTTTCGTTTTTGCACTAATCGGTACGGGCATTGCACTAGCTAAAAATGCTGGCCACACCCTAATTTACGATGATTTTGGGGAAAGGGGCTGGGTGTGGTTTTTGGTCAGCATTGGATTGATGATCGTCCTGCACGACGCCTATTTTTATTGGACCCACCGTTTGATGCACCACCCTCTGGTTTTTCGCCATGTTCACCTCGTTCATCACCAATCAACTAACCCTTCACCTTGGGCAGCGTATGCATTTCATCCCTTAGAAGCTGTTGTTGAGGCGGGTATTTTTCCACTCCTGGTATTCACCATTCCCTTGCATGGATTGGCCTTGTTCGTCTTTTTGGTGTACATGATCGTCCGCAATGTACTGGGGCATTTGGGGATTGAATTTTTGCCCAAAAACTTCCTCTCCAATCCTTTGATTAGTTGGCATACCAGCACCACCCACCACGATTTGCACCACAAAGATTTCAACCACAACTATGGGCTGTATTTCACCTGGTGGGATAAATGGTGCAAAACCGAGCATCCCAACTACGTTGAGACCTTTGAAGAAGTGACTACCAGGGAAAAAGCACCAGGTAATGGAATCAAAGCCTTGCTGATATTATTGCTAACGACACAGGCTATTTCGGCTCAGTCCGTAGCTGGTCTATGGCAAACCTACCATGACAAAAGTGGCAAACCCTTGTCTACGATTCGCATTCAGGAAAAAGGGAGCAGTATCGAAGGACGGGTTGAAAAAATTTTCTTACAAGCCTGGGAGGGCGAAGACCCGATCTGTGAAAAGTGCCCCGGAGACTTACAAGGCAAAAAGGTAATTGGTCTGCAATTTCTTTGGGGTTTTAAAAAAGCAGGCAACACCTGGAATGAAGGGCATATCCTCGATCCAGTTAGTGGAGAAACATACCAGAGTAAATTGTGGCTAGAGCAGCCCAAAGTGCTTAAGGTAAAGGGGTATTGGGGGGTGTTTTATCGCACCCAAACCTGGCACCTGGAGCAAGACAATCAGGACAATAATCCAGTAACTGGAACCTGGAAAACAATTGATGATAAAAGTGGTCAGGCCAAGTCTCTGGTCAAAATCTCGGAACAAAACGGTGTTTTATATGGGCAGATTTTAAAAATTTATCTACAGGACTGGGAAGGTGAAGACCCCATTTGTATCCAGTGCCCAGCACCCAAAAAGGATACAAAAATAATCGGCATGACCATCGCCTGGGGTTTTACTAAAAAAGAAAAACAATGGGAGAATGGCAAAATTTTAGACCCCGGAAATGGCAAAACTTACCTCTGTTCCATCTGGCTTGAAAATGAAAACACCCTTAAAATTCGAGGCTACTGGGGGCCTTTTTATCGCACCCAAACCTGGGTTAGAATAAAATCGGAGTAGCGACATTATTTATCAAATGTAAAAGGATTCCATTTCAAAAGACTTGAGCTTTGCAGCATCATTCACCAAAACTCAGCGCATGGAATCCGTAAAAACCATTGATGCCCTCACCTTAAACGCCTGGTTGTCCTCTGGCCAGCCAATCTCCCTGTTGGACATCCGCCCCATGCAGGAACGGATGGAATGGCGCATTCCCCAGAGTTTGCACATCGACGCCTACGACCAACTCAAAGCAGGGAATGCAGAAAGTTTGCAGGCCCTTTATCTCGATAAAAACACACCAGTAGTCACTTTTTGTGCTGGTGGAAAACTCAGCTTATTCGCCGCCGAAGTATTGACCCAAAGGGGCTATTCTGTATTTTCTTTGGAAGGAGGGATGAAAGCCTGGAACTACGCCTGGAATACCGCAGAAATGCAGGTGGGCGAAAACCTGAGCATCATTCAGGTGCGCAGATTGGCCAAAGGTTGTTTGTCTTACCTGATTGCTTCAGAGGGTGAAGCAATGGTCATTGATGCCAATCTTGACCCCGAAGTTTATTTGCAGCTTGCGCAGGAAAAAGGCTGGAAAATCCTCCATGTTGCGGATACACATATCCACGCTGACTACGTATCGCGTACTGGGGAACTGGCGCTGGCCAGTGGCGCTTCCCATTACATGTCGGAGCAAGCCAAGGTGGAGTATCCTTTTACCCCGATAAAAGATGGAGAAGGCATTGAGTTGGGCGGTAGCCGGGTGGTAGTCCTGCACACGCCTGGCCATACCGACGAAAGCATTTCCTTCTGGCTGGAGCAAGGTGTACTCTTTACGGGAGATACGCTGTTTACAGATGGTATTGGGCGCCCTGATTTAAAAGCAGATGAACAAAAGGCGCGTCAAAAAGCCAAGGCTTTGTTCAAGTCTTTGCAAAAAATCCTGTTGCTCGACCCGGCTACACTAATCCTACCAGCCCATCTGGCTACTTCTATCGATTTCCATCAGGGTTTGATTGCGGCGCGTTTGGACAATTTGGCCAGCAAAATTCCTGCACTTGCATTGACCATTGAAGAATTTGTTCAAAGCTTATTGGACAAACTCCCGCCCACACCCCCCAATTACCTGACCATTTCAGCCATCAACCGCAGCGGCGATCATGCCGATTACAATTTGGCTGATTTAGAAGCGGGTGCCAACCGTTGCGCCATTCAATAATTATAAAACATGGAAAACATAAAATTTGGACTTAGGGAAAATGGTGCCCAGTTCACCCTTTTAGTCGTCATCAACGCTTTCGTGGGGGGCATGATCGGCCTGGAGCGTTCCATTTTACCTCAATTGGCCGAAACGGCTTTTGGCCTATCCTCCAAAACGGCGATGTTGTCCTTCATTGTGGCCTTTGGGGTAACCAAAGCCATTTGTAATTATTTCACTGGCAGGCTTGCCAATCGATTGGGCCGCAAAAGGTTGCTGATCATTGGTTGGTTGTTTGCGTTGCCCGTTCCCTTTATCCTGATTTATGCGCCCAATTGGAACTGGGTAGTTGCGGCCAATGTACTGTTGGGCATCAACCAGGGTTTGAGCTGGAGTGCAGCGGTGATGATGAAAATTGATTTGGTGGGTGAAAAAAGCCGCGGACTGGCGGTGGGAATCAATGAATTTGCGGGTTATCTGGCGGTGGGTTTGGTCGCTTTTTTGACGGGTTGGATCGCTTCAGAGTACGGGGTGCGGCCTTATCCTTTTTATTTGGGCATCATTTTTGCGGTGGCTGGCCTGTTTCTGAGTATTTTTTTCCTGAAAGATACCCATCAGCATGTGGCGAAAGAACAGGAAAACAACCAACGTTTGAGTTTAAAATCGGTGTTTTGGGATACCACCTTTCGGCATCCTTCTCTCGGGGCAGTCAGTCAGGCTGGGCTCATTAATAACCTGAACGACGGGATGATTTGGGGCTTGTGGCCAGTTATTCTGGCAGCTAAAGGGTTTAGTTTGACAGAAATCGGGCTTTTGAGTGCCATCTATCCCACTACCTGGAGCATCAGTCAATTGTTAACAGGTCGCCTATCAGATGTTTATTCGAAAAAGGGTTTGCTATTCTGGGGCATGTTGTTGCAAGGTTTAGCCATTGTGGGCTCGATTTGGGCGGAGGGTTTTTATGCATTTGCCAGTATTGGATTGCTATTGGGCTGGGGTACAGCCCTCGTTTATCCTACTTTTATCAATGCCATTTCTGACTTTACTTCGCCGATGCAGCGGGCGGAAAGTTTGGGTGTTTTCCGTTTTTGGCGGGATTTGGGCTATGCCTTGGGAGCTTTATTAACGGGAGTTTTGGCCGATTGGTGGGGCATTTCTGGCGCAATCCTCTCAATTGGTGCGCTAACCATCTTTTCTGCTCTGGTGATCCAAATTCGTTACACTAAGTAGTGGAGCAAAAATAAATGTTCATTTTTTTCAAGCCATAGGTTTAGATAAGACACTTAAATTGAACCGTTTACTTATCTAGTCCTATGGCAAAATGAACAATAATTTTTTTATCGCCCATAACCATTGAACAAGTTAGACATGAACAAATACATCGAGATCATTGTACAGTCCTACCAAGGTTATGCGGGCTACCTGCTGCATGAAATCATCAGCCCGTCTTGGGGCAATTATTTTTACTGGCTGATTGGCATTTCTTTGTTCTTTTTTGGCCTGGAATGGTGGATGCCCTGGCGCAGGTCCCAAAAGTTGCTCAGGAAAGACTTTTGGCTGGACGTGTTTTATATGTTTTTCAATTTCTTTTTGTTTTCGCTGATTGGTTTTTATGCCTTATCCAATGTGTTTGTGGAGTTTTTTAATGGTTTTCTGGCCAATGTTTTGGGCATTACCAATCTGGTGGCGATTTACTTGGGCGGCTTGCCTGCATTGGCGCAACTGGTTTTGCTTTTTGTGTTGAGAGATTTTATCCATTGGAACATTCACCGTCTTTTGCATCAGGTGCCTGCCCTGTGGGCGTTTCACAAAGTGCATCATTCGGCCAAAGAAATGGGTTTTGCTACCCATTTGCGGTACCATTGGATGGAAAATGTAGTGTATAAAGTCTTGGAGTATTTGCCATTGGGGATGATTGGGTTTGGCATTCAGGATTTCTTTTTTATTCACATGCTGACCACTGCCATTGGTCATTTCAATCATTCCAACATCAAAGTACCTTTGGGTTTGTTGAAATACATTTTTAACAATCCCCAAATGCATACCTGGCACCACGCCAAAGTGCTGCCGGATGATCGCCCGCATGGGGCCAATTTTGGCATTTCACTAAGTGTATGGGATTATATTTTTAAAACGGCTTATGTACCCCACGATGGGGATAGCATCGAACTCGGCTATCCGGGCGACGATGAAATGCCGGATGATTTTACTCGGCAGGCCGTTTTTCCTTTTCAAAAAAATGATTGAATAGGGCTACCTACAAAATAGTAAAACATACAAAAGCCAATTCTACAAATTTTGAATTACACTTATTAGAGCTAGCATCTCTTACTCAAACTCCTCCCGCAGCCACCCCTTTTTGCCCCACACAAAACGATTCAACTCCCGGTGCAAGTCCACATCCTTGAACACCAGGTGCAGCGTTCCTTTTTTAAAAAACCTCATTTTGAAAAAAGTGCTCTCCGTCTCCCGGCACGAGCGATCCTTGAAGGCCTCGCGCAACGCATCAACGATGCTTAGAATCTCCTCCAATCGCTGACCAGTCAACATACAAAGTGCCTTGTCTACATCATTAAGCCAGACATCCCGGCGGTTGTAATACAAACTAAAAGACTGATTGTACTTGGAACATTCCACAAAACCCGGTAAAATCACCTTGCGGCCTACCTCGTACTTGTCATTCGTTTTCCAGCCCTCGCGGTACACCCGATTGTCGGCGCTGTAGCGGCACATGGTATCAAACACGTCAACCACACATTGCTCCAGGATAGACTTTTGGTTGTCGATCAACAGTTCCAACAAAGCACGGATGTTGTCCTCTGAAAACACCTTTTGCCCCTGCAACTGGCGATGTTTCACAAAGTTCTCCTGCATCCGGGCGGTCAGTACCTTTTGAAACTGGGTTTGTTGGAAAAGGCTTTGCCAGGCCAGGTCGGTTAGGGCCACATTGAACTCCGTCACCCGGAGCGCAGGAGTGGGTTCCTTGAGTGCCGATTCAATCATACTTGTCAGTTTGTACACGCAACCCTGGAGCAAAGGCTGAACATAGAAATTCAGTCGCTCGTAGCACTTCACCAGTTCCTGGAAAGTGGACACAGCGGCTTGTTGCCAGCCCACCATGTGGCGGATGAAGTCGGGGCACTCCAGCGCCGTTCCCTGACTTTGGTTGGCAAACCAGGTCTGAAAGTCCTCGGCAGCGGGAGGCTTGGGGGTTTGTAAGCCCTCCAGAAAATCAAAAGCTACGTTGGCCTGCACCTTGTGCAAATGTACCAGGGCAACGTCAACCTCGGTGGATCGCTCCGCGTCTGAGAATGCACGGGGGAAAAATTGGATTTCACCATGATCCGCAATCAGTTTGGCTAAAAGTTGGCGCTCTTCCGTGTAAGGATTGCGGATCGTCTCCGCGTTCAGGAGGCAAAGGACCTGGCCTTCCTGGAGGATGTCCCAGGCGTGGAGCAGGTGGCGGGCACCCTGAGAAAAAGGCGGGTTCATCACAATCAGGTCGAAGTAGTACCCTTGCCCAGTGAAGCCAAGAAAATCATCGTTGAGGATCGGGACACCCTTGCCATTGAGGATCAATTGCAACTCCGGGTCGAGCTCGCAGCAAGCAACCCGGGGGTGACGTGTTCGGGAGCGGATCGCCTCGACGAGGTCGCCTTTGCCCGCACTGGGTTCAAGAATCGAGTGGAACTTATGGAGGTTGATCCGGGAAAGCATTTCCTGAGCCAACCAATCGGGGGTTGGGAAAAATTCGGGGTGGAACATGGTAAAGGGAGGTTTGAGGGTGGGGTATCCCCTACCCTATTTTGAGTGAGCAATTAGCAGGTGATTCCATTGATTGCATTGAGCGACACTTTTTAACCACAGCGTTTCTCAGAGTTTAGGCCACCTGCGGTGGAAAAGAGGACACAGAAGCCGATTGGGTAGTGGGCAGCTTCGCTGCGGTTTTTTGAACCACCTTTTTTGAACCACCTTAGAAACCTTAGGGCACCTTAGAAAGCGGCAAAAGCGGCATTTTTTAGCACAAAGGACGCCAAGGCAGCACGATGGACACAAAGGAGAGGCGTTGACGGGGCGTTGGGTCGAAACGGCTAGGGAAGCCAGCAGCTGCAAGCTAGGGGAAAACTTCAGCTATCGGGTGCTCGGTTCCCGATAGCCTGGAATAACACCTAAGCCGCTGCCGGCAACTCTGTAGCTGGTTCAGCCGCCGTCAATTGGGGACAGGCCTCCACTGGCGGGTTGTAGTTGTAGCTCAGGATGGGCTCTGCGTCGCCGGTGAGGGTATCTTCTCTCCATAGCGGCATCCCTTTGAAGATGCTCTCCTGCGTTGCGATCGCCTCAAGGCTCAGGCGTTTGAAACTGAACTCTGCGATAAAAAAACGGCTGTTTTTGGCCTCGGGTGCCTTGCTAGTGCGTTCGGCGGGAGTGATGGTCAATTCGATTTGGCAGAGGTTGACCTGGTCATAAAAAATCTCCTCGTTGAGGCCCATCAGGTTGTCCACACTGTAGCCGTGCAGCAGGAGGTTGCAGACCTGGTGGTCTTGATTCAGGAAAAAAAGTTCCGCCCAGCGCTTGGTACTTTGGCCCAGGATGCTGTCGCGGAAAATCCGGAAAGCGATCGGGATCAGGGTCAAAGATTCCTTGGGTTTGGTGATGGGGGTTTCCCCTTTCAGGTTGAACATGCCCCGGCTGGCGTCGAAGCGGTACTGGCGGGGGCGACCGGGGAGATAAGCGATGGGCGCGATGGCACCAGTTTCAGTGTCTACCAATTTCGCCACATTGGCGGAAGACAACGGCAATAGAGTTGCTGTTTCCATTATTTTACGGTTTTATAAGTGAGAAAATATAGACTGAGTAAAAAGAAATTAAGCAAAAACCTCTTGAGGTTGCAAAAGCAGATCCGCAGCTTTTTGCGCCTGCGCGGCAGCATTGAGGATCAGTTTGGGGTCACCTTTCAGTTTGTTGATCCAAGCCTGGAGGTAGGCGGCGGCGTTGGCATCCAGTTGCGGCGTATCAATCTGACAATGCGCGCAAACAAAAGCCGAACAAAGTTCCGCCACCAGTTCCTCCCGGCTGTAATCCGGGCTACCAAAAGCGGGGATTGGCTCCCCTTCCGGGAAACGATTGAGGCGGGACGGGTGGCCAGTCCAATGCGCCAGCTCGTGAAAGAGCGTCGAATAATAGCCCTCCGGGGTGTTAAACTGGTGCAGCTCCGGCATGCGGATAAAGTCCTGAAAGGGGTAATAAGCCGCTGAATTTCCGGCGTGAACAATGTTAGCACCCGTACTTTTGACCAATTCCTCGCAGCGCTCAATCCGTTCATGAGCTGTAAACAATTGGTTGGAAGGATACTCAAAATCGATGCCTTCAATATCGATTGCATTGAACACATGGTAACAACGCGGCTGAGGAATGCGCACTTTGGCGAGGGCTTCGTCTTGGACCTTTTCGCCCTGGGCATCGAGGTAGAGCCAGTGCCAGAAAAAGACCAGGTCAGCTTTGGCCCCCTTGCGGATAC
>NZ_JANRKL010000164.1:0-3391 GCF_033763495.1 Haliscomenobacter sp. | reverse complement strand
AAATCGCATTGGAATCTAATACCCTGGAGAAATTGACAAAAGCTGATCCTAACCGGACGTCCTTTTTCAAATTCAAAGCACAATGCTTAGGAAAAAATGGTACGTAGTTTTTGCCCCATTCTGTACAGCCTACCCGAAGGGGTTTAAATAGAGCTATTAGATTGTGGGTGTTGGCAGACAAATGCATACCTCCAAATTCAATGCAAAAATCCTTATGTCAATGACTGTGGACTAAAGCGATTCTAAATCTTTACCTTCGCCACCAAAGCATTATCATGAAATGGATCACCCGCGAACGACCGAAAATCGACCGCATTGCCTGCCCCTGGTTGATCAAAAACTTTGTGGACTCAGAGGCGGTATTCATCTACGTGCCCGAAGCTGAAGTGCTTTCCAATGCAGTGGAGTTGGACGCCATTCCATTTGACATCCCCAATGTAGAATATTCGCACGAAGGCGAACTCTGCACCTTTGATTACATCCTGAAAAAACACCAGTTAAGCGATCCCGCATTGCACCAACTGGCCGTCATTGTACGGGCTGCCGATACCGACCATTTTGCCCTGGCACCCCAAGCGGCAGGTTTATGGGCCATTTCAGCGGGTTTGGCCTACAACATTCAGGATGACCACCAGCTCCTGGAAGTTGGCATGCTCTTATACGATGCCCTGTATACCTGGGTCAAGTACCTCCAGCATGAAAAACACACTGGCGATCCGGTAGAGCAACTTTTGCTGCAAATGGTGGAAAAATACATCAGTGAAAAATCGGCTACAAAGCAACGCATTCCAGCCTGGGCCAAAGAGCTCAAAGAAACCATTCAGGACTATGTGGACACCAATTTTAGTTTGAGTTTAAAAGACATTTCACAGGAATTGGACCTACACCCAGCCTATGTGTCGCGGGCTTTTTCCAAGTATTTTGACAACCTTTCCTTTGGTGAATACATCCGCAAGTTGCGCATCGAAAAAGCGGTTCAGCTCCTGGAAACCACCGGTATGTCCCTGACCGAAATCGCCTACCTCACTGGGTTTTCCGACCAGAGCCATTTCAACCGCATTTTTAAAAAACATTTGGGCGTACAACCTTCCGTTTATCGAAAATCACTGCAAAAAGGTAAAACGGATGCTAGTGATTAAATTTGTTCAATTATTTGTAAAAAGCCCTTTGTATCCTTGCCATTAAAAAGAATGGCCTACCCTACTTTCCGTGAAGCCTTCCAAGTCTGGCTCAAAGTGGCGATGTACAGCTTCGGCGGCCCCGCCGGGCAAATCGCGGTGATGCACAAATACATCGTAGAGGAGAAAAAATGGCTGGGGGAAAACCGCTTCCTGCACGCCCTCAATTATTGCATGTTGCTACCTGGCCCAGAGGCCCAACAATTGGCTACCTACATCGGTTGGTTGATGCACAAAACCCGGGGCGGGCTTATGGCCGGAGGCTTGTTTGTGTTGCCGGGTTTTTTGTCCATTCTGGTGTTGAGCATTTTGTACGCGCTATGGAAAGACCTGACGTTTGTACAAGGCATTTTTTACGGCATCAAACCCGCCGTGCTGGCTGTCGTGGTAGGTGCGGTCATCAAAATTGGCAAAAGGGCACTCAAAAATGAAGTCATGGTGGGCATTGCCGTTTTGGCTTTCGTTGCTATCTTTTTTTTCAAAATCTCCTTTCCTTACATTGTTTTGGCAGCGGGACTGCTGGGCTATCTCGGAGGAAAAATTTGGGAAGAAAAATTCTACGTGATCAAAGGACACGCCGATGTAAAAAATAGCGAAATGGGTTTGATCGACTCCTACATCCAGGCAGAACGGCCTGCTTTGATTAAAACGCTGGGGGTGGCCCTGTTTTGGTTGGTCATGTGGTTGATTCCGGTCATAGTCTTGTTTTTGATTTTGGGGAGCGAAAACGTGTTCACCAAGGAAGCGCTGTTTTTTAGTCAATCTGCCATCGTTACCTTTGGGGGCGCTTACTCGGTACTGGCCTATATTTCCCAAAAGGCGGTAGAAACCTATGGTTGGTTACAACCCGGCGAAATGCTGGATGGCTTGGGCATGGCGGAAACTACGCCGGGGCCACTCATTCAAGTGGTGCAATTTGTGGGTTTTATGGGCGCTTTCCGCAATGCGGGTAGCCTCGATCCGATTTTGGCCGGGGTGTTGGCCTCGGTGCTAGTCACCTGGGTAACTTATTTGCCTTCCTTCTTGTTCATATTTACTGGAGCACCCTACATCGAATACCTGCGGGGCAACAAATCTTTGAGTACCGCCCTGTCGGGCATCACAGCTGCGGTGGTTGGCGTAATTCTTAACCTTGGAATTTGGTTCAGTCTGCATACCTTGTTCGGGCAAATAGCTGAGCAGAAGTTTGGTACATTTTTCCTGCCTCAACCGCAATGGGAAAGTATTGACTGGGGCGCTTTGTTTATAACCATTGCTGCCCTTCTGTTTACTTTCCGCTTGAAATGGGACATGCTGCGCACCATCGGTATTTGTATAATCTTGGGACTAATTTTCAAATTTTTCATTCTTTAAAATCAACTGTTGTGGATCGAAGTACTTTTCTCAAAAACACAGCCATTCTGGGCACGGCTTCACTGCTGCCGAACAATTCCGTTTTTGCCAACAATGTCACCGAAAACGGGATCGACAAACTGGTAGATGCCGATGGCAATTTTGCCCTGCAAGCCCTGCCCTACAAAGAAACCTTCCTTGAACCGTATATGGATGAAGAAACGGTACACTTGCACTACACTTTTCACCACGGTGGTGCGGTAAAAGGAGCAAATAAAGACCTGCAAATGATCCGCAAGGCCCTGGATGAAAACAATGTAGAAACTGTGGATTTTTGGACAAAAAAATTGTCTTATCACTTGTCCTCTCACATCCTGCACACCATTTTTTGGACGAATCTGACCAATAAAAAAACCGAGCCAGGAGGAGAGTTATTGAAAAAAATTGAACGAGACTTTGGCTCTTACGACAAGTTAAAATTACTCATTTCCAAAACCTCCAAAGACGTGGACGGCAATGGTTGGGGTATCCTGGGCTATCTGCCCTACACGGATAAACTCACGGTTTTGCAATGTGAAAACCACGAAAAACTGACTCAGTGGGGCGTGATTCCGTTGCTGGTGATTGATGTGTGGGAACATTCCTATTACCTGAAATACCGCAACAAACGCGCCGATTTTGTGGATAACCTCTTTGGTATTTTGAATTGGGACAATGTGGCGCAACGCTATGCTACGGGCTTGAAGTTGCTGAAATAGCAGTGTTTTTAATTGAATTCAATCTTGCTATCCATTTATCCATAGCGATAAACACATTTATCATCTTGTAACTCGCTGTTTCAACGGCTAGGAACCCCATTCATATCTAACTTCTTTGCCAGA
>NZ_JANRKL010000163.1:0-7459 GCF_033763495.1 Haliscomenobacter sp. | reverse complement strand
AATCGTAGCCGGAATTCACGAAGGCGAGTTTCAAGACCGTGCGTTTCTTTCATTGCCTGGTCATCAAGAAGAGTTAATCAATCGCGTATCGGCCATAGGTAAACCAGTAGTGGTGATTCTGGTGGGTGGAAGTGCGATTACAATGAACAATTGGTTGAACAAGGTCAATGCCGTAATCGACATTTGGTATCCAGGTGAGGAAGGTGGCCATGCGTTGGCAGATGTATTATTTGGCGATGCAAGTCCCGCTGGTCGATTGCCCATTACTTTTCCGTTGCACGAAGCTCAGCTACCCCTGGTGTATAATCACAAGCCAACCGGTCGTGGTGACGATTATCATAACCTTAGCGGGCTACCGCTCTTCCCATTTGGTTACGGACTTACCTATACTACGTTTGCTTACAGCAATATGCAGGTCTCAAAATCGGCAATCAAAAAGACAGAACAAGCACAAGTTTACTTTGAGTTGCAGAATACCGGCAAGTATGCCTCGGACGAAGTGGTGCAACTTTATATAAAAGACGATCTCGCCACAGTTGCCCGGCCCGTTTTGGAACTGAAAGGTTTTCAGCGTGTTCACCTTGAGCCTGGAGAGAAAACGATTGTGCGGTTTATGATTGCGCCCAATATGCTTGAGATGCTTGATAAAAATCTTCAAACTGTGATCGAGCCTGGAAACTTTACTATAATGGTGGGAAGTTCTTCAAAAGCAATTGAATTAACGACAGTGTTGACTGTCACTGAGTAATTGCTCACCCCTGACTGCTGATGGCTCAGATCAGACTACTCACTTCAACTCCGCCGACCCAAACAACACCGAAAAAGCCTTGCACCAGATCAAAACAAACTTTTGAGATTTAATATCCACATTATCTGGAACGGCAATCCGTACATTGCCCAAGCTCAATTTGCTTGAAATTTCAGTGAAATTGTCGGCTTTGAGTGAGGTAGCGAGGTAAATCCGCAGGTCGGGACCATTATCCGTTTTGAAATTTTCCAACAACAGGAACCGCTTACCGTCCTTGTCTTTGATCAATTTTGCGGTACCAGAAGCAGAATGCTGACTAGAATTGATGAAAGAACCCGTAGCAAGTACCTGGTCCGTATCAACTGGCGTAACTGCATCATCGGCAACATCGGGTTTGGAACAAGCAAAAGCAACGAGGCTGAGGGCTAGAATAAGAATCGACTTGTACATGGCACTATATTTTAATTTTGGAAATTATTATCCCCATCTTAACGGCATTGTTGTTCCCATTGTTTCTCTTTGAATTGTCGCGGCTGGAACAGTTCCATTTGATTTTCAACGGCTTTTACTTATATCCAAACTGCTTCAGCAAAAAATCATCATTCCGCCAGTTGTCTTTCACTTTGACGAAAAGCTCCAGGAAGACCTTTTTTTCCAAAAACCGCTCCATATCCAGGCGAGATTCCATACCCAACTTTTTGATCGACACGCCATTTTTGCCAATCAGGATGGATTTTTGGGTATCGCGTTCCACAAAAATGGTGGCAGAAATACGGGCTATTGCTTTGCCGCCCACAGTTTGGTCCTCTTTAAACTCCTCAATGATCACCTGGGTAGCGTAGGGAATTTCCTGATGGTACAGCATCATGATTTTTTCCCGAATGATTTCAGAGACAAAAAAGCGCTCCGGTCGGTCAGTCAACTGGTCTTTGGGGTAATATTCGGGGCCTTCGGGAAGGTTTTCTTTTAAAGTGCTCAGCAAAAGGTTGGTATTGATCTTTTTTAAAGCTGAAATGGGAATCACTTGAGCATGGGGCAATTGTTCGGCCCAGAAGGTTTTTAACTGCTCCAATTTCTCTTCGTCTATCAGGTCTATTTTGTTGAGCACAACGAACATGGGGATGCTGGTCTGGCGGCGCAATTGTTCCAGGAGTTGATCACCCGCCTTGTATTCTTCCAGTACATCGGTCACCAAGAGCATGAGGTCGGCATCTTCAAAAGTGGACTGCACGAAGGAGTTCATGGCCTGGTGCATCTTGTAGGCCGGTTTTTCGACTACTCCGGGAGTGTCCGAAAGTACCATTTGGAAATCCTCTCCACTCAATATTCCGATGATGCGATGGCGCGTCGTTTGGGGTTTGTTGGTGATGATGGACATACGTTCGCCCACGAGTGCATTCATCAAGGTAGACTTGCCTACATTGGGATGACCAATGATATTGATAAAACCGGAACGGTGCATATACTTGCTTCTAATTCGAATAATGGCAGTTTACGTTTACTAAACTCTACGTTTACTAAACTTTTGAAGTTTAGTAAACGTAGAGTTTAGTAAACGTAAACTACTCTAAAAGATCCCATCCCTGTGGCAGCTGCTTGATCCGTCCGTTGACCAATTTATCCAAAATGTAATAAATGTCGCCGGGCTTGTAAGGCCGCCAATTGATGTTGTTGAATTCGGGGCCAAAGTTAAGGTAATATTGGAGTTTGTTGTCTTTCATTTCTTCATAAACGTGCTGAAGGGAGTTGATGACCACTATCCAGCCGTCTTCATCCTTGATGTCTTCGTACCATTCTTCGTAGTAGTCGTTGTCACCACTGTGGTAGTTGAGTACGTTCTCGCAGATCAAAATATAGCGGTAAATGCCTTTTTCGATCATGTAATCCACCAATTCCCGTTTGAGGTAGATGCTGTCGTCGTAAAGGCAATCGTTCCATTCGCCGATCATTTCAATGATGGCGTAGCCCTCTTCGTAGTCGGCATACAAGACCTTTAGGTACAGGGTTAGGGAACCGATGGAATCCCACTGCGGATGAATGTAATAATTGTAAATTTTATTGGTGTAATAAAACTCACTATACTCGCGTCCGTAAAAGGGCGAATTGACGTCTTCAGCAGCCACGTAATCATCCCGCCAGCGGAAGTATGGTTCGATGTCTTGCACAGTCGTAATTTTTTGGAAATGTACGATCAAAACGATTAAAATGAAAAAAAGGTTGAGAAGGTTAAGAGAAGTAGAGGAAGGTTGAGGCTACCGACACAATTTAGGTGAAATTCAAATAATCCAACCCACCCAATATCGTTTACCCTCTATACCTTAAAAATCCGATAATTCACCTGAAGCGTTGTGGTTACGGCAACCTCGACTTGTCGGAACCAGGGGATGACTTTTGGAATTTTGGCCCTTTTGGCATTTCACCAAAAAATCAGGTAGAATTCCTGGTCAAAGTGCACGAGGGGCGCTTGCCATTTTCCAAAAGAAACCTGCAAATTTTGAAATCGGTGATGATCAATGAGCGCAAGCCCAACTACATCCTCCGCGCCAAAACCGGTTGGACCCGGGTCAATGGGCAAGACATAGGTTGGTGGGTCGGTTATGTGGAGCGCAAGGGCAATCTTTATTTTTTTGCCACCCGCATCACCAAACCCCGGGCGGAACGCCATCCTAATTTTGGCCAATGCCGCAAAGACATCACCCGCACCATTCTACACCAATTACAAGCAATTGAATAAATTTACGGCTTTATCATTTTTACACAGTTCCCTATGTCCATCAACACCCTTTTCCTAGTTTCTGTCCAAAAGGATTAAACCTCCTTCGCTTCCTCTAAAATCATCTGAAGGGACTTCAAATAGGTATTGAAGGTAACCCTGGCTGTGTTTTTCCGAATTTCCATAACCGGACAATCCGCTCTTATAATACCATGGATGTAACTGGAAAGCAACAATTTGCCATTGTCCTCCTCGGGGTCTACCATCATGTAGTGGTTGTATGGGAAGTTTTCGTAAGTAAAGAGTTTGAATTGCCCAGGGTGGCCGAGTTGGTTTAGATCCTCCTTGATTTTTTTCAAGTCGTCAAGGATTTGGGGCATTTGTTCGTATGCCTTGGCCTCTTTAGGCAGAGCCTTGGCACGGTCCATAAAATAAAGCCGGGTCATCTCACTAGCAGGGTCCATCATCAGGCATTTCATGTTCACCCCTTTTTTCAACAATTGCTCAATATGGTCTCTAAATTCTGATTTTCGCCTACTGGTGAAATATTGACTAAAAGTATGCAAGCGAATCCCCACTTCAATTATTTCCTTTTTGGCGTTTTTGATGAACTGGATTTTTTCGCTGGTGCTCCGGCGCCCATCTTGGTAGATGATGATTCCGTGAGCCTGGTTGGAGGTGTTTTCGGGTTCAGAATCTGTGTTTTCCAGTTTGATGAATTCATGTGTAGCTGGGTCATATTTCAATGGCCAATTTAATTCAATCACCAAAATAAAAGCCTTGGCAGCTTCTTTTAATAACTCCTTGCTCAAAGAAATTTTACGTTCCGGATTCCCTTCAATAATTACTTTTTTGATATTGGTTAAAGTAGCAGGTGCAATGTCAAATTGTACTTCATGCAATTTAATTAACAAGGTTTTATGGTTGAAACGCTCAATGAGGATTGGATAACAAAGACGAATGATGGCTTTTGAATCTGACATAGATACTTATTTATTGATTTTGAAATAAAATTCCCGCGCCTTTTTCGAATACCTTCATTTCCTGCTCTTGTCGAATGTCTTCCAATGACGCTTCCTCGGTCGCTTCCAACATTCGTATGGCCACATCCCAGACCTCCGATCTCCAACTGGTAATGAGTTGTGAAAGCAGCCATTCATCCATCCGCCCAAAAACCTGATCAACTATGGCCATGATTGGAGAGGCTGGTTCCACCACGGTATCCTGCACTGCATCAATGGTATCGCCATTTCTACCGATGCCTCAACCCCATCAACAACGAAAACGCCTTATCCAAATCCCGATTCGATAACACAATCGTATACTCGTTCGAAGTAGAAATCATTTCCACCAGGTTGATCCCATTGAGTGCCAATTCTTTGAGGATGTAGTAGTACACACCATAAATCTCCTGATTCCCTTCGGGGAGCATCAAACTGATCGAACAAAGGTCTTTCTCTTTGACCAGCATTTTTTCGCTCTGAAAAATCTCTTCCAGTTTAGTGCCCATATTTTCCGAGATAACGATGGTCGTTTCGGATACACCTTGGGAAAAAGAATAAAAAACTTTGGCGGCTTCGCTGATGGCATTGAGCAGTTCTACTTGTTTGCTCAAGAGGGTCTCCGAGTTGAGAAAGGTATAGTCCAGAAGCCCCGAACGCACACTGATATCGGTCATTTTCCGAAAAAAAAGACGCAGGTTTTTGTCCAAATGCAAAAGTTCAACCATTGGCATCCGGTTAATGGCCATGACGATGGCACTGCTGTTTACCTCCTTTCCCGCCGCTTTTTCCACCTCCGGCTGAATTTTGCGCGCCAGGGATGATACATTAACCAAGCCGTCGGCCAGTGCTTCCAATAAAAAAGGCGAACTGCTGATGATTTGGTTGACGTGTTCAGAAATTTTTATCACTTTGTTCAAATTTTAACGAAAATATATTTTTTTGTACAATTATACCCTGAAAATTCCAGTATTTATTTTCAGCCTTTACTTTTGTATCATCAATCAAAGATAACTCGATGGTAGTTGTCAACTGATTATTCACAGCATCAAGTAAACAATCATGCAAATTCTGAAGTTTGGTGGCACATCGGTGGGAAGTCCGGAAAGAATGCGTCGGGTAGGAGAGCTGATCGACGATGGTTTACCCAAAATTGTGGTTTTATCCGCAGTATCTGGTACAACCAACAAGTTGGTCGAGTTGGGTGAACTCATCCGCAAACAACAGATTGAAGCTGCATCCATCAAATTAGCGGCCTTGCGCGAAGAATACCGGGTATTTGTGAATGAGTTGCTGCCAACTGAACCTTTTCAGGATAGAGGCCACGCTGTGGTAAGAGGTATCTTTGATGAAATGGAGCAACTGTTGTGGGTCAATCGTTTTGAAAGTAGCCACGAAAAATGGATTTTGGCCCAAGGCGAGGTAATTTCTACCAATCTCTTCCAAATTTACATGGAATTGATTGAACGGCCTTCTGTGTTGCTCTCTGCACTGGATTTTATGCGCATCGACGAGCACGGAGAACCTGATCTGGAATGGATTCAGCGGCGTTTGGAACTGCTCTTATCCCAGCAACACCCTCTGGCCACCTACTTCATTACCCAGGGATACATCTGTCGGAACGCGGCTGATGAAGTGGACAACCTGCAACGCGGTGGAAGTGATTACAGTGCAACCTTAATCGGTGCAGCCATCCGGGCAGAAGAAATTCAAATCTGGACAGATATTGATGGCATCCACAACAACGATCCCCGCATTGTGGAAAACACCTGGCCAATCCGGCAGGTATCCTATCGGGAAGCTGCCGAGTTGGCTTACTTTGGGGCCAAAATTTTGCACCCAACCTGTGTCATCCCAGCGGAAGATCGTCAAGTGCCCATTGTGTTGAAAAACACTTTTGAGCCAAAATCCCCGGGAACCTTAATTTCTAATGCATCTTCCAATCGAACCATCACTGCCATTGCCGCGAAGGATGGCATCACTGCCATCAAAATTCAAAGCGGGCGAATGTTGCATGCTTATGGCTTTTTGCGCCGGGTATTTGAAGTATTCGAACAATTCCGTACGCCGATTGATATGATCACTACTTCTGAAGTGTCGGTTTCCCTGACTATTGATTCCGACAAACACTTGCCTGAAATCATCCGCTCACTGGAGCTTTTCGGAGACGTAAGTGTGGACAAGAATCAGTCGATCATCTGTATCGTGGGAGATGCACTAAGTGCACATACCGAAGTAACCAAACACATTTTTTCGGCCTTGGAAAGTATTCCCTTGCGTATGGTTTCTTACGGTGGGAGCAACAACAACATCTCGATTCTGGTAAACCAGGATGCCAAAAACGCTGCCCTGCGCAGCTTGCACAAGCACTTATTTCAAAACACAAATACTACGCTGTCAGTAAATTTTTAGGCTAAGAAACGCATTCAGTAATTTTTTTTTCTGGTTAGGGCATGCTGAATGCATAATCAAACCCGCTTGAAAGGTAAATGAACTTTTCAGCGGGTTTTTTCCTTGATGCATTATGAATCAATTCAATACAATGTTTTAAAAAAAAACTAAAAAAAAATCAGCAAATATGTGACTTCGTTTTAATCTCTCTGTCTAAAGATTAAATTTGCAAAACGGACTAAACCCTTTACCTTTGTCCGCTAAACCTTAATATTCCATCCCAATCATTTAGTGTATTCACCAACCGGGGAATCACAAAACTGCGTAAAGTTTACAATACCTTTTTCCGATGCTTACACTGGACTATGTCCATACGTATAAAAATTGTTTATAGGGGGAACTTATTACATTTTGGGGGCAGGGCGTTTTTCGCCTTGCCTCTTTTTATTTTAACCCACTACTCACTAACTTCCCACAATCGCAAAAACTATTTACCTTTGCGCATCTTTTTTCAAACTGTATCTACCAAACCAAACAATGGCACATAAGAAAATTCAGTCGGCCCTTATTTCTGTGTACTATAAGGATGGACTAGAACCGATTATT
>NZ_JANRKL010000162.1:0-90235 GCF_033763495.1 Haliscomenobacter sp. | reverse complement strand
ACTTAGACATAGCCTTGGTCTAAGCTCCTGCGGTAGCCCACTTCAAAACTCGTAAGTCATGTACTCTTAACTCGTCACTCAAAAATACCAATCATTCAAGGGATTTTCCCTTACCCCAGCGCCACATCCAACACCATCATGATGCTAAACCCCGTCAACGTTGCCATGGTCGCCAAATCGGTATTGCCTGCTTGCTGCGCCTCGGGGATCAACTCTTCCACCACCACATAAATCATGGCACCCGCAGCAAAAGCCAAGGCATAAGGCAGAATAGGCTGCATTACCAACACCGCAGCGGCACCAATTACCCCGGCGATGGGCTCCACTACGCCCGACAATTGCCCATACCAGAAGGCCTTCCGACGCGTCATCCCTTCCCGGCGCAAGGGCACGGATACGGCAGTACCTTCGGGGAAGTTTTGAATCCCAATCCCAATTGCCAGGGCTACGGCTGCCCCCAAACTCGCGCTGGGTATCCCTTGAGCTACTGCACCAAAAGCGACTCCGACCGCCAAACCCTCCGGGATGTTGTGCAAGGTAATGGCCAAAACCAGCAAAATGCTGCGCCTCCAACTGGTGGGCACCCCCTCCGCTTTCTCAAAGCCCAGGTGCAAGTGGGGCAGATATTGGTCGATAAAATGCAGAAACAAACCTCCACCCATAAAACCAATTAGAGCAGGCAACCAGGCAGGCAAACTTTTGCCCTCACTCATTTCAATGGCGGGCGCCAATAGTGACCAAAAACTGGCCGCAATCATTACTCCAGCAGCCAGGCCCAACATGGCATCGAGTACCTTTTGGTTAATGGTTTTGAAGAAAAAAACCAATGAAGCCCCCAAAGCCGTTACGCCCCAGGTGAAACAGGTGGCCAGCAAGGCTTGCAAGACAGGATGCAAGCCGATGAAACTTTCGGTAATGGTATTGATTGACAACATAGCTTGATCTTTATTTGATTGACCAAAAATATAATTTAGATTGGTCTAAATAAAGATTGAAGCACTACTTTTTTAAACCTACAATCGAAGGGTTCTACGATTTTTAAAAGATTAAAATTCCGGAAAGTACAAGACGATTTACACCTCCTCAATCTTCGAAGCCTTGATTGGTGGCACTTGTGGTATGCTGATGCCAGCCTGATCAAAACGTTTTTTTACGGATTCAAACATGTCGCAGGAGATGACAAAGGCATCGGCAGAGTTTTTGGCCCAAACCCAGGCCCGCACCCGAATGCCGTATTCATCGATGCGGATTACCCGCACCAAAATTGCCGGCTTACCCTTCTCAATGTCCTCGGGCGTACGATTGTCGCAGCGCAGGGGATGTTTGATGGCTTCATCAAATAGAATACTTTTGACCAAATCGATGTCCGACTTGACATCTACCGTAATTTCAAACCAGGCACAAATTTTATCATCCGCAAAATCGGCATTGATGATGATTTCCTGGTTGATCACCGAATTGGGGATGATGATGCGGCGGTTTTCAAAATCGCGGATGATGGTGTGCCGCAAGGTGATGTCCTCCACTTGGCCGCTGAGCTTGTTGTCGCGCAAACGCAAGCGGTCGTTAATGCTAAAGGGCTTGAAAATAACAATAAAAATTCCACTTACAATATTGGATAGGGCATTTTGTGAGGCCAAACCAATCGCCACCGCTAAAATCCCCGCTGCACCTAACAATGAGGTTGCGATCGCTTTCAAACTGGGCACCGAAGCAATGGCCCAACTGATGCCAATCACATAAATCACCCCGGACAAAAAATGCCGCAAAAAATGGTAATGAATGGGATCACCCTTGATCAGCTTGATGGCTTTTTCAATGAAACGTTTGGAGACCCGGTCCATGATGTAAGCCACAATGGAAGTGGCCAGCAAAATGCCGAGGAAGGTAACGACCAAGCCGAAATGGGTGCGGAAAAATTCGTTCATTGCAGGGTATGTGGGTTGGGGGTAAAGGTAGTTGGTTTTTTAGAGATAAGAACAAGAAATCGGCGCGATGGATCGCTGCCAGTGCGAAAAAAAATTAAAGAACATATTCCTATTTTAGTTCCTAAAACCTACATTCCCCCAATCTTTCCTACCTTGCACCTTCAAAAAACAAGCATGATGAACTACTGGCTCGTCAAATCCGAACCCGACGCTTACAGCTACGATGAACTGGAACGCACTGGCCGCGGCATGTGGGATGGTGTGCGCAATTATGCAGCCCGCAACAACCTGCGCGCCATGCAGGAAGGCGATCAGGTTTTGTTTTACCACAGCAATATTGGTCTGGAAGTGGTGGGCATTTGCCAGGTAGCCAAAGAGCATTACCCCGACCCCACGGCAGAATCGGGCGATTGGTCGGTGGTGGAGGTGACTCCGGTGCGGCGTTTGAAGCGGGGAGTTACTTTGAAAGAAATCAAAGCTACGCCAGAATTGGCGAACATTGGCTTGATCAAGCTGAGCCGTTTGTCGGTGATGCCAGTGACGGCAGAGGAGTTTGAGAAGATCCTGGCGATGAGTGAGGAGTAGTTTTGATGCTAAACGAAGTGCTCTAAGGTGTCCCTTGAGTGCCTAAGGTTTCTAAGGTGGTGAAAATAAATTCTGTGCACTTCTTTTTTCACCACCTAAGCAACCTTAGGCACTCAAGAAGCACTTCAGCTTGGAATCGTAATTCACCCATTTTCAAGTCCAGCATGGGATCGAAAAACCAGTAGTTTGCTGTCCAGAAACAAAACTACATGAACGACTCAAACATTCTGGACAAGCCGATCATCCACCCGGCCATTGAAGCCAAATGCCAGGAAATTGGCTTTACCATGCCTTCCGATCTGTACATCGGTACCTTACTAAAAACCTTAATTAGCTCCAAACCGGCAGCCAATGTGCTGGAATTGGGCCCCGGAATCGGCCTGTCCCTGTCCTGGATGATCGACGGCCTGGATGCCCATTCCAAACTCACCACCGTTGACAACGACCCGGCCTTGTGTGCCATCGCGCAGGATTTTTTTGGTTCCGATTCCCGCCTCAACATCGTTTGTGTGGACGGAACGGAATGGATCAAAAATTACCAAGGTGATGCGTTTGACCTGATTTTTGCCGACGCCTGGCCTGGTAAATACAGCGAGATAGATGAAACCCTGGCTTTACTGAAAATTGGTGGCTTTTACGTGATTGATGACATGTCCGCCCAACCCAATTGGCCAGCCGGACACCAGGACAAAGTGGATGCGCTGGTGGCTTATCTGGAGCAACGCGAAGACCTGACTTTAACCAAAATGAATTGGTCGACCGGCGTCATCATTGCAAGCAGAAGGTTTTGGCTTAAAAGATCTTTGGCCCCAATCCCTCCAACAAATACCCCTTGACATAATCTTCAATACCTGCTTCCAGACTGTAAAATGGCTCAGCATAACCCACGCTGTGCAACTTGGCCATGTTGGCTTCGGTGAAGTATTGGTAGGTATCCCGAATATCAATGGGGGTATCCACAAAGTCGATTTTGGGCTCCAGCCCCATAGCTTTGAAGGTATTGCTGGCCAAATCCAGGAAGGTGCGGGCCTGGCCCGTCCCCAGGTTGTACAAACCATTTTGGGGCCGCTGTTGGTACAAAAAGTACATCACCTTCAGAACATCTTTGACGTAGATGAAGTCTCGGCTTTGTTCACCGTCCTTAAAATCAGGGCGGTGGGAGCGGAACAATTTCATGCCACCCGTTTCTTTGATTTGGCGGTAAGTATGCCAGATCACGGAGGCCATGCGCCCTTTGTGGTATTCATTGGGGCCGTAAACGTTGAAGAACTTCAAACCAGCCCAGAAAGGCGGCGTTTTTTCCTGCTGCAAAGCCCAGATGTCAAAGTCATTTTTGGAGCGCCCATAAGGATTAAGGGGTTGCAATTGGCCTACTATTTCGTGCTGGTCTTCATACCCCAGTTCACCCAGGCCATAGGTAGCTGCACTCGAAGCATAAGTCATGGGGATGTTGAAACGGGAACATTGCTCCCACAATTTTTGAGTGTAATGCAGATTAAGGTGGTCAAAAATGGCAGTGTCCTGTTCGGTGGTATCGGTGCGTGCGCCCAAGTGGAAAATGAAATCTACGCTGGCATGCATGCGCTCCAGCCAGGAAAACAGTTGCTCCCGATCCAGTTTTTGGATGTAGGATTTGCCCAGGAGGTTGCGATTCTTGTCCGGCCGGCTGAATTCATCCACCACTACGAGGTTCAAATGCCCGGCATCGTTGAGTTGCCGTACCATGGCGCTACCAATAAAACCTGCTGCTCCAGTTACTATGATCATTGCAAATGGGTTAATTATTGGCTCAAAGGTACAAAATAGCTGAGCTTAAAGGACGTTGAACGGAAAGAACAATCATTCCTTTTTTGGAGGGGGCTGATAATCCAGTGGCAACAAATCGCCCAACAATTGGGATGCCCAAAATCCCTCTACCTGCACGGCAGCGGGCTCGAGGATACGTCCCGTAGCGTCCAGTTCAATGGAGGCTTTGTCCAAAAAAATCAGGGAAGTACGTGGTCCGTACTGGCCAGGTGCCCAGGAGTAGGAGGATTTGGTGTATTTTACTTGCAAGTAATTTTTAAATTGTAAAAAAAGACTGGAATCTCTTTCCACCAGAAAATCTGGATAGTCCACTTTATTGGTGTCTACCCTTTCGATGAATTTCTGCACCTCCGAGGCATTTAGCGTCTGCTGATAGGGATTGTCCTTACGAACCGCCTGATAAAAAGGGATTTTTTTCAAAGCATTTAATGCCGATTTGCTTTGGGCGCTTTCCCGAAAATTGGGATTGGGCATACGCTCTACCCAGTGCAATTCAAACCCCTGTTCTTGCAGTTTTCGCTGACGAACAGCATGACCAAAGTGCAACAAAGAACCTTCATACGCCAATAATTGATTGTTTTTCCAGCGTCGCTCCTGTTGCTTGCTGCCAGTCATAAACGTAAAAAAAGGATACCCGGTAATGACAAAATTGTGATTGACCACATTGTATTCATACTGGCTTAGGTCGTAATTGATTTTGTATCCAAAAGCTTTGTGTTCAATCTGTAGCGGTTCATCGGCGCTTGCCCGCATGGTGAACGTGGCGGTATCATAGGCAAATTGCAAAACCTCTGGATTGAGAATGGTACAATCGCTGGCAAAAAAGGTAGTGCCAATGGCCAGTTCTTTAAACACTTCGAGATTTTCGTACCATGCCTTTCCACGTTTGGCATTGACTTCAAAGGTCTTTATTTCATTGACTTTGGGGACTAGTTTAAAAACAAGAATTTTTCCTGCTAAGGATTCGGTTATGGGAAAAATCAAGGTCTCGTACCCCAAATAAGAAACCACCAACTCAACCTGTAAACCCATCGGCTTGATGCTGAAATTTCCCTCAATATCACTTTGGACTCCAATGGTGGTATTGTTGTAATAAACGTTGGCAAAAGCCAGAGGCTCGTTGGTGCTGGCGTCGACGATGCGGCCCCTTAGGCTTTGTGTATGTCCAGCAGATGCCAATCCAAAAATCAGCAGAAAAGAAAGCAATGTAGGCAATCGGGAAGCTGGCATAGGTGGGAGATGAAGGGTTCCAAGTTCCAAGGCTCAAAACCCCGAAACTCGGAACCAACAAAACAATTATTCTGCATAAGCCTCCAGCGGCGGACAAGTACAAATCAAATTCCGATCGCCAAAAGCATTGTCGATCCGGCTCACCGAAGGCCAAAACTTGAAGCCTTTGCGCAGGTAGGGCAGGGGATAGGCCGCTTTTTCACGGGAATAACTGTAAGGCCATTCATCCGCTGTGACCAGATCAGCCGTGTGGGGCGCGTTGCTCAGTACATTGGACTTTGCATCCGCTTCACCCGTGGCAATTTCGTCAATTTCTTTCCGAATCAACAAAAGGGCGTCACAGAAACGATCCAGTTCGTCTAAACTTTCACTCTCCGTCGGCTCGATCATAATCGTACCAGCAACCGGGAACGAGAGGGTAGGCGCGTGGAAACCGTAATCCATCAAACGTTTGGCCACATCTTCTGCACTGATCAAGGCTTTGAATGGGCGCAAGTCGACGATCAATTCGTGGGCGCTGCGGCCTTTTTCACCCGTGTACAACACCTCGTACTGGCCTTCCAGACGGGCTTTGATGTAGTTGGCGTTCAGGATGGCGTATTCCGTAGAAGCTTTTACCCCCACTTTGCCCAACATGCGCACATAGCCATAGCTGATCAGCAGGATGCTGGCACTGCCCCATGGCGCAGCAGATACGGCGTGGATGCCTTGATCACCACCGGTAGCAACCAGGGCGTGTTTGGGCAAAAATGGCTTCAAACTGTTGTTGACACAAATTGGTCCCATGCCCGGACCACCGCCGCCGTGTGGAATGGCGAAGGTTTTGTGCAGGTTCAGGTGACACACATCCGCACCAATTTCGGCAGGGCTGGTCAGACCTACTTGAGCGTTCATGTTGGCGCCGTCCATGTATACTTTGCCACCGTGTTGGTGGATGATGGCACAAATTTCTTTGATGCGGGTTTCAAACACTCCGTGGGTAGAGGGGTAAGTCACCATCAGGCAGGAAAGATTGGCACTGTGCTTTTCGGCTTTAGCCCCCAGGTCCTCCAAGTCGATGTTGCCCTGGTCATCGCAGCTAACTACCACCACTTCCATACCCGCCATTACGGCGCTGGCTGGGTTGGTACCATGCGCAGAAGATGGAATCAGGGCTACATTGCGGTGAGTATTGCCATTGGCTTCGTGGTAGGCGCGAATGGTCAACAAACCAGCGTATTCCCCTTGTGCGCCAGAATTGGGCTGTAGCGAGCAGGCATCAAACCCCGTACAAGCGCAAAGGTAGGCTTCCAATTCATCAAAAATTTGCTGGTAACCCTTTGCCTGATCAGCAGGAATGAAGGGATGCAAATTGGCAAAAGCTGGCCAACTTACCGGCATCAACTCGCTGGCGGCATTGAGCTTCATGGTGCAGGAGCCCAATGGGATCATGGAGTGGGTCAGGGACAAATCCCGGTTTTCCAGGCGCTTGATGTAGCGCATCATTTTGCTCTCGGTATGGTAGCTATTGAATACCGGATGGCTCAGGTATTCGGTTTCACGCTGGAGTGGAGCGGGGATTTGAGGCGTCAGGGTTCCACTAAAATCAATCGCCGCATTGGCATTTTTGATTTTGGCAAAAACCTCAGCAATGTCACTCAGATCAACTGGCAGAACTGTTTCATCCAAGGTGATTTGTACGGCTCCGACTGGATAGTAAAAATTGATTCCGGCAGCCAATGCAGCCGTTTGAATGGCTTGCTGAGTGTCAGCATCGGTTTCAATGAACAGGGTATCGAAGTAGTAGGTATTCTTTTGGTTGTAGCCAAGCGCTTGCAGGTTTTTGGCCAGAATTTGCGCGCTGCCATGCACCCTCTGGGCAATGGCTTTGATGCCCTTTGGCCCATGATAAGCTGCGTACATGCCCGCCATGATGGCCAACAATGCCTGCGCTGTACAGATATTGGAAGTCGCTTTTTCACGGCGGATGTGTTGCTCGCGGGTTTGCAGTGCCATGCGCAGGGCCCGTTTGCCGTGGCTGTCTACAGATACCCCGATGATGCGACCGGGGATCAAACGTTTGTATTCGTCTTTGGTGGCAAAAAAGGCAGCGTGTGGGCCACCATAACCCATAGGTACTCCAAAACGTTGGGAGTTGCCTACCACTGCGTCGGCGCCCCATTCACCCGGAGGGGTCAAAAGGGCCAGGGCCAGCAGATCAGAACACACGGTAACCGTAATGTCTTTGGCGTGGGCTTCCTCGGTCAGCGCGCGGTAATCTTCCACTGATCCATTACCAGCAGGGTATTGGAGCAAAATGCCGAAGCAGTTTTCATCCAATACAAAATCAGCAACCGCTTTTATCACCACCTCAATCCCCAGTGGTTTGGCTCGGGTGATCAACAAATCGATGGTTTGTGGGTAAACCTGATCGGAAACGAGATAAGTATTGGCGGTTTTGCGTTTTTTGCTCACCACACTATGGAACATGGCCATGGCTTCCGCCGCAGCTGTACCTTCATCCAACAAAGAAGCGTTGGCGATGGGCAAGGCAGTCATGTCGCTGACCATGGTCTGAAAATTGAGCAATGCCTCCAAACGCCCCTGGGCAATTTCCGCCTGGTAGGGCGTGTACTGGGTATACCAACCTGGGTTTTGGAAAATATTGCGGGAAATAACCGAGGGAGTAATGGTTCCGTAGTATCCCAAACCCAGGTAAGAACGGAAAACCTGGTTTTTGGCGGCAATTTTTTCCAACTCACGCAAGTACTCGAATTCAGAAAGTGCGTCGGGCAAAGCCAGGTCCCCTTTGAGGCGAATGGCTGCGGGTACCGTTTCATCGATGAGTTGATCGAGGGAAGAAACGCCGATTGCCGTCAGCATTTCTTGTAATTCTGCGGCATTGGGGCCAATATGTCGATCAATGAACTGATCAAAAAATGTCATTGTGCTCATGTTGCAAAACCCTGCTTGGTTTGGTTAGGAAAAAGAAAGCGCAAAGGTAGTAATTCAAGCAATAAAAATGATGGTCCTATTGTGCTTAATTACCATGACAATGATCAATTGCGCAACACTGGAACTCAAAACGAGGATCTTTGGTTGAGCACTTTTGATTTTTATTTTATCTTTAATCACAATTAAAAACATCAAACCCTGTAATCATGCAAAACGTGCAATTCCCAGTCCAGTTTACTTTCAAAATTGGTACTCTTTCCAACGATTTTTTGGTTGAAGACGCCATGGGCAACGACATTGGCTACGTGCGTCAAAAAATGCTCAAACTGATTGATGAAGTTGTAGTGTACGACAACGACCTCAAATCCAATATTTTATTCACCATCAAAGCAAACAAGTGGATTGATTTTTCAACCACTTATACCTTTACCAATCACATGGGCCAGGAAATTGGCCGGATTGGCCGCAAAGGCTGGGCTTCAATCTGGAAAGCCCGCTATGAAATTTTTGATGAAAAGGTGAACCAGGATTTACTGATTCAAGAAGAAAATGCCTGGGTCAAGGTAGCAGACGCTGTACTCAGCGAGATTCCCATCCTGGGGCTGTTTACCGGATACCTTTTTAATCCCTCTTACATCGTCACCCGCCCCGATGGCACCGAAGTCATTCGTTTGAAAAAGCAGCCTTCACTGGTGGGCCGGCGCTTTTTGCTGGAAAAATTGAACAACTTCGAACCAGGTGAAGAAGAACGAGTCATCCTGGGTTTGATGATGATGATTTTGATGGAAAGACGGCGGGGCTAATTAAGACATCCGAAAAACTGGCTTGGGGTACCCCGGTTGAAATGCCGCCTCCTGGTGCAGCAACAACTTATAATCGTATTGATTCTCGATGGTTTTGCAGGCCTCCCGGATGAGGTGTTGAATCTCTTCCGGGGTACTTTCCACGCGCATGTTGAGGAGTAGATTGACCGAGGACTTGGGCAAAATATTGAGCTGAGCCTCCACTTGGGTGTTGTTGGTAAAACTGACCTTGGTTTCGCCGTCAATTAAAAACTTCAGGTGCCCAATATTGTAACCTTGGGCCACGGTTTTGTGGTAAATTTCATTGATCAGGTATTCAGTACCTTGCAGTGCGTTTTCGCCAGTTACTTCCATGGATTGATCCAGCCAGGCCAGTCTGGCCTCGCCCTGGGCGTAGGTATCATAGTCGATTTGCAAGGATTCGAGTTTTGCGGCGCGTGAATCTGCATCAATGGTTTCCAACCAGTTTTTCAAGCTTTCTGGATCAAAGGTGTTTTGGTACAACACGATTTTGTCGCCATACTTTTCCTGGATCAATTGCTGAACATTTTGTAAGACTTCGGCACTGATCAAATCAATTTTGTTGACGACGATGATTTTGGCTTCTTCGAGCTGCTTTTTAAAAATATACAAAATCGTTTCGTCAAAACTTACGGCATCTTTTAAAACCAATTGCAGCAGCCGAACGTCGGCAAAAGTGGAAAGACTCACCACCGCATCGGGGCGGTAGAGTAGCAGGGGCTTCAATACGGTGGCCACAATGTCGGTACAAGAGCCCACCGATTCTGCAAAAATCACTTCCGCCTGGTATTCTTCCAGCAAAGCCTGAATGTTGTTGTCCAGATCCTGGTAATTGCAGCAAAAACAACCGTTGATCACTTGTCTGCTGGGAATATCCTGGTTTTTAAACAGTCCATGATCCACCAGAATCATCCCCTGGTCGTTGGTGATGACGCCAATTTTTTGACCTGCCTGGATCAATTGACGGGCAGCCTGGTGGATGGCCGTGGTTTTGCCACTGCCCAAAAAACCGCTTAAAAGATGGATTTTCATGGTTTTTTATTTTGAACAAGCGATGGGGATTTATACATCATAACAATCACAATCCTCTTCACATTTCGGGGGCACTTGCAAAGGATACCCCAACACGATTTCTGCCTCAGTGGCCTCGCGCACCGCATCAATAATGACTTCAAAAACAAAATCTTCATGCGCGGAAAGGGTTAAGGACACCCGAGGTTTATCCCCCACTTTAAACCCATTCAGCTGCTTTTGCAAATCGGGATGAATGGCCGCTGAGCCGTGTAAAAACCCGATTGGGTCACGGCTCAGGGTATCTTCCAGGATTTCTCCGGCCTGATTTTTCATCAAATAGCGGATAAAAACCACCCGATTGTTTTCGATCTGCATCAGCTGGTTTTTGCTTTGACCACAGTTTTTTGAACATCGATTTTTCCATAAACCACTTGTACTGTAGCTTTTCCTGCTTTCAGACTAACCGTGCCAAATCCGGTTTCCGTTGATAAAAACGAAGTAAAATCGCCGATTTTGGAATCTACGTACAAGGTTTTGTCCACTGCATCGTAACGTACCCCGGTAAGCGCCTGTAAGTAGCCATAACTGGACAACGCCCTGCCGTACCAGTGACCACATTCGTATTCATTAAAGGGGTTGCGGATGCGCCCATCGTAACGGTTGCGGCTGACTTGCAGGATTTCCAGCCCTTCGGCCACATTGCCGACCAACATCAAGTGGGATGCAACCTGGTGTTCGATGCCTGTCCACACTTCGTCGCTGTATACAAAAGGTAGGGAGAGTTTGCCACCCTTGGGCCAGGAACAAAGCAATAAACCACCGTCATCGCCAAACGCGAAGGAGGGACGCTGAGGGTTGGCGTGTTCGCTCAGATTTTGTTTCAGGTTGTATTTGTGCACTGCCTTGAGGTGGCTTTTGATTTTAACCTGATCCACCACATCGTTCAAGCCACACATCAGCGCAATCCAGGAACCCAATACACCATCGGAAAGGCAACCTTTGCCGTATTGGTATTTCGGGCCTTCTTTTACCAGCAACTCCTTGGCCTCTTTGGAATATTCACCCCCAAAACTTTGGGCCTTGGTGGGGTCTTCGGCAATCAGGCCTTTGAACTGAATGTCTTGGATGAAAAACTCCCCGTCGTAGAGGCGGGTTTCCATTTCTTTTTTGCCTTTTTCTAAAATGGACTGGTAGCGGGCCATGTCCTTTTTGAGGTAGCTGCCCATAGTAATGAGTGCATTCAAAGCCCCCAGATAAAAGCTGCTGTGCATACCATCTGCGCCCCAAAATTCAATGTCGTAGGTATTGTGATGGGGTTCTTCAAGTACTCCTTTTTCTTTCGGGTCCCAGGTGCTGATGCAATAATCCAGGCTCTTTTTCACCATGGGGTAAATCTTTTTGAGCCAGGTATCGTCGCCACTGATGCGCCACTCGCGGTGCACTTTCATGATGCCACCCAATTGGCCATCGGCAGCAGCGTGGAATTCGTGGGTATTGGGCGTGATTGGCAAACGGGTGCGGAAGTTTTGGTGCCCCTTGTCGTCCTGGCTTTCACAAAATTCCGTATTGCGTAAACTGCGCTCCAGGGCCGGAAACAAGTGGGCTATGGCTTGTGCATAGTTCCACACGTGGGTACAGGAACCGTGACAACAACCCCAGGAATCCCCACAACCTTCAAAATTCCACAAACGGCCATCGTACTGCCGCATTACCGTGGGGGATTTGAGGATGGTCAGGTTGGCCGCTACTGCTTCGATGACTTCGAGGGGCAAGGTGCTTTTGTAAAATGCATCGGTAAAAAGCAGGGTGTTTTTCCGCAGTTCAGGGTATTGTTTTTGCCATAAAGCTGCTACTTCTTCAATGTTTTTGAACTGGCTGCTGTACCAAGGTTTGAAATATTGCCCAGCAAAATCCTGGTCGTATTTGTCCAAACCAATGTCGCCGGGAGAGTTGCAGCAGCCTGATTCAGGGTCGCAATTTTCCTTGCGGATGCCCAAGGTGCCGTGGGTTTGTTTGGTGTCGGGCGTGTACCAGGCGACGAATACTTTGATGGTTTTTTCCTGCCCTTTGGCCAGGCTGAAGGGCACGTAAAGTGAAGCACCTGGTGCGGCTTTTTCTACAGGAGCTACTGCCTTGGTTTCCGCATTTTTGACCGTATTCCAGGCCATCGTGAGGGGATCCCACCAGCCTCCCCGGAACCAGCAATGGTCAACAATGGTGTTGTCTTCTTCGGTGAAAAAGGCAAAATCACTGCGCAATGGGTCTTCTTTGGTGCCTTCTTCCGTTAAGATGAACCCATTTTTTAAGGGGCGGATCAGGTTGTTTCCACCATTAACTTTTAAAAAATTGGGCGAATTGACGGAGAAAATGGCCTCCAAGGGTTTTTCACCCAGGTTTTTAAAACTGTACTCCAATGCACCAATGGGCAGGCTGGAGTTGTTTTCGTCGGTTGGAATAAATGGACTCCAACCCGTCAGGCGCACCTTAAGTGGCAGGTCTTTGTCGGCAAGGTCAATGTGCGAAAAAGGAAAACGGATGTTACAAGTGGCCTGACGAAAATGGGGCAAACCCGTAGTTGCGCCAGTTGAGCCGTTGCCGGCGTCGCGTTGTCCGAATTTTTTCCAATTGGGTGGAGGGCCTTCCAGCACCTTGGCACCATTGGGCAAACCTTTGACGGAAATGGCTGCAAAAATATTGGGTACGCTAAAAATATCGGGCTTGTTTTTGATCGACATATGGGAAATCGCCCCGGTTCCTTCCAGACAAAACATACCTGCCCCGATACCCCCAATCGGAAAGGCGACTTGGTTGAGGTATTCTCCGGTATAGGGCGAATTGTAAGGTCGGAGGCGTTTAGGAGGCTGTTCAAGCGCTACTTCGGCTTGCACATTGGGTGGTGGTACATTTTCCTCTGCTTTGGTCACATTGAGCGGAAAGGTTGCGCCCAGGGTACCGATACCAATGTTGCGGATGAATGCGCGGCGATCTGATGTTTTTTTCATTGGCAAAAGTTAAAGGTGTTGTGGTTTACTGCCAATGAAAAGTAATAATAATCAATGAATTTTGAAGTTTTTTACTACAATTTATTCGGCATTTTAAATTTGGGGCCATTGTCAAAAACCAGAACCCAATCTTCCTCTGAAGGAGGGACAACGCCAAATCTTTCTTTATCCGCCACACCAATTCTGAGTGCTGTACAAGTGCGGGGATTGTACCTATGCATGTCCATAGGTTTGCCGGAGATTTTTTTGACATTGACCTCAAAAGCCTGGCCTTGGGGAAGCTACATCACATAAAAGCTGCCGTCGGAAGCCCTGGCTGCACAAATGAAACACATCTTGCTCGAAAGAAAAAAATCAAAGGGCTAATGTTCCTTTTACCAACATTACCACCTTTCCGCCGAGTTCAACACGATCGGGCAATGCCATCACATATACTTCGCCACCCCGTTGGGAGCATTGAAAGGCTTTGAGTTGTTGTTTTTTCAATTTTTGCTGCCAATAATGCGCCAGTACCGAATGCACTGAACCCGTTACAGGATCTTCATCAATGCCTATCCAGGGGCAAAAAGAGCGGAGCAAAAAATCGAATTCCGGATCATCTGAAGGGGACATGACGACCACCTCTTTTAGGCTGGAATCGGCTGCTATCATGCTGGAGAAGCTTGGCTGCAAGTTCCTCAAAATCCCAGGTTCTGCTATTTCAATAAAAAGGCTTTCCAATGCTGTACAAAAGCCAAGTTTTACATGTTTTTTTAGCCCCAAGCTGGCCAATATCTTAGGGTTTAATACCCAATCCTCCAGCTCATATCGGGGGTATTTCATCCAGATGATTTCGGAATCTTGTTCTACTTCTATCTGAATGCCTTCAATGGTGAAAAACTGTAATTGCCTGTATTTTTCAAATTCAAAGACCACTTTTGCAGCGGCCAGGGTTGCATGACCACAAGCAGGAATCTCGGTGGTCTGTGTGTAATATTGGATATAAAAATGGGCGGCTTCCTTTTTTTGGATAAAAGCGCTGACGGGAAATTGTAGCTCCTGAGCAATGGAAAGCATCGAGGAGGCATCCAGGGAGTGGTCAAGCACGCAAACACCAGTGGGATTGCCCTGGAATGGAAAGCTGGTAAAGGTGTCTACGATAAAAAAAGGAATTTTCATCGCAACAAAAAGCTTGGGTGGAATAGGTTAGATTGCATCATGGCTCATTTGAGTATGGTCCTCAAATTTACACTTTTCCGCTAAAGTTGAACCCTAAGGCTTGAACCTATTTTGAGAGATCGGTAGGAATTTAAACTGCACTATTATATCTGAGGTGCCCCCTTATGTGCCTTAGGTGGTATGAAAAATAGCCTCTTCGCGCTTGTGCGCAAGAATTTTATTTGAACCACCTAAGGCACCTAAGAATCACCTCAGACCCGTTCAATCACCATAGCCGAGGCACCACCACCACCATTACAAATGGCTGCCAAACCAATTTTGGCTTCTTTTTGGTTCAACACATTGGTCAAGGTAGTCACGATACGCGCACCGGAAGCACCGAGCGGGTGACCCAGGGCACAAGCGCCACCGAATACATTGACCTTGGCCTCATCGATCCCCAAAACCTGGTTGAAGGCCATCGGCACTACCGCAAAAGCTTCGTTCACCTCAAAAAAGTCGACATCACTGGTGCTGATGCCGGCCCGTTTCATTGCTAAGGGTGCCGCAATGGTGGGGGTAGTGGTGAACCACTGTGGCTCCTGCTCAGCATCGGCAAAAGCGAGGATTTTGGCAATGGGGGTGAGACCCAGTTTTTCCACCATTTCTTTGCTGGCCAAAATCAGTGCTGCGGCACCATCATTCAAGGTACTGGCGTTGGCTGCAGTAACCGTTCCAGTTTTGCTGAAGGCCGGGCGGAGGGTGGGAATTTTGCTGAAATCTACTTTTTTGTATTCTTCGTCTTCCACCAGGTCGATGGCATCGCCCTTGCGCTGGGGAATGCTCACGGGTACGATTTCGTTTTTGAACCAACCCTGTTGCGTTGCTTCGGCGGCCAGGGTGTAGGAGCGGATAGCAAATTCGTCCTGGGCTTCGCGGGAAATGTTGAATTTCGCCGCGGTAGCGTCGCCGCAGGTGCCCATGGCCTGGTGGTCGTATGCATCGGTGAGGCCGTCTTTGGCAAGTCCGTCGATGAGTTCCATATTGCCGTATTTGCTACCCCAGCGCGCGGAAGGCACGTAGTAAGGGATATTGCTCATGCTTTCCATCCCACCTGCTACCACCAGATCGGTGTAACCCAGCATGATAGATTGGGCACCGTACATGATGGATTTCATGCCGGAAGCGCATACTTTATTGATGGTGGTACAAGGTACTTTGTCGGGAATGCCCGCACCTCGGGAGGCTTGCCGGGCGGGAGCCTGGCCCAGATTGGCGGAGCAGACGTTGCCCATCAGCACTTCCTGAACTTGATCGGGGGCAACTCCAGCTTTGGCCAGCGCACCTTTGATGGCGATGCTGCCCAATTGGGTAGCGCTAAAACCAGCCAGTGCGCCGCCAAAACTGCCCATTGGGGTACGAACGGCCGAAACGATGAATACTTCTTTCATATAAATGGTTTGGAAAGGACTTGGACACAAAATTAAACCTGTTTTCCAGTCCAGTATTCAACAGCAAGGGAATTATTCCGGTTGACTTAAAGCGCGAAAGTTTTTTTCGAAAATCAAAACCCTGTTGTTCAGGTTTTTGAAGCAAAAAATAGCAGGTAGACGCAGAAAAAATAGTTTTTATTTGCAAAAAGGATTGTTTAATCCAAAAACCTGCTCTATATTTGCAGTCCTAAACAGCGCGGCGTGGAGCAGTTGGTAGCTCGTCGGGCTCATAACCCGAAGGTCGTAGGTTCAAGTCCTGCCGCCGCTACTAAATAAAGCTGGATGATGTAATGTCATCCGGCTTTTTTATTTTGTGCTCGATTTCAGAGCGTAGTTACATCAAAACCCATTTCCCAATGATCATCCAGGAACTTATTCACTCACTCCCCCAAATCGGCAAAGTGGAATGGATTGGCTTGCGGCCTGCCGCGCGCGCGCGCCTAGTGCCAGTAGCATCCGTAGAAGCCCAAACCGAAAATGGGTTGACTGGCGATCGGTATGCAGGTCAAAACGGCAAACGCCAGGTGACCTTGATTCAGGCGGAGCATTTGGTGGCAGCAGGAGCAATTTTGGGGCAAGAACCCATTGATCCTCAATTGACTAGGCGGAATATTGTGGTGTCAGGAATCAATTTATTGGCTTTAAAAGACCAGCAATTCCGCATCGGGGAGGCCGTATTGGAAATGACAGGCAAGTGTTTTCCCTGTCAGAGAATGGAAGAAAACCTGGGGCCAGGAGGCTATAATGCGATGCGTGGGCACGGCGGCATTACGGCCAGGGTGATCAAGGGAGGGAGCATAAATCTCGGCGATGAAGTTGCCTTGATTCTGCCTGAAAAATTGGTGTAACTTTTTTAAGACTTAAACTGTTTTTGAGTGTGTGTTTGGAATTTTACTTCGCGCTCCAAATACACACATATCAACCCAAACAGCACGAATTGCTATTATGGACAACATGATCAACATTACCCTCTTCGATCGGGAAGGGGTAAAACACGAACTGGAAGGCCCGACAGACATGAACATGAACCTCATGGAACTGTGTAAAGCCTACGAATTGCCAGTGAAAGGAACCTGTGGCGGGATGGCCTTGTGCTCTACCTGCCATGTATACGTACTGAGCGATCACGATTTGCCGGAGATGAGTGAGGATGAAGAAAACATCCTGGATCAGGCCTTTTTTGTGAAAGACAATTCCCGCTTGGGTTGCCAGTTGCATTTGCATGATGAGCTGGAAGGGCTTAGCGTCCAGTTGGCACCTGAGTCAGAAAATTAAAACATATGGGCGCTACCAAAGATAAGCTTTTTACGGCTGAACAAAACCGCCTGGCCCAATTGTTTCGGGCTGTAGCACATCCGGCGCGGATTGCCATTCTGGAGTATTTGCTACAGGTGCAGGGCTGTGTGTGTGGAGATATTGTACACGCCATTCCACTTTCGCAGTCTACGGTGTCGCAACACCTGAGTGAACTAAAAAAGGTTGGCCTGATCAAAGGTGAGGTGGAAGGTGTGCGGGTTTGTTATTGCATTGATCAGAAGGCCTGGACGGAGGTAAAAACCATGCTGGACGGCTTCATGGCCAAAGCCAAATGTTTCTGCTAACTTCGACAAATCCAAATGTTTATCAACCTTAGATGCTCCTTAGATGTCTTAGATGGTTCAAAAGAAACATTTTTTTGAACCATCTAAGACATCTAAGAACCACCTAAGAGTTATTCCGTTTTGGAGATCAAGCCACCTTTGCGGCTATCCACCTCCACCGTCACCTTATCTGCTTTCCCACTCACAATCCAGCGCACTTTTACAAATCCCATTCCGGGGATGTTCGGCACTTCGATCGTTTGTGGAGTGTATTTCTGTTCTTTGGTTTGGTTGAAATCCTCATTTTCAACAACCATTCCAGCTATCACCGTAGCATTTTTCAAGCTGATGTAATCTGGCCTTTCAATTTTGTACTTCAAGTCGTGTGCCGAGTGGGTGGGCATGATGCGGCTGTTGTACACAGTAGCCGTAATTTCCGTTAGGTTGTTGGCCAGGGACTTCTTCACGATGCTGAATACCTCCAGTTTTGGCATTTGATAAGCGTGCAGGAGGGTGAAGGACATGTTGCGGTGGGCATCTTCTTCCAACAGAAAGCCTGGGTGGTTGCGCAGGTAATTCTTTTTGGGGCCACCAATTTCAATGTCACCAAACTGCGGGTGTTTGAACGGTTTCCACTGCACATAACCATCGCCCATCAACAGATATTTGTCAAACTCTTCAAAATCGGAGTTTTGGAGGCGATTTTGTTGTTGTGCGTTGGGCTGCTGGTTAAACAATTTGAAGGGCGTCATCAATTCATTGCTGAAGGTAAACACCCCGCGGGTCAAGGCAAACCAGTCGATCTCACCACCGTATACTGTGTACAAGTCTTTGTGAATGATGAAATATTTGTATCCGGGGACAATTTTTTCCCCAATTCTACCAATCACATCGTATACCGCAATGTCACTCTGGTTGTAAAAGGGATCGTCCTCGGCAGCGCCCGGGCCGCGCAGGAACATCCCTCCATTGTTGTGGTAGCTCTGGGCACCTGCGATGTTGGGATGAGCCAGAACGAAGTTTTTGATGTTGCGGGTTTCAGGCAGGGTGCCGGGGTAAAACAGGGCACCATTCTGGACGTAATTGGGCTGCCAGTTCCAGGCCCAGTCGCGGTTGGGATCGTAGGTGCCCCAGTTGTCTTCATTCACCTGGCCATCGCCGTCGTTGTCAAGTCCTTCAGAACCCAATAATTCATACTCACCTGCTTCGTCGTTACGGGCTGGCACCATGCGGGTAGGATAAACAGGATCAACTTTCCAGCGGCCAAGTGGGTTTTTGCGACGCATGGTCACAATGTTGCCGTCACCATCCAGGTCGTCTAGTTTGTCTTCATCAATCACCCCATCGTCGTCGTCGTCCAGGGGCATCATTCCTGAGCGGGAGGTGCTGGTGGTGTTGGGATTGTGGATGAAGTTTTCACGGCCATCCAGGTTGATGGACGGGATGATGTAAAAGACCCGGTCGCGCAGCAACTCACGGATGAAAGGCATGGTATAAAAATTCTCAGCCAGGTACCAGGCGGTGTACATTGCGATTTCACCGCCCTGGATCTCGTTGCCGTGGATGTTTCCATCGATGTAAAATCCAGGTTTGTGGTCAGGAATGCCGGATTTGAAATCGGTGATGGTCATCAGCCACATCTCGCGACCCTGGAAGGACTTGCCGATGGATTGCAATTTGACCAAATCAGGGTGTGCCTTGACCATGCGTTGGCAAAAATCGGTGATTTGAGCATGGTCGTGGTACTTCCGCCACTCCTCCTTGACCTTGGGATCGGCGGGTGAACCTACAGCGCGCATGCCGTTGAGGTCGGCAGGGCTGATGTTGGGTTGGGTTTGCGCAAAGGCAGCAACACTCAACAAACAGAAGAAAAACAATAATTTATTCATAGTGTGGTGAGTCTAAAAGAGTTGTTAATTGAGGGTGAATTCCACAGTTTTGGTGCCTGCGGTAGGACAGGTGACGGTGACGGAGATTTTACCCGTACCATTTACCAACCAGCTATATTCCACAAATTCGCCAGCCCCCATCGAAGCTTGTTGGTTCATTTTTTTGCCAGAAAGGAGGGTTTGCGTAGTAGTATGATTCAAGGTGGTGCGCACTTTGGACACGTACTTGACCCGATTGCCCAGGTCGGCAAAAGTGGGCAGAAACCCTTTATTGATCACTTGCACCGTGATGCGGTTTACGCCAGCGGAAAGGGGCTCTACTTTAGTATTGACGATATCCAGACTAGGCATGGCTGCGGCCAAATCCAATAAAAATTTATTGTGTTTTTGGGCAATGTCGTCGAGGTAAGAAACGGGTGGGTTCCACCGCGCATAGGGCAACAAACCTCCAACTTCCACCTTTTTACCCGGAAAATCAGGGTGTTTGATTTCCTTCCAATCAGCAAATACGGCTACTTTTTCGGCGTCGGCCCATTTAAAGAAAATTTCGTCTGCACTTAAGGTCGCAGCAGTTGGTGCTTTTGGTTTTTGTGAAGAATCTTGGGGCGGCATTTGTGGCCACCAACCTGGGGTACCAAAACCAAAACGGCCAGCATGGTAATAGGCGGTTTGAACCAAACTTCCTTTGCCCAGGGGCATGGCGGGTGCATTTTTTAGCCCGGTAGAGGTATTGTACATTTTGGAGACGTATTCGCCTACTGCAGCGTCTTTTTCCAAGGGGCCGGTTACGATGCGGTTGCGGGCCTTGGCAGCATCGAATTTGGTGGGAGCAGAAAGGTTGTTCTCAGGACCAAATACAATCACCCCGTAGATGTTGAGGTTGCGGTACAACACTTCCAGCACGGCCTTGGTTTCTGCTTCCGAAGCAGCGTAAATGCCCGATTCTTTTTCAAAATAAGGGTAATTGAAGGTGAAGTTTTTATTGATGTTGATCCCACCTTCGCCATCTTCATTCCACTTGTCGTCCTTGTCATTGTCGGTACCTTCGCTAAGCAGCAGGTATTTGCCCGCTTCATTTTTGCTTGGATCAGCCTTGATCAAAATGCGCGGGTCGCTCTTGCTAGGAATCAAAGTACCACTGGGGTCTTCCACTCGCATTTGGGTGATCAGACCATCTGCATTGAGGTCTTCAAAAGGGTCTTCGTTGACACGGCCATCGCGGTCTTCGTCGCTAGCAGTGGCATTGCTGGAGCGCTCAAATTTACTTTTTCCCTGATCCCAGGCATCGGGATTGGCGCAGGCGATGATGTAAAGGGTCTTTTTGCTGAGCAAATCTTTGACCTGATCGCTGGGATTAGTCAGCATTTTTTCAGCCATCAACAACAACGTTTCACTACCAGCAGGATGACTGCCATCGAGTCCAGCTACCAGCAACAATGCGGGTTTGCTACCTGGGTTGCCTTGGGAAAGGGTAAGTAGCCAAAGATCTTTGCCCCCTGCACTTTTGCCCGCTGAACTGACATTGGCCAGACTGGCGTTTTTACTCGCCAGATCCTTGATGCGGGCAGTCAGTAGAGGGAAAGTAGAGTAGGTTTTTTGGGCGGATAAACTGCCCCAAAATCCACAAAAAATGAGTAAAGCTAGAAGCCTCATGTGTACGAGTTTAACTGATTTTTGATTAGGACGAGGTCCTTCAATCAGGTAAATATGGGAAAAGGTAATGGGATGTGCAAGGAGCCTTGCTCATGGAAAGATGAATAGCTCTATTATGGTAGGATCAATAGGGTAGAAATAGACCAATTGCGTTGAGAGAATAAGGATGCTTCGTTTAATTGCTGAATTTTTCCTGGTAGGTTTGGAGGGTTGCTAGGGCCATTTCTTCGGTCATACCTTCTAATTGTAAATGAGTGAGAATGAATTCGTGTACTCTTTCTACTGGTAGACTTACAAGCATGGCTATTTTTTCAAGGGAAAATTCATGGGTTGACCAAATGTTTAGGATAACGTCAAGTTTCCCTTGTTCAATCCCTTGTTCAATCCCTTGTTCGATTCCTTGTTCGATTCCCTGCTCGATCCCTTGTTGTTTAACATCTTCTAAAATTGCTTCGCGGAGTCCCATAGTAATAACGGTGTTTGAAAGAGTGAGTAAATCCTGTTCAAAATTAGCATTTATTTCTGAATTTGTAAAGGGGACGAAGTAGTGAATAAAATCGATGATCAAACTAATCTTTTCCCGAGGAATGTTACGTGTTTTAAGTCGTTGGATCATATCCAGCTTTAGCAAACGTAAACTTTGATCATCCATCGGGCGATTCAAATGTTGCCAAGCAGCTTCCATTACCGCAGCAAATGGATTCGGGTCTTTGGCCAATTCTGCTGGAGGGTGATCCCGCAATACATAGGTGTTGAATTCGTAAGTTAACTTGGTTCCAAAAAACATTTCCTCAAATGCTTTAAAATGGTAAGTTCGATCCCAGTCCGTGTAAATGGCTAGCCCGATCACTTTTCGTTGGAACCTGTCTCGAATGCGGTAAATGCACTCAAACATACGTTGGGCAAAAAATGGGTCTTGGTACCCTTGCACTTCCACATGAATTAGAAACCACACCTCGTTGCCGTCTTTGAGGCAAACCTTTATTAACTTATCTGTATGACGGCGATGTCCAGGGCTATCAGGGATAAGTTTTTGCAGCTCAGTGTCTAAAAACTCAATTCCACGCTCAAAATCTACCACTTTTACCAAGTCTGGGAAGAAGAAAGCAAGAAAGTCATCAATGAGACTTTCAATGATGCCTTTCCATAGGGCGTCTTTAGAAACTTGCATGGATTTAATTTTAAACACAACTTAATGTTTTAACTTGTAATTTTAAAATAATTGTTAAAATAAATTTCACTTCACACTTTTTCAACATAATTTCGCCTACTACTAAACATCCTTCCTTTTTTATTCTTTTATTCCAATTTAAATTTTTCTTATCTTGCTATCTTCAAAATAACCTTAAAGCATAAAGTATGGAACCAAACACTTCTAGTCAAAGCAATGCGCCAAACGACAGCAACGTTGACGCCACCAAAGAAAAAAACCTTCGCCTATTCCAACGGGGTCTGACCTGGATGGCCGTCGGAGTTGGAATCATGGGCCTGAGCTTTATGATCCAGTTTTTACTTTTTCAATCGGATGATCGTTCATTTATTGTACCTATGTATGTGTTAACAACCCTTGGCGCCTTATGTGTCATGAAGGGTTTAGTCGATGCGTTTGGCTTTTGACGCATTATTAGTTCTCTAAAATCTACCCACCTTTTTTAGTGCCTCCAAAATAAATATGGCCTTTGTTTTGCTTTTTTTTAGATAATTCCGTTCTTGCACCAGAATGGCAAATGCTGTTCTTACTTGTAATCATCAAAACAAGGTGCATTGAACAAGTTCAGGCAATCCCTAAGATCAATTGGCGCTTGGCTACTTATCCTGCTCATCGTGGTGCAGTGGATAGGTGGTCGTGTGTTCATCAATGTGGTCTATACTGCCCGGATCGAGCACCTGATGGACGCCAAAGAAACCGCGATTGCCCAGAAGCTAAAAGCGGAAATTGGGGTCACCGCCCATGTAAAAATTCAAGACAAAAAAGACCTCAAGGTCGTCCAGGGGATGGGCTACGGTGCGCCCTTTCTTTTCTCCGAAGAAACCGACGGTGAAATCCAGTACTACACCGTTGACGCCAAGTCTCCACATGGCCTTCGCCATGAATACAAGGTTGACCAGCCGCAAAACCAAGAGGATCGTTCTGCACCAAAAACTTTGACGGAGCGCTTTTTCTCCGATTTTTGCTTTGAGGAACACCTCATCCTGGACATTAAACCATTTTTTGAACATTGCACAAAAACTGCTCAACCGCTTATTTTTCAAGATTTGGTCGATTTGTCTGAGCTTTCCATCCTTACTCCACCGCCACAATTGGCCTGATTTTTCATGTTTTTTTCATTTTTCAAAATGACCATGCACTCTTGCAGTGCCATGGCTAATCCTCATTGGTTTAATTTTTTTCGATGAAAAATCACTTCCAATACATACTCGTGTTGGCTGTATTGCTCAGCCAATTGGGCCTGGTATATGCTCAAACGCCTGCTGATGACCTGATGATGAAAAAGCGGGAAATCTGTTTGGCTGCCTCTTATGAAACCGGCTCCTGGGATCAATACTGGGAAGGTACCCGCCTGCGCGAAAACGGCAATATTGGCACTTTTTCCAGAGACATCATCATGCCAATGTTTGCTTATGGCATTACCGACAAAATCAACCTCCTTGCCGGAGTTCCCTACATTTCTACGGATGCAACGGGTGGGCAACTGGTTGGTGCTAAAGGGCTACAGGACATGGGCATTGCAGTCAAGGCGGAACTATTCAACCGTCAGGTAGGCCCGGGCAAGGTTTCCTTTTTGACTACTGCTGGTTTTTCTTTTCCCGTATCCAATTATTTGTCGGATTACATGCCCTTTAGCATCGGCCTCAAAACCAGAGAGGTAACCTTGCGCGGCATCTTGCAGTATCGTTTCGACAATGGCATCTACGCTCGTGGCGCCTTTGCCCACCTTTGGCGGGGACAAAGCAAGATCGAACGGGATTATTACTACAACAATGGCAGCTACTATTCCGAGTGGATGGATGTGCCCAATGCCTTGAACTACCATGGTGCGGTAGGAGCCTGGCTGTTGAACAACTCCTTGAAACTGGAGGCCAATTACATGGCAGTTCATTGCCTTACAGGTGATGACATTCGGATCTACAATGCGCCACAGCCGACCAACAAAATGTCCTTCGACCAGGTGGGGTTATTTGGTCAGTATTTTTTCAAAAACATCAAGGCAATCCAGGGTTTGAGCATCCTGGCCTATTATTCCCAAGTCATTGATGGCCGCAACATGGGGAAATTCCAAAACATGGGTGCCGGAGTAGCTTATCAGTTTAAACTCTAAAATTGTCAATTCGTCATGAAAAATAAATGGATACGTATCATTTTGGCTTTTGGCCTGGTGTATGCTTTTTCTTGTGAAAAAGATTTGCTGACCCACGCTGATTATGCTGATTATATTTTCGCCAGCCTGGATGAAAAAGGAGGTTCATGGAAACCAATCCTATTAACCGGGGGCAACCAAATTTCCATTCCCACTCCTAAGGACGTCACTTCCGACGACTATAAAAATGAATTGGCAGCCCTAAAAACGGCGATGGCCAATTTGACCAGTGATCAAAAGAAAGCTGTTGAATATTGGACCAACAATCCAGTTTTGCGCTGGAACGAGATTGCACTTGAGTTGGCAGCCAAGTACAACATCATTCCACAACCCAATGCAGATGGGACTTATACTTTGCCGGACCCTGCAAATCCGAGCAAATATCCACAGTTCCCTTTTGCGCATCCACCTTACACTTCACGGGCCCTGGCTTATTTGAGTGTAGCCCAATTTGATGGCTTGATCAGTGCCTGGCACTACAAGTATACCTTCAATCGCAAGGCGCCATCTGATGTAGACAACAGCATCGTGCCTGCCTATGCAAAGACCTCTCTGCCTGCTTATCCAGCCGACGGTGCAGTAGTTGCAACGGCATCGCGGGATATCCTGACCGCCATGTTCCCACTGGAAAAGGACTATCTGGCGGCCAAAGCTACGGAACACATGTCCAGTTTAACCTGGGCTGGTGTTAACGTAAAAAGTGACATCGACGCTGGTGCCACCATTGGTGTGGAAGTTGCCAAAGTCGCTATGGCCAGAGCACGTACCGATGGCATGAGCAAGGCCCAGGCGCCAAGACCCGTTTCTGATTCCATTAAAGCAGCTGCGCTCAAACGTTTTGGCTGGCAATGGGACAATCAGGAAACCCCCGTTCGCCCGGTTGGTTTGGCACCGCTGTTTGGCAAGGTAAAAATGTGGAATGTACCAAATGTAGAAATAGTTCGCCCCGGGCCACCGCCAGCACCAGGTTCTGCAGAGTTTAATACCGCAGCCAAGGAATTACAGGATATTGCCAAAAAAATCACCCCGGAACAGCGCAAAATTGCCAACTGGTGGTCAGATGGTTTGGGCACTTACACCCCTCCCGGGCACTGGAATCGTTACGTCAAAGATTTGTTGATCGAGTATAAATTTAACCCACTGCGCTCCGCCCGTACTTTTGCCTACCTGAACATGGCTGTTATGGATGCAGGAGTTAGCTGCTGGGATGCAAAATACTATTACCATTACCCTCGGCCAATCCAGACGATTCCGGGGTTCAAGACCATATTGGGTACTCCAAACTTTCCTGCCTACACTTCCGGGCACAGCACATTTTCGGCTGCTGCTGCGGAAGTTGTAGCGTACGTTTTCCCCAACGAAGCCCAAAAAGCGAGAAATTGGGCAAATGAAGCGGCTGAGTCCCGGATTTTAGGAGGTATTCACTATCGCTTTGATGCGGAAGTGGGGATCACCCAAGGTAAAAACGTTGCACAATACAGCCTCAATAGAGCAAAACAAGACGGAGCTGAATAAGAGCCCCCTGTCTAAAATACTTGAAATGCCAGGGCAGAAGCTTGAATGAGCTCCTGCCCTTTTTATTTTAAGCAAGTACTACCAAGTATTTGATAAGGTTTCTTCACATTTGTCACCCTACTTGCCTAAACATTTCTTGCAACTATTGCAGGCATTGTGTATCCTTACTTCGACAATACCACGAAATGATGACACGAAATCAACTCATTCAACTGACGGTTATTAGCGTAATTTGGGTATCAGCGGGTTTGCTGACCGCTTTGTATGAATATTTTTTTCTAGCCAACTACCCTGGAGTGTTAGAGACGGCCCCCATGCAGGAGTTCAATTTGGAAAAAAATGCCATCGCAGCCATGGGTGGCTTGTTTGTGGGAAGCCTGCTGTTTGGGTTGCTGGAGCTGTTTTATTTTCAAAAAAAGATGACTAGGGAAAAATTCTGGATAGCCATTCTTAAAAAGATCGCCATTTATTCTGTGCTATTGTTTGTACTGCTCCTGAGCATTTCTTACGCATTCAATAGCATCCTTTCAGGTCGAAGCATTGGTGATCCATTGGCCTGGCAGGAGACCCGAAAATTTATCGGTTCAATCGCATTTTGGCACCCCGTTTCCCCAATCCTACTCTTGGTTTTGCTTTCCTCTTTTTGGCTGCAATTATCCGAGCGTTTTGGGAGCAATGAATTGTGGATGATGTTCAGTGGTCGGTATTTTAACCCCAAAGAAGAGCAAAGGATTTTTATGTTTCTAGACCTTAATCATTCCACCACCATTGCGGAAAAACTGGGTAACGAAAAATTTTATCGATTTTTAAATGACTTCTTTCATGATATTGCTGCCGTCATTACCCATCATAAAGGTGAAGTAGTGGAGTACGTGGGGGACCTGGTGATCATCAGCTGGACTTTCCCCAGTGGTTCTTTTGAAACCCGCTGTTTGACTTGTTACCAGGATTTTGAAAAAGCGATCGAAGCAAAAAGGAGCACCTACCTCAGCCGTTATGGAATTGTCCCACAATTTAAAGCAGCCGTCCACTGCGGGAAAGTGATCATCGGGGAGATGGGGCAGATCAAAAAATCCATCAAATTTTCTGGCGATGTGCTCAATACTACCTCGCGGGTCGAGAAGGAATGTGGCACCCTTGGTGCTAAAATGGTCATCACGGATAAGCTGGTTGATATCCTGTCGAACCCACCATATTCACTGGAAAAAGTAAGCAATATCAGTTTGAAGGGCAAAGAAAAACCGATTGATTTGTATAAGGTAGGAGTGTAATGGGGTAAAAAAATAAAAAAAATTGGAACGGAACGAACTGCGTTCGACACATTGGGATGTAACGTCTTTATTCAGAACATCTTTAACCTTGATAAACACATCCCAATGAAAAAGTTAAGCATCAATGCACTTTTCACTTTTGTTGCCTCCTTGGTCACATTTTTGGCATCAGCTCAAAATCCATTAGTGGTCAATCCCTCTGCTTTAACGGCTGCGGCACCCAACCTGGTCATTACCAACATTGTTCCAGAAAAAATGGTGTACGTCCCAGGCGAAACGGTCAATTGCAAAGTAACCGTTAAAAACGTAGGCTCTGCCAAAGCAATTGGTACCCTGGATGACCCTGCCAAAGGTTACATGGTTGACCTGGTTTTGTCTACCGATGCCAGCGCCCCAATCGCCTTTGCCGTAGTGCCAAATCCTTACGAATACCAGGAAGACATGCTGGTAATCGGCGGTCGCTACAGCAATACCAAAACTTTGGCTCCTGGCCAGGAAGACACTTATCTGGAGAGTTTCCCTCTGCCCAAAGTAATTGCTAAACCTTGCCAATTGGGCTACGTAGCCATTGGCGCTATTGCTGACCCAGGTAAAAAAGTAGCGGAAACCAATGAAAATGACAATACTCGCTTTGTTCGGGTGAAATTGGATTGCAGTGGTTCAACCACCGCCCCTCGCCCTGACCTGGTGATTACCTACATGGCCCTCGCCAATCCCGTAGGTGGCCCTGGTTTGGCTTTTTCAGACTTCAAAATTGAGGTAAAAAACATTGGTACTGGCCCTGCAGTAGGTACGGATACTGATCCGGCGAATGGCTATATGGTAGACATCATCACCTCTTCCAACACTGCTGCACCAATGGCTTATGCGCCACTAGCTGCTGCCGGGCAGTTTCCCGAAGACAAACTGGTGATCGGTGGACGGATTTCCAACACCAAAACCCTGGCACCAGGCGCTTCCCAAATCTACTATGTGAATGACATGAAGCTGCCGATGGTGGATTTGCACAACTACTGCGGAAGAAACTTTTACCTGGGCGGTATCGTGGATCCAGGTTTAAAAATCGCCGAAATTCTGGAGACAAACAATCAGCGCTTTATTGAATTCAGAGTGGATTGTAAGATGTATACCGGCGGGAAGTAGTGATGAATGATGAGTGATAAATGGTGAATTGCTGCCGCAGCGACTTAGACAATGTCGCTGCGGCAGCAATTCACCATTTATCACTCATCACTTATCATTAATTAAGGTGTTTCTGGGCCCAAAGAATTAATCCACGCCGCCATTTTCAGAGCATCCGCCTTCGGTACCTGAGGCATGGGGGCCATTTCAGTAGCGTATTCGGGCCAGTTTTTAGGCTCAGGTTTGTGAATCAATTCTACAATGCGCTCATTGCTGTACTTGCGCTTGGCGATATCGGTAAAAGAAGGGCCAACCTGGCGGGTGTTGGTGTTGTGGCAACCCAGGCAAGTCCACTTGGCCAACAGTGGTTGGACCTTGTCGTAAGAAGGGGCTTTAGCATCTACAGTCTCCTTGCCTTTTTTGGCTTTGGGGACTTTAACTTTCATATCCTCCACTACCTTAGCTGGCGTAGCTTCCATTCTTTTGGTGCTCACTTCGGACATGCTCAGTTTCGCGCCATCTGGAATATTGTTGAGGGTATAATATGCTGTTGGGTGCAAAACGGGCAAGCCATCACGTGAGCGGATACCCTCCACTTTGATTTCGTGCAGGTAGTATTGCTTGATGTTGTCAATTACCAAACGTACTTTCATGCCGTCTTCGGATACTTTCACCCCTTTGATGCCCAATGGAGCATCGCTGATGGGCGGGCTGCCGTATACTGGGTGGTATTTGTAAATAAAATTTTTGCCGGAATAAGAAGCGAGGTTTTCGGCACTGGCTTTGTCGACAGGCAAAGTGAATTCAATCTCAAATCCATCAGGCATCGCACGAACCGTTTTCATTTCCATCGGCACTTTCCCCGTCCAGGCCAGGCGCTGCAAACCAGAAGTAGCCGTTCCTGCTGAACCCCACCCCCGGTTGGTTTCACCTACGTACAAGGAGCCATCGTGACCCCAGGTCATGCGCAGGATACCCGATTGAAACCCACTGCGAAAATCAAAGGCTACCCCCTGGTATTCACCCTTCACTTTTTCCATCACCACCCGCATCACGCGACTTTGGCCCTGGTCGCCTACAAAAACCTGACCCGCAAAAGGCCCAAATCCGCCCTTGGTTTGATCCGGTAAAATTTCGGAATTGGAAATGCCTAAAATTCCGTGAGGCAACCACACTGCAGGCAAAGTAACTTCCGGCAATTTGCTTTTGATGGCAAAAAGGGTGTTGGGATTGGCCTCGTTGTTAATGTTTTCGGGTTTTTCGTATCCACCAGTTCCATTCTTAACTTTGCGTGGATCGACCACTGCATTGAACTGATCTGCAGTCATTTTTACCGGAGAATTGGCGATTTTATCCGTCCATACCAAACCAGCCGGGTGGCCAGTGAAGGCGCCTTTTTTAACGTGCCAAATCCCACCAGATCCCATGTAGTCGCCCTGGTTGTCGTCGTAAAATAACTCACCATCAATCATGCCCAAACCACAAGGGGAACGCATCCCGGTGGCCCAGGGCTCCATTTTGCCATCGGGTGTGATGCGCATGGTCCAGCCACGACCAAAAACCCGGCTTTCTCCCCGCCACCATTCCTGATCGCCGAATGCTACGTTGCCAGTGACAAACATACTCCCGTCAGGAGCAAATTTTGGTCCGTAAGAATATTCGTGATAGTGGCCGGAAATGGGCCAGGCGTACACCGTTTCATAAACGTCGGCTACATCGTCGCCATTGGTGTCCATCAATTTGGTGAGCTCGCCTCGCTGGGCAGCATAAAGGGCATTGTCTTTGGAAGCAAGCCCCAATGGTTCGTGCAATCCGGTGGCAAAGAGCTTGTAGCGAGGCAGCGTTCCGTTGCTCATTTCCGGGTTTTCTACCAGGTATACGTCGCCGCGGCGGGTACAAAGCGCGAGGCGGCCGTCTTGCAAGGTGGTTATACCGCCTACTTCCAGGAGCATTCCTTCGGTAGTAGGGAGGGTGATGATTTTGTAATAATCGTCTTCCGTAGGTGTTTTAACCGGAGGAATCACGCTCCAGCTAAAACTGGTAAACACTTGTATGATGAGCAGACCGACAAAACATAAGCCAGTTTGGATAAAATATTTCATATTGAGGAGTTGAGAAGGTTGAGGAGTTGAGAAGGTTGAGGCTACCGCGAGCGACTCAATTATTCAACTCTTCAACTCGGTTACCAAATAATCGAGAACTTCGCAATGCCTGTCTTTACGGGCACGACCAATTCTTTTTTGCCATTAAAATCGCGAATCGAGGCTTTTAAGTCACCACCAAGAGCGATATAATACTTACGGTCGTCGATGGCAAAAGAGCCATCGGGCATGGCCATGATGTCCTTACCTTCCGCCAATTTGAGGTGCGCTCCGTCAGGAATAGCCCCATTCAGGGCAATCTCCCGCACCAGGCTATTCTGGTCTACGCTGGGATAGCAACGCTCTTCCACGTCGATTCCCTTGTAACTGTAGCGGAAAATAGGTCGCCCAGTTGCTTCTTCGATGGCGTAACCTTTGGTTTTGAAGTCTGCTTCCTGATAGGTAGTTGGAAATGCATCACTTCGGCCCTGAATAATGCCCAGGCTTTGGCCAATAAAAGTAAATTGAGTCACCCCCATTGGGCGGAAACTTCCATCTCCCCGATCGTTCCACATCGGAGTGGCATCGACAAAATCACCCCGCCAAACACAGGCCACATTGCCCGCTTTAAGATCGTAGATGTAATGCAGGCCACCAGGATCGCCTACTCCAATGGTATGAGTAAGGCGGCGCGCCCGGTCGCGTTCAAAGTCCAGGAAAGCCCGGAGCAACCTGGTTTTGTTCCCCACTGCTACCTGAATGGGTGAGGTAGGGTTGGGATCGGGCGGATAAGAACCAAAGGTGGTCAAAGTGGAACGTTGGATGGCCGAACCTTCGATGACCCAGCCCAGCCGTGGTGGCATGTAGCCAGCATCTTTGTAGTAATAGAGGGTAAAAGGGTGTGCACCAGCCTTGAGTTGCACGCTACTTTGTTTGGAGTCCCACCAACTATCCGGACGCTCGTTGAAGGCTACATTCTGGTTGTCAATTTGCAGTTTGTACCCACCAGTCGTATTGAGCGACATTAAGTAATAGCCATCTTCTGGCACATTCAATACGCCATCAAAACGAACCCCGGAAACATCCTCCAGATCCAGCACTTCAATCGTGACTGCGGGAAGTTTCCCACTGGATTTGGGGGTTTGGGCGTTAAGTTCCTCCGCATTTTTGAACTTGCCTTCGAAGTACTTGTAGGTGATATCGCTGGTGCTGGCCGTTTTGGCCCCCAGGGAGCGGTACTTGATGTTGCGGAAAGCAACAGCACCGTGGTCGCCCTGGATGAAAATAGGACCAAGAGGCACTTCTTTTTGATCGATCGGGCCACCCGTTGGCAGTGGAATTTCCAGATTTTGGTGTACGGTTACCCCATTGATGATCACGTAGTGTAAACGGGCATTTTCGATTTTATTGCCCTGAGCGTCAAATCGGGGTGCCTGAAAGGAAATTTTCAGGTTTTGCCACAAACCAGGTGCTTTGGCTGCATTAGCCAGGGGGGCTTTGCCCATATAAATTTTGCCAGGAGCACTTTCCCAGTTGCGGTAAATACCGCCAAGGTCACCGAACTTGGGCGATTTCACACCCCAGCTATCGAACAATTGTACCTCGTAGCGTCCTTGCAGGTAGATGCCCGAGTTGGACCCCTTGGGCATCATAAAATCCAGTTCCAGCTCCAGGTCACCGTGTTCCCAGGCGGTAAGCACTTTGTACCCTTCAACGGTAGCCCAATCCTGTTTTTTGTTGGCCTGATCCAGGATGTCGTGGTCTTTGTCGGATACATTGTTGAGCAAGATCCCTTTTCCTGGTGTAACTTTCATGCCGCCATTGCGATCCATCACCACATCGCCCACAATTTGCCAATTGCTGCCCGTGGTTTTGAAACTGCTCATGTCTTCGAGTGAGAGGGGTTTGAGTGGGAATTTTTGGGCCCACCCCATCACAACACTCAGCATGGAAATAGCAAGTAGTAGTGTTTTAACAGACTTCATTGAATGTGTTTGTTGAAAAAAGTAAATATGTCAATGGCCTCCGCCAGATACAAGCGTTGGTATTTCGTCCTTGGCTTTTCGCTCCTTAATGAACAGCCACAAAAAGGCAGATGTTGCCAAACTCAGGGCACAAATGATAAAAATGAGGCCCTTGTCCTCAGCAGCACTGATGGCTTCACCTACCCCCAGGCTGGCCACCAACTGGGGTAAAACTACCGATAAATTGAACAAGCCCATAAACATTCCCATTCGCGATTGGTCAATGGTTTGAGACATGATGGCAAAAGGTAAACTTACAGTGGCCGCCCAACCTATCCCCACAACGCCCATTAATACATAAATACTGGACACCGATTGGCCAAATAAAAATATACTTGCATAGCCCAGGGCCATGATGGCAATACACAACAAGTGGGTTTTGACTCGCCCGATTTTGCTGGTCAATGGTTGCAACAAAATGGCAGGCAGTACTGCTGCGACTGCGTTAAAAATCAAAAAGGAGATGGAAACCACCTGTCCCATTTGATCATCACTCAGTCCCACTATTTTTTGCTGTACATAAGCAAACATGTACACAAACATGGTTTGAATGCCCAGCCAAGTAAAGGAATGTGCCGCGAGGATTTTCTGAAAGTCGATCAAATGGGCGTATTTGGAGCCAAAGGCCGGTTTTTTCAACAAAAAGATCAACAAAATACTACCGATGGTCAGTCCTACACAAATGCCTTGCAACAAGGAACTAACTGCTTGGTCCAGCAGTCGGGCAACGATGCCAATGAATGCATACAACAGGTAGCCCCACAAAGGACTAATGGCTACGACAATTTGTGAAAAAGAAGCTTTTTGCTGAGGCTCTTCGGTAGTATCGGCTTCGGCTTGTAAGGTTCGAGGTTCTTCGATGAAAAACGGAGGAATCACTGAAATGAGCAGCACCAGGATGGCTCCAAAATAAATCAGGGTATAATTGCCCCAAATGGCGCCAATGGCGTATGCGGCCACCCCAAAGGTGCCGGAAATGGTTTGCATCCAGGTGTAGCCTTTGGTTCGTGCATCACCTGCCGGAGTAACGTCAGCAATGATGGAACGGGTAGGATTGAAGCTGATGTTGATGGCCAAATCCAAGGTGAGCGCTATGGTGATGGCTACGCCCAACAAGGCATCGGTGCCCATGGCTTTGGAAATGACACCGATATTGGGCAAGGCTAGCAACATCAGGGCGGCCAATGCCCCGCCAATGAGGATAAAGGGCCGGCGGCGGCCACCCCAAAACCAGACATTGTCGCTAATCAGGCCAACAATGACTTGCCCGAAAATACCTGCAATCGGCCCAGCTGCCCAAACCAGGCCAATTTCGTGAATGGCCAGGCCGTATTTGGTGCTCAAAATCCAACTCAAGGCAGAAATTTGAACCGAAAGCGCGAACCCCATCGCGGTGGAAGGCAAGCTGAGTAAGGCATAGAAAGGTGCTGCTAATCTTTTTTGGATGGCTAACATGTGAACTGATGTTTTTGAATTAGCGTAAAGATAGGCGGAAGAACGGAATCATGTTCATCTGGCTTCACCCTACATTTATGCTTAAGCCTCCTTTTTAAAAAATTTCACCGTTAGCAGCGGTATTTCTATCAATTCCTCACCACATTTTGTACCCAAACCCCTTTTTCGGTTTCCACCCTTACCACATACATCCCCATGGGCACAGTATTCAAATCGACACTGGCTTCACGGTTGTTCAACACTTGGATGGAAGGATTCATCAAGGCACCGTTTACGCTGTTCACTACCACTCGGCGAATATTTCCAGTTCTTTCTTCCAACACCAAACGGGTAAGGCCTGAACTTGGATTCGGATAGAGTGCAAAACCACCTTTCTCCGCCTCGGTCGTTCCCACTGTCATCCCACTCGTACGCGCCACCAGCCATAGCTTCGGGTCAAACTGCGCCTGGGTAACGTTAAAACCAGGATATACCGTAAACTCCTGCCCGCTGAAGGTGTTTTCCAAACGCGCTTCATAGGTTTTGCCACCAGTCCCCGTCAGCACAATTGGTACTGGCATTTCAAAAAAAGAAACCGAACTATGTGAAGTTGTTTGATTCAGGCGAATGATTACTTTTTGATCCCCTTCCTGCCGAACGTTGATCTGATAGGTGGGATAGCCCTGGCCATAGTACCAGTCTTTAAAAAACTCGGTTAAGTCTTGCTTACCTGCTGCTTCCAGGTGAGCTTTAAACTGGGGCGTTTTAGCAAAGCCATAAGCGTGTTCGGGGGCATTGAGGTAATTGCGTACACCTTGAAAAAAGGCTTGATCCCCTAGTTTCCAGCGCAACATGTGCAGCACCATTGCTCCTTTGTTGTAGGACAAGCGACTGCTAAAAATGCGGTTGACACTGCTCGTATCTGTTACAAACACACTACCACCTGCCTGACTGATGGCACTGTTGATTCGCCCGCTTTTAAAACTTTGCCAGTACTGCGGTTGCCGGAATTCGTAGGCCAGGCCCGACAAATAAGTGGCAAAACCTTCGTTGAGCCAAATGTCTTCCCATGAACCACAGGTCGTATGGTCGCCAAACCATTGGTGCGCCAATTCATGAGCGAGCAACTCATACCCATAATTGATCACAAAGGTCATGGTTTGGTGCTCCATGCCTCCACCCCAACTGAACTGGGCGTGGCCGTATTTTTCCTTGCGGAAGGGGTAGTCTACAAAAAGGGAATCGAAAAGCTCGATTACCGGGATCAAATCTTTGGTACCTGTTTGAGCAAAAGACTTGTGTTCGGGGTAAACGTAGTTCTCAATAGGCAAACGCCCGGATTTCAGCTCGGCATATTCGGTGTAGCGCTCATAGTTGGTCACCGCAAACGCGACCAGGTAGTTGGCAATGGGATAGCGGTGTTTCCAGCGGTAGATTTTGTCGTTGCCTTTTTCAATTTCAGCTACCAACAAGCCGTTGCTGGCCGCTTTGTATTCTTTCCTGCAGGAAATCCACATGTCCAGGGAGTCAATCTTATCGGTCAGGGTTTGTTTGCAGGGCCACCAGTCGCGGGCACCGTAGGGTTCGGAAAGGGTCCAGATGACAGGGACACCACTATGGGTAGTTTGTTCAAAAGAGCCAAAGCCGTTATTGGCTGGCTCGCCTTGCCAAAAAATGGCCAATGAATCCAAAACGGCTTTGTTTAAAGCTTGAGGTAAGTTGATGCGCAAGACCAGATTGCTGTGGGTATATGCGACTTTTTTGCCTTTGTACAATACGGAATCCACCCGTAGCGGCTTATTGAGGTCGAAATGAATGGCCGAAAAATTGGCAGCCAGGGTTTGGAAATAGGTCGTGATTTTACCCGTAATGTAGCGGCGATTGGGGTCGATGGACAGCTCCATACGGTGGTATTTCACATCGTAATCTTCGGAGGGCGCCACTTCCGGACTCAGCAGGCTGGTCGTGTAGGCTTTGGCTTCCGCTTCGGCAATGGTGTTGATGTCCGTGGGGTTGAAGCTGAGCGTTTGAGCATTGGAGCTAAACGCTGTAAGAAAGGCAAGCAAAAACACGAAATAGGTTCTCATTTTCATTTAAGTTATTTCCACATTAGACACAAAGATATTGGATTCATCCTACCCTACTGCAGAATAGTTTGGTCAATTGGGATACATTTAAGCCATTCAGAAGATTTACAAACCCATTTTTGCAGCAAGCCGCTCCAGGTGTTTTTGCACCATCCGAATTTCGCCATAGGAATATTCGTCTCCCAGTGCAGCTTTAGCTTCGCCCAAAAGCCCCGATTCGCTTTGTTGCAAATAAGCCGAAATCGCCTGAATTTTGCTCTCCGCCACCAAATCCGCGATGTCCAGGTGTCCGGTACCAATGAAATGGGAAAGGTGGCCTTCAATGGTGGTGGTGGCGAAACCCCGTTCAGCGGCAATTTCTTCAATGGTTTTTCCTGCTTTGTACAAATCGTAAGTCAGGGTTTTGGTGTCCGTTTTGGGTGGTTTGGGGGCTTCTTCTAAATCGGGCAAAAACAATTGCATTTCCTGCAAGCCATTTTTTTCCACATAGGCATTTACCAGATTCAAAATATCCGTACCAAACTGTTTGATTTTAGCCTGCCCCATGCCCTTCACCCTTTTCAGTGCAGCGGTGCTGGTTGGCAACATCTCGACCAGTAAAGTCAAGGTTTTTTGGGGCAAAATCATGTAGCCCTCGGTACCGTGATTGGCCGCAAGGTCTTCCCGCCACTTGTGCAGGGCGAAGTACAAATCAGGATGAGAGGTTTGTTGGGCGATGCTCTTTTTGTTGACTTTAGGTTTGGCCGGTGCGCGCGAGTAGTCGATTTCGGCATTGGCCTTGGTTTGGAGGTACTGTTGAGCCACAAAGCTCGACTTGGCCTGTGCGAAACAGGCTTTTTTGATAAATAGCTCTTTTTCCAGGAATTGCAGGGCTTCTAGGGCGAGTTTTTCGATGGCCTTGTTGTCGGTCGCCAGGGGGACTTCTTTCAGCAGGGGCATCAGCAGTTCCAGTTTTTCTTCAAAATAGGTACAGGCTTTTTGGATGCGCTGCTGTAAGTCCGCATTTTCTTCCGGTAGGACAGTCTGCTGAAAATAAGCTTCGATTTGGGGTTTAAACTTGTCACCGATCACCACTATTTCATTGCGACACTGCTGTTCGATAAGCAAGACCTGGGCCACAGCCTCGGAAGAAACTGTGTTTTCATGGCTCAAGAAGGTACGTTTGGCATTTTCCAATTGTCGTTTCAGCACCCGGAAATCGAATAACTCATGGATCAAGCCTTGTTGGTAATCGATTTTAGATTGGGTCAAATGGCTTTCGTCAGGGGTGTTTTTATCCGCCTCTTCGGTGTAATTCTTGACTACTGTATCGGTGCGCACACTGGATTGGCCTATTTTAGAATGGAGCACAATGCCCTCAAAACTCTTGCAGCGACTCAGCGCCACGTATACCTGCCCATGCGCAAAAGCGGCCTGCGCATCAATAATGGCGCGCTCAAAGGTCAAACCCTGGCTTTTGTGAATGGTGATGGCCCAGGCCAGTTTCAGCGGATACTGTTTGAATGTGCCGAGGATTTCTTCTTTGACCTCCTTGCTCTCCTCATCCAGGGTGTATTTGACGTTGTTCCATTCGTCGGTTTTGACGTCAATTTCTTCGCTGTCTCCGGGGCATTTTACATAAATCACCTCCCCTACTATCCGCGTCACTTTACCGATTTTGCCATTGTAATATCGTTTTTCCTGGGAAATGTCATTTTTGACAAACATCACCTGCGCATCCACTTTGATGTCCAAAAGTTCATCAGTAGGATAGGAAAAGCTGGGGAAGTCGCCAGTAACGATTGCTTTGTACTGGATGGCTTTGCACGCAATCAGGTCCAACTTCGTGGCATTGATGTCGCGGGCAGCCTGGTTGTGCGAGGTGAGGGTAATGTAAGCGTCTTCTTCCTTGGGTTGAAAATTGGCGATGTAGCGGCTATTGAGCTGGTTCAGAACTTCCTGATCAATTTTGTTGTCGCGCACCTTGTTGAGCAAGGCAATAAAATGTTCGTCGGATTGCCGATAGATGTGTTTGAGCTCGATGCGTACAGTATCGGTTTGTTGCAAGGCCTGGCTACCGAAGAAGTACGCGGTTTTGTAATGTTCACGCAGCAGGTTCCATTCTTCGTCTTTTACAACTGGCGGCAACTGGTGTAAATCACCGATCATCAACAATTGGACCCCCCCAAATGGCCGTGAACGATCCCGGTGGCGGCGCAGCACCTCATCAATCCCATCCAGCACATCGGCACGCACCATACTGATTTCGTCAATGACCAGTAGGTCGAGGCTTTTGATCAAATTGATTTTTTCGCGGGTGAAACGCCGCATTCGCGAGGGATCCTCCATTTGGCCTGGTAGATAGGGGCCGAAAGGCAGCTGAAAAAAAGAGTGGATGGTCATCCCTCCCGCATTGATGGCAGCTACCCCAGTGGAGGCTACGACGACCATTCGTTTGACCGATTCCTGGCGGAGTTGGCGTAAAAAAGTCGTTTTCCCTGTACCGGCCTTACCAGTTAGAAATACATTTTTGCGGGTATTGCGCACATAATCAAAGGCCAGTTCTAATTGTGGATTGCGCTGCAGATCCATTGAATTTTCGTTTTGTGTGGATAAACTAAACAATACGCAAGTGCCAAACCAAAGATATGGTTTGTACACAAAACGAAAGGTAAGATGTAATGAATAGTTTTAAATTAAAAGGCAAAACAAAAATATGGATTTAGGTTTACATAAACAAGATTTGATGGAAAAATAGTTAAAAAGTTGAGCAGTTGGGGTTACCTCAGCGACTTTGACAAGGTTGTGTCTAAGCATCTGCGGTAGCCTCAATTGCTCAACTCCTCAACCAAAATCACAGATTCCCTCTCCGCTCCTGTTCCCGCTCAATGGCTTCAAAAAGCGCCTTGAAATTGCCTTTGCCAAAAGAGGTCGCCCCCTTGCGCTGGATGATTTCAAAAAACAAAGTAGGGCGATCTTCTACAGGTTTAGTAAATATTTGCAGGAGGTAACCCTCTTCGTCGCGATCCACCAGGATATTCAGGTCTTTGAGGGGTTGCAGGTCTTCGTCGATTGTGCCGACCCGCTCCAGCAAGTCTTCGTAATAGCTGGCTGGCACTTCCAGAAATTCCACGCCCCGGCTGCGCAATTCCCCAACGGTATGGATGATGTCATTGGTAGCTACAGCGATGTGTTGAACGCCGGGACCGCCGTAAAAGTCGAGGTATTCATCCACCTGCGATTTTTTGCGCCCAGCGGCTGGTTCGTTGATGGGGAATTTGATGTAGCCGTTGCCGTTGGAAACCACTTTAGACATCAAAGCAGAGTATTCGGTGGAGATGTCCTTGTCGTCGAAGGTGAGCAGCAGTTTGAACCCCATCACTTCTTCATAAAATTTTACCCACTGGTTCATTTGCCCCAGTTCCACGTTGCCTACGCAATGATCCACGTATTGCAAACCCACGCTGCCCCGGAAGGCTGCACTTTTGCGGGCAACAAAACCGGGCAAGAATACGCCACGGTAGTTTTTGCGTTCTACAAAGGTGTGGATGGTCTCGCCGTAGGTTTTGATGGAAGCGACAACGACTTCCCCGTATTCATCCTGCAACACTTTGGGTTCGGCGGCGGATTCAGCGCCTCTGCGCAAGGTTTCTGCATAGGCAAGGCGGGCGTCTTCTACCCACAGGGCCATTACCTTAACCCCATCGCCATGGCGGCGTACGTGTTCCGAAATTTCGGAATACGGAACCAGAGAAGTAGTGAGTACCAAGCGAATTTTGCCTTGCTGCAACACGTAGGAGGCGCGGTCCTTCACTCCGGTTTCTGGTCCAGCGTAGCCGATCATTTCAAAACCAAAGGCATGTTCGTAAAAATGGGCAGATTGTTTTGCATTCCCGACGTAAAATTCAATGTGGTCGGTGCCGAGTAGCGGCAGGAAATCAGTGGGGGTATTCAGGGCGGTTTGGGGATTTTCGAGAATGAGTGGCATGTGAATTTGGTTTTATTTGGTTGAGGGAGGTTGAGCAAGTTGAGGGAGGTTTAGGCTCTGCGAACCGCGTGGACAAAGGCTGCGTCTAAGTCGCTCGCGGTAGCCTAAACCTTCCTCAACCTCCCTCAGCCTTCTCAACTTCCCCACAAAGTTTCTCCAAAAGCTCCACTCAAGCCAATACATTTTTCTAATTTTGTCATAAGCAAAACTTATACTGAATCATGGAACTACGTCAATTGCGCTATTTTGTGGCCGTGGCCGAGGAACTACATTTCAGTAAAGCGGCCCAGCGGCTGTACGTTTCTCAACCCGCGCTGAGTCAACAGATTGGCTTATTGGAAAATGAGATTGGGGTAGAGCTTTTTATCCGCGCCAGCCGCCAGCACTTGCGCAAAGTGGAGCTCAGTGAAGCGGGCCAACATTTTTTTCAGGCTGCGCAAAAAATCCTGCAACTCAGCCAGCAAGCCATCGAACAAGCCCGCGAAATTGGCCTGCACCAGCAAGTGCTACATGTAGGTGTGTACAAAACTGCTTTGCGCGAACGCATCGTGGAACTGCTACAGGTGCTCAATCGGGATTTTCCCAATGTGGAGGTCAAACTGGTGGAGTTTCCCACGCCTCAAAATGTACAGGAAGCCGTTTTGGCCGAACAAATCGACCTGGGGCTCACCTTACTTCCGTTGCATTATGCCGAACTCAACGCCAAAGTCATCAAAAAAGGTAGCCTGCGGGTCATCCTGTCTCAGCAACATCCCCGGGCACTGGAAGTTTCCCTTAGTTTGGCATCTCTATGGGATGAGCGCTGGGTGGAAATCACCCGCAGCCTGCACCCGGTTTACGACGAAATTGAACAGATGTGCCAGTTGGCCGGGTTTAGTCGGGTGGGGAAAATTGTGCAGGAAGTATCTTCCTTGGAGCTGTTGATCAGTCTGGTGGAGGTGGGTCGAGGAATTGCTTTCATATCCTCAGCTTATGACTTGAGCAAGGAGCCTAATATTGTGGTGAAGGAGCTGGTGCACGCCGATGACAGTCCTTTTGTTTCGGTGGCGATTGATAGTGCCTTAGTGTATTTGGGGAAGAATGGGTCGCCGCTGATAAGGGCGGTGGTTGGGGGGATTGGGGAAGGGATGCTGGTGTGAGTGGTCGCTAATCGGCTCTGGCGACTGGACTGGTGGTAATCCGAAAGGGTGATGCCCTTCCTTGAGAGATGGCGCCCTTGCAGGGCTAGGTGACCATCACAAAATTTCTTTATAGCTGATGATTTAGCCAAACCTGTCAAATAAAGACCACAACAATTTTTATCTAAGGAAGGATTCTTATTATCTTCATCCAAACAATCCTTCTCGATATGACCACTCAACTCCCCGTCACAATCCCCATCTCCAAAGGCAAACTTTTACTCTCCATCCTTGGAGCATTCGCCTTTGTAGCCAGCGGTTTCTGGTTTGTGTTGGATCCGCCAAGTAGAACAGGTTCATCGATGGAACCGTTGCTGATTCGAGTTTTAGGCCTGGCTTCAATTCTGTTTTTTGGTGCTATTGGCCTTGTGGTCATCCGCAAACTTTTTGACCCTCGCCCGGGACTAGTCATCAATGAACAGGGTTTAATGGACAACTCGGGTGGGCTTTCCGCTGGGTTAATTGTATGGCAAGACATTGAAGATTTTCAGGTGCTGCAAATCCAACGCCAACGCTTGATCCTCGTTTTGGTCAAAAATCCTCAAGATTATATTGATCGGCAAAGCAGTGGCTGGAAGCGAAAATTGATGGCCATGAACTACCGGCAGTACGGTACACCTATAAGCATCAGTACCAATGGTTTGAAAATTTCATTTGCAGCACTACTGACAATACTAAATCATCAACTGGAGGTATTTCAACAACAAAAACCTTAATCCGTTTCAAAATGAAACCCAAACAAACACCCCTCATCCAAGCCACCGAACTCCTGCAACTCGCCAGCTCGCCCAACCTGGTCCTCATCGACGCCACCAACGGCAAAAATGCCCATGAAAATTATACCCAAAAACACCTCGCGGGTGCCCTATTTGTAGACCTCGACACCCAACTGGCCGACATCAAAGCAGATGTATCCCAGGGCGGCAGGCACCCATTGCCCACTTTGGCACAATTTTCCGAAACCTTGGTTAAACTCGGCATCAGCCCCCAAAGCCACGTAGTGGTGTACGACGACAAAAGTGGCGCCAATGCGGCTGCCCGCTTTTGGTGGATGCTCCTGGCCATCGGGCATTCCAGAGTTCAAGTTCTCGATGGTGGCATTCAGGCTGCTGAGCGCGCTGGATTTCCTATGAGTGCAGCCTTAGAGCAGCCAAAAGAATGCCTCCCCTACCCGATCCACGGCTGGCAATTGCCCCAAGCCGATATGGCTGAGGTGGAACAGGTCGCCCAGGATCCCAATTACTTGGTCGTTGATGTGCGGGATCACGACCGTTACCTCGGCTTGGTGGAGCCCATCGATTTGATTGCCGGGCATATTCATGGAGCCATCAATATACCCTTCAGTGAAAACCTGGATGTCAATGGTTTATTTAAGTCGTCAGCCGAATTAAAAGCCATGTATCAGGAAGCTTTTGCCGAAAGACCCGCCGATCACTTGATCGTTCATTGTGGCTCGGGGGTGACGGCTTGTCACACTTTGTTGGCAGTGGTCCAGGCAGGTTTGGAGATGCCTAAACTCTACGTCGGCTCCTGGAGCGAGTGGTCGAGGAATAAATGTTAATGATCGGTTTAAGCGACGGAAGCGCAAAAAATTGCCTAATAACTTGGTATCGATTTGTATCTTGTTCAGCACAAAACCAAGTTCACCATGCGTCTTTCCCTAGCCTTACTCCTTGCAGCCTGCCTGCTCAACAGCTGTCAATCCGAACCTACCCCTAACAAAGGTTCTGCCCAATACAGCGACCTGCTTGCCCTCTTCAAAAACTGGCGTAGTTTTGAAACGCCACCCCTACGCGATGGGGCTCCCGATTATACCGCTGCCACTTTTCAAAAACGCCAACCCGAGTTCAAAAAACTGCGAGCTCAACTCCTGGCCATGGATACCAGCAATTGGACCATCCCACAAAGGGTAGATTGGACCATCCTCTGGGCGGAAATGAATGGTTATGATTTCAACCAACGCGTGCTCCAGCCCTGGGTGCGTGACCCCGCTTTTTACCAATCCATCTACACCGACCGCAGCGATGTACCGGCGCACGAAGGCCCAACCCACCACCGGGTCACCGATCTTTGGACTTATACCTTTCCTTTGAGTCCAAAAGAAAAAGAACGTTTATTGAGCGATTTATGGGTTATCCCTGCCCTGAACGAACAAGCTCAACTTAATCTGACGGGCAATGCCAAAGACCTCTGGACTGCCGGAATACGCGACATTCGCTCCCAAAGTGACAACTTAAAGGCCATGCTGGATTTGCCGGGGGTAAAGGCCGATACGGAACTGGCCAAAACCATCCAAACCTGCATTGCCTCCACCGATCATTTCGTCGACTGGCTGGAAAAAGAGGCCAAAACCAAAACCGGGCCCTCTGGCATTGGCAAAGAAAACTATACCTGGTACCAGCAAAACGTCCATCTCGTACCCCTAACCTGGGATGATGAAGTGATGCTACTCAAACGGGAACTTGCCCGCGCCTGGTCGGCCCTCAAACTTGAAGAACACGCCAACCGCAAACTCCCGGAACTCGTCGCTGTCGACTCTCCCGAAGCTTACAATGCCCTGGCCAAACGGGCAGCACAAAGCCTGCTCAATTTTCTCAAAAATGATGAGATCATGAGCATGAAGGACTATTTCACTCCGGCCCTGGAAGCCCATTTGGGCAAATTTGTGCCGCAGGAAAAACGCAATTTTTTCTGGATCACCGTGCATTACGACCCTCGTCCGCTGTATTCCCATTTTTACCACTGGTTTGAACTGGCCTTGATGGACCAAGAGCCACATGCCAATGAGATCCGCCGTGCACCCTTGCTATACAACATTTTCGACTCCCACAACGAAGGCATCGCCACCGCTGTAGAAGAAATGTTCATGCAGGCGGGCTTGTACAAGGACGATCCCCGGGTGCGCGAGATTGTGTACATCATGCTGGCCCAACGGGCTGCCCGCGGCCTGGGCTCCCTCTACGCCCACGCCAACGAAATGACCATGGCCGAGGCCGGAGGCATCCATATGGACTACACCCCACGTGGCTGGATGAAAACCGAACCGGAACTGCGGATTTTTGAACAACACCTCTATCTCCGCCAGCCAGGCTATGGCACGAGTTATGTGACCGGAAAGTACTTGATCGAAAATGCCATGATGGATTTTGCAAGGATGCAAGAGCTGAAAAAAGAGCCTTTCCAGATCAAAGCTTTTTTAGATCGCTTCAATGCCATGGGGAATATTCCGGCGATTTTGGGCCATTGGGAGATGACTGGGGTGGAAGCTCCGATATCAGGGAATTGATGATTTTCTTTTTTTGAGTGCCCAAAGAGCCTTATGCCAAAAAAATCTTAACAATACTCAACCTAGCATCAGAATGAAAAAAACACAAGCAACCCGCCGCCGCTTTTTTAAAACCCTCAGCGCCGGAGCCGCCGCCCTGGGCTTAGGGTCGCCCTTTGCATTGGCTAGCAATGCCAGTAAAGAAGAGCCAGCCAAAGAGGGTGATCAGGTATTGTTCGTCGGAGACAATATTGCACTGGCCAATACCAACTATGGCAAAGTAAGGGGTTTCATCCTACGAGACATTTACCATTTTCTGGGCATCCCCTACGGAGCGGATACCTCGGGGGCCAATCGCTTTATGCCACCCCAAAAACCCAAGCCCTGGACCGACACCTACCCTGCCCTCTGGTGGGGCAACTCGGCGCCGCAACAAATGGAAAACCGCTACGCCAACAAGTTCGCCTCCTTCCGTGATCAGTGGAATTACGACGATGTGAGCGAGGATTGTTTGCGCATCAACATCTTTACGCCGGGATACAACGACAGCAAAAAACGCCCGGTTTTGTTGTGGATGCACGGCGGCGGATTTTGGAATGGCAACGCCATTGAGCACGAAGGGTACAAAGGCGAAAACCTGGCTCGGCTAGGTGACGTGGTTTTTTGCTCCGTCAACCACCGCCTGGGCCCTCTCGGTTTTACTGACCTTTCTGGGGTAGGTGGTGAAAAATACGCCTCCTCTGGCAATGTGGGGATGCTGGATTTGGTGGCTGCCCTGGAATGGATACATGACAACATTGCCAACTTTGGCGGCGATCCCAACAATGTAACCATCATGGGGCAATCCGGTGGTGGCTCCAAAGTGTGTACCACCACGGCCATGCCTGCGGCAAAAGGTTTATTCAGCAAAGCAGTCGTTTTGAGTGGGGCCAGGGTTGATTTGGGTCTTCCCGATCTTTCCAAAAAACTGGGTGCCTATATCCTGAAAGAGGCCGGGTTGGAGCCTGCTCAAGTAGATCAACTCCAACAGATGCCCTGGCAGAAATACTACGAAATCGCCCTGCGAGCCGCTGGAAAACTAGCCGTGGATTCGGGTAAAACTGCTGCCAGCGCTTCCCAGATTTTCCAGCCGCGGGTCGATGGCAAACACATTCCCGACCATCCTTATTGGCAAAAGCCCTCGCCCTACGCGGCCAAAGTTCCGATGCTGATTTGTTCGGTAACCAACGAAAGTTCCAGTACCTGGACCGATTCCAGCAGGGAGTCCATCACACTAGATGGCTTGAAGGAACAATTTAAAGGCACTTATGGGGAAAAAGCAGGTGCAATTGTAGATGCCTACGCCAAAACATTTTCCAATAAAAAACCAGCCGAAATCTGGTCGATGATCACCAATCATCGCCAAAGATCAGTTCTATTGGCGGATTCCAAATCCAAGCAAGAAGCGCCAGTGTATCTGGCCTGGTTTGGCTGGCAACCGCCATTGTTCGACAATCGGCTACGCGCCTTCCATTGCCTGGATATTTGCTTCTGGTTTTACAATACCGACACCATGTTATCGCACACCGGTGGTGGGGCACGCCCTAGGGCATTGTCTCAAAAAATGGCCGGTGCACTGTTGCAGTTCATGAAAACGGGTGACCCCAATGGTGGTGGATTGCCCAAATGGGCCAAGTATTCTTCAGACAAGGGCGAAACCATGTTCCTGGACGATACCTGTGCCTTGCAAAATGACCCTGATCGGGAAGCGCGTAAGGTTTTGCCGCCGTATGTGATTAGTTGATTTGTAGAGAAGCACGCTTGTGCGTCTCATGCATGAGAATTGGAGACGCACGGCCGTGCGTCTCTACCCCGCCACAAATTCCCAAGCCTGCTCCTCCGACCAAAACACATTCCGCTTCCCTGGAGTGTAAAACCCACAATGCCCGCCATACCTCGGTGCCATCAAGTGGAAATAAGAAGATTTTTCCGCCAGTTCATACGGAAAACAGGAAGGGCTTAAAAAGGTGTCATCTTTGGCATTGATCAACAAGGTTGGAATGCAAATGTCGGGTAAAAACAGGATGCTGCTGTTACGGGTCCAGTAGTCTTCAGCACTCTCAAAACCATGCACCGGCGCCGTAAAAGCCCCATCAAACTCTCCAAAATTGCGCGGCTTGGGGATGCTGACCTGAAACTGATCCGGAAAACGTTGGGCTTTTTCGTGCATCTTAGGGTTCAGGGTGCTCATGAAGCGGTACATGTAAATCCAGTTCTTCAATTTATTGAACTCTTCATTGGCGCTGGGCACATCGCATGGCACCGAAATGGCTACGGCTTTTTTGATTTCGGGGTACACCTGGGTACTTTTTTCACCAAGGTATTTCATCACCACATTGCCACCCAGGCTAAACCCAATCAAGGCAATTTCGCGGTATTGATTTTTGGCCAAAACATGTTGCAGCACCACGTCCAAATCACCCGTTTCCCCGATGTGGTAGGTCCGCAGCAGTCGATTGTTTTCCCCACTACAACCCCGGAAATTCATGCCTAGTCCATCCCAGCCTTCCAGAAAAAAACGCCGGATCATCCCTTTGATGTAACCACGTTCAGCTGAACTTTCGAGACCGTGTAGAACCAGCACCAAGCGGTCACTGCCCTGGGCCGCCCAATCCAGATCCAAAAAATCCCCGTCGGGTGTATCGATGCGTTCGCGGGTGTAATGCAAATCTGGCACTTTACGCCGCAGTGAAGGGTAGATGGTATTCACATAAGTATTGCGGAACAACCAAGGTGGAAGGTAATCGTCTTTTGAAATAAAGGGCATACGTAAACCTGTGTTAATTTGGCGACATTTTAGCGCAAATTTAGTCGTATATTTGAATAATGAAAAGCGGGTTCCGACATACTATGACCTTGTTTCTGCTGTTTTACAGCCTCTCGGGTTTTTCTCAACAGTACTTCAAGTTGCTGGAGAAATCAGACAAGCCGTATGAGCAAAAAATAGCCCGCTTTTCCAATGGCGACCTGCTGATCTGTGGCTCTCCAGTACGGGGTGAAACGGCCAACCGCAACGGTGGCATCAATATTCTCAGGCTTGATCCCTGTGGCAATACAGTATGGAGCAAAAACTTCGAATGGAAGCAAAATTTCATGACCTTCAAAGATGTCAAGATCAGCCCGAGTAATGAGGTATTTGTCTATGGAACCGCCTATGAAGGAGGTAGTGAATACATTTTTATTCTCAAACTCGGCCCCAAAGGTAACGAATTGGCCTATCGCATGATGCACATGGGCACGGTGGACAATTTCACCTACAACATCCAGGTTTTGCCCAACGGCAACCTGATGGCCTATGGCCTGGTGCTGGATTTTAGTACGGCCAAACGAGGCTTTTTGTGCATTTTCGATCCAAGTTTGACCATTCAATGGGGAAAGGTATTTGCTCCTTTTGAATCCACTGGTGAAGCAATTTTGACCGAAGATGGTGGTTTCCTTTGCCGTTCCGGGGTTTACACCTTTCGATTTTCTTCCACTGGCGACTTATTGTGGGCTACCACTTTTGATTCCAGTGAAAATACTGGGGGGTATTATCCAGTGGGTGGACCCATTGCCGTAGAAGGTGGTTTTGTTTTTGAAGCAATTAAAGGTGACCAATCCTTTTTTTATAAAATCAATCCTCAAGGTGAGGTTGTTTGGAACAGCCCTGATTTCAAAACGACGGGCCGCGCTGCCGACGTGCAAGTACTGGATCAGGGGGATTTGTTTGCCGTTTACAATCATCCTGGAAGCAATGAAAACTACCCCAGTCAATTGACGCTGAGTCAAAGTGGCCAAATCAGCCGACAGCGCAGATTGCTGATCGAACAGTCCCTCAAAACGGATGGCATCTATCAAACCCTGGCCAGCAAGGGTCGGGTCAGCATCATCGGGAGCCAGGATCTGAGGGCATCATCGGCTGATCGCTATGCGGGATTCATGCTGCAAGCTGCCATTGACTCCAATCAGGGCACTTGTTTTCGCTGGGAAGATTTCAGTTCAACCCGACCCCATTCCAGTCAAATTGTAATTGCGCCCCAAACGGTCAGTTTTTTCCCTTTCAATCCACGGTACCTCGAGGCAAAGATTGACAATGCCCCCTGGAAATTTTCCTTTGCTGAAAGTTGTGATCTGACCAAAAATCGGATTGTTTCTATTGATAGCACTTTGAGTTGCGGGTTAGATTGGAGCGTGGAATTGCCAAATGCCGATTTCGTTTGGGAGGATGGCACCCCTTCAGCCAGCCGGGTCCTTTCCAAACCCGGCATTTACCGGGCCTCCGATTACAATTGTATTGCCCCAACCATCCTTGAATACGAAGTAAAACGGGAACCTTGCGCTTGTTTGGTCTACCTGCCCAATGCGTTTAGCCCCAATGACGATGGCCGCAATGATCAACTGAGTTTGTTCAGCAATTGTCCCTTACAAAACGTGGAAATGAGTGTATACAGCCGTTGGGGCGACCGGCTGTTTTCGGCAAGTGGGGCGGATGTGCACTGGGATGGGCGAGGGCGCCAAAACCCTGCTGACCCGGGGGTATACATGGTAGCAATCCGCTACAAGGTATTGGATGAAAGTGGCAACATGCAGGAAGGAACTTTGACCCAGCAGGTGCAATTGTTGCGGAATTAACCTGGATTTTTATAATCTTGTCACTACTAATTTCATCCCAAACCATAAAGCAGTTTGTCATGTTCCATTCCCTATTTGCACGCAGCATTTCAGCATTTCTTTCCCTGGGCTTTTTGAGCCTGTTTTTGGTTCCAAATCATTCATTCCCTTTCCCTCCCAAACCTAAAAAAATAGCTACCATCGCCTACTACATGGGCAATGGCCAAAACCTGGACAAATACAAATGGGAGCAAGTCACCCATGTCATTTACAGTTTTTGTCACCTACGTGGTCAACGCCTGGCCGTAGATGATGCCAAGGATAGCGTCGCCATCCGCAATCTGGTTGCCCTTAAGAAAAAACACAAACAGCTCAAAGTAATGCTTTCTTTGGGCGGTTGGGGTGGTTGCGAAACCTGCTCCGGGGTCTTCTCCAAAGCTGAAGGTCGCCAGGAATTTGCACGTTCCGTCAAAGAGCTCATGCGGGAATACGGTGCCGATGGCATCGACCTGGATTGGGAATACCCCGGCATTGAGGGTTATCCCAGGCATGCCTTTATGCCCGAAGACAAGGCCAATTTCACTGCCCTGGTGCAGGAATTGCGACAGGTTTTGGGTAAAAAAGCCGTCCTGAGTTTTGCCGCCGGGGGCTTTGCCAGTTTTATTGAAAAATCCATCGAATGGGACAAGGTAATGCCTCTGGTCAACTATGTGAATTTGATGAGTTACGACCTGGTGAGTGGGTATAGCACCGTTACTGGGCACCATACGCCTTTGTTTTCCAATGAAAAGCAACAGGCCTCTGGAGCGGATGGCGTGCAGCAATTGCTAAAAATCGGTGTGCCTGCCGAAAAGATCATTCTAGGTGCCGCTTTTTACGCCCGCAGCTGGGTGGAGGTTGAAAATGTCAATCGGGGCTTGTACCAGTCGGGGAAATTCAAATCCTTTGTGCCTTACCACCGCATTTCCAGCACTTTTACGGCGGAAGAGGGTTTTGTGTTTTACCGTGATTCGGTCTCACAAGCACCCTGGGCCTACAGCCCACAACGCAAGGAATTTGCTACTTTTGACGACTACAGTTCAGTGAAACTCAAAACCCAATACGTGATGAAGCAAAAACTGGGCGGGATCATGTTTTGGCAATTGACCGATGATAAGCCGGGAACGGGTTTGTTGCAGGCGATTTGGGAGGCGCAACAGTAGTTTTTATAAAACACTCAACTAAACTTTTGATAACGATCAATAAATCCGGTATGAAAAAAACGCTCACACTGCTTTACCTCCTCGTTGGGGCCTTGTCCCTTTTTGCCCAAAACCTTACCCAACAAATCCAAGCCTTCGACACCTACGCCGAAAAAGCCATGCAAAGTTGGCAAATGCCTGGCATGGCGGTAGCTGTGGTAAAAGACGGACAAATCCTCTTCAAAAAAGCCTATGGAGTTCGGCAATTGGGCACCAACAATCTGGTCAACACCCAAACCCAGTTCGCCTGCGCCTCCACCACCAAAGCGATGACCGCTGTATGTATGGCCATCCTGATCGATGAAGGCAAAGCCACCTGGGATGACCCCGTCAGCAAACACCTGCCCGAATTCCTGCTCTACGACCCTTATGTGACCCGCGACCTCAAAATCCGCGACCTTTTCACCCACAACAGCGGCGTAGGCAATGCCGATTTTTTGTGGAGCATCATGGATGTGACTGGTGATGAGGTGCTGCGCAAAATGCAGCAGGTGGTACCCAGTTACCCGCTGCGGGCCAGTTTCATTTATCAAAATATTTTTTACCTGGCCGCGGGCAAGGTGATTGAAAAACTCAGTGGCCAAAAATGGGAGGTTTTCATCCAGACCCGAATTTTCAAACCGCTGGGTATGAACAACACCTACCCCACCCTGCAAAGCACCCCCACCAGCAACTTGTCCAAACCCCATTTCCGGGTCAATGGCAGCATCAAAGTGATTGAAGCCACCAGTGCCGACCAAATTGGCCCAGCGGGCAGTGTCCATTCCTGCATCGACGACATGAGCAAGTGGATGATCTGCATGTTGGACAGCAGCAAATACGCTGGAGGCCGCCTCGTGGAGCCTCATACCTGGGCCGAGTTGTTTCGCCCACAGGTGCTGGTTCCGGCTGGCCAGTTCTACCCCACCATGCAGTTGATCAAACCCAACTGGACGACTTATGGACTGGGCTGGTTTCAACACGATTACAAAGGCAAAAAAATCAATTACCATACCGGGAGCCTGGCCGGGGAAATTGCTATGCATGCACAATTGCCCGAGGCCAAACTGGGCATTTATGTTTTTGGGAATTTTGACCATGCTGAAGTACGCCATGCATTGGTGTACAAGGCTTTTGACCTCTTTGCGCTGGGTGGTAACCGCGATTGGAATGCGGAGTTTTTGACCCTCTACAAAGGAATTCAAGACCAGGCTGACAAGGAGGAGACAGCATTTAAGGCCAAACAAGTTCCCAATACCCAACCCAGAAAACCCTTATCGGAATACCTTGGGAAATATACACATCCTCTTTATGGTGAAGCAGTGGTCGCATTGGAAGGCAACAGACTTGTCGTCACCCTCAATCAATTTGTCAGCGCGAAGCTAAGCCACTGGCATTACGATACTTTTCGCGGGCCATACACCCAGGATTGGTACGGTACTGCCATGGGCAGCTTCAGCCTGGATGCAGAGGGCAAGGTGGGAAAGTTGACTTACGAAGGGATGGAGTTCACACGTTTAAATTAACGTGCGGTTTGAATTAATTAATTTTTTACCGCAGAGTTTCCCGGAGTATACACAGAGTTTCGCAGAGTTTTATTAGTTTTTAAGAGTTTTGCCACCTCTGGTGGCTGGAGGTCGAGTATGATTAAAATTTGAATCTCAGGCATTTAGTGGTCATTCAGTGCGTCTCTGAGTACTCTTAGCCACCGAAGGTGGCCTAAACTCTGCGAAACTCTGTGTTTACTCCGCGAAACTCTGCGGTAAAAAATGTTGTGAATGAACGGCTTTTTGTAGAAAAACACAATAATTCATTGATATTCAATGCAAATAAATCAAAACTCACGTTTAGATTGACGAAGCCTACCTCAAACGTTTCATCAATATCCTGGTAAAAAGCTATTTTGAGGGGTACAAACAAAATTCATTAGCCCTTTAAATCTTCAGGATGAAAAAGTTTATCCTTTACTGCCTGCTCCTTGGAGCTGCCCAATTTGTTTTTGCTCAAAAAACCATCATCAACGTCGACCTCAACAAAGAGATTGGGGAGATGCACCCTTTTTGGGCCTGGTTTGGTGCCGACGAGCCCAACTACGCCTACATGCGCGACGGGAAAAAACTCCTCAGTGAACTCAGCGCGATGAGCCCAGTGCCCGTTTATTTTCGCGCCCACAACCTGCTCACTTCCGGGCACGATACAATGAACCTCAAATGGGGCTCCACCAACGTCTACACCGAAGATGCCAATGGCAAACCCATCTACGATTTTACCATCCTGGACAAAATTTTTGATGCCTACCTCCAACGGGGCATCAAACCGATGGCGCAATTCAGCTTTATGCCCGAAGCCCTGTCCACCAACCCTCAACCTTATGAGCACCACTGGCAGCCAGGCATGCCTTACGATAAGGTATATACTGGCTGGGCTTACCCACCGAAAGACTACAAAAAATGGGCCGATCTGGTTTACACCTGGGTCAAACACGCGGTAGAACGTTACGGCAAAGCGGAGGTGGAAAGCTGGTACTGGGAACTTTGGAACGAACCCAACATCGGCTATTGGAAAGGCACGGTAGAGGAATATTGCAAGTTGTACGATTACACCGCCGATGCCGCCAAAAGAGCCTTGCCGACCATCCGCATGGGTGGCCCCGAAACAACCGGGCCGAGCTGGAACAAGGCGGCTGATTTTTTAAAAACCTTCCTCACCCATTGTATTTCGGGCAAAAACTACGCGACTGGGAAAATTGGGGCTCCCCTTGATTTCATCACCTTTCACGCCAAAGGTGCGCCCAAAATTGTGGATGGACACGTACAAATGAACATGGGCACCCAGTTGCGCGACATCTCGGAAGGTTTTCGCATTGTGGCCTCCTACCCTACCCTCAAAAGTTTGCCGATCATCATTGGGGAGTCCGACCCGGAAGGTTGTGCAGCCTGTGGCATGAAAACCAATCCATCGAATGCCTACCGCAATGGCACCATGTATTCCAGTTATACTGCTGCCTCTTTTGCCCGCAAATACGCACTGGCAGATCATTTCAAAGTGAATCTGAGAGGGGCAGTGAGTTGGTCTTTTGAATTTGAAAACCAGCCCTATTTCTACGGTTTCCGCGATTTGGCCACCAATGGCATCGACAAACCTGTACTGAACGTCTTCCGCATGTTCGCCCTGATGAAAGGCAAACGGGTGGAGGTCAATGGCAATCAAAACTACAGCTACACCGCCATTCGGGATTCCAGCGTACGTGGCCCCAAAGCCGATATCGATGGCATTGCCAGCAAAGATTTGCGCTCGGTAGCGGTGATGCTTTGGCATTACCACGATGATGATGTAAAAACGGGCAAGGCGAGCATTGAACTCAGCCTGAAGGGCTTTACTGCCAAAACGCTCAACCTGCACCATTACCGCATTGATGATGAAAACAGCAACTCCTATGAGGTGTGGAAAAAAATGGGCTCGCCGGAAAATCCTACTGCGGAGCAAATCGCAATTTTGGAAAAAGCTGGTCAATTGACCCTATTGGGTTCGCCCGCTTATGTAAAAACGAACAACGGAGCTATAAAAATGGAGATTGAATTGCCGCGCCAGGGCGTTTCGTTGTTGAAATTTGACTGGTAAAATGTTGTTGCTATCCTGGATTTGGTCGTTGATCTCCTATTCATTGGGACTGATCAAAAAAACTTACTTTTGGTATAGTTCAGCTTAAAATCAGGTCTATGAGAACTTTATTGTTGTTTCTGATAGGTAGTCTTGGCGTATTAAATGCTCAGGATTCGCACAAAAACGATACTTCCATTGAACTCCAGGCAAGTACACCTTGCGATGAGGTGATGAAATCCATGCTCCAGATCAAAGAAAGTGGAGTCATTGATTTTATCCGTTGGAATTTGGTTTTGACACCAAATAATTCCTTTGAATTGAGCATCAAATATGGTAAAAGCAAGCCCAATACGTTGGGGTTTGTGATCGAATACCATCAGGAGGTCAAAGGGACATTTAGCACTCAAAAAAGCACTACCCCAAAAGGAGACATCTACCAATTGAGTGCTGCGAATTCCGACCTTCGACTTTCGCTGCTCAAACTCAATGAAAACCTCTTTCACTTACTCGGCCCCGAACAACAACTGATGGTGGGCAATGGTGGCTGGAGTTATTCTTTGAACCGTAAAAGTCCGACTCGTCAAAAGGCGGCATTTCCTACTTTGGCCACGGCTACCCTCACCAAAGCAACGCCTTACGTGGCGGTTTATGATGGGAGAACACCTTGTACCGAATTGGCCAATGAATACGCCATTCCAGTAAGCAACGAATGCATCAAATTGAAATGGAGGTTTACGCTTTACCGCGATTCCGTGACCTTGAAATCGACGACTTATACCGCGATCAGAATTTTCCGCCGGGCTCAGCCAATCACGGGCACCTGGTCGATTGAACAAAAAGGAGAAACTGTGATTTATCAGCTCCATCCAGATGACAAAAAGGATGAGGCCTTGCAATTTTTGGTGGGAGATGACAATGTTCTGTTCTTTCTGGATAAGCAGCAGCGGCTGATGGTGGGGGATGAGAATTTTAGTTTTGCGTTGAATCGAAAATTGAAGTGAGGGGAAAATAAACTTATGCAGCAGCAAAGCCTGTATATGGTCTAGTTACTTACTCCTATTACGCAAGTTTGATTCAGATAAGGTGCAACTAAAGTGTATAGCTTTAGTCTATTTAATCTCAGGTTTTTAAACCGCAGAGTTTCGCAGAGTGCACGCAGAGTTTTACGGAGTTTTTAAGTTAGGCCATCTGCGATGGCAAAGAGTACCCAGAGGCCGCATTGAACAGCAGCTGGTACGAAAAATCAAATTTCAGTAGTATCCGAACGCTCGCCACCGCAGGTGGCAAACTCCTTAAAACTAAAAGGAACTCTGTGAAACTCTGCGTGCACTCTGCGAAACTCTGCGGTTTAAACCTTCGTAATGTGAGTTACTTAGTCGCCTCCACAATTGTAATGAACTCTTCAGCCTTCAGTGAAGCACCGCCTACCAGGCCGCCATCCACGTCAGGTTGAGCAAAAAGTACGGCTGCGTTGCCTCCATTCACACTACCTCCATACAGGATGGTTGTAGCATCTGCGGCTGCGGCGCCATATTTGCTGGCCAACAAGGCACGAATCGCCGCGTGCATGTCCTGAGCTTGTTCAGGAGAAGCGGTACGCCCGGTGCCGATGGCCCAGATGGGTTCGTAAGCGATTACTACCTTGGCAAAATCTTCGGCACTCAGGTGGAACAAGCCAGCTTTGATTTGTGCTTCCACGTGGGCGATATGGGTGCCCGCATCGCGAATATCCAGACTTTCACCACAGCAAAAGATGGGCAACAAACCACCTGCCAATACCTTATCTACTTTTTTGGCCAGCAGTTCGTCCGACTCCGCAAAATATTCGCGGCGCTCTGAGTGCCCCAAGATGACGTAGCCCACGCCTACTGATTTCAGCATGTCCACTGAAATTTCGCCGGTGTAAGCACCCTTGTCCTCCTGGTGGCAGTTTTGGGCACCAGTGTACAAATTGCTGACACCATTGATCAGGTCCTGTACCATGGCCAAGTGAATAAAAGGGGTACAAAGCACCACCTTCGTATCGGAAGGTTTCAGGCGCGCTACAATTTCTGTTGCCAGCTCACGGCCTTCGCCGTAATTTTTGTTCATCTTCCAGTTGCCAGCAACGATTTGTTGACGTGTTTTCATGTTTATTTTATTTATCCGAGGGCAGCCGCAAGGGCTGCCCCTACAGGGCTTTGCGCTTTTCCTTGCCCATTTCCGCATACTTCACATTGGCTTCGATGCGGTGGCCGGGGCGTGACCATTTGATTTCTTCGGCGATTGCCACCTCTTCCTCCACGATTTCAGGAACAAAACCATCGGCAAAGGGGCGTTTGGGCAACAAACCCAGGGCATTGAACATGTCCATGTCCTCGTAAGCGTCTGGATTTGGGGTGGTGAGCAGTTTTTCGCCAGCAAAAATGGAGCCAGCTCCAGCCATAAAGCACAAGGCCTGACCTTCTTGGCTCATTTCGGTCCGACCTGCTGACAAACGCACTGTAGTTTGAGGCATTACGATCCGGGTAGTGGCCACCATCCGAATGATGTCCCACATCGGGATCGGCTCGATGTCTTCCATTGGGGTGCCTTCTACTGCAACTAAGGCATTGACTGGTACTGACTCGGGAATAGGATTGAGCTGAGAGAGGGTCAACAACATCTTGCAGCGGTCCTCAACCGATTCCCCCATGCCAATGATGCCGCCTGAACAAACCGAGAGGTTGGCTTTGCGTACATTGGAGAGGGTTTTGAGGCGATCGTCGTAGCTGCGGGTAGAAATGATGTCGTCGTAATATTCTTCGGAGGTATCGAGGTTGTGGTTGTAGGCGTACAGCCCTGCATTGGCGAGGCGTTTGGCCTGGTGCTCGTTGAGCATGCCCAGGGTACAACACACTTCCATGTCCAGGCCCCGTACGGTTTTGACCAATTCAATGACGTGGTCAAAATCGGCATCGTCCTTGACAGAGCGCCAGGCGGCCCCCATGCACAAGCGGGAAGCACCAATCGCCTGGGCTTGCAGTGCTGCCGAACGAACGGAATCCACGGTCATCATGGGCTCGTTTCCAACACCGGTATGGTAGCGGGCGGCCTGTGGGCAATAGCCACAATCCTCGGGGCAACCTCCGGTTTTTACAGAAACCAATGTGCTGATCTGCACTTCGCGTGGGTTGTGGTATTGGCGGTGTACGGTTGCCGCCTGAAAAACCAGTTCCAACAAAGGAGTATGATATACTTCCAGGATCTCTTCTAAAGTCCAGTGTTTTTGCGTTTCAGCCATGTTTGAGTTTTTAAGTCGACAATTTTATGCCAGTTACCATACAATCCGGTCTTTTGCTAGGAGGATATGAATTGCCACGTGTTTTAGCGCGTGGATCAGGATTGCCTATTTTGATCGGGCTTTAGCCCAAGCCTTGATTTTCAAGCCAGGGCTAAAGCCCAATTCTAGGGTATTCCGATGCCCCCAGGCTGATGAAGTTTTTTGAAATAACCGTTCTCAAACTCTAGGCTCAAAGCGCATGAGTTGCCTCCAGCTTTAGCTGGTGGATAGGCAATGCACTTTAGTTTTGGGCTTTAGCCCCATGAGCAAAATTGAGTTTTGGGCTAAAGCCCATTCAAGTTCTGGCAATTGATCCACCAGCTAAAGCTGGAGGCAATTCAATCGATAGAGCCTAAGAACGATTATTTCAAAAAACTTCATAAGCCTAGGGCTATTCATGTCCTCCGAGCAAAATGTCCAGTGTATGCTCAATTACTTATTCCCTTTACGCAGCAAAATGCTGACCGAATTCCCACCAAACCCCTGGGCATTGACCATTATGGTTTTGGGTGCCGGGACTTCCGTGGAAGCGTCGGCAAGATAGGGAATTCCAATAAATTGACCGTGGATTAACATCAATAGGGCAAATTCCAGGCTCAAGCCTCCCGAAGCGCCGAGAGTATGGCCTATTTTCCATTTGTTGTTGGTCACCGCTGGCATATCCTGGCCAAACACCGCTTGAATGGCGTGCATTTCCGTAGCATCCCCTTGTTTGGTCCCTGGCGCATGGGTGACCACTACATCCACTTTGGGGCAACCCGCCTCTTCCCAGGCCATACGCATGGCACGTTGTAGGCCGTCTGCATTTTTGGTGACGTTGGTGGGCGTCCCGCCCCATTCGGTCGTGAAGCCAATGCCTTCGATCCAGGCTATCGCTTCAGCAGGGTCTTTTTCCATACAAAAACAGGCCGCGCCTTCCCCTAAGGCCATTGTGTTGGCCGTTTTTTCCAAGTCCAGAGAACGCACCGGATAATCGTAATCATCCACTCCGGCCATGATGCGCAAGGCCTTCATTTGGGCGATGGTGAAGGGCGTAAGCGGTGCCTCGGTGCCACCAGCCAGATACTTTTGTACCCGCCCGCTTTCCAACCAGGTCACCCCGCTAAGAATAGCATGGAGGGCAGTGCTGCACGTAACCGAATGCTCGGCTACCATGTCTCCACTGCGCAAGTGGTAGCCAATCCAGGAGGAAAGATTACCCAAAGTAGTCAAAGGAGAGGTCATGGGCGAAAGGCCACCTTCGATCCCACCTTCCCATTGCTGGTGGTAATGCTCCCAGGTATTGGTAGCGCCCCGCGAGGAGCCAATTTGAATGCCCAGACCTGGTCCCGCTTGCCAACCTGCTCTGGATACTGCTTGTTCTGCCGCCGTGATGGCCAGCAGTACCGAGCGATCCACCTGAAAATAGTGTTTATCGCTGGCACACAATTTTATGATCCTTGACTCTGCCGCTACAGGCAAACGCCCCATCCAGTGCCCGTAAGCATCTTGTACGAGATGGTGTCGATCTGTTTGAAGATAGCTGCCCCAAGGATCAAAACCCAAAGCGGAAATACTGCCCCAGCCGGTTATGCCGATTTTACTCACCATTTATGATTTCGGATTACAGATTTCGGATTTCGGAGGTTTTTCAGGCTCAGGCATTTCCGAAATCCGAAATCCCCACTCCGAAATCAAGGGCTTTTTCTATCGCCGCATACACCTGATCCAATTGGACATCGGTGATGCAATAAGGCGGCAGAACGTACACCACATTTCCCAAAGGCCGCAAAATTAAACCATGCTGAAGGAAAAATCGGTACAAATGGTCTCTTAAATTATTAAAATAACCGCTGTTGCTTTCGGTCTTGAATTCGATGGCGAGAATAGTGCCTGTTTGCCGTATGTTCAGCACCTGTTGGTGGCCTTTTATTTTTGCCAAAAACGCAGCCTGGCGTTGCACCAGGCGTTGGATGTTTTGTTGGGTTTCTTCCGACAGTAAAATATCCAAACTCGCCAGGGCCACTGCGCAACCCAATGGGTTTCCGGTGAAAGAATGGCCGTGGTAGAGGGCTTTCATTTTGTCGTCGGAATAAAAAGCCTGATAGATTGCCTCGGTACAAGTGGTCAGTGCCATGGGCAACATTCCACCCGTCAAACCTTTGGAGAGGGCGATAATGTCTGGTTTTTCGGTACAGTGCAAGGTAGCAAATAGTTTTCCCGTCCGGCCAAATCCAGTCATCACTTCATCCGCAACGCACAGTGCACCGTATTTTTTACACAAGGCCATCAATTGGTCCAACACCTCGGGGGCGTACATCAACATCCCAGCTGCCCCCAAAACCAGGGGCTCAAATACAAAAGCGGCTACGTCGCCTTTTTGCAAATGGGCTTCCAGCGCTTGCAGGCAAACGGCTTCCTGACCGGGTACGGGCGTAGGTATACGTTCAACCTGGTACAAAAAATCCTGAAAGGCATCGTAAAAGGACAAATCACCCCCCACCGACATGGTGCCAAAGGTGTCTCCATGGTAAGCCAAATCAAAAGCAATAACTTTTTTGCGGGGGATGCCCTGGTTGTAAAAATACTGGATGGCCATTTTGATGCCAACTTCCACGGCGGTGGAACCATTGTCGGAGAAAAAAACCTTGCTTTGCCCTTCCGGCAGCAAGGGCAACAAACGTTCGGCCAGCTCAATCGCACTTGGGTGGGTGAAACCCGCAAAGATGACGTGTTCGAGTTTGTGGGCTTGCTCGGCCAGTTTTTCGGCCATATAGGGATGGGCGTGGCCGTGGATATTGGTCCACCAGGAGGCTACAGCGTCGATGTAGACCTTGCCCATTTCGTCGTACAATTCGGCGCCTTTGCCCGCCACAATGGCGATGGGGGCATCGGCGGTTTTCATTTGGGTGTAGGGGTGCCAGATGTGGGCACGGTCGCGGGTGATCCAGTTGGGTTGTGGAGGCATTGCAATAACAGTTTGGGTTAGCCCCATACAGGTTCTATATGAGACAGCAAAAATGCGGGGACAAAGTTCATTTTTTTAGGAAGGCAATCAAATTTTTGAAGTCGGGAAATTCATTTTCGAGTTTGGTGGCGTCCAATTGTTTGAGTAATTCGACAGCGTGTTTGATCTCGTGGTACTCCCCTTTTTTGGTTCCTTTGGTAGCTTTTTTGAGGATATCCTTAGGTTCGGGAATTTCGGCAGGCCTTCTTTTGGGGAGTTTTTTGGAAATGTCGGCATTAAAATAGTCGTCTAATATGTCAGGTTGTGAAATGAACCAGGCTTCAACCGCCTGAATCATGTAAAAAATTTGATCCTTGTATTTTTCCAGTTTTTGTGTTTGTAAATCTTTGGTGCGATTTGTTTCGGGTTGATCCAAATCCATCAATAAACCAACTTCCTCCCCTTCGTTTTTGAAATGCAGAAACTTCTTTATTGCCTGGGATTTCCCATTACCAAGGATGATTTTGGGTTTATTCTGGTCCATCTTTTTGGAGAGCAGCTTTTCAAAACCTTGACGAAGGTCTCCATTCGGTGAACTTTGCTCGCCTTCAATGATTAAGGTCTTTTTAGTTGCCATACCGTACTCCTCCAAAGTCGCCTTGTTTCCACATTTGACCAATGGTGTAGTCCTCGTACCATTCGGCGAATTGGTCGGTGGAGAAGGATTTTACGATGGTTCCGTTTTGTTCATCTTTTTCAAAAATCTTTAGATTCTCTACGTCAAAATAATTGAGCAGGTTATCCGAATGGGTTGAAATTATAAACAAACAATCAGAGGAAACCTCTTTTATTGCACTTGCTAAGTTAAATAGCATATCAGGATGCAAACCCAACTCCGGTTCGTCAATGCAAATCAGTCTACCTTTATTGGGATTAAAAATGACTGCTAGCAGGCACAAATATCGCAAGGTTCCATCTGAAATATTGGAAACATGAATTGAGCTGTTGAACCCTCGTTCTTCAAGCATCAGTTCAATATTGCCACCGATAAAATTAAAGTCGAATCCGGAAAAATTGGGGTTAACTTCTTCAAGCATTTCCACAACTTTTCGATACACGTCCTTATGGTTAATTTTAATCGTATTGAGCAGCTGAGTTAAATTCGAGCCATCAGCAGAAAGTCTATTTTCTGAAGTAGGAAGAATTGGCCTTCTAATAGGACTATTGGGAGTTGTATCAAAATAATCATAAATAACAATATCTCGAACTCCTTTTCTAAAAGCATTTGCTGTATTCATCTCTGGATTGTAATCCTTTATTATTAAGTGTCTTAAAGCTAAATTACCAGAATCAAAATTCTCTATTTCATACCACTCTTTGTCAACTCCCTCGCTATTTAGTTGAAAAAACTTGAGCAAACCATCGTTAAACTCAAGGAAATTCAGGCCGTTTGCACTATGAAGACTTTCATTAACAGTATAATTTTTTAATCCAGGGGATTCTACAATAGAAATCGTGTAAACAATATCACTACTTAGAATTTTATGCTCAGAATATTTTTTAAGAATAGAAGCATCTATTGTAAATTCTAAGGAAATTGTTCTCTGACTATTTGAATCCTTTGCTGAGCTAGCCTTGTGAAACATATTATTAAAACCTCCCAAAAAATCCAATATGTATTTTCTGAGCCCCATTCCGACCATTCCTTCCTTCAATAACCGCAGCGCCTTCAAAAAATTCGACTTACCCGAACCATTGATCCCAATCAAAATATTCGTTTCAGGATGCAACTCAATCGTCGTTTTCCCAAAACTATAAAAATTCGTCAGCTCAACTTTTTTGATCATCGCCCTCGATTTTGTAGTGCAAGTTACAAAAATTACCCTGGATTCACAAAGCTTCCCCGCACTACCTCCGCCTCCTGCGCAATCGCCTCAGCCGAAATCTCCCCCATCTCCCCCACTCTCCCCAACACCTTCACCCCACTCAGCGCCTCAATTGCTTGTTCCGAAGCCACATTCTCCGCTCCATTGTACAACAATCCAGCCAGAAGAATCCCTCGCGAACGCAACACTTCCAAACTCAACAAAGTATGATTGATGCTCCCCAAATAATGCCGACTGACCAGGATCACGGGCAAGTTCAGGTGTTGGATCAGGTCCAGCATGGTTTCTTGATGGTTCAAGGGCACCATCAAGCCACCAGCTCCTTCTACGATCAAGGGGCGGGTGGTGTCGGGCAGTTGGAAATCCTGAACTTTGATTTCCACCCCATCAATGGCCGCCGAGGCATGGGGCGAAAGGGGGGTATTCAAACGAAAACGTTCGGGGTGAATGCGGGTATGTGGGTTGCTGACCCAGCGCTGGATTTTCATGGAGTCGGAATTGTCCAGGTCTCCCGATTGGATGGGTTTCCAGTAGTCGGCTTGGAGTGCCTCGGTGAGGATGGCGGATACGATGGTTTTGCCGATTTCGGTGCCGATGCCGGTTACAAAGTATTGGTGTTGCATGGTTGATGAACTTGAAGTTTGCTACGACCTCAATCATCTCAATGGTGCAAAAACACCAAAGCGGCATTTTTTTAGCACAAAGAAAAAAGAGAGGACACAAAGGACACAAAGTTAGACGTTGACGGTTCTTTGTGCTCTTTGTGTGTCTTTGTGCTCTTTGTGAAAATAGGTCGCTTTGGTATTCATTCAAAAATCGAGATGATGAATGAAATAGTCATCACATTATTTCTTGTTGAATGACCTCTAATAATGCTTGGATCTGCTCTTCCGTATTAAAACTGTGCAAACAAATCCGCAGCCGTTCCTGCCCCTTGGGCACTGTCGGGTGCAAAATCGGCCACACCGCAAATCCGTGTTCTTGTAACGTTTTTGCCAGTTCCCGCACCGCCGAATTACCCGGATACACCAGGCTCTGGATGGCACTGCGGCTAGGAATAAACAGTGGACGCAATGAAGCGGGCATTTGTTCGGTAAAAAAGCGGATATTTTTCCGCAAGGCCTTTAATGCAGTGCCCTTTTGCATTTCCTTGTAGGCCGCCTGAACGCTCGCCAAACTATGCCAGGGCAAGGCGGTTGTGTAGATGAATGGTTTGGAAAAATTAATCAAGTAGTCAATCAAATAGCCCGGGCCACAAATGGCTGCACCATGCCCGCCCAAAGCTTTGCCAAAGGTGTAAATCCGGGCCCAAACTCGCTCTGCAAGCCCTAATCCAGTGACCAATCCCCGGCCCTGGTGCCCAAGAATCCCGGTTGCATGAGCTTCATCAACAATCAATACGGCCCCGTATTTTTCGCACAACTCTACTATTTCACGCAAAGGTGCTTCATCACCGTCCATGGAGTAGACACTTTCCACAACTACAAATACTCTCCGCCCGATCAAAATCTTATCCTGATTCAATGCGCCTGTGGCCAATTTCAGTTTTTGCTCCAAATGGCTCAGATCATTGTGTCGAAAGGAAAAATTAGCAGCCAGGCTTAACTTTAGTCCCTCCCGCAAAGAGGCGTGAATCAGCTGATCGTAAATGATAACATCATGTCGATCGGCCATACAGGACAACAAACCTTGATTGGCAGCATAGCCCGAATTGAACAAAAGTGCTTTTCCACTTTGGTGAAAGGAGGCCAGAAAAGATTCGAAAGCTTCCATTTCCTCCCGGTTGCCACTGATCATACGCGACCCGGTTGCACCAAAAGTACTATCTTTATCCAAAGCGGTTTGGATGGCCGTTTTTACCACAGCATTTTGCGCCATTCCAAGGTAGTCATTGCTGTAAAAATCGATCAAATCCAAAGCCCCCGGTAAACGACGCAAGGAATCATCCTGCTCCCGATTGAACAGTTCGGATATCATTTTTTTTGCGATGTGAATTTCGTTTTTCATCTCAAATCTCTTTCTACTGAACAAATCGTTAACTTTACTGATTCATTTGAAATGCGCATTACAAATAAGTTTACCCAGCTATGGAATTTGGGAAACTCCCTGACATCAGCAAAGTCGATTTTAGTTTGCCCGAGGATGCCTCTGGCACTGCTGAAACGTTGCGAAAGTACAACAAGTCTGAAAAATTCCACTTCTACATTGGCTGCACGGGTTGGTCGATGAAAGAATGGGTGGGGTCTTATTATCCGGTGGGTACCAAGCCGGAAGGTTTTTTGCGGGCCTACGGCAAACAATTCAATACCATTGAGCTGAATACCACCCATTACCGCATCCCCAGCCCGGAGCAAATCCAGAACTGGAAAAAAGATACGCCAGCTGATTTTCGTTTTTGCCCCAAAATCCCTCAAATCCTGAGCCACAGTCGGGATTTGGGCCTCAGCAATCCCCTTTTCCTCAATTTTTGTGAAGTCACAGCTCAGTTGGAGGAAAAACTGGGGGCCTGCTTTTTACAGCTCCCACCCCATTTTGGCCTGCAACAAGCGGGAATCCTGGAGCGCTTTGTAGAACGTTGGCCCAAAGAACTCCCCTTAAATGTGGAAATGCGCCACGAATCCTGGTTTGAAGACCCTGCTGATGAACGGGAAAAAGCTTTCGGTATGCTGGCCAAAGCGGGTATCGGCACCGTGCTCACCGATGTAGCCGGACGGCGCGATGTGTTGCACATGCACCTGACTTCGGCAGTGGCCATGATCCGCTTTGTGGGCAATGCCCTGCATCCGAGCGATTACAGCCGCATTCAGGACTGGATTCCTCGTTTGCGCGGCTGGCACGAGGCGGGTCTGCAGGAGGTATATTTTTTCACCCATGAACCTGATAACCTGTTGGCGCCCGAACTGGCGGCCTATTTACATCAATCCCTGATGCCCTTTCCTGAAATTGTGGCCCGTGGGCCAGAAAAAATCACCACCGATGCCGCTGGTCAAATGAGCCTATTCTGATGAAAGCACTGGAACTGAATAGCGACTTCAAAATTGCCCTCGATCTGATCGAAAAAGAGGGCAAAAACCTGTTCATCACCGGCCGTGCCGGGACCGGTAAGTCTACCCTGCTGCAGTTGTACCGCAATACTACCCGCAAAAAAGTGGTGGTTCTGGCCCCCACCGGAGTTGCGGCCCTCAATGTACGGGGGCAAACCATTCATTCCTTTTTTGGCTTTCCTCCCCGTTTGATCTCCCCGCGTGAAATCAGCAAACGTAAGGATCGGCGGCTTTACCGCAATATGGATGTCTTGGTCATTGATGAAATTTCGATGGTCCGTGCCGATATGTTGGACAACATTGACTTTTTTCTGCGCCTTAATCGGGACAGTCCCTTGCCTTTTGGCGGGGTGCAAGTTGTCTTTTTTGGCGACATGTTCCAGTTGCCTCCGGTGGTGTCTACCGACTTTGAACTGGAGGTTTTTAGCAGCACTTACGAGTCCCCTTTTTTCTTTTCTGCCCAAATCTTTCGGCAAGGTTTTGAATTGGAAATGTTGGAATTGCGCAAGGTATACCGCCAGGACAACCGGCATTTTTTGCGCTTGCTCGACGCCATTCGCCTGAATCATGCAGACCAGGACGACCTGGATGAATTGAATGAGCGGTATGAGCCCAACTTTGAATCCGAAGAACTCTACATCACCCTTTGCGCCCGCAATGCTACTGCCGACCGCATCAATCAACGGGAGCTCAGCAAAATTGACGAACCCGAGCGCAAGTACCTGGCTTCGGTAACCGGTGATTTTAACCCCACCCAATACCCCGCAGACGCAGCCTTAACCTTGAAATTGGGTGCTCAGGTGATGTTGTTGAAAAACGATCCCGAGCGCCGTTATGTCAATGGTACCATTGGCAAAATCATGGCTCTGGAGCAGGAATCGCTAAGGATTTTGATTGAAGAAAATAACCTGGAGTGGAAGGAAATTGAAGTAATACCAGTAACCTGGGAGATCATTCGTTACAAAAGTGACCCGGCGAATCCCGATGAAATCCTGTCCGAAGTGATTGGGACTTTCACCCAATTCCCCTTGCGTTTGGCCTGGGCGGTCACCATTCACAAAGCCCAGGGCAAAACCTTCGACAAGGTCATCATTGACCTGGGTACGGGTGCTTTTGAACATGGGCAAACTTATGTGGCGCTGAGTCGTTGTCGCACGCTGGAAGGCATTGTGTTGCGGCAGCGCATCCGGCCACAGGACCTGTTGACGGATCTGCGGATTGTGGAATTTTATCAAATTATGCAGGGAAGATAGTTGAGGCGCTATTAATAGTTCCGATAGCCTCGGATGCCCGAAAAAATCCGTTCAATAAATCGACGTTCTTCCGTGATGATGCGGGCTTTGCCGTACAACTCTTCGTCCGTTTCAACCATTTTTCCCGCCGTGGTAATCATTTTATTGGGAAAAATCACCTCAACCGCCACTTCCGATTTTTCACCATCATCTCGGGGAGATAAGGCTTTCCAAGCTACTATCCCCTCCAAAACCCCAAATTCCTGAAAGTCCAGGCTCTCCAAACGTACAATTACTTTTTGATTGACTTTAATCCGGCCTGACCGATTGAAAGGAATAAACATTTTGCCAATTATCTCTTTGTTCTTGTTGGGGATAACCACCATCAATTGTTCATCTTTGTACACAAAGCTGTTCTCGGCTACATTTCGGCCCACAATTTGAACCAGACCACTGCGCGGAGATTCAATGAGATGGCGCTGTTTCCAGGTGTTCACGCCCTCCCGCAAGTGGTTAAAGGACTCTCTCAGCACATCTGACGCAAAATTGGTTTCATTGTCGGCCCCACTTTCGAGGCTGCGCACCTTGATCCGTAAAGCAGTAAGTTCAGATTCCCGATCGCGAATTTCGGTTTCAGTACGAATCAATTCCTTGTTGAATTCCATGATTCGACTCTGTACCCGATTGACATCATCCTGAGAGGCTTGATTGACGGAAACAAGGTGTTCCTTGTTTTTGCGTTCTTGCTCGGCCATGGCTATCTGCTCCTGAATCTGCCGACGCATTTCTTTTTGGTAGTCGAGACTGCGATCCAGGCGGCTGATTCTGCTTTGAGAAGAGCGCAAATCAGAGCTGGAAAGATCTTTGTACATCTCAGAGTTGTACTTGAGTTGTACATCTTGGAAATCAAACAAATCAGCTTGCAGTTCTCCCAGCACCAGGTTGGTTGGGACTTTAAACCTCAAGAGTTCCTCATCCCGCATACTGGACAAAGCAGTGATGTAATCCTCAAGCGTCAGTACATGGTGAAAATTAGCGGTACTCCGAAAGGCAATCAGCACCTGGCCAGAATCCACACGAGTATTGTTTTTGACCACCACTTCATCAATCCGATTGGCATTGGGTGCAGTAATGCGTATGGGCGGATCTTTGGAAACCAAACGAATATCAGCCTCCACCACATCTGGATATTTTACCAAAAAAGACAACCACATCAACGCAACAAACAAGGCCAAGGCCGTTAAGCTTCCCCAACGCACCATCCAGGAGGGAGGTGTCCCCAGTATTTCCTGGACCTCTTCACTGCGGATTTCAATGTCTTCTAATTCTTTCATCATACATTACGAACCAAGTTCCAACTGATTTTTCACCAATTGATAATACGCCCCCCGCAAGTAGGTCAACTCGGCGTGGGTACCTTGCTCTACGATTTCCCCATCTTCGATCACGATGATGTTGTCGGCATTCATGACGGTACTGAGGCGATGCGCCACGATAATCAGGGTTTTGCGCCGGAAATATTCATCCAGGTTTTCCATGATCACCATTTCGTTGAATACATCCAGGGCGGTGGTGGCTTCATCAAAGAACAGGTATTCCGGATTTTTGTACACGGCACGGGCAATGTACAAACGTTGTTTTTGCCCCTGGCTCAAGCCAAGGCCTTCGGAGCCAATTTTGGTATTGTAGCCCATCGGCAAGGCTTCGATAAAGCTTTGGATGTTGGCTACTTTTACTGCCCGAAGCAGTTTTTCCTTGTCAATGATTTCGTCGCCCAAAGCTACATTGCGGGCAATGGTGTCGTTAAAAATATAACCTTCCTGCATCACCACTCCACATTTTTCCCGCCAGATGCGGTTGCTGAGGTTGCGCATCAACACATCCCCCACCCGAATTGCACCTTCGCTGGGTTCGTAAAAATTGAGGAGGAGTTTGAGCAAGGTTGTTTTGCCACTGCCACTACGGCCCACAATCGCAGTGGTTTTTCCTTTGGGGATCCGAAAATCCAGGCCCTTGAGTACCATCGGAGAATTAGGGCCTTCGTAATGAAAACTCAGGTTGTCGATCACAATGTCGCCGGTTTCAGGCAAAATGGTCATTTTTTCCTGGGGGTTTTCTTCGTCCTCCTTCAGGTGAATTTCATTGATGCGCTCCATGCTGATGGAGGCTTCCTGCCAGGCTTGTAAAAAATCGACCAAACGATTGATTTGACTATTGAGTTGTCCGATGATGTACTGTGCAGCGACAAGCATCCCCAAGCTCATTTGTGCATTGACTACTGCTTGAGCGATCAGGTAGATGATCAGGAGGTTTTTACCTTCATTGATGGCTACTGCCCCAGCCCGTTGCAATTGTTCGACCCGCAGCTCGCTCATATTGGTGCGGAACAAACGGGCTTGTCCACGCTCCCAGGCCCAACGTTTTTGTTTTTCCGCATTGTACAACTTGATTTCCTGCATGCCGTTGACCATCTCCATCAGGTTGACCTGGTTTTCGGAGGATTGCGCAAAATGGCGGTAGTCCAGGTCACGCCGTTTTTGCATGAACCAGTTTACCCACAGGAAATTCACAGCAGTACCAATCAGGAAAACCAGAAACACCTGAACATTCCAGGAAGCCAGGATGATGCCGAAAGCCAAGAGGTTGAAAAAGGAAAAGGCCGAAAGTAAGGTAGTCGAGCTCAAAAAGCGTTGTACCCGCTCGTGGTCGGAGATGCGTTGCAACAAGTCGCCCATGACCCTACTGTCAAAAAAACGGATCGGCAGTCGCGTCAACTTGATCAGGTAATCAGAAATCAAACTGATGTTGACCCTCACCCCGACGTGCAACAGAATAAAAGTACGGATGTATTCTATCAAAACTTGGGTCAAAAACAGGACACCTTGCGCAACCAAAACGAGGGTGATAAAATTGAGGTTTCGGTTGCCAATACCCACGTCCACTACCCCACGGATGAGGAAGGGAAAAATGAGTTGCAACAACATGCCCAAAAACAAACCTACACAAAGCTGGATGACCAGGTTGGAATAATTGCGAAAATATTTGGCAATGTAGCCAATGCCACCCTTGTTTTGTTTTTCACCATCGCGGGAATAAAACTCGGGGGTGGTTTGTAACAAGAGGACTACTCCATGCGGTTCTTCTTCTTCGGATTCGACGATCCAGTGCCGCATGAACTCGTCTTTGTCCAATTGATAACGCCCTTTGGCGGGGTCGGCAATCCAAACGCGGTTTTTATAAATGCGGTATACAACGACAAAATGCTCGTTTTCCCAGTGCACCACACAAGGCATAGGGATCACTGACGCCAACTGCTCGAAGGTGGTTTCTACGGCCAGGGTTTGCATGCCGATGGCTTCTGCCGCATCGCTAATGCCTAGCAGGGTTACGCCCTGGCGGCCTACGTGACTGAGTTCACGCAGGTATTCCAGTGAGTAAAATCGACCATAATGACGGGCAATCATCCTTAGACAAGTTGCGCCACAGTCCATTTTGTCGAGCTGTTGATAAATAGGAAAGCCGTCGTAAATCATGGTTCTCTCTCTGAGTTCTGGGTAGTTTTATTGTTGGTGTATTCTCAGTGATTACTGTTTAGACGTAAGCTCTTTTACGTTGTTACAAATTTTAATGGGCAATATAAGTTTTTTGTGCAAAAAAGTGTAACTATTTTATTTAGTTGCTCAGTTTTGCAACGAATTCCTGGTATAAAAATCGTTTTTCGCTGTTCAATCGTAACAAATAGGTGCCCGATGGAAGCTCTTTTATACCAATCCGCTCATTCACCTGCAATTGTTGCCCCAATTTCCGCCACCAGACGACCCTTCCCATCAAATCCAGCAACTCCAGTTCCAGCGGCAGTGCTTCTTTGAGTTTCAATTCGAATTGCAGAACGTCTTGCGCCGGATTGGGGAATACTCGGGCCGCTTCAACCAGGGTAAAATCCACGATACTGGTGGAAGTGACCAACACCGACTCCCCACTCTGGCAGTTTTTACTGTCCGTAATCGTCAGGAAATAAGTGCCTTTGGGGATATTGCTCAAGTTATCAGTGGTAGCATTATTGCCCCATTGGTATCGATAGGGTGGCGTGCCGCCGCTGGGTTTGGCCAGAATGGAACCATTTGACAAGTCTCCTTTAGGCTGAACCACCGTAAAGTTGGCTCGAATGGGATCAGGCTGCGGAACGGAATAAGTAAAAAACAAGGAACAATTGTCCGCATCACTCACCAAAAGGGAGTATTGCCCGGCGCGCAAGTTGCTGATTTTGCGTACATCCAGGCTCAACACCTGCCCCTGGGCGTTTTGCCAGGTCCAGCGATAAGGAGCCAGGCCACCGCTCAGGCTAATGGTCAATGCACCCGAAGCCCCGCCATTGCACTGCACCGGCGTGATGGTGTCGGCTACTGCAATTCCTTTGTCGGGTTCTGAGACGATAAAAGGCCCAAAAGTGGCTTTACAACTGTCTGAATCGCTCACCAGCAAGGTATATGTACCCGCTTTGAGGTTGTTGATGCTGCTGTTGCCGAGGCGATTGTTCCAGGTGTATTTGTAGGGGGCACGGCCACCCTGGATGTCTACCGTAATGACTCCACTCGCTTCACCCCGGCATTTGGGGCTGGTAATGTCTAATTTGACTACCTTTAATGGAGCATTGCCCTGAATGCTGGCTGGCGGCAGGGAATCCCGGCATAGCCGCGCATCCTGCACGATAGCGTAATACGAGCCACCACCCACCTGGGTCAAATCTTCGGTATTGGCAATCGGGAGTTTGGTATTAAAGTCGTACCAGGTATAAGTGTAAGGTACATTACCACCCGAACTGGAAACGTACACTCCGCCCCCAATCAAGTTGTCACACAAGCTATTGCGAATGCTGTCCCGACGAATCCGCAAACGGGCGGGTTCATTAATGGATTGCACAGTGGACGTAACCTGACAACCTTTGGCATCAACCACCAACACCTGATAATCGTTGTCTGCTGGCAGGTTGCCCACTTTAACCGTCGTTTGGGAGGTACTGATGGAATTCACCACGTTGTTGAACACGAACAAATAAGGAGCAGTGCCGCCGGTGATGCTGGCACTCACTTCTCCGTCTTTTTTCCCAAAACAACTGATATCCGTGGCCACAAAAGCAGTGAGTTGGATGGGGTCGCCTGCGTTGCGCAATTTGATGGTGGAAGGTTCCACAGTACAGCCATTGCCATCTGTCACGGTTACGCTGTAATCGTCGGCGGGTTGGTTGACAATGGCACTAGTGCGTGCTCCAGTGCTCCATAAATAACTATAGGGCAAGGCCCCTCCACTCGCCGAAACACTCAATACATTAGAGCGATCGCCCTGGCATACACTGCCGATCTGCACTTTGGTTTCCGCGTTCAGCTTATTGGGCTGGGTAAGATTAAAATCGAGGTTGAGCGGACAGCCATTGTTGTCCAGCACAAAAAGACGGTAATTGCCCGCAGGGAGGCGGTATGCGCTAGGCCCGGTAGAAGTACTGCCAATCCAGGAATATTTGTAAGGTTGGTTGCCTCCACTGATGGCCAATTCGATAAAACCCGTAGAGTCGCCATTGCAATTGATTTGCCCCAGGGCCAACACTTCGTGGGTCAGCTTGGGCGGCGTGCTGAGCAGGATGGAATCTTTTTTCAAAATACAGCCCAGTCGATCGGTAATGGTTACGGAAAACAGACCTGGTGGTAAATCACGTCGCTCATCCAGGGTAGAACCATCGTTCCAGCGGAAGCTGATGCCTGGATTTTCGACCCGCAGCATTTGAACATTGATGAAACCGTCCCGGGAGCCAAAACAAAGGGGTGGCACGGCGGTGATGTTGGCCACCAGGGGCTGTTTTTCCGGCTGCAAAACAAAGCTGGTGTCAATAATGCAACCCTCTGCGTCACGGATGCGCACTTTGTGTGAACCTACCCCAAGGTTGAGCACTGCATTGCTGGTATCTCCTCTTTCCCACGTGTAACGAAATGGCGCCACGCCTTGAGGAACAACGCTTACGGCCCCATTGGTCAGCCCCAAACAGGTGGGTGCATTGATAGTGGCCGTCAAGGCAATTTTTGAACTGGCATTCAAGGCTATTTTGAGGGTATCTGCGGTACAGCCTTTGACATCGCGCACCAACACTTTGTATTGCCCAACGCCCAGGCTGAGCAAGTTCGCGGTGCTTTGCCCAGTGCTCCAGGTGTAGCGGTAGGGAGCGATTCCCCCGCTAACCAAGGTATTAATTCTTCCGGTGGTATCGCCAAAACACCTGGGCGCAGTAAGACTACTCGTACTTACTTGTAAAGCCGCCGGACTAGCAACCGGGATTATCAGGGTACTCGTACAATTGTTGGCATCCGTGATGGTCACGGCATAATTACCCGCCGCCAGATTGCGGATGACGGGCACAGTAGTACCATTTCCCCAGTTATAGCGATAGGGTGCACTACCTCCCCGGCCACTTACCCGAATCATGCCATCGCGCAAACCTGAACAGGTGACCGCCAAATTTGAATCGACGCCCACTGTCAATAAAGTGGGCGAACTCAGATTAAAGTTACGGGTGTACAAGCAACCCGCTCCATCCGTGATGCTCACTGCATGATTGCCTCTGCCTATTCGTTCCAGGTCTTCCTTGATCGAGTTGTTGCTCCAACGGTACTGGAAATTGCCTGCTCCGCCAAACACACTCAAATCAATGCGGCCATCCAGACTGGTAAAACAAAGCGGCTGGATGAAACTGGCCAATACCCGCACCGAATCCGGCTCGGTCAGCAGCAGATTGTCTACCACTGTACTACAAGTGCCGCTGGTGATGGTAACGGCGTAGGTTCCGCCGGGCACCTTGCTCAATATGGCCGTGGTGTCGCCATTGCTCCATTTGTAGCGGGGGTTGCCGCGCACGTCCAGGTTGATCTGGCCGTCTTTGGCACCGTAGCAGGTTACAGGTTGGATGTCGATGTTGCGCACTTCAATCCCGGGTCCATTGATGAGGGCATTGCGCAAAATAAAGCGGCAGCCCCGGCTCGAATTGTCGGTGATGGTCACCCGGTAAGAGCCTTGCTGAAGCCCAGTGATTTTAAAAGCACCCGCCGCAACATTGCTGGAATCGCCCTGAATACCCGCACCACTCCAGGTGTAACTAAATGGGGCCAGGCCATTGAGCGGCGTGATGGTAATGCTGCCGTTGTTGCCGTTGCACACACTCACATCGGTAGTGCTGCGGCGGATCGAGTCGATGCTATTGGTGGTGGTCACTACTACGTTTCCGGTATTGCTACAGGATTTGGCGTCGGTGATGGTCAGTTGGTAGCGGGATTTTTGCCCTTTTTCGAGGCCAGCGCTGATGCGAATGGCGGTAGTTTCTTCACCCGTGCTCCACAAATAACGGATGGCCCCCGTTCCACCGCTAATGCTGGCACCCAATAGCTGGGTCGATTCCACACACAAGTTGAAGGAGTCGGAGGGGCTAAAGGCGATGTTGGGGATAGGGTTGATTTTTAAGGTAAAGTCGCCTGTTTTTTTACAACCCAGCGGGCTGGTCATTTCAAAAAAATACTTGGTGCTCGCACCCGGGCTGACCAGGGGATTGTCGATGAGGGTGCTGGGGCTGGCGGGTAAGGCGCGGTAAAAAGCCAGACTGGCCTGGGTGAAATGGTCGTCCTGGAGTTTTACTTTATTCAGGTCAAAAATTTGCTGTGCGCAAATCTCGGGTTGTTCGGTCACCACTGGATTGGGCAGTGGATTCACCACCACAAGGACTTCCGCCCGGGTATTGGAAAAACATCGCAGTCGATTGTCGACGGCTTCGGCGTAATAGCGGTAAGTGATCGGTGTAAGGCCATTGTTGGCGGGGATTTGGGGCAAAAAAACCTGCCCGGAACTTACGGCAGTGCCCCTAGTAGCTTGGGTGTACCAAAAAATGAGATCGCCTTGTACTGGAGTGGCGTTCAGCGTGGGTACTTCGCCAGAACAGATGGTGTCGCCCTTTGCATTGGGCGGCAAGAGGATGGTGTCGTCGCCTGCGCCGTTGCAGTTGTTGTCGATGTTGTCGCAGGGGACTTCGGGGCGCCCGGGGTTGATGTTGGCATTTGAGTCATTACAATCCGTGTTGTTGGTCACATATCCCGTGGGCGGGGTGGCGGCGCAACTGTAAATGAACAGCGCCGCATTGCCAAAACCATCCCGATCAGCATCCGCGTAAAAGGGTTGTTCCGGCCAGCCCTGATAAGTAGAACCGTGCAAGGCAATGTGGTCCAAACCGATGTCGCCCAAAGAGCCATTTCCCTTGATGCCCACAAAACGGAATTGCATCAGGGTTCCATTCGCATATTGGCGCAAGCTCAGGGATTCCTTGATCCATTGGTTGCCCTGACTGCCCTGGCGGGTCCACAAGCTTTGCCAGCTCAAACCGCCATCTACCGATACTTCCAAACGCAGCGTCCCGGTTGAACTGCCGAACATGTGGTAATAAAAGGACAGGTGGCAGGTGTCAGAATTTTTTTTGTCCAATAAAAAACAGCCCGATTGTAATACTGCCTGGCTGCCGTTGGCGCATTGGAAACCAGTGGTTTCGATGTAGGCATAGTTGCCGTTTCCACTCATATCGGCGTCGGGACCGGTATCCGGGGTGGGTGTTGGGTCTTTGAAGATGAGCCAGTTGAAACTGCTGCCGGGAAGGTTGCGCCATACCCCAGTTTGCACACAAACTGCATTACAAATGGGGTCACAGATGGGCTGGTTGTTGAAGGTTTCCAGCGTAGTAGGCTTGGGTGGCAAACAACCCGTTCGGACGCTGATGGGGCAAGAGTTTTCGGAATAAGCGCCTCCATTGCAGGTTCGGCGTACGTAAATATCGTAAGGGGTATCGGGCAAAAGGCCTTGCAAGGTGTAGGGCGGGCAGGAGATGAAGGACAAGACCCGACCTTGGGCGCCCGCCTGTGCGCCAGTACCCGGAACAAACCCTGGTGGGCCGTATTCGATGACCGAAGCGCCCGTACTACAGCCATCGGTGGGTGACCAATTGAGCAATACGGTGGTGGTATCTTGTGAAACGATGTGAACGGATTGGGCGGGCAAACAGCTCAAAGGGGCAAAAATGAGTTCTACGAACTCCAAACGCCCAGTATCTTGTTCGGAATCATCACAAATCAACAATTGCCATTCGCCGTTTGCGCTGGTTTTGTTGTCGTTAAAATTGAGGAAGGATTCTTGTGGCAAATAAGGCCGGTCAATGAAGGGTGCCGTGCCCTGGTCAATCGGGGTGCAGGCACTGGTGGTAAAACGCACAAAACCCTGGCAATTGGCGCTGTCGGGCACACCATAATTGTCGTCCCCGCCCCCATTGTTCATGGTCAAAATAACCCGGGTGCCATTGGGCGAAATCAGGCGAACGGTCACGTCGGCAGCCCACTGGTGTTGGATGCGCAAACGTACTTCCTTGAGGTAAACATCCTTTCCCAAAATTGTCCCCGGTGCATTGTTGACCCGAATGTTGAACAGGTTGGCCAGGAAGAAACCCTGGTTATCGGGGCAGGTGTAATCCCGGATCGCCCAGGCGGTATCGCAGCGGGAGGGGTTCGTTAAAGTTGGTGTGCCAGTCTGGCCATAACCCCAGGTAATGCTGCATAAATACAGGGCTGCCAGTAGCAGCAATGGATATGTTGGTGTTGCCTGGTTTGGGTTCATGTTGTGCATAATCGTGTTTTGGGAAAAATCTGGGGCTAAAAGTACGGATTTTGGGGGAAGGGGCAAGGGGAAAAATTTGGAGAGGGGGTGGCGGAAGGGGGGGGTAAGGATTGGGGTATTAAACACGAGGGCTACACTAACATAACGTCTGTCACGACTTGATTCGGTGATACACTAGGTCCACCTGGGTGAGGTTCAGCTAAGGCGAATTGAGAATAAACGCTAATTACAATATCTGCCTCGATATTTTTCAAAAAGCTTGGAAGCTTTTCTATCGATAAATTTGTCATCAACTTTATCAAGTAAGTCTAGTGAATTACAGCCGCAAGAAAAAGTACTATTTTCTATAGACAAATTAATGTTTTTCGCAACAACATCTACAATAGAAGAATGATTACCCATCTCAAAAAGGTTAACTGCCTTCACATTAAGGTTATAACACAATTGTTCTTTAGATTCCTCCAGCCCTGATTTGTAAAAGAAAACAATTGCCTCATCGAGATAAAAAATGCTTTTCAAATACTGTTTAGTTTTTAAAAAGATTCCAGCTATATTTGACTTAGTTATTCCAAGATTAAAGCAAAGTAAAGAATATTCCTCCTGATACTTTTTAAGGTCATTCTTATCATTTTGACAAATTTCCTCGATGGAATTGATTAGAATTGATAGTGTTTTTTCAAGTTTATCATAATCTTTTATTTTTGAGAGTATTTGAATAAATGGACTAAACTGCAGAATAATTCCACCATTTATCATATCACCCTTGGTGTAAAGAGGTAGTTTTCTGAATTCGTCAATCGCTAAAAAATAATAAAAAATCGCTGAGTCTAACTGTGATAACTGGCGATAACAGTGCCCAAGAATTCCTGCAGCGTTAAATAATACATAAGAATCAATGTTTTGGCCAGCAGTTTTCATATTGATTATTTTCGATAAATACTTAATTGAAGATTCAAACGAACCTTCCTGATATTTTTGAAAACCTAGCGCTTGAAGGATATTAATATCAAGTTCGAGGAGGTCGTCGTCAAAGATATTTCTATCTAAAACATTTGGAAGTTCTGGAATTGAACGAGCTTTAGATACATACAACAAAGCTTCAGTTGGCATCTCCTCTTGAATATAATGAAGTGATAGCGCATAATATATCTCCCTGATTTCTTCAAAAAATATTATTGAATCTTGATATAGATTTTCTGCGCGTTTTATAGATGCATTAATTACAGAATCAATAGTAATTGCTCCCCTACTTGTGGGGTCAATTTTTTTCGGCCAAACTGTACTTTTGTCATAAGCGCAAAAGTTTAGAATTGAACTGTTAAAATCATTCCCATTATAAAATTTGTACCCTTTAAGGTTTGAGAATGCAAAGTTCGAATTATTAAAAGTACATGAATCAAAAGAGTTACCTTTATAACTGTGTCTCATAATTGAATTATCAAAGGTGCTTTTCTTAAATGTACTTTCACTAAAAACCGATGTTCTTTGCTCTTTCCGCGCTAGAATCGATATATAGGGTTTTAAATAATATGTTGATTCGTAATCATGTAAAGCCCTCTGAGTATTCCCAATATAATAGTAAGCATCTCCCCGATAAAGATAAGCGACAGCAAAGTTTTTATCTAATTCTATGGCTTTAGTGAATTCATTAATAGCAGATTGAAAATCACGTTTCCGAAGATGCAATCTGCCTGATTTATAAAAATCTGAAGCCTTATTGGAAATAGATTTAATTTGATTAAAAATAACTTGTGCTTCTTCAATTCTGTTTAAGCGCAGTAAACAATATACTTTCATGGTTTCAATTTCTCGAATAAGTTCTCCATTCGTATTTATCATTTCGTAATACTTCAAAGCTCCTTTAAAATCAGATTCGTCATATTTCGATCTTGCTATTGACCAAAATATGACAAAATCGGTCTTTTTCTGTAAATAACCATTTTTAATATCGAAGGCATTCATAAACTTTTCGCTCTCTTCGCCAGAACCGGGAATGGTTGGGCTTAAATCATCAATAATTGCAAATTTTAAACACGCGGATGATGTATCATCGCATGATTCAACATAGTCTCCCCAAATAATTATATCTGCATTATTCGCTTTGCCGATTTTTCTAGCATCACTAAAGCTAGATGGTTTTTCGTATTTATCAAAAAATTTTGCTTCAATATTTAAATTGTCACTTTCTTTAAAAGAAGAAAATCTATTAACTATTGTTCTTTCCAAACATATATCTCGCTTTAAACAATCATCTAAGTTTTCGAATGGAAGTATCATAATATTGAAAGAATTTCCACTTTTAAAGCCACTGTTATTCTCATCTTTCCTGCCAAAAATCGCATCCATAGATGATTTAAGTATTTGTCGGTTTTCCGAATTAAATTTAAAGTTGTCTTCTTTTAGCGTAATTTCATCAACCTTGACCTCACCTGATTCAATATTTACAAACTCAATATTTACTTTATATTCTTTAATTATTTCTGAAGCATTGGTGGTAATAGGCCGAACAGAGCCAAAAATTACGAACCTTGCTTTTTCATATACTCTTTTTGGATTTCCATTAGTCAATTCTTCTTCATTTTGCCTGTGATATTCAAGCTTGGCTATTGATCTCCTCATCAGGAGTTTATATCCTGAAGGTAAGTTATTCGAAATTGCCGTTTCATATATTCTCGTTAAATCTTGAGTAATTTGATCCTTTGAACCATCATTATAAGTAAAATCATCTACATATATATTGTTGACTTGTCCGGTTAAAACCAGAGAAATAAATATTTGAATAGCAAAAAAGACGATGAAAACAAATTTATTTTTCATAATTCAATATTTTAAATTCATTGCTGCATGAATTTTTGATAAAAATAGGCTAATTCACTTAAATTTTCTTTTATGGGTCAAAATAAGCCTATGACAAAAGTAACAAAAGAAGGATAGGAAAGCAATAAGCAAAGCAAAAAAATCAGATCAAAAACTTTTAAATACAATCTGAGCGTGGTCAACCTAAGGAATGATAACTGAAATATCTCGAATGAAACTGGAAAGCGGCATTCCTAACAATGAAGTGGTGTCTAAACCTTAGATGTTGCTTTCATAGTCAACACATATTTTAATTATAAGGGCAGGCTATTATTTCTTTCTTTACTCTATCCGAATAGAATGTCATCAAACATGTATCGGTTTTTGAAATTAATTTTAGTTCATGAATCATATTATCGACTTTCAAAGAAATTCTTTTTGAAAGCCAGGTGTTTTTAATAATATTTGCAGGAGTGCCATCGATAAAAATCTCTGAGTTACTGTATTCCGAATTTACTAAGATCGTTAGTTCCATATATTTTGAAGTTCCCTGAAGCATCCTTTCATTCCTAAGTGATTCTCTACTATTATCGATTTCATTCAGGTCATTGTTTTCAGAATCTAAAGTGCTAGAATTTTCGTAAGATTTTGAGAAATAGTTTGGCTCATCTTTTTCTATTTCTTTCAATAAAAATTTTTCCAAACTCTGTTCATTATTTTTATTAGGCTTTATTAGAATCTTAAAGCTTTGTGTTTCATAGTTTGCATGAATAACTTGAAATTCTAAGTATTTTTCATCTATATCTTCAATTTCAAACTCAAAAGCCCCATTTGAGTCTGTATTAGAAAAAACACCAATCAAATCTATAACTTCTACTCGCGCATTTTTTAATGGTACATTATCATCAGCATCGTACACCTTTCCAAAAATCGACAGTTTGTTAGCATTAGATATATGAAAAAAATAATTATACGACAATCCTACTATTCCAATAATTAGGCTAACAACAATCAAAGGAAGTATGATAGGACCACATCCTAATGTACTCGTTGGTGCCGCAGTTGGTTTTGGTGCTTTTTCCTCTAAAGTTATTGAGATATTTACTGTTAATTTGAGGATATTACTCCTCAAGTTATTGATTGAAAGTTGATGATCTTCTCGGCTGGAAAGACCCATTATATCCATTTTTTGAATTTCATGAAATCTTGCATTTAACAATATAATTTCATTTCGATATTTAGTTAGCCCAGAATTATGTGCAATTATATCTTCTAAATATTTAATTGCTCCAAGAATTTCATCTTTTCCAATTAATTCTTCAACATGTTTCAGCCTTTTGTTCATACCTATTTTTTAATTACATTAATAATTGCGAAAACAACAAAACCAATCATGGTTAGAATTAATAATATATTTTCTAACCCAAGCTTTATCAACTAGCTGCACAGTCACTATGCTGGTTCATGGTCCCACCCTAGTCCAAATCTTAAACTTTAACTCCTAAAATAAAACCCTAGTAAATTGTTTTTCGCTGGAACAGGTCTTACCGACAACAACTGTGTAACCTAAGTTGGTACAGCGTTTTCGACTCGTACCATATAGCCATTTCAAATCGCGTGCGCCACCAACTCCTTTCTTAACTCAATATCCTTTTGAATATCTTCAATCCGCTGAGAAAGCAACTCCAGCAAATCCCACTTATTCAACGCATACAACTCCGCGATACTGAATACCAAGCGAATCGCATATTCTCGGTAATCAACAAGCGTGTCATTGAGCGTGACTTGATACTCGAAGTTTTTTGATAAAGAAAGTGAAACCGGAGGTGTCATTATACAAACATGCTGGTCTCGACTTTGCTCTAGCCAGCCTTTAGACTTCAAAAAAGCAACGATGGTTGAATGCTGTGGTATTTGGTTGACTTTCATAGCATTTTTATTGACTGAACAATTTAAACGCACGTTGGGCTACTGCTTCTTTAGTTTTCCTGGTCAGACTCATCTGCTTGGGGGCCAATGCCCAATTCATCAATCCAGCATTTCCAAGAGTTCTTCCAAAGATTCATCTCACTTCAATTCCTCGGTTTGGCTAAAAAAGGTTTCTTTTGTAGGAGGAGTATAGTGTTGGTGGGCAATCATTTCGTCCAAACTTAGCGACTTTTCAACTGGTTTAACGGCTTCTAAAAAGCGTAGATCTTCCATATGGTGGCAGTGTTTTCATTTATAGTCAATGCTTGAAATTTCACCATCAGGCAATCTCCCCTCCCTCACGAACTGTGCTAAATGCTCATCGGTATCTCGCCATGCACCAAACAAACCCTTCCAGGACTCACCTTTTTCTGGAATGCTTTCTACATATTCCTTCCTGAGGCTATTGGTCAATTGCATGATCAGGCGCAATTTCAAATCAGGACCAAGGTGGTTTAGCATGGCCATGTAATCCAAAATAATTCGATCTTCAGTGCTCATCATCTTGGAATTTTCGATTCAAATCGCAGCACGTATTTTAACCAAGCGGAAAATATGCTCCAACATAAAATAGTGTTCCAACTCCGATGCTTCTTCAGCGCTGAGCATTTGCTCCTTTTTTTTCCATACCAGGTCATCAAAACGATGTTGTGTCGCTTCTGAAGGCCGATAAGCCAAGATTTGCACAGGAGCAGATTGTGCTAAAAAAGTGGCCACCTCATCATATATCTTGATGTTCTCCATGTTTGTGGATGCATTTTTAGATTCAACTTTTCAAAGTTAGGTCATTTTTTTGATTGATTCAATGTCTTTAAAAGGATTGTTGGAAAAGAACGGAGAGTAGTAAGCATGAAGATTGAAGGAAGTTATCAAAACCACAAAGGCCCCAAGAGAAAATTCTCTCTGAGCCTTTGTGACTTTATAGCGCAGTAGTTCAACCTCCCCCCTAGTCCAAGTCTTAACATCCACACTAAAAAAGTGCGCCCGGTTCAACCCTACACAAACCTCTCCCGATAAGCCTCAATCGTACGTACCGCCTCAGCCTCAGTTTGCCCTTCTGCTTGCAGATAAGCACGCAAGATTTCGATCAGCCTTTCGGGACTGACATCTACCAGTAGGGCTATTTTCTCAAGGGAAAACTCCTGGAGTGCCCAGAGTTTGTGAACGAACACTTGTTTCTCCAGTTCGATGCCCTGTTCAATGCCCTTTTCGATACCTTTCTCGATGCCTTCTTCGATACCCTTCAAAAAAAGGCCGTCAGTTTCGATGTCATAGTGAATCGTCATGGCTTCCACTTCGGTTTTTACGATGAGTTCCATTTTTCTTAAACGTGATAAAATTAGCAATTGTTTTTGAAACTTTTTGATTCGATTGGACTTGCGTAGGATTCATTTCAGGTTGTACAGTATATCCCTTACCACTTTTGCGGGGTCATCATCACCAAAGTCACAAAGAATGGCCAGTACGACTTCTTCCGGGATTTCCGAATGAAGGAACTGCTCTTTAGGAATCTGCTTTAGCACAATCACCTCATATTGCAAATCAAGCCCACTAAGGGTCAATTGATTTTGATGGATGTGATTCGGATTGGCTAAAGTACCGCCATAGATCACTATTTGTCGCAATGGCAAGCCCGTGATGTGGTGAAAAAGCGCATAATGCAGTAGGTTTCGCTTCCGCAAATCTTCGTCCGTAATGTGAAATTCAATTTGCAGTCCATAATCCTGTTCTGGGTCGTCGTGTACCACTCGGCGTATATGGTCCATTTCTGCTTCTTGAGTGACCTGCATTTTCGCATCAATAGGCGCAAGTTTTGGCGGCTTGAGTCCCAATAGTTTATTCAACAAAGGCAACAAGAGGGATTCGATGTTTTCTTTGAATATCCGGTCGTAGTTATTGGCCATGGAAACAAATTAGACTACAATATAAAGTTTGTTGTTTTTATTATAAAATATTTTTTGTGTTTTTATTTTAAAAAATGCAGGCTAGTCCAAGTCTTCCTCTTTTTTCCATCCATCCTGCCCAAACTGGATTTTGGAGGCATTAGCAAGGAGAAAAGCTGTCTTAGCGCTTGCGAAAAAGAAGGATAGAAGATAATTGTATTCTGTCGGGTATTAACAAAACACTAAAAAAACGCAAAACCTTAAAATAAATCTAGTGTTGTTTGATAACGTGCTTTTCCGGCTAGTGCATCACTGCTGTCCAATAAATGTACAGCCAAAGCCATTGGATTCAACATTTAAAATCCATCGTGAAATGATAAAATTGAGTATCCTATTTTGTGCGGTACTATTCATAGCTAGCCCTACTACTTTTGTGTCTGCCCAAAAAAATCTGGTCTTGCAGAGTGCCAACGTAGTGTACAAAATCAAGAATGCCGGGGTCAATACCAACGGAAGTTTCAAAAAAGTAGCTGCGGAGGTACTCTTTGATGCCAATAACCTCGAAAAAAGTAAAATTTCTGCCACCGTACAAGTCAATTCTCTGGATTCCGGTATTGGCCTTCGCGATAAGCATCTGAAAGGTGAAAATTATTTTGATGCCGAAAAATACCCGGTGATTTCCTTAGTCGCCACCAAAATCACCAAAACGGATAGTGGCTATTTGGGAACTTTCAACCTCAGCATCAAGGCCATTACTCAATCCATACAGTTGCCTTTCACCGTGACGCCCAATGGCAATGCACTAGATTTCCAAACCACAGAATTCAGTATTAATCGCCTGACTTATGGTGTTGGTAAATCTAGCATCACGCTCAGCAACACGGTAAACATCTCCATTAAAGCCACTTTTTCAATGTAATGCAATGATTGACCTAAATACCCTCAAACTGCTTAGAATCCCCTTTTCAATTCTCCTGATGCCCGTCTTTTTGTTGGCCCTCAGCCAGATTGACACAACATATTCCTGGATGGATGTATGCATTCCCTTTTTCATCATCCATCTCCTCGTCTATCCAGCTAGCAATGGCTACAATAGCTACATTGATCGGGATGAAGGCAGCATTGGCGGACTGGAAAAACCACCAATGCCCACTAAAAAGCTGTTTTACGTTACCTTGATATTGGATGTCATGGCAATTTTACTCGCGGTTTTTTTGGTCAATATAGCTTTTTCATTGTGTTTACTCCTTTACATTCTGGCATCTCGCGCATACAGTGCTCGGCAAATCCGCTTAAAAAAATACCCCATTTTGGGATTTCTGGTTGTAACCTTTTTCCAGGGTGGTTTTACGTTTTTCATGTCCTACCTGGGTGTTACCAAAGTAATGATGGATCTAAATGCTACTACCATTTTGGTTTTGGCAGCTTGCTCACTACAAATCGCTGGTGTATATCCGCTAACGCAGATTTATCAGCACCAGCAAGATTTGGATGATGGCGTAGTGACCATCAGTTACAAATTGGGGTATCGGGGCACTTTTGTATTTTCGGCAGTAATGTTTGCTGCCTGCAACCTTTGTTACTACTTGTATTTCAACAAAATGAATCAGGTGGGTGACTTTTTTATTCTTCAAGCCTTTTTTGCCCCGATTGCGGTTTTTTTCACTTATTGGCTAATCCAGGTTTTCAAAAGCACCACTCAAGCCAATTTCCGGAATACCATGTTGATGAACATCATTGCCGCAATTTCCATGAATGCGTGCTTTGCTGTTTTATTGCTAAAAAATTAAACGAATGAGTTACCTCCAAAATATTGCTACTGCCGTTCCTGAATATGGATACAAACAAGAAGTACTGACTTCATTTTATACCAATTCTACTGATGATGTAGCCGTAAAACGAAAAATGAAAATCCTCGATTCCAAATCGGGGACCTCCACCCGCTACTCCGTGCTGGAGGATTATGGATTGTCTCCCGAACAATTTACTTTTTTCCCAAAAAACAAACAACTACTCCCCTCGCCTACACTTTCCCAGCGCATGGCCATTTTCAAAAAGGAAGCGCTCCCCCTTTCCATTAAAGCCATCCGGAATTTACCCGATTTTGAGGAGCAGAAAGACAGCATCACCCACCTCATCACCGTTACCTGCACGGGATTGTCGGCACCGGGTTTGGATATTGAATTGTTACAAGTGCTATCCTTGCCTCCAAATACCCACCGCAGCAGCGTCAATTTTTTGGGCTGTAATGCTGCCATCATTGCCCTCAAACAAGCTGATGGCATTTGCCGCAGTTCGCCTAATGCAAAGGTATTGGTGGTGTGCACAGAGCTGTGTACCCTGCATTTTCAAACCATTTACAACCAGGATTATCTGCTCTGCAACGTCCTCTTTGGCGATGGTAGTGCTGCTGTTTTGCTCAGTAGTCAGCCCCAAAACGAACCTTCCAGTAAAAATTTAGCCATTACGGGTTTTGATTCCTTTTGCATTCCTGACAGCCGCAATGAAATGGCGTGGCAGCTTTCCGAAACCGGTTTTATTATGAACCTAAGCTCCTATGTAGGCGATTTGATCAAAAACAACATGAAAAAAATGCTCGACGGAGCAGGAATCACCCCAGAATCGATCAACCATTGGGCGGTTCATCCTGGTGGCAAAAAAATTGTTGAAAATTTCGGTAAAGCCTTGGGGCTCAGCCCGACTGATCTGGCGGCTTCCTACCAAATACTCAGGGATTATGGAAACATGTCGTCACCAACTGTCCTTTTTGTACTTAAAAATGTTCTGGATCAATTGGAGCACTCAGCTGAAGAACAAACCATTTTTGCCGCTGCATTTGGTCCTGGATTGACCGTAGAAACCATGCGATTGTGCTATGCTTGAAAATCGAAGTTTGCAAAAAGAATTATTGGACGAAGCCGGGATTCCCGCCGCCGACTTGTTTCAGAACCTGCGGGAACTGGATCGAATCAATACGCTATTGGGAGGGTACAACATTACTTTCTCTGCACTAAAAAAAGTGGTGCAGCCCCATCAAAAATACACCCTTATTGACATTGGGTGCGGTGGCGGCGATACCTTGAAACACATCCAAAAAAGGCGGCTGCGCAAAAACATGGATTTCCGGCTCTTCGGAATCGATTTGAAACCCGAATGCATTGAATACGCCACTCGCCAACAAAGGACTCAGGACATTCAATTCATTTGCGATGACTACCGCAATATGTTTCTGCATATACCCGAGGTTGACATCATTCACGCTTGTCTTTTCTGCCATCACCTGGATGAAAACCAGTTGATTGAACTCATTCACTTTGCCCTCGATCGAAAAATCGTTCTTTTGATCAACGATTTGGAACGAAATACCTTTGCCTACTTTGCCATCAAAATACTCACCGCCCTTTTTTCTAAATCCTATTTGGTAAAAAACGACGCCCCCCTTTCGGTTGCCCGCGGTTTTACCAAAAAAGAATGGATCACTTTGCTCAAAAAAGCTGGCGCAACCCATTTTTCCGTAATCAATAAATGGGCTTTTCGCCACGAAGTCATCGTCTATGGAAACAAATAATACCCCTAAAATATACCCTTGCGCCATTATTGGTGGGGGCTTGGGTGGGTTGTGCCTGGCCATCCAACTCGCTCAACGAGGTATGGAAGTCGTTTTGTTTGAAAAAAACAGTTACCCGCAGCATCGGGTCTGCGGAGAGTACATCTCCATGGAAAGTTGGGATTTTTTGACTAAACTAGGAGTTCCACTAGCTGATCTCCAACTTCCGATCATCAAACAATTGGGCATATCTGCCGAAAGTGGATTTATGCTGCAAAGCTCCCTTGCCTTGGGCGGCTTTGGGATCAGCCGGTACAGTTTGGATCAGTATTTGTGCCAGTTGGCGCGCAGTAAGGGCGTTACAGTTTTAGAAAATTGTAAGGTAAACGATGTAAAGGCCGCCGATGATCAGGTATCGGTTATCCACACCAGTCAAGGCCATTATTTTGCACAATTGATTTGTGGAAGTTTTGGGAAATATGCCCCGAACTTCGCCAAACCCAGCCATCCCATTTCCAAAAATTCACCCAACTACATTGGCGTCAAGTACCACATCCAGACGGATTTGGCGGCAGATCGCATCGAATTGCACAACTTTCAGGACGGTTATTGTGGGATTTCGAAAGTAGATAAGGATCAATATTGTTTGTGTTACCTTTCCAAAGCCAGCAACCTACAACAAGCGGGCAATGACCTAAAAACCATGGAAGAAAAGGTGCTGTATAAAAACCCATGGCTGAAGAAATATTTTACCCAATCCACTTTTTTGTATGATTCGCCCCTGGTAATCAGCAACATCTATTTTCATCCCAAAGCTGCTTACCTCAACGGCATGTTTATGCTGGGCGATGCCGCTGGAGCAATCACTCCTCTTTGTGGCAATGGTATGAGTATGGCCATGCGGGCTTCCAAAATATTGGCGGGTTTGATTTTGCTTTATCACCGCGGTGAAATTGATAAAACGGCATTGGCCAAGCGCTATATCGCTGCCTGGAAAGCCAATTTCAACAACCGAATTTGGGCAGGGCAATACCTCCAGCTTTTGTTTGGCAAAAAACAAAGCACTCAATTGGCCCTAAAAACATTGAATCGCCTGCCAGCACTCACCCAGCGGTTGATTGGGTTAACGCATGGGCTGCCGTTTTAGGCTTGGCGGTGGGGTGTCTGGGGTCTTCAGGGATGACTTTTCCAGGTTTTAAACCACAAAGGCCCCAAGAGAATATCCCTCAGAGCCTTTGTAACTTTATAGCGCAGCAGTCCAACCTACCCCGCCACCACAATATTGATCATCCGTTTCGGAACAACAATCACTTTTTTCACTTCCTTACCTTCGGTCCATTTTTGCACCGCTTCCAGCTCCAGAATGGCTTTTTCCAAAACCTGTGGAGGGGTATCCGCCGCAAAAGCAGCCGTGGTGCGCAATTTGCCGTTGATTTGCACGGGGTATTCGATGGTATCTTCCACCAAATAAGCCTCGTTCAAAACCGGGAAATTGGCGTGGTGTACCGAGCCAGATTTGCCCAGGCCCTGCCACAATTCCTCCGCCAAATGCGGCGCAAAGGGGGCGATCAACTGCACCATTTCTTCCAAAATCGCTACCTTGTTGCAGCCTGCTTTTTGCAGGTCGTTGGTAGCAATCATGAAGGTACTCACGCAGGTGTTGAAGGAATAGCGCTCCACATCATCGGTGATCCGTTTGATGGCCGTGTGCAGGATTTTCCATTCCTCGCGAGTAGGTTCGGCATCTGAAACTGACCAGTTGCCTTGTTTGTCAAAAAACAACCCCCAGAATTTGCGCAAGAAGTTATACACCCCGTTGATGCCTTTGGTGTCCCAGGGTTTGGCTTGTTCGATTGGCCCCAGGAACATCTCGTACATGCGGAAACAGTCGGCGCCGTATTGCTCAACAACGTCATCGGGGTTGATCACGTTGTACAAGGATTTCGACATTTTGCCGACCTCCGATTGAGTGATCAACTGGAAAGCGCCCGTCTTGCCTGCTTTCGGCGTTACCACTCCATTTTGGAAAATGGCGTCGGTGCCCTCAAAAATAGCATCGGCGTAATCGGGACGCCAGGCGATGAACTGTTTCACCCCAGTCTCATCCAGGTGTGAGGAAGGTAAGCCATAATCCGTCACGTAATCTACCAATACCGGCAATTTGGTGAATTTGTGGCCCTTGGCCTCTTCTTCAGCCAACAAAGAAGCACAAATGAAGCGGTTCACCCCATTCACCTTATCCTTCTGCATGTACAGGTTTTCTACTACGCCCTGGATCATGCCCTGGTTGATCAACTTTTTGAAGGGTTCAACCGTAGGCACCAAACCTTTGTCGTACAAAAACTTGTGCCACATCCGGGAGTACATCAAGTGGCCAACCGCGTGTTCGGTGCCGCCAATGTACAAGTCCACCTCCCGCCAATAGTTCACCGCATCCTGGCTGGCGAACTCCTGATCGTTCTGCGGGTCCATGTAGCGCAAGAAATACCAGGACGAGCCCGCAGAACCGGGCATGGTGTCGGTTTCACGCGTCATGCCATTCGGCAAATTCACCCAATCCGTTGCCCGCGCCAAAGGTGCCTGGCCGCCGGAACTGGGTTTAAAATCATCCATATCGGGCAATTCCAAAGGCAAATCCGCGGGAGCCATTGCCTCAGCAATCCCATCGGCATCGTAAGTCACGGGGAAAGGCTCACCCCAGTAGCGTTGGCGGCTAAACAAGGCATCGCGCAATTTGTAGTTGACCTGGCGTTTGCCCAGGCCCATGCTCTCGATGCGGTTCAACATCTCATCAATGGCAGCTGGCACTTCCATGCCATTCAAAAAGCCGGAATTGATGATGATGCCCTCTTTATCGTGGCGGGTGGAGCCGGGGTAATTGGACTTGTCGACTACATCGATGATTTTTAAGCCAAACTTGCGGGCAAAAGCATCGTCGCGGTCATCATCACTGGGTACGGCCATGATGGCGCCGGTACCGTAATCTTTCAACACGTATTCGCCAATCCAGATTGGAATTTGTTCTTCGGTAAATGGATTGATGGCGTAAGAGCCCAAAAAGGCCCCGGTTACTTCCTTCACATCGGCCATACGTTCGCGTTCGGAGCGGGCTTTGACGTAGCTCAGGTAAGCGTCTACTTTTTCTTGTTGATCAGGGGTAGTCAATTCCGGCACCAAATCGTGCTCGGGGGCCAACACCATATAAGTCGCGCCAAAAATGGTATCCGGGCGCGTGGTGAAAATTTCAATTTTTTGCTCCGAACCCGCAATGGGGAAGAACATTTGTGCACCTACCGAACGGCCAATCCAATTGCCCTGCATGCGCTTCATGGCATCTGACCAATCGATGTTGTCCAAATCGTACAACAAACGGTCGGCATAGGCGGTAATGCGCAAGGACCACTGCATCATGGCCCGGCGTTCTACGGGGTGACCGCCGCGTTCAGATACACCGTCTTTCACCTCGTCGTTGGCCAATACAGTGCCCAAGGCTTCGCACCAGTTGACGTAGGATGCTTTTTTATAGGCCAGGCGGTAGTTCATCAACACATCTGACTGCTCCTTTTTGCTCATGCCCTGCCATTCGGCAGCGCTGAAGCTTTTGTCCTGAGAGTTGGCGGCGTTGACCTGGGTATTGCCTTCTTTTTCAAAACGCGCCACCAGGGTTTCGATGGGCATCGCCTTGTTTTGGTCTTTATCGTAGTAGTGTTTGAACAACTCCGCAAAAATCCACTGCGTCCACTTGTAGTAAGAGGGCTCACAGGTGCGTACTTCGCGATCCCAATCGAAGCTGAAACCCAAATTGTCTAACTGCTCGCGGTAACGGGCGATGTTGGCGGCAGTGGATTTGGCGGGGTGTACTCCGGTGGTGATGGCGTATTGCTCCGCTGGCAAACCAAAGGCATCGTATCCCATGGGGTGCAATACGTTGAACCCTTTCAGCCGCTTGTACCGCGCATAGATGTCTGAAGCGATGTAGCCGAGGGGGTGCCCCACATGCAATCCGGCTCCCGATGGGTAAGGGAACATGTCCAAAACGTAAAACTTCGGGCGATCGCTCTGGTGGCTTACTTTGTAGACCTTGTGCTCATCCCAGTAGGCTTTCCACTTTTTTTCGATTTCGCGTGGTTTGTATTCC
>NZ_JANRKL010000161.1:0-10629 GCF_033763495.1 Haliscomenobacter sp. | reverse complement strand
CCACTCCGAGTGGCTGATGAAGTGGTGCAGATTTTGATATTCGCTTTCGGGTATCCGTTCCGCCATTCGCTCGATGTTGCTTTTGCACTCGTGAAACAAGCCTTTCAAGTACTCCTGACAATGCCCCAAGACTGAACGTTTGCCTCGGACAAAGTAGCCACCGTAGCAACTAACGTAGGATTCCAGTTTTTTTCAGTCATCTTTTTTTGATTTAAACCCCATAAATTTACTATATTTCTAATCTGACAAAGTAGAACTAAGCAGGTGACGAATTGAAGTGGATGGACCTCAACCCTTTCCGATCTCCCGCAATAGCTTTGCCGCTTTTTCTAAAGTCTCTTCTTTTTTTGCAAAGCAGAAACGAATGATCTTCTCGTCCCGCTTGCTGTGGTAGAATACGGAAACGGGAATTGCTGCAACGCCGTGCTCCATGGTCAGGCGGCGGCAAAAATCCACATCAGGCTCGGTGCTGATCTGGCTATAATCACAAAGTTGGAAATAAGAACCTTCGCTCAACAATGGACGAAACAGCGAACCCTCGATGGCATCGAGGAAAAAATCTCTTTTATGGGTAAAAAAAGTACCTAAACCGAGATATTCGTGGGGGTCCTCCAAAAAATCCGCCAAGGCATATTGTATGGGGGTATTGATTGAAAAAACATTGAATTGATGCACTTTGCGGAACTCAGCAGTAAGGGCAGGTGGGGCAACGCAGTAGCCTATTCTCCATCCAGTATTGTGGAAGGTTTTGCCAAAAGAATACACCGCCAATGCCCGCTCACGCAAGGCTGGATAGCGCAAAATGCTTTGGTGTTCGTGGCCATCGTACACCATATGTTCGTACACCTCATCGCTGAGAATGATGATGTCGCTGCTACTCACCAGTTTTTCCAGGGCCTGCATATCGGCTGGCTTCAGGATTTTTCCGATGGGGTTTTGAGGCGTATTGATGATGATCATGCGGGTTTTCATGCTGATCAAACGCCGTAGTCGATCCCAATCGATGGTGTAATCGGGAGCACTGAGTTCAAAGGATTTGGTCACCCCGCCGAATAGCTCAATGCTGGGTCGGTAAGAATCATAGGCGGGTTCAAAAATAATGACTTCGTCGCCAGGGCTGACTAATGCGCCAATGGCGGTGAAAATACCTTCGGTGGCCCCACAAGTAATGGTGATCTCCTGATCCGGATCAATTTTTACGCCGTACAGGCCATCAATTTTTTCGGCAATGCGCTGGCGCAAAATCGGTACACCCGCCATAGGGGCATACTGATTGTAACCCTGACGCATGTAGTGGGCCACCAACTCGTTTAAACGTTGGGAGGACGGAAAATCCGGGAAACCCTGCGCAAGATTAATGGCCCCGTGTTCTTGCGCAAGGGCAGACATAACCGTAAAGATGGTGGTGCCTACGCCCGGTAATTTAGATGACACAATCATGGCAGTAAAGCTACTCAATGTCAGGCAATCGCAGTATGGTTTGGGGAGGATTTATTCTAATTCCCATTACTATGTCATTGATAACGTGTCAAAATCCGATCAATCGCCTTGGCCAGGTCCCGATCTTTATCCGTTACAATATCACCAGCATCGTGGGTACTCAGATTAATCTCCACCCGATTCCAGACATTGGTCCATAAAGGGTGGTGTTCGTGCTTTTCGGCCAACATTGCCACTTCAGTCATAAAAGCGAAGGCCTGGCTAAAATCTTTAAAATGGAAAGTTGCTGAGAGTTGGTTGTCTTTTTCTGTCCACATGGGGATATGATTTCTTTGTATAAAGGTTTGCGCTTGAAAAAGTTCAACTCATGCAGCGCATTGTTTGTGCTATAATGGAGAAAGGCTTATCTTTGCCCCCTGTTTTTCATCAAATAGTGGGGCAAAAATAAATGCTCATTTTTCTTGAGCCAAAGGATTAGATGAGACACTTGAAATAAAGCGTTTACTCATCTAATCCTTTGGCAAAATGAGCATTTATTTTTCTATCGCCCTCAAGTTAAAGATAACAGTGCAGCATGGCCACACCGAGAACAGTCGCATTTTATACATTGGGATGTAAATTGAACTACTCCGAGACTTCCTCGATTGCCCGTTTGTTTGAAGGAGCGGGTTACACCGAGGTGGAATTTGAGCAGGGTGCCGATGTGTATGTGATCAATACTTGTTCCGTGACCGATTTTGCGGATCGCAAATGCCGCAAGGTAGTGCGCCAGGCCCTACGTCACTCCCCGCAGGCCTTTGTGGTGGTGGTGGGTTGTTATGCCCAACTCAAGCCCGAGGAAATTGCTGAAATTCCCGGTGTTGATCTGGTGCTGGGGGCTGCAGAAAAATTCCGCATTCTGGATTTTATCGATACCCTATCGAAAGCACCTGGCAAGGGGATGGTTCACGCAGGTGAAGTCCGGGAGGCCCGCAACTTTGTTGATGCCTTTTCTTTTGGCGACCGCACCCGTTCATTCCTCAAGGTACAGGATGGCTGCAATTACAAATGTTCTTTTTGTACCATTCCCCAAGCTCGCGGTGCTAGCCGCAGCGACAAGGTGGAAAACGTGGTGGCCAACGCCTGGAAAATCGCCGAAATGGGCGTGAAGGAAATTGTACTTACCGGGGTGAACATCGGCGATTTTGGCAATGGAACCGAGGTGATCGAAGGAACTGCACCCAAGAAGGAAGCAATGTTCATCGACTTGATCAAGGAGCTGGACAAAGTAGAGGGCATCAGCCGCTTTCGGATTTCTTCAATTGAGCCCAATTTGTGTACCGATGAGATCATCGATTTTGTGGCAGGCTCACAACGTTTTGCACCCCATTTGCACATGCCCCTCCAATCAGGGAACAACCAGCAACTGCGGCTGATGCGCCGACGTTATACCCGGGAGTTGTACGTAGAGCGGGTGGCGCGGATCAAGCAACAAATGCCACATGCTTGTATTGGAGTGGATGTCATTGTGGGCTTTCCTGGGGAAACCAACGAAGACTTTTTGGAAACCTATCATTTCCTCAACGATCTGGACATTTCCTATCTGCACGTATTCACCTATTCCGAACGGGCCAATACTCCTGCCGCAGAAATGGATGGTGTAGTCCCCGTCAATGTAAGGCGGGAGCGCAATGAGATGTTGGGCATTTTGAGTGAAAAAAAGCGCCGGCATTTTTACGAGCAGCACCTCGGACAAAATCGCCCGGTCTTGTTTGAAGTACACAAAGACAAAAATCTGATGGCCGGCTTTACGGATAATTACATCAAAATCGAAGCACCCCTACAAGTCGAATTGTTAAATCAGGTCTTAAACATTGATTTACAAAAAATTAACCGTGAAGGTATTGTGGAAATTGGTTTAAGAGTATTGGTTTGAATTTTCACTCATTTTTATTTTAACAAATTAAAAGTTTATCACCTGCATAAAGCATAGACCTGTAACATTCTTCTCGTTGCACAAAAAAGCATGTGGAAAACTTTTTTCTAAGGTGTTGACTACAAGAGTTTTAGTTTTAAGTTAAATAAACTATCTTTGCATTAAGCTTTTGGAGTTAATCTATTTACCTACCTAATGGCAGTTCTGCCACAATAAGTAATCCAGTACACTGAACATATTTCAAACACAAGAAATTTTTATTCCCATGAACACCACTTGTCCCCGAGGAGTGTACCAACTTCTCTTAGCACCCTGTTTGGCCATGAGTTTTGTCGGCCCTGTTAACGCCAATTCTGATTGCGATTTTTTAAAGATTCACCCTTCTGCTGTCACGATTTTTCAGCGCGATAATTTGCCGAATTTGGCACTTACCAACAGCCACTCCTTAGAGTATGTTAATATGTATACTGCTCATGGCAAAGCCCATACCTCCGCGATGTTAGGCCGTGGTATGTATTATTTTCCCATTTTTGAGCGGCACTTAAGCGCCCAACAGATGCCATTGGAGTTGAAATACCTCTCAATGGTGGAATCTGAATTGCGTACAGATGTGGAATCGCCCAGTGGAGCGGTAGGTTTGTGGCAATTTATGCCTTCTACGGGCAGGCACTATGGGTTACGTCAGAGTGATTGGCGTGATGAAAGACGGGACCCTGAAGCAGCAACGCTGGCCGCAGTAAAATACCTCAAAGATTTGTATGCTGAATTTGGCAATTGGGAGTTGGTCGTTGGCGCTTACAATTGTGGTTCTGGTCGCATGCACGATGCCGTACGCCGCGCCAAATCCACTGACTTTGTACTGGTACGCAAACATTTGCCCCTGCAAACACAATCCTACCTGGCCAAGTTTTATGCAGCCGCCTATATCTCCAACTTTTTCGAAAAGTTTCAAATTTCACCAAAAATACCTGACGCTTTAAATGGAGGTACCCGTAATATTGAAGTGATGGAAGTAAATTCTTTTGCTCAATTGTCGCGCATTTGCCGCTTGCCGGTCAGCAAAATTAAGCGCCTCAACCCACAGTATATTCTGGGAGCCTGGCCCGATGGAGTGGGGAGTATCCGGGTGGTACTACCTGAAGAATCTGCCTTGCGCTATTTGGCCCATTTCAACCGGATGCCTCAGCGTATTGATGTTTTGCCAGAGGAAGCTTTACACGAAGATTCAGCCTACTTGCCAGTTACCGAGCCATACCGTATCCTGAATTCAATTTTGGTGGATTTAGGGGGGCATCAGCCAGCGAAAGAACAGAGCCAGGGAGCTCGCAGGTATTACTCTAAATATTTCTTGCGAGGAGAAGCTTAAACTTGAACAACCTTGATCGTGTTTTGATAAGGTATACCAAAAAGATTTTGTACATCTTTGTGAACAACTAGTGCCCCACCTACTAATTTTGTATCACATCAAACCATATCAAAACATGAAAAAGATTTTTTTGTTACTTAGCTTATCCATGATCGGTTTATTGGCCCATGCTCAGGAAAATAAACCCGCAGCCAGCCCAGCAGCTAAAGCCAGTGCAACAATCAAAGGCAAAACGGTTACCATTGAGTACAGCCAACCTTCAGTGAAGGGCCGTGAGATTTGGGGCAAACTGGTGCCCTACGGCCAGGTATGGCGTACGGGTGCCAACGCCAGTACATCTATTGAGTTTTCTGCTGATGTAATGGTACAAGGTAAAGCGGTTCCTAAAGGAAAATACGCCTTGTTCACCATTCCCAATGCCGATCAATGGACGATCATCATCAACAAAACCATTGCTTGGGGTGCCTATACTTACAAGGAGGCTGATGATGTGATTAGGGTAAATGTACCTGCTAAAAAATCCAAAGCTTTCACGGAACAAATGACCATTGGCGTTTCCAAAAAAGGGGTTGTTTCCCTGATGTGGGCAGATGTGCAGGTGGATTTCAAGGTGAAATAAATTATCCTGTTGGGGCGGCCCTATGTGGCCGCCCTCATCAACGGGTAACCAGGTAGGGGCAACCACATTGGGTTGCCCCTACACGGTTTTTAATTTTTCTCGCAATGCGAACAAATCATCCCGCAATTGTGCCGCTGTAATAAAATCCAATTCTTTGGCGGCCTGTTTCATCTTGCGTTCGGTTTCCTGGGCCAGTTTTTCCAATTGATCCCGTGTCATGTAGTTTACCAATGGGTCCGCAGCTATGGTCACCGTTTCGGGTTCGATGTAGGCCTGGGTTGTTTTGCCCCGCACATCAAGAATGGACCTTTGGTTAAGGATTTCTTCCTTCGATTTAAAGACAGTTTTAGGGGTGATGCCTCGCTCATCATTATAGGCCATTTGGATGGCCCGGCGGCGAACTGTTTCATCAATGGTACGCTGCATGGAGTCGGTGATTTTGTCGGCATAAAAAATCACCAATCCATTAGAATTCCGGGCAGCCCGGCCAGCAGTTTGGGTCAAAGAGCGGTCGTTGCGCAAAAAACCTTCCTTATCGGCATCCAGAATCGCCACCAAAGATACCTCGGGTAAGTCCAAACCTTCCCGCAATAAGTTGACCCCGATCAGCACGTCGAAACCTCCCAAGCGCAAGTCGCGCAAAATTTCCACCCGCTCCATGGTGTCCACCTCGGAATGGATGTAGCGCACCTTGATGTTGAGTTTGGAAAGGTATTTGGTCAGTTCTTCAGCCATTCGTTTGGTCAGAGTGGTTACCAACACCCGTTCATCTTTTTCGATGCGTTGTTGAATTTCTTCCAACAAATCATCGATTTGATTGAGGCTGGGGCGCACCTCGATGGGCGGGTCCAACAGGCCAGTGGGGCGAATCAATTGTTCTACCAACACTCCGCCTGTTTGTTCCAACTCGTAATCGCCAGGCGTGGCGCTGACGTAGATGACCTGGTTGACGAGGCCTTCAAATTCTGTAAAATTGAGCGGGCGGTTGTCCATCGCCGAAGGCAGCCGAAAACCATGCTCTACCAGGCTAAGCTTGCGCGCCCGGTCTCCGCCATACATGCCCCGTAGCTGTGGAATGGTGACGTGGCTTTCGTCAATGACCAACAAATAATCGTCCGGGAAATAATCCAATAAACAGAAGGGTCGAGTACCCACTGTTCGCCCGTCAAAAAAACGCGAATAGTTTTCAACCCCATTGCAATAACCCAATTCCTTGATCATTTCGAGGTCAAAACTGGTACGCTCGTGGATGCGTTTGGCTTCCAATATGCGGCTTTCTCGTTCGAAGAATCGCTCTTGATCGTGCAATTCATCTTCAATCTGGCGGATGATCATGCCCAGTCTTTCTTTGGGCGCAATGTAGAGGTTGGCGGGGAAAATGGCGGCGGTGCTCATTTTTTCAATCCGTTTGCCCGTTTCCACTTCGATCATTTCGATTTCGTCGATTTCGTCGCCAAAAAACTGAATCCGGTAGCCGTAGTCCACGTAGGGCAAGTTGATATCCACGGTATCGCCACGTACACGGAAAGTAGCGCGCTTGAACTCAATTTCCGTACGGGAATAGAGGCTTTCTACCAGTTTGTACAAAAAGGCATTGCGTGAAATAACCTGCCCCTTTTGGATGCGGATAATCCCGGTTTTATAATCTTCCGGGTTGCCCATACCATAAATGCAAGAAACCGAAGCAACGATGATGATGTCGCGTCGTCCGGAAAGCAAATTGGAAGTAGCCCGTAAGCGTAACTTATCTACCTGCTCATTGATTTGTAAATCTTTTTCAATGTAGGTGTCACTCACCGAGAGGTAAGCCTCGGGCTGGTAATAGTCGTAATAAGAAACAAAGTATTCGACGGCGTTGTCAGGAAAAAAGTCTTGCAACTCGCCGTACAATTGAGCGGTGAGGGTTTTGTTGTGGGTCAACACCAAAGTTGGGCGATTCACATTGGCGATAACGTTGGCAATGGTAAAGGTTTTACCCGACCCTGTTACCCCTAAGAGTACCTGGGCACGTTCACCTGCATTCAATCTATTAGTTAACTCAGTAATGGCTACAGGTTGATCGCCAGTTGGGGAATATTTGGAAACGAGTTGGAATGACATCTTGTAAGCTGCGTTTGAAGGAGCATAAAAATACAAAAAGTTTTGATCATTCCAAACTCGTTTTTAGAGTTCACACAAGTTCCTATGCAGCACCCACCGTACTTGCTTTTTTGTTCACATAATACATATCGAGCTCGCCCTTGTTTTTGGCGGGCATTTTGCCTCGATAGTCGCAATCATAGCGGTAACGGATCAGGTTATAAGTGTCTTGGGAAATGTTCACCTGGCCAGCTTCACTGTTGGCTTCGATGCGGGAAGCCAGGTTGACGGTATCGCCCCAGATGTCGTAAGCGAATTTTACATCCCCTACTACTCCAGCTACTACCGGACCTGTATGCAAGCCGATGCGGGCTTCAAAATAAGGTTTGCCTTGTTTGATGCGCAACTCCTTGTATTCCTCCAGGTAAGACTGCATGTCAAGGGCAGCCTGAACCAGGTTGTTCGGTAATCCTTTGCGTTCGGATAAACCAGATGCACACATGTAAGCGTCTCCGATGGTTTTGATTTTTTCAATGTCGGGGTACTGCTTGGTGATGTGGTCAAAAGCTTTGAAACATTTGTCCAGTTCTTCTACCAGTTCTTCTGGAGTCAGCTGCTCTGCTATTTTGGTAAAATTGACGAAATCTGAAAAAAGTACAGTAACCTGGTCAAAACGGCGGGCTTTGGCTTTGCCATTGGCTTTGAGCTCGTCAGCAATGTTTTTAGGCAGGATGTTGAGCAGTAGCTCTTCGTTGCGCAATTTCTCCTGTTCGATGATCTTGTTCTTTTCAGCGAGGGTTCTTTCGCTGCGTTGTTTGGCTTTGAAACGCCCAAAAAGCAACATGGAGAGCAGGAGGAAAAATGCTGCAGCCAGTCCACTCAACTGGATGAATTTGGTTTGTGCCGCTACTTCATTTTTGCGTTTTTCAGCTTCCAATTTGGCTACGGTGATGATGGCTTCTTTTTCGGCCAGAACCAGTTCTTGTTCCAGTTTTTCACGCGAAAGTTGTTTTACTTCTGCTTCTTTGGCTTTGGCCGCATCTTCTGCTTCAACTTTGGCTTTGGAGATGGTCTGGATGTCTTCGTCCTTGCGCGTAATTACTTCCTCAGCCATCAGGTTTTTTTCTTCCAGCTTTTCGTTGGATTCTGCCAGTTTTTCTTTTTCGGTACTCAGTTGGTTTTTTTCCGCAGAAAGATCGGCGAGGCGAGCCTGAATTTGGTTGATCTGGGCTTCGAGGTTGCGTTTTTCTTTTTCCAGGGCACCACGTTGGGTACTATAGCGGTTTTCAAGTTCGCTCATGTTATAGCCCTTAGCATTGATGAAATCGAAAGCCACTTTTGTGGTTTTGAAAGCATCGTCCCATTCACGTTTTTTGACGAAGTAAGAACTTAATCGATCCGTGCTGCGAATTAACATATCCAGATCATTGGCTTCTTTAGAGAAATTAATGGCATTCCTCATATAGAGTTTGAAGTTGCCTTCATCTTTTTTGCGGTCGGCAATGGTGGCAATAAGGTAATTACTGGCCGCAGCCTGAACTTTATTGCCGCTGTTGTTGGATTCTCTGGCCGCGGCCTTGGCATAACTCAGGGCTTTTTCCACATCGCTGGTCAAATAAGCGTTGGCCAGTTGTTGATTGAGGGTGATTTTTTCCTGCGCATTGGTCGTTTCCTGGAGCTGCTTTTCCAGTTCTGGGATCGACTGGGCCCAGATCATGTTGAGGGAAAAAAGGACGAGCAGACCTATTACACAATATTTCATGGTCAAGTGACTATTTTTTGAACTACAAGATAACTCTAAAAAGCACGATTTAGTATTTTTTTCATGCGTTTTCAGACAACAAAGCTTAATTAATAAGGGGAGATGTGTTAAAATGTTACAGTTTGAATTGTCATTTTACCTTAACAAAACCAAAAATAGTCTAAACCTGCCCTAAGCCCTAATTCGTCTAGCAAGCTTTTGATTGCGATTTGATCAGCGGGCGAACTTACTGAAATGATGATTTGCATCGGCCCCAACTCTTTTAACTTGGAATCCTCCTCCATGATTACCCCATAAATTTGGTGCCCCCACTTGCGGGGATTGTCACATATCCAGCGGAACTTCACTTTGGCCTCGTTGAGCATGGTCGCAAAAGCTTTCCCCCTCGGCCCAGCACCCCAGAGCACCAATTCGCGAGTGGGGTCGTGATCCAGGGCCAGGAACCAAGGCAATTTCATGCGGAAGTACTTCTGGATGTTGTATTCCTCGTTCATGCGGGTGGTGCGGTCTTCATGGTCGCGCCAGTAGAGTAGTACTTCGGGCACGGTATGGGGTTGGAGGCCTATTTGGCGGAAGCGGAAAATCAGATCGTAGTCTTCGGGTTTGATGTTGGGCTCAAAAGCCCCCGCCTGCAACAAGTCTTCGCGGTATACCAACCAACAAGGGGCGGGAATAGGGCAATCGCGGTAAATTTCCTCCCATTGCCGATTTTCCAGATTGACCTGATTGATCCATTCCCCGTAGCGGGCGTAGCCTTCGCCCAATTGGGCATCGGAAAAGTATTTGACCAAACCGGTACTCAAATGCCCGGGACCATGCGCGACCAGCAAGTTGTACATGCGCTCCAGTTTTTGTGGGGCCATGATGTCGTCGGCATCCATGCGGGTGATGAGGGCACCAGTGCTTTGCTCCAGAGCCAGGCGCAAGGCAGGAATCACGCCCTTATCGGGATTGCGCAATGGGCGAATGCGTGCATCCCGTTGCTGGTAGGCCGCCAGAATTTGCGGCGTACTGTCGGTCGATTGATCATCGATGGCGAGTAACTCCCAATCCAGATAAGTTTGGGCCAAAATGCTGTCCAAACATTCCGCCAAATAGCGTTCTTCATTAAAAATTGGCAGCAGGATACTGATACGCATGGTAGATTGAATGGTTGAGGGAGGCATAAAAGTAATGGTACCTGTGTAAAATGACAAAAATTATATTTTGCCAGACACCTTTGGATGAAATTTAAGTCCAACATCCATTCCTGAGGCAAAAAAAAGAACGGGTAGCCAGCCTTTTTTCCAGCTGAAAAAAGATTTCATTTGTATAACTGTTAAATTTTCTTTTGATTATCAGTTCTAAAGCCTAACTTTGCCGCGATTTTGAAGCATCGGAATCAATTAATCTTCAAACTGTTGATATAGTTATGGCAAATATCGGTCACGTCAAGCAGATCATTGGAC
>NZ_JANRKL010000160.1:0-20149 GCF_033763495.1 Haliscomenobacter sp. | reverse complement strand
ATGGCGACGAAGAATTCTACCTGTCGAAGAACCTGGTTCCCAACGAAAAGTTGAGCTCAGACAAGAAGAGTGGTGACTACCATTTGGTAGCTGATCTGGATCGCAACGGAAATGACGATGGGACAGGTTACAACTCAACGCTACTTCCTGGCCCGAACAACTATGCACCTTACTGCCAGGGCGAAGATATTCCAAAAGAATACTACCACAGCTTCATGTACACCCAGATCATCAAGGTGTATGACAGTGAGCGGCCTGTTGTAACGGGTATCCGCGATACTTTCTGCACGAGCCCTTCGGCTTGTACGGCGAACATCACCAAGATGGTGACGATCAAAGACAATTGTACCAATAAAGTAGAATTGGAACGTCAACAACTGATGATTGCGCCTTTCCAAACGCTTGATGCTGGCAAGATGATCACTTACAGCACCCCAAGTTGGAGTAGCAAAGACCTGGGCAACGGGCAATACGAAATTACGGTAAGTAACCTTCCCGAAGGTACCCACGACCTGATTGTCGTTGGTCGGGATGAGTGTGGCAACCTGAGTGTACCAACCCGTATTCCTTTCGTTGTGAAGGACTGCAAAGCACCAGCTCCAATCTGTATTAATGGCTTGAGTACTGAATTGATGCCTGACGGCAACAATGGTGGGATGATGGCAGTCTGGGCTTCTGACTTCGTTGCTTCGAAGATTTACGATTGTAATGGTCAGGGTCCAGAAATCAAGGATGGTTTGAAACTGGTGACCAAGTACTCACTGAACCGTGTAGGTGAGCCTGTAATCGCTACTCAAACTGGGCTAAACTTGAGCTGTGCCGACGCTGGTAAAGTAATTTTGGTCGAGTTGCACGCATGGGATGAGTTAGGAAACCACGATTTCTGTGTCACTTTTGTGGAAGTTCAAGATAATCGTAAGGTTTGTCCTGATCCAGGTAACGTTGTGACCGGAGAGATCAGTGGCTTGGTTGCTACAGATGAGGCAGAACCTGTTTTAGGGGTGAAAATCGATGTCAGTGGAGATGCGCAAATGAACCAGAGCACCACAAGCAATGGCTTGTTCAATTTTCCAAAATTGCCTGCAGGAAGTGACTTTACCCTAACTGCTCAACTGGACAAAGATCACCTCAACGGGGTATCAACATTTGACCTGGTACAATTGCAAAAACACATTCTTGGTGTACAAACGATCGCTAATCCATACCGTTTGATCGCTGCAGATGTGAACAATTCCAAGTCGATTTCTACCCTGGATATGATCCAGATTCGTAAGCTTATCCTCAACATTGATGAGCGGTTCAGCAACGTACCTAGCTGGCGTTTTGTGGATGCGGCTTACAAATTCCCTGATCCAAGCAATCCTTGGGTTGAAGCCTTCCCAGAGGTTGTAAACGTCAATGATCTAGCAGGTAAAGTTCAGGCCAATTTCATCGCCATCAAAATGGGCGATATCAATGGAAACGCTCAGGTTAGCAGTACAACAAACGTGGAAGTGCGTAGCACCAAAGTGCTGCAATTGCAAACGGAAGAGCAGGAACTGAAAGCTGGTCAACATTATGCTGTAAGTATCAGTGCTAAAGACCTTGCGAGTGTACAAGGATTCCAATTTACACTACAAGTTGAGCCAAGTGTAGCTCAACTTGAGAACATCGAATACAATGGTGTGATGAAGGCCGACCATTTTGGTTATTTCCCCCGGTCAGGCGAAATTACATCGTCTTACGTTGGGGCGCCACTTGGTGCCCCTCTTTCCAGCACAACTGCTGAGTCATTACTGTTTACCTTGCACTTGAAAGCTGAGGCTGATTTGCCTTTGAGTAAGGTACTGAAAATCAACAGTCAGTTGACGCCAAAAGAAGCGTATGGCAAAGATGATGAACTGATGGATGTACATTTGGAGCTTAAAGGAGCCCAGCTAGAATTGGCGGCTTTGCATCAAAACACGCCCAACCCATTCGTGGAAGAAACAACCGTTGGTTTTTACTTGCCCAAGGCCAGTGCTGCTACTTTGATTGTGCGCGATGTAAAAGGTGCTTTGTTGTATCGCCTGGAAGGCAACTATGCCAAAGGCGAGAATCAGATCACCCTCAAACACGGACAGTTGCGCAGCAGCGGAGTGCTGTATTACACCTTAGAAACCGCAGATTTTACTGCGACGAAGAAGATGATTTTGTTAAATAAGTGATATTGATGTTGTTAATTTGAAAAGCCCCAGAGCATTTTTTAATGCTCTGGGGCTTTCTTTATTATGCCATTAGAGAAAACAAACAGGCTACCGTCTCTTTTTGAATCCCAAAACCGATAGTAATCCTCTTGTCAATTCCCTGGTCAAAGTCCCAGCAATCTGTTTGGTAGTTGGGCTTCTCAAAATGTCCTCTACAAAACTACGTTCTCCTCGTTTGGTTCGGCTGGATTCCTTGGTCGCTTTTTCCAATTCTTCCCGCCGAGCTTCCTGGACCTCTACTTCCCGAACTGCATCCATTTTGCGCTGCAAAATTTCTGCTGCACTTTCCCGGTCAACCACTTCATCGTATTTAGCTACCAAGGAAGAACGCATTACAATGCGGTCAATCTCCCCGTCCGTCAATACATCCATCCGCGATTGGGGTGCACGCATCAGCGTATAGGCTAGGGGAGTGGGGATACCCTTATCGTTGAGTACGGTAACCAGGGCTTCCCCGGTTCCCAATTGGGTCAATACTTCGTCCACCTGGTAATACTCGCTGATTGGGAAGTTCTCCGCTGCCAGCTTGATGGCTTTGCGGTCTTTGGCTGTAAAGGCCCGCAATGAGTGTTGAATTTTCATTCCCAATTGACTCAATACGATGTCGGGCACGTCAATGGGATTTTGAGTAATGAAAAACACCCCAACTCCTTTAGAACGAATCAACTTAATGATCACTTCGATTTGATCCAGCAAAGCATCAGGCGCTTCATTGAATACCAGGTGTGCCTCATCGATGAAAATAACCAACTCTGGTTTTTCCGGGTCACCTTTTTCGGGGAAAGTGCTGTAAATTTCTGCCAACAACTGGATCATGAAGGTGGAAAACAACTTAGGGCGATCCTGGATATCGGTCAAACGCACAATGTTGACCGCTCCGTGGCCATTGGCATCTTTGCGACAAAGGTCGTCCACTTCAAAGGAGGGTTCACCAAAAAACACATCAGCTTTTTGTTGCTCCAGCTCCACTACCTTGCGCAGGATATTACCAGCCGAAACGGTATTCATCGTGCCGTAACGCTCTTCAATCTCAGCTTTGCCCTCTCCTGTGATCCATTGAATCACTTTGCGCAAATCTTCCAGATCGAGCAAGGGAATATTTTTGTCATCACAATATTGAAAAATCACCGACAGGATTCCTGATTGGGCATCAGACATTTCCATCAGGCGCGAAAACAAAACTGGTCCGAATTCGGTTACCGTTGCCCGCAAACGAGCTCCTTTTTCCTGGGAAAGCGTATAAAATTCAACCGGATTCCCTTCTGTTTTAAAGGGGATGCCGATTTTTTTATGCCGGTCTTCAATTTTAGGGTTCACTTCACCGGGCATCGCAATACCGCTGAGGTCGCCCTTGATGTCCATCAATAACACAGGAACGCCATTTTCAGAAAGCTGCTCGGCCAATACCTGCAAACTTTTGGTTTTACCCGTACCGGTTGCTCCACTGATTAAGCCGTGGCGGTTGAACATGCGCAAAGGAGCGCTGATGGTCAGTCCTGGAATAGACTCGCCATCCAAAACTGCACCGCCCAAAGCAATCGAAGCCCCTTTGAAGGTATAGCCCTGGGTAACTTCCTCGATGAATTTTTCTTTTTTAGACATAGCTCTTTTATTCTTTATTCCACTTATTCACCCGCAAATCAAACTTTTTTTTGCTAAACGGCCAAAAATCGCGGTTGAATTTACTTTCCAGTTCGCGTTCCAATTCACGAGTCATGAGTTTTGGGAAAAAATTGATGCCGGTTTGTTTTTCCACCTCGTCAATGCTCACAGCATATTTGAACAGTGGATCATAACTCACTTCATTGGGAACGATAAAAGCGATCGCCTTTTGATCTGGCTCGGATAAATCTAGTAAAACTTTATAAAATGCGCTAGGAACGGTCACTTCATTATTGCCAATTGTGCCTTTTCCACCATCTTTCAGGATCGGTCCGGTGACCACATAGAGTTTTTTGAACTTGATGGCCCAATCCCGGGTCAATTCCTCTAATTCTTTCCAAATGCCTTTGTTAAAATCGCGGGCTTGTGGACTGATGTTGCTGAGGTAAAATGTTTCAGTAATGGCCGTAGTGTTGAAGGCCATATCGGCCGCAGGTACCAGGTGCCCCCGGTCGTACCCAGAGCCGCGATAATCGCTTAAAGTAGCCGATCCGCTACGCACTTTGGGATCAGCTTCAAACAGATCAGGACGATCCTGCCATTCCATTTGCAGGCGTTCCCGGGTGAGGACATAGGCCACCCATTCGGCTTGTTCGTGGCGTTCGTTGTAGGACAGGGTGTAATATTTGTGCGCAACAATGGCTCCGGTGCTGGATGTCGGCAGGTAAAATTCCTGATCGTCAACCTCGTCCACAGGGGTGACTACTTCCTCCATTTTGGTCTCGTCTGTGGGTAAAGTAGCAGGAGAATTGGAGAACCAATTGTAAACAGCAATGAGCCCCGTAATGACGGCTGCAAAAAGTCCGACGCGTGCCGCTGTGTTACCTTTTGAGCCTTGAGGTGTGTGACTTCTTCTGAATTTGGCCATAAGAGCAAATTTCTTGTTTTGATTTGTGGGCTGTTTTTGAATTTAAAACAAAGTTGAAAAATATTTTTGACAATCAAAAAAAAAGTCTATTTTTGGATAAAAGAAAAAATTATGACACCAGAGGTAGCATTGTCCGAATACGAAATTGAAAGAAACAAACCTATGCCCTCTCTGAATCACAGCCTAATTCAGTCAAACCTGATTATGGAATTGGCAGCTTATCGCCAAAAATACAGCATCGCTTCGGAATTAAGTCTCGACTTGACAGACTGGCCTTCTGTACCCGATCTTTCTTTTTTGCCTAAAAAAAGTATGGATCTCAAAAATGATGTTACAGCAGTCACCGAACCACCCTTAGGCGTCATTGAAATCATATCCCCTTCCCAAAGCCTTAACGACTTAGTCATCAAAGCCGACAAGTATTTCGAACACGGCGTAAAATCTTGTTGGCTGGTTTTACCTACCTTGGGTAACATCTACGTGTTTTCAACACCAGACAGCTATCAGATTTTCCGAAAAAACGAAGTGCTGACAGACAGCGTCCTGGACATCAATTTACCTTTAGATCAAGTTTTCAAGTAAGTTTCCTTCATGCAACATCTCGGCATTACTGGCGGCATTGGAAGCGGAAAAACCACCGTTTGTAAAATTTTTGAAACCCTCGGTATTCCCATCTATTACGCCGATGATCGGGCTAAGTACCTGATGAGCCATGACCCTGATTTGATTGCAGGAATCATTGAATTATTTGGCCAGGAAGCCTACCTGGAACCACAAGTGCTCAACCGCGCACACATCGCTCAGGTGGCTTTCAACGACAAGGATAAACTCGCTCAACTCAATGCCCTGGTACACCCTGCAGTAGGCCGGGATGGCCTGGAGTGGCAGGCTGCTCAACACGATGTACCATACACCCTCAAAGAAGCAGCATTGCTTTATGAAAGTGGTTCCTATCGCAGTTTAGACAAAATTATCGTAGTTACTGCCCCTCTTCAATTGCGCATCGAACGGGTGATGGCCCGCGACGGTGCCCAGCGAGAGGATGTAGAAGCCCGCATCTCCAAACAAATGCCTGAAGCGGAAAAAGTCAATTTGGCCGATTTCGTGATTTATAATGATGGGGAGCAGGCGCTGATTCCTCAGGTGATGGGCATTCACCGACTTCTATCTGTCTGACACACTTTAGTCTTTACTTTATTCGGCTTTTTTTATTTTTTCTCAAATAAAATAGTAAACTTCGCTACGAAAGAAATTTTTCCTTCAACAAACTTAGTATAGGCGCAAGTTTATGTTCTTTCTCCGTTTTTCCTTCTGTTTCATCATTTTGCTCTTTTTCATCCTAGGAAAAGAGTTAAGGTATGGATTATATGCAGACCCCTCCCCAGCCAAATCCCCCTCCGAAGAACTCGCCACCTTCCAAGTAGAACCCGGCTTCAAAGTACAATTGGTCGCCGCCGAGCCCATGGTACAGGAACCCGTCGCCCTGAATTTTGATGCTGATGGTCGCTTATGGGTAGTGGAAATGCGCGGCTTTATGCCCGATATCGATGGTAAAGGCGAAACCTTACCCTCTGGCCGCATCTCCATTTTGGAGGATACCAATGGAGATGGAACGATGGACAAAAGCACCCTCTACCTCGACAGCCTGGTAATGCCCAGGTCTTTGGGCTTGATCAAAGGGGGAGCCCTAGTTGCACACAGCAAAGCGCTTTGGCTTACCCAGGATTTGGATGGAGACCTAAAAGCTGACTCTCAAATTTTGCTGGACTCTACCTATGCCAGGAATGGCCTGCCCGAGCACTCCGACAATGGCCTGATGCTCAATACCGACAACTGGTACTACAACGTCAAGTCCCGGCTGCGTTATCGACTCATTAAGGGTACCTGGAAACGCGACAGCACCGAATTCAGAGGCCAATGGGGCCTGAGTCACGACGACCAAGGCCGCCTGTTTTACAATTACAACTGGTCCCAATTGCATGCCGATTTGGTGCCCGCCAATAGCCTTACCCGGAATCCACACCACCGTCATTCCTCTGGCATCGACCACGGATTGACCATCGATCGCAAGGTGTTTCCCATCCGGTCAACTCCAGCGGTTAATCGGGGTTACATCCCTGGTACTTTGAGTAAAAAGGGGCGATTATTGGAGTTTACTGCTGCCTGTTCGCCTTTGGTACTTCGTTCAACTTCATTGCCTGAAGAGTATTATGGCAACGTCCTCGTTTGTGAACCCGCCGGGAATTTGATCAAAAGAAATGTAGTCCGGGAAAACGGAGCCTTGCTTAATGCTTATGATCCTAACCCAGGTCGAGAGTTTTTTGCTTCCACCGACGAACGTTGCCGACCTGTAAATTTAACCACTGGCCCCGACGGTGCAATTTATGTAGCGGATCTGTACCGTGGCCTGATTCAGCATGGAGCTTATGTCACGCCATATTTAAGGGAACAGACCCTCAAACGGAATTTGGTTTTGCCCATCCACCTGGGGCGGATTTGGCGGATTGTGCCGAACAACTGGACCCCAAAAAAGGTCGAGAAATTAAGCGCTCTGGGTACTGCTGCCTTAGTAACTCATTTGTCTCATTCCGATGGCTGGCAGCGCGATATGGCTCAACGTTTGTTGGTGGAAAAAGCAGATCTGGCCGCTGTACCTATGCTGGAAACATTGATCCAACAATCAACTTTTACCCTGGCTCGCTTCCACGCCTTGTGGACTTTGGAAGGGCTGGGGCAACTCAAAGCAACCCAGTTGTTGACCCTGCTCGACGACCCTCAAGATCTGATCAAGACTACTGCTTTACAACTTTTGGAAAAATCAATCGCTCAAAATCCCCAACTGCAGGAAAAACTGGGCACAAAAGTACTTGAATTGGCCAATGCAGGAAAAGTAAAAACAACTTTGCAATGCGCCTTGAGTGCTCACATGCTGAGCTCTCACGCAAATCTGAGGGTCAACGAAGCAATCATAGATCAATATGCCGACTTGCCGCTCCTCCGGGATGCCGTCATGAGCAGCTTGAAGGACCTTGAATGGAATTTTTTGCAAAAACTCTGGCAAAACCCCGCCTGGCAAAGCCCGGAACAAACCCGGGAAATATTTTTGGAAATGTTGACTGCGGCCATTGCGGCAAAAAAAGACCCTACTGAGCTCATGCAGTTGCTGAATTTGTTGCACAATCGAGGGAAACCTTTTGCAAAAAAAGAACAAGTAGTACTAAATGCACTGGCCATTGCTGCCCTCAATTTTAAAGGCGCACCGCCCATTGCACTGCTCGCCCAAGCCGATATATTGAAAAGAACCGACCTGCCTCTGGAGCCAAACGCAGCAGCAAACCTTAAAAACATGTTCAGCTGGCCTGGCTTTAAACCAGAAACATTTTTAGCTGTACAAAACGCCTTGGACGAAAAAGCCAGCAAACAATTTGCACTGGGCCGACAAAAATACCTGGCTACCTGCGCAGGTTGCCATGGGACCAATGGACGGGGTATGGATCGTTTTGGGCCACCTATGGTAGGTTCTGAATGGGTGTTGGGGGATGAGAAAAGGTTGTCGCTGATCATTTTGCATGGCCTGGAAGGCCCCATAATGGTGCAAGGCAAAAAATATGGAGCTCCCGAAATTTTGCCAGTTATGCCCGCCCACTCTGTCATGGACGACGCAGATATAGCAGCTATCTTGACCTACATCCGCAATGAATGGGGCAACCAGGCCAAACCCGTTACCCCAAGCACTGTAGGTAGCACCCGCCACACTTCCCAAGGTCGGGTGATACCCTGGACCGTAACAGACCTGGACAAATACGTCAAAGCCAAATGGCCGATTGCAAAAACACCTGTGGAACAAAAATAAGTACTATGAAAAAACACCTTCAACCCATGCATACTCGGATCGCTCAAAACACTGGTCTTCAACGACGGGAGTTTTTACATACCTCTGCTTTGGGCCTTCTGGTCTTTGCTCAACCCTTATCCTTTTTATCCACTATGACCAAGGAATCTGCCATGGGCGTCATCGTCCATTCGTATTCCATTCGCTGGAATGCCAAAACCGAAAGTAAAACCTTTCCGGCGTTTACCGATGCCATCCAACTTTTGGAACATTGCCACGAGCTAGGGGCCGGTGGAGTCCAGGTTACGTTGAACAACTGGACCAGTGATTTTGCCAAAAAAGTACGGGATCGGCGCGAGAAATTGGGGCTATACCTTGAAGGCAGCATTGGACTTCCCAAAACGGCAGATGATGTGGCCACTTTTGAAAAAGAAGTGCTTGCTGCCAAAGAGGCTGGAGCGCAAGTGCTCCGCACTGTGTGTTTGAATGGCCGCAGGTACGAGACCTTCAATAGTGCAGAAGCTTTTTCGATCTTCAAAAAACAATCCCTCCAATCGCTGCAATGGGCTGAACCCATCGTAAAGAAGCACCGGATCAAACTGGCGGTAGAAAACCACAAGGACTGGAAAGCAGCGGAATTGCTCGCCATCCTCAAAGGCCTTTCTAGTCCCTGGGTAGGGGTGACCCTTGATTTTGGCAACAACATTTCTTTACTGGAGGACCCGATGGAAGTGATTAAAGCCCTGGCTCCTTATGCTTTTTCCACCCATGTGAAGGACGTGGGTCTGGCGGAATACGAGCAAGGTTTTTTGATGTCGGAGGTTCCGCTTGGTTCCGGCGTAATTGACCTGCGGACTGCTTTGGATCTGTGCAGAAAAGCGAACCCGACCATCAATTTCAACCTGGAAATGATTACCAGGGACCCACTGCAAATACCCTGTTTCAGCGAGGGCTACTGGGCAACTTTTGCTCAAACTCCAGCCACGGATTTGGCGAAAACCATTCAATTGGTACGGGCAAAAAAATACCCGGGGACTTTGCCCGGAGTGAAAAACCTGGATTTTGAACAAAAGCTGGCTTTTGAGGAAAAAAACGTGCTCGATTGTTTGAGCTACAGCAAGAATAAACTAGGTTTAGGCTAAATCAAAAGTGGGTTTTTATTATGGATCAAGGACTACTATCATTACCCGGCATAAAATTATTTGACCTGAGTGGTAAGGCCGCTATTGTCACCGGAGGCTCCAAAGGCCTGGGGCTGGCTATGGCCGCAGCGCTGGCCTCCGCTGGAGCCAATATCATGTTGGTCAACAGGAAGGAAAATGAAGGCCTACAAGCTGCGGCTGAACTGGCCCAGGCTTTTCCCGTTCAAGTTATTTCCTTCGCCGCAGATGTGACGAACCAGGCCCACACCGAAGCCATGGCCCAAAAAGCCATCGACACCTTTGGACGCATCGACATCCTGATCAACAGTGCGGGGATCAATATTCGGGGCGCCATTGATGAACTGAACCTGGAAGATTTTAATCAGGTGATGAACGTGAATGTCACAGGCACCTGGTTGTGCGCCAAAGCCGTGATTCCCCATATGAAAAAAGCAGGCAAGGGCAGCATCATCAACCTGGCCAGTACCCTTGGTTTGGTTGGACTTGCCAATCGTACACCTTATACCTCCAGCAAGGGTGCCGTGGTGCAAATGACCCGTGCACTGGGACTAGAAATGGCTCCTTTCAACATCAAGGTCAACGCAATATGCCCCGGGCCATTTTTAACCGAAATGAACTTGCCCATTGCAGATACTGAAGAGGGTAAAAAGTTTGTGGTGGGGGCTACGGCACTGGGCCGTTGGGCCGAGTTGAAAGAAATTCAGGGTGCAGCGATCTTTTTGGCCAGTGATGCGGCCAGTTATATGGTGGGAAGTATGGTGACTGTGGATGGGGGCTGGACGGCGCGGTAGGGTGTCGGATCGGTACCGCGCCATCATTTTGATTATTTTAAGCCCAGCACCACCAACACCGCATGGTGATCCGAAGCAAACCTTCCCCCCCAGGTGTTGGTCAAGGTAGCATGTTTGAGTACCTTGAACTTACCCGGATTTTTGATAAAAATATAGTCGATGTGCCGCCCTTCCTGCTCCTGAGCCTGAAATCCATTGAAAGTGCTGTAAGGACCAAAGTGAGGACTTACGGATATTTTTTCGGTATCGGTCAACCTGTCCAGGTTTTTTTCATCCACCAATACCTTGATGGGCTCATCATCTGGGGTAGCATTAAAATCACCTGTGATGATGCTGGGGATGTTTCCGGCAATTTCTTTTATTTTACCCAATAACAATTTGGAGCTTTCCCTTCTTGCGATTTTACCCATGTGATCGTAATGTGTATTGAAGACAAAAAAGACCTTTTTGCTTTTTTTATCCTTGAATTTTGCCCAGGTAACAATCCGATTCAAATTGGCATCCCAACCTTTACTGGGGGCATCTGGTGTTTCACTTAACCAGAATGTAGCACTGCTGAGTACCTCAAATTTATCTTTCCGGTACAAAATAGGTGAAAATTCCCCGCCCTCTTTGCCATCATCCCGACCTACTCCGAGGTAGGTGTATTGTGGTTGCGCGTTGATTACATCTCTGATTTGCCCGACTAGTGCTTCTTGCATGCCACAAATATCCACCTCGTAAAAAGGCAACATGCTGGCCAAGTTTTCTTTGCGTTTTGACCACTGGTTTTCTCCATCCTGAGTGGTATTGTAGCGGATATTAAAGGTCATAACCTGCAAAGTTTGAGCGGGCAAAAGGGCGCTGAGGCATAAACAAAACACCAAAACAAACTGGCTTTTGTACTTATGCGTAATTTCTTGGATCATTTCGGTTTTTTTAAGTTAATTCGCCTGCAAGATAAAATACGATTCCCATGCGACAAGGTACTCTACACTTTTTCCTGTTCTTTGGCTTAATCATTGGTTTCGCCAATCAATCAATGGGCCAACATTCAGTTGCTCGGAAATGGAATGAAGCGACTTTATTGGCCATTCGCAACGACTTTGCACGCCCTACAGTTCATGCACGCAATCTCTTTCATACCTCAGTGGCCATGTACGATGCCTGGGCAGCTTATGACTCTGCAGTCCAAACCTTCTTTTTGGGTAAAAAATTGGGTACTTATACCTGTCCTTTCAACGGCATTCCAACTCATGCTAATGTCCAGGCAGCAAGAGAAGAAGCGATCAGTTATGCTATGTACCGTTTGTTGATCCACCGATTTAAGGGCTCACCAGGCGCAAGCAAGAGTTTACCTCATTTTGATAGTTTATTTGTAGCCTTGGGTTATGATGGCAAATTTACCTCCACCAATTACAGCACTGGTCATGCTGCCGCACTGGGCAATTACATCGCTGAACAACTCATCGCCTTTGGTCTTCAGGATGGTTCCAATGAGCGGAACAGTTATGCCAATACCTTTTACAAACCCGTCAATTCCCCTTTGGTAACCAAGTTTGCGGGCAACAGCATGGAAAATCCCAATCGCTGGCAGCCTCTTTCCTTGGATGTTTTTATTGATCAATCTGGGAATGTTATTCCGGTCAATACCCCATTTTTTTTATCACCTGAATGGGGTAGGGTGGTGCCGTTTTCTTTAAAAAGCCAGGATTTGAGCATTTTTACCCGCAACAACAACCAGTATTGGGTGTACCACGACCCCGGAACTCCCCCCCAGTTGAGCCCTGATGGAGGTGGTACCAGTGCTGCTTATCAATGGAATTTCGATTTGGTCTCTTGTTGGTCTGCCCATTTAGACCCCAAGGACGGGGTGATGTGGGATATTTCGCCTGGCACCATCGGCAATTCGGGAATCTTGCCCAAAACATTTGAAGAATACCAAGCTTTTTATAAAGTAGTTCAAGGAGGTGTAACCCAAACGGGGCATAAGCTTAACCCCAGTACTGGTAAACCTTATGCGCCACAAATGGTGCCTCGGGGAGATTATACCCGGGTGTTGGCCGAGTTTTGGGCCGATGGACCTGAGTCGGAAACGCCTCCAGGTCACTGGTTTACCATTGCCAATTATGTAACAGACCACCCTGCACACCAGCGTAGGTTTAGAGGCCAGGGCGCAATACTGGAACCGCTGGAATGGGATGTCAAAACCTATTTTATTCTGGGTGGTGCCTTACATGATGCAGCGGTAACGGCCTGGGGCATCAAAGGTTGGTACGACTATGTGCGGCCAATCAGCGCCATTCGGTACATGGCGACCAAAGGCCAGGCTAGTGACAGTAAGCTAAAGTACTACTCTGCCCAAGGCATGCAGTTGGTTCCCGGCTTGATCGAAACGGTACAACCCGCAGACACCTTGACTTGGGCAAAGGGAAGTGATTTAGGGAAGGTAAAAGTGAAAGCCTGGCGCGGACCCAATTACATTCCTGACCCTGAAACGACCTACGCAGGGGTCGGCTGGATTTTGGCAGAGGAATGGTGGCCTTACCAGCGACCAACTTTTGTTTCTCCTCCATTTGCTGGCTTGATTTCCGGCCATTCTACCTTTTCTCGTGCAGGAGCGGAAGTGCTGACGATGTTGACTGGTGATGCCTATTTCCCGGGAGGTATGGGTGAGTTTGTGGCCAAAAAGAACGAATACCTCAAGTTTGAAGAAGGCCCGAGCGTTGATGTGGTATTACAATGGGCCACTTACCGAGATGCTTCAGATCAGTCGAGCTTGTCGCGCATCTGGGGTGGCATCCACCCGCCTGCGGATGATATCCCTGGACGCTTGGTTGGCGAAATAATCGGCAAAGCGGCTTTTGCCTTTGGGGAACAATATTTTAGTAAAACCAGCACACCAACACGAGATGGTTTGGCCAATTTGCAAAATGTGAAGGTTTATCCCAACCCAATTTCCAGCAACTCGAACGAAATCAAGCTGGAGCTACCCGCTACCCACCCCGCCCTGCAATTTGAACTGATCAATCAGCAAGGGGCAAAACTCAAATCTTGGAAAATGGAAGTAGACCAGTTTCAGGCAGGTTTTTCCCTACATGAGGGTGGTCGTTTGGCCCCTGGGGTGTACTATTTGCGCATTACTGGTGAGGGCGAACAGTTGACAAGAAAGGTGGTGATTGTGGAGTAAATCATTGTTTTACAAACCATACAACCTGCTTTTGCTGCGCTTGAATTATTGCCAGGCAATAAATGCCAGCTGGCCAGTTGCTCATGTTCACCCGGCTGATGTTGGTACCGCGGTACAATACTTGCCCGGTAGTGCTCCAGATTTGATAGGAGGCATCGGCAACAGGGTTTTTGAGGTTAAGGTAGCCTGTAACCGGATTGGGATAAATTTCCAGAGGGTCTACCTGCTCAAAGGGATCCTGTGTCGCGGTAGTCAAACTGCAAAATTCACTCTTTCCCACCAGTTTGCCCATTTCGGCACACAATGAATTGTAGTTGCTTTGGGCAATGGCATCCAGAGGCTTTTCCAGTAGGTCATTGGTCTCGTAAGGATCGCTGGCCAAGTGGTAAAACGCCTGAGTGCCATTGTCCAAATCCAGTAACTTGTACTCCAGATTGCGCATGGCTTTGCCATCTGCAGCTAACGTGGGGTTACGGAACACTTCTGTAAAAATCCAATCGCGGATATTGCTACTTTGGTTTTTTAGAATGGGCACGATGCTCTTGCTGTCCACAGGTTTGCTGCTTGGAATTTGGGTGGCCCAATTGTTGTGTCCCAGGAGTTCGAGGATGGTTGCGAATAAATCCTGGGCATTGACCAAGGCATCACTCACCCGCCCCGGATTGCTTACTGAAGGGCCGGCAATGATGAAGGGTACACTCACACCTCCTTGGGCAATGCTGCCCTTATTTCCGCCTCCCCGTTGGGCTACGGTGGCATCATCACCATTGTCGCCAATAAAAATGATGTCAGTATTTTCCCATTGATTGAGCTTCTGAAGGCTATCAAAAAGGCGACCTATTTCGTGATCGAGTGCTTCCACCGCAGCTTTAAAATAGGCCTCAGGGTTCGCAGTAATATGTGCGGCAGTTCCGCTTAAATTGCTGGATGAGTGTAAATTGCTGGGCGGCAAATGGTGTGGAGTATGCGGAGCATTGTAGGCCAACCACAGGAAATAGGGTTTGTTGCCCTGAGCTTTTACCCAGCTGATGGCATTGTTGGTGGTTTCGGTGGTGGCGTAAGTAGTGACATTGTTGGCGACGCCATTTTTTACTTTGGTCCAATTGGTGTAACTGTTTACTCCTCCAGCCAAATTGCCTTCGTAATGATCATACCCCATTTTATTCGGCAATAAATAATTGGCTGGTACGGAATTTTGTAAGTGCCATTTGCCAATATTGGCTTTGGCGTAGCCTCCTGGAGCATATTTGTTCAACAGTTTTGGAATGGTGACCTCGGCGGTATCCAGTACCGGAGAGGTGCCGCCTACCGCAGTGCCTACCCCAGTCCGAAAACTGTAACGTCCCGTTAGTATGCCAGCACGGGTAGGAGAGCAAAGGGGATTGGACCAGGCATTGCGAAACCGCACTCCCCGAGCCAATAAGCGCCGAACATTGGGCATTTTTGCAGTATCGACATGGTTTTCATAAAACCCACAATAATCACTGCCCAGGTCATCGGCAATGATCAGGATGACATTGCGTTGAGCGAAGATAGAAATGGTAGTACACAAACAACAAAGCAGGAACAGCATTCTGGCGATCATGGATACAGGTATTAGCGTGTTTTGAAATTAAGGTCTAAACCCATAAGCCAAATGATGCTGTTTTGTACTGCTCTAGTGTTTCTCTTAGATAATAGAACAAGTTGAAGTCATGCTGTGGATCAATCTGTTTTTCTCCACATTGATGGCAGTACCCTTCCATGAGTGGAGTTTTGCTAGATACGCAAAAAACATCGCCGGATGGAGTAGGGTTACTTATCATTTCAACTGTATTCTTTTGATGAAATTAGGGATATTTGCTTAATCCAATTATGAAATTTTCTTCTTTCGATTAAAAAATTGGAACGCATGGGCTACCGCTGGATGCAAAATGGTCCCATGGTTTTCCTCGGGTAAAAACTCAAACCAAACCTTGCCGAATTTCTGACTTTTTTGGAGTAGTTTGGCCAGTTTGTGTGCATCGTTTTCCATCATCTTGCCTTCTTTACCCACAGCAATATATACCTTGGTACCGGGCCTGGGTTGAGCGGGTTGAACCTGCAACAAGGATTCATTGTTCCCACCACAAACTAGGGCTCATGATGATGTATTTGCTAAACAGCTGTGGCCTTTTTAGCAGGAATTCAGTAGCCATCAGCCCAGCCAAAGACTGCCCGATTAAGGTTTTTTCCGAATTGGTCTTGTATGCTTGATCGATATAGGGTTGCAATTCATTTTCTACAAAATCCATAAAACGGCCAGATCCGCCGGCATTTTTGTGGGCATTTTGAAAAGCCGCCAATTCTGGGGGAAACTTGAAGCGATCGGCTGAGGTATAAGTAAAATCCCGCTTGCGATCGGTATTGGCAATGCCGATTAAAATGGAGGGGGGTAAATGTTCAACCCAAGGGAAACTAGCAAATTGGACTAGGCCGGCAATGTGGATAAAATCTTCATCAGCAGCACCATCGAGCAGGTAAATCACGGGGTAAGTATGAGCAGAATCCGGCGAATAATCACTCGGTAAAAAGATGTTCAAAACCCTTTTTTCCTGAAGGATTTTGGAATAGAGCGTATCTACATGCCCAAGCACAAATGCGGCCTTTTGAGCGATTCCATTACTCAAGATAAAGACTGAAAACAGGATTGCCAGTAAATATTTCATTGGATATTAAAATAACCCATGCAACTCGCCTTGCACCATATTCACAACCTTGGACAAGTCATCCTGGCTGCGGGCAAAATCAATGTCATCGGCATTGATGATGAGTAATCGGCCGTGGTTATAGGTTTCAATCCAGGCTTCGTACTTTTCGTTGAGTCGTCGCAGGTAATCCAAGCTTATGCTACCCTCATAGTCCCTGCCCCGCAACTGGATGTGGTCTACGAGTGTTGGAATGCTGGCACGCAGGTAAATTAGCAGATCTGGTGGCTGGATTTGAGAAGACATGGTTTCGAACAAATCCAGGTAATTGTGGTAATCCCGCCCGGTCATCAGACCCATGTCGTACAAGTTACGGGCAAAAATATAGGCATCTTCGTAAATGGTACGATCCTGAATGACCGTTTTTTCTCCACTGAGGATGGATAAAATTTGCTGGTACCTACTGTTTAAAAAGTAAATCTGCAGGTTGAAAGACCAGCGATTCATGTCGTTATAAAAATCAACCAAATAAGGGTTGTCATCGGCGGATTCGTAGTGGATGTCCCAATTAAAACTTTTACCTAATTGGGTGCAGAGGGTTGTTTTCCCAGCGCCAATATTTCCGGCAATGGCCACGTGTTTGATTTTGGAGACTTGGTCTTGCTGATTCATATTTTGATCTAAACTAACTAGTAACGCAGAAAAATTAACTTCCCGATTTGGGTTTTGAATAGGAAGTCAAAAGGTTCATTTCAAGTGAGCTTTCTATTCAAAAGCCTCAAAAAAATCGGGAAGTAATTTTTTGCGTCATACCTGTACTTTGTGACGCGGCTAAAATACGTTTTTTGTTGAGCAGCAAGAATTATCCGTGGAGAAGTTTAGAAAATTAATGCAAGGATTAAGTGTATTTTTGCCGCTGTCGAACAAAATCGCCTACTTATCTAAGAATTTATCATGACGATCACTGGAACTTTAATTTCGAGACTGGAACATTTGGCCCGTTTAGAACTTTCTGATGCCGAACGAGAATCCTTACAAAAGGACCTTAGCAATATTTTGACTATGGTGGAGAAGCTTCAGGAATTAGATACCAAAGACGTAGAACCTTTGGTATATTTAAACGAAGATGTCAACGTCTGGCGCGAAGATCAGGTGCAAAACCAGGTAGAAAGGGAAAAAGCCTTATCCAATGCGCCTCAACAAGACGGGACTTTCTTTATGGTGCCAAAGGTCATTGATCTTTAAGGGGCGATAAAAAATAAATGTTCATTTTGACAAAGAATTAGATAAGTAAGCGTTTCATTTTAAGCGTCTTGTCTAATTCTTTGACTCAAAAAAAATGAACACTTATTTTTGCCCCAATTTTAAAGTGCGTTTTGCACAGACAACACAAACCTTTGTACATGGAACCGATCATTTCTTTTCGTGAGCTCAAGAAGACCTACATTATGGGTGAAACCCAGGTGAATGCCCTTCAGTCGGTGAGTCTGAACATTTATAAAAATGAGTATGTTGCACTGATGGGACCTTCTGGTTCCGGGAAATCAACGTTGATGAATGTGTTGGGCTGTTTGGATACCCCAACCGGGGGCGACTACTTTCTCAACAGCGTCAATGTGAGCTCTATGACCGATGCTGAATTGGCAGAGGTGCGCAACAAGGAAATCGGTTTCGTTTTTCAAACGTTCAACTTGTTACCAAGGCTTTCCGCTCTGGAAAATGTTGCACTACCTTTAGTCTATGCAGGCATTAGCAAAAATGCCCGTCTGGAAAAGGCCAAAGCCATGTTGGAAGCCGTTGGGCTCGCTGATCGTATGGATCACAACCCGAATGAACTTTCAGGGGGGCAACGACAAAGGGTAGCAATTGCGCGGGCACTAGTCAATGACCCTTCGATCATCCTGGCCGATGAACCTACGGGTAACCTCGACTCAGCGACTTCTTATGAAATCATGGTGTTGTTCGAACAAATCCACAAGGCAGGTAATACGATTATCCTGGTCACTCACGAACCCGATATTGCCGATCATGCTCATCGGATCGTGCGCATGCGCGATGGGCTGATTGAAAGAGATTATAAAAATGAAAACATTACAACGGCAGAAGCCGTAGCAAAATAAGGGGGTTCGCAGTAGCGAACCCTTTTCTGTTGCACCATACGCGACAAGTTTTTTAAAAATCCCTTCTCGTTTAAAAAATATACTTTATTTTTGTTTGTGTACGGTCCCCTCACGTACCTGTCTAGCCATTTTTTGCGTTACTTTAAAAAAAATGACATCTATTTTATCCATTCAGGTCTGCGTTCCAGCCTTAGCATTCCTGTGAACATATGATTGGTAAATTGCACCTATCCCGGGTGTCGTTTATTTGGAACACTGGCACTTCAGAGACCGTTGTCTTTGGAGTTGAGGGGCAACTAAAAAAGCAATCATGGGAATTCGTTATCTCAAAAACTCGATTTGGGTCCTACCCATCTTATTTTCGTTTTATGTTCAGGCACAAAAGCCAAATACCGATTGTCGAACCGCAAAAGTGATTTGTAGCGATAGCACCTTTTCATTTTTGCCATTAGGACGTGGTATTGATGATTTTGCCAACCTCAAAAACAGCCAAGGCTGTTTGCAAAGAGGGGAAAACATCAGTAGTTGGTTTTATTTTGAATTTCGTAAGGACATGCCTCCTGGTTCTCAAGTTTGGTTTAGTATTACCGATAGGGTAACACAGAATTGTATTCAGGACTTTGATTTTGCAATATACCCTGCCGATGTCAATTGTGATAGTTTAGGTGTGCCATTGCGTTGTTCCTTTTACCAACCGCCAACCAGCACCCTAGGACAGCCAATCGTTGGAGGAATGAGGCCAGGAGAGCCTGATACCACAGAAAGTTTTTTGGGTCCAGGTATTGATGGTTGGATAAAACCAATGGTGGTACAACCTGGCCAGGGCTTCTTTATGCTGATTGACTTCTTTGTAGGATTCTGTCCAAATGGAGGTTTTGATTCAACAAAAGTAAAAAATTACATTTTTGACTGGGATGGCCCTGCGGCCCCTTTCTTAAATTGTATCGCCAATCCAAACTGCGACTTGGTTCGACTCACCACCAGTAGCGACACAACAGTGTGTGCAGGCACTAGTCTCAATTTGACGGGATCTGCTTCATTTACCAACAACGGAGAAACCTATATTTGGCGAGCTAAAGGAGCCGGAGCTACCTTTATCAAGCCGAATGGTCGTACCGATGCTATAGTTGACATCCCACTCAATTTCTCCGGTCGATTGGTCTACGAATTTACTGTTGAAGAAGGAAATTGTGTCCATTCCGATTCGGTAGTCATTATTGTTACTCCCGCGCCACAGGTCAGATTGACGGCGGACACTGTCTTGTGTCCAGGATCATTGACCACAGTTCAAGCTCCCGTAGGATTTGCTGCATATTTATGGCAAGATGGTACTCGTAATGCTTCATTACTTTCGGTAGGTGCTGGAACCTATAGTGTAACTGTAACTTCCAGTGATGGCTGTAAAGGAACCGACGACATTCGTATTTTTGAAAAAAAAGCACCGAATCCCTTAATTACAGGGGATACCATCCTGTGTTCAGGTGAAAGCACACGTTTGATGGTGGCTGATACTTTTGTTACCTATAGTTGGTCAAACACAAGTACCAGCAATTCCATCCTGGTCAATGCGGCTGGAAAATATTCAGTTACCGTAACAGATAAAGAAGGTTGTAGTATTTCTGGATCTATTACTGTAGATGTAAAAAGCAACCC
>NZ_JANRKL010000159.1:0-29171 GCF_033763495.1 Haliscomenobacter sp. | reverse complement strand
AAACAAAGGTGCCGGAGTTGCTTTGGCGACCGTACAGGGAAATTTCGGCATCGGGGCCCCCCAGGGTTTTCCAGTTTTGAATGTCACCGCGATAAATGGCACCCAGTTGTTGCAAGGATAGACTTTGCACCAGGCATTGCGGGTGCACCACTATCGCGATGGCGTCCATACCCAACACACTGGCCAAGGGTTGTACTTTTCGTTCGTTGGCCAACGCGATCTCTTCCTGCTTCATCGGCCGGGAGGCATTGGCGATGCTGGTTTTGCCATTGATCAGGGCGGCGATACCTGCCCCAGACCCGCCGCCGGTAACCGCAATGGATACGTCGGGATCTGAACTCATGTAGGTCTCTGCCAGAGCGAGAGCCAGGTTGACTTCGGTGTCCGAACCTTTGATGAGGATGTTTTCGACTTTGTGGTGATTTGGGTTGCAGGCGAAGGCAAAAAGAGCAGAGCCTAGCAGGAGGATATGGATGTATTTAGACATGGTATTGATTCACTTTTGCTGTAAGTTAAAAGCACTGTGTCAACTCCAGGTTAAGAGCGTGTTATCTTCCGGTAAATTGATGAAAGTCATTTGTTTGGGTGACGGAAGTCTCTCGGTTTCGCCATGCGGCGAGCGGGGCATTTGACTGTACATCCAGAACTACTCTTTTTAAAATTTTACTTATATTCAAACGAATTGGAAAAATCAATAATTAGATTTACTAAAGTTTACAGGGCTAGCTTGAATTTAATTTAAAAATCAGATTTGCTTAATATTCAAAACGCTTTCACGTCCTACTTTCACCAGACGAAAGACCGTAGGCGCGGCCACGCCTACGATCAGGTGTTATCAATCAATATGCTCAATCAACAACCTTACAAAGGTATGAAACGAAGTCTACAAAAGGTAGTCCTATCGATGGGACTTGTCATGTGTTTGACGCTAAGCCTGTTCGCCCAATCGGGCGTAATCGCAGGGAAAGTATCTTCCGAAAATGGAGAAGCCCTACCCGGTGTCAACATTCAAGTAAAAGGAACTACTACAGGCACCATTACAGATGTGGAGGGGAAATTCCAATTGGAGCAAGCATCCGATAATCCCGTACTCATCTTTTCTGCCATTGGTTTTGTCACCAAGGAATTCAGTGTGAGTGGGCAAATTTTCATTGAAGTGAAATTGGCAGAAGACACCCAATTGCTCAGCGAAGTGGTAGTCGCCGCTTTGGGGATCAAACGGGAAGAAAAATCCCTGGGCTATGCAGCTCAAACCATCAATGCCAGCGCGGTACTGGATGCCAAAACCAACAACTGGGTGAGCTCACTGAGTGGAAAGGTTGCGGGTTTGAACATTCAAGGGGTAGGCGCGGGGCCATTGGGTTCGGCACGCATTACCCTGCGAGGAGAGTCTTCATTGAACCTCGACAACAATCAAGCCCTGATCGTCATTGATGGAATACCCGTGAGCAGCAGAATTTCGGGTACAGGATTCAACTCCCACCTGGCCACAGACAGCCCGGTGGATTATGGCTCCACACTCTCGGATTTGAACCCGGATGACATTGAAAAAGTGACGGTGCTCAAAGGCCCAGGCGCAACTGCCCTTTATGGTAGCCGGGCAGCGGGCGGTGCCATCATCATTACCACCAAGTCTGGCGCGAGAAAAGACAAGGGCATTGGCATCACTTTCAACAGCAATTTTAGTGTAGAACAAGTCAATCGCTGGCCTGATTATCAGTTTGAATACGGCGAAGGGCGCACTGATGCCTATTATTCTTACCTCGATAGCCCGGATGGCATCAATACCAGTACAACGGTTGCTGCAGGTCGTGCGTGGGGGCCAAAATTCAATGGCCAGCAGTATTTCCAATACAATCCCAATGACCCCATCGGAAAACCTACCGAACGTACACCTTGGGTTGCATACGATGACTACATCTCTGGTTTTTTTCAATTGGGAAAAAATTACTCCAATAGCCTCTCTTTTGAAGGTGGAAACGAAAATGGCTCGGCGCGTTTGTCCTTGACCCAACTCAAAAACGAGTGGATCATTCCCAACACAGGTTTTGAACGCTTGAATGCCGCCTTATCGGTCAATCAGAAAGTTTCAAAGCGCTTGAAAATTTCTGGCAAAGCCAATTATACCAACAAGAAGAGTGACAATCTTCCACTAGCAGGGTACAACAACCAGACTTTGATGTACTTCCTGATCATTGGTACCACTCCAAACGTTCGTCCAGAATGGTTCAAACCTTATTGGCAATCCGGTTTAGAAGATGTTCGCCAGAAAAACCCTTTCAACCCCGGCCCAGACAATCCCTACCTGGGTATGTACGAAATGCTGAACAAACTGAATAAAAACGGGATGATTGGTAACGTAACCGCCAATTATGAGTTTTCACCAAAACTTGAATTGCAGATTCGTACCGGAGTAGACATGTCTCACGAGTTTCATTCCCAGCAGCGCCCATTCAGCATGACGCGTTACCCTCGTGGGATGTACCGCGAACAAAGCATTTTTAGCCTGGAATCCAACTCCGACTTCTTGTTGACCTACAAAGATACCTACTCGTCTTTGTTCAATGTTACCGCCTCTATCGGAGGCAACGCGATGCGCCAAACCTATGATTTCGCCGGAATGTATGCTGATCAGCTGGCTCAACCAGGGGTGTACCAAATCTCCAATAGCCTCGACCCAGCCGTAGCTGATCCACTCAAGACGAAAAAGGCCATCAACAGTTTGTACGGTAGCGCCCAGTTTTCATATGCTGAAAAAGTCTTTGTTGACGTAACTGGCCGCAATGACTGGTCGAGTACCCTGCCTTTTGAAAACAATTCTTTCTTTTACCCTTCGGTGAGTGCAAGTTTTTTGCTCAACGAGATGCTCCATTTGCCTAAAATGGTATCCTTTGCCAAACTGCGGGCATCCTGGGCACAGGTGGGCAATGATACCCGGCCTTACCAAACCGCACGGTATTACGATCGGATTTACGGCAACAGCTTTACCAACCCAAGCCAATTGTTCAACGCTGATTTGAAACCAGAGATCACCTCCAGTTATGAGTTCGGGTTGGACTTACGCTTATTCCGCAACCGCATTGGTTTGGACATTGCTTATTACAACAACGAGAGCCGCAACCAAATTTTGTCAATCCCTCTTGATCCCGTTTCTGGTTTTTCTAATGCCTTGATCAATGCTGGTTTGATCAATAGTGTAGGTGGTGAAGTGAAGTTGATCCTTAAGCCTGTGGTCAAGTCAGGTTTCAGCTGGACTACTACCTTATTGTGGGCGAGCAACCGTAGTTACGTTCGTGAATTGGCACCGGGTATTTCCAATCAAATCATTTATGCCCACAATACCAACGTGACCATTGAAGCACGGGTAGGTGGACGGATGGGGGATTTGTACGGCCGTGGCTTTCAGCGCTCGCCTGATGGACAAATCGTGTATTCCAGCAATGGCCTTCCCGCACCGCTCGATCCAGTGGCTAAACTTTGGGGCAATGCTTTTGCCGATTGGAAAGGCAGCATCATGAATGAATTTACCATCAAAAATGTGCGTTTTAGTGTCCTTTTGGATGGCCAGATGGGTGGTGAAATGTATTCTCAAACCAACCATAAAAACAATACACTCGGAAAAACGAGAGTAACCTTGCCGGGCCGTGATGGAGGCATCGTCGGTGCTGGCGTGGTGAAACAAGCTGATGGGACTTACGTGCCCAATGCCACCAAGGTTGCAGCCAGTGCTTATTACGATAACTACTACCAGATCAGCAATGCCGAAACCAATATTTTTGATGCCACTTTTTTAAAAATCCGGGAGGTACGCCTCGAATTTAGCCTACCCCAAAACTGGTTGAATGGCATCGGCATTCAAAAAACATCCATTGCCGTTTATGGGCGTGATCTGTTCAACTTCACCCAGTTCCCTGGCTTCGACCCTGAGAGTGGAAACCTCAATGGCAGCACTTTGACACCAGGAGTGGAATTGACCCAGTTCCCTTCTACCCGCACCATGGGCATAAACCTCACCTTCAAATTCTAAAATCGACAATCATGAAGTTTTTCAGCAAAATATCATTCATTTTTCTGGCGCTGTGCATCGTTCTCAGTGCCTGCACCGAGGGGTTTGAAGACTTGAATCTCGACCCTAATCGCCCTAAAGATGTAACCCCGGGCGTTTTACTGGGGCAAATGCAATACCGTTTTGTCAATGCCAGTATGCAGGCTTCGCGCAGCTTTACGCACGAGTTGATGCAAGTAGATGCACCACGTGCAAGTACCAGCGGCCAGGGGCTTCATCGCTACGTGGTAAATCCAGGAGCCGGGGTGTGGACCTCTTTTTATACCCTGATGCGCGATGTGGAAGACATCATTTCCATCTCCGATGGCCTGAAAGAAAACAACTACAAAGCCATTGCACTGGTCTACAAAAGCTGGGGCTACTCCATTTTGACTGATTTGTACGGGGATGTACCCTATTCTCAAGCCGTTAAGGCGGAAGATGGTATTTTTGAAGCAAGGTTTGATGCTCAAAAAGACATTTACCTGCAAATCCTGAAAGACCTCGAAACGGCCAATGGTCTATTCGATGATAGCAAAGTTTTGACTTATGGTGGGGATCAGGTTTACAATTCAAGCGTACTGACCAGTGGTAAAAACGTGGGCATTCAGCGCTGGAAAAAATTTGCCAATTCCCTACGCCTACGCCTTTTGTTGCGCATTTCCAATCGAGATGGCGAAGTCAATGTCACCGAACAGATTAAGGCGATTTTAGCCGATCCAGCCAAAAATCCAGTGTTTGTAGCCAATGCGGATGAAGCCATTTTTCGTTATCCGGGTACTTTTCCTTATTTTAACCCCTATTACAATGCCCGTACCCTGGACTGGCGCGAGGGCACCTATTTCACCGAGTTTTTCATCAACAAACTCAACGCGGATAAAGACCCGCGTCGGGCGGTGTGGGCCACAACGGTTGCGGTGAATGGTGTACAAGTTTATCAGGGCATCAAAAGTGGTTATCCGACCACTACTGAATACGTGGTTGGTCGCAATTCCAGTTATCTGGATGCGCTCAAGACCTTGCCTCAATTGGGGGTGATGATGACTTATGCGGAGGTAGAGTTTATCAAAGCTGAACTCGCTTTGAAAGGATTCAATACGGGGAAAACAGCCAAAGTTCATTACAATACCGCCATTGGAGCTTCAATGGTACAATGGGGCGCCACGCTGCCAGCCGATTTTTTGACCCAACCCGGAGTATTGTACGATGAAACCCAAAGCATGGACAAACAGTTGGAACAGATTATGTTGCAAAAATACATTGCCTATTTCTTTGTAGATTATCAGTCCTGGTTTGAAAAGCGGCGGACGGGTTACCCCATTCTGCCTCGTGGTACGGGTATTCCTGCCGAGAATATGTTCCCCTCGCGGGTGCCTTACCCTACCTACTTGCAGTCTCAAAATGCTGCAAACCTCAATGCTGCGGTAGCCAAAATGGGTGGGGACAATAGCAACATCAAGGTTTGGTGGGCGCAATAAAGTTGATTTCATTTTTCAAAAACGCCGACAGAGGATATCCCCTTGTCGGCGTTATAATTTTAATGATCATGAAAAATCTACTCTTGGTTGTAGTTCTACTTTGTTGTTTTAACCTTAGGGCACAAAACACGGTTTCAAGTGTCACTCTACCCAATGGTTGGTCACTCAGCCCAGCCGGGCGTTCACTGGAAGTAGGGGACTTGCCTTTAAATATTGCCGTATCGGCCAATCAGCAACGCATCGCCGTCACCAACAATGGCCAGGGCAAGCAGAGTTTGCAACTCATTGACCCAGTCGGGGAAAAAGTTTTGTCCAATATTGAAATCCCCAAGTCATTTTATGGGCTAAAATTCAGCAAGGATGGCAAGTACTTGTACGCCTCTGGGGGCAACGACAACTGCATCCGCAAATACGCCATCGAAAACGATCAATTGCTGCAAAAGGACAGCCTGGTACTGGGCAAACCCTGGCCAGAAAAAATCTCCCCGGTGGGCATCGAGATAGATGAGCAGCGGGGATTGCTTTATGTAGTGACCAAAGAAAATAACTCCTTGTATATCCTCGATTTGAAGACCAAAGCTACTGTCCAAAAGCTCGATCTAAAACATGAGGGCTACACCTGTGTCCTCTCTCCAGATGCCAAAATGCTCTACATCTCGCTTTGGGGTGGCAAAAAAGTAGCCTATTTCGATACCTACAGTCGGAAAATTGTAGCCGAGGTGCCGGTGTCTTACAATCCCAATGAACTGATTTTAAACAAAAAAGGCAATTTGATTTTCGTTGCCAACGCTGGTGACAACAGCGTTTCGGTGCTTGAAGTAGCCCACCGTAAAGTTATAGAAGTCCTCGACGCTGCTTTGTATCCCAATTCACCAGTAGGGTCTACAACCAACGGTGTAGCCTTGTCCAAAAACGAAAAAACGCTTTACATCGCCAATGCGGACAACAATTGCCTGGCCGTATTTGACGTAAGCCACCCGGGCCGCAGTACCTCCAAGGGTTTTATACCAGTAGGCTGGTATCCGACGAGTGTACGAATAGTCGGCAAAAAGATTTATGTGGCCAACGGTAAAGGCTTCAGTTCTTTTGCCAATCCACTTGGCCCCCAGCCCATTCAGCGCAATGTTCGCTCCGAATCGCATAAAGGCGAACTTCCTCAGCCCAACAACCGACTGCAATACATCGGCGCCCTGATGAAAGGTACGCTGAGCATCATCGACCTGCCGGATGCGGCCACGATGAGTAGTTATTCAGCCCAAGTTTACAAAAACACACCTTATAAAAAGGAAAAAGAGTTGCAAACTGATGGCGAAGCAGGCAACCCAATCCCAATGAAAGTAGGAGCAGCTTCCCCAATCAAGTACGTATTTTATGTGCTGAAAGAAAACCGCACCTACGATCAGGTTTTGGGCGATATGCCTGCTGGGAATGGAGATACCAGCCTATGTTTATTTGGTGAAAAATACACCCCCAATCAGCACAAACTGGCCCGGGAGTTTGTGCTGTTGGATAATTTTTATGTGGATGCCGAGGTCAGTGCGGATGGCCACAACTGGTCGATGGGGGCCCTGGCCAACGATTACCTCGAAAAAACCTGGCCCACTGGTTATGGCCGCCGCGGAGGTGTGACGGAAGGAATGGGGCGTCGCCAAATCGCCAACAACAAAGACGGGTTCATCTGGGATTTTTGTAAACGTGCTGGGGTGAGTTACCGTACCTATGGCGTTTTTGCCGATGATAAAAAAGGCAATATCCCAGTGTTGGACGACGCACATGTCTGCTCGAAATTCACGGGGTATTACAATCAAAAAGTGCGCGATACCACCCGATTCGCCCAATGGAGGCACGACTTTGATTCCCTGCTGGTCATCAATGCCGTACCTAGTCTGAGTACCATCCGTTTGGGGGCTGATCATACGCAGGGTTTGGCGGTAGGTCGCCCGACACCCTACGCCTGCGTAGCCGATAATGACCTGGCCGTAGGAATGTTGGTGGAGCACATCAGCAAAAGTGCCATCTGGGCTCAATCTGCCATTTTTATTCTGGAAGACGATGCTCAAAATGGCCCTGACCATGTGGACGCCCACCGTTCGATTGCTTTTGTGGTGAGCCCTTACACCAAGCGCAATTACGTGGATCACACCCTATATTCTACCTCGGGGATGTTGCGGACGATGGAGCTGATCCTGGGATTGCCGCCGATGAGCCAGTACGATGCTGCGGCCATGCCCATGTTCCGCAGCTTTATGGCGACGCCCAATGTGGCACCATTCAAATCCGTTCCACTGTCCGTGAACCTCGACGATGTGAATACCTTAGCCAGCCGTTGGGCAAAAATTTCGGAAGGTTTCAATTTTGCGGAAGTAGACCTTAACGATGATCGTCTGTTCAACGAGGTTTTGTGGAAGGGGCTGAAAGGAGATCAAGCTGAATTGCCCGCGCCAAGAAGGAGCGCCTTTGTACGGATGGAAGAGGGGGAGAGGGAGTAGATGTATGCAATGCGATGGGGATATTCACAATCCCCATCGCATTGCCTTGCGAAAACTAAACCTTATTATTGAATGTCATTGGTTTAGGTAAAAAAAAGTTTGCCCCGAGTACAACTAATTTGCCTGCCGAGCTTGCTTTTGAGCTAGGAAATGGTTATTTTTGATGAAACTAGCCCTTATGTTTACCCAAGTACACCTACCTCACCCCGCGCTTCGCCCTTTTGTGAAGTTTTATTTGGTCCAACAATTTAATGCGACCCCCGGGATCAGCACAGTGTTGTCCTGCAAAGGATTGGCAGCGATCCAATTCTCTTTCAAAACTCCAGCGGTAACTTCCTTTTACTACCATGGTACAGCTCCTGAGGATAAAGTTCATCTCGGAGAAACACCTGCGATCATTGGCCCCCCTACTACCTTTGGCCATGCTTATTTTGTAGGAGAGCAAAACTTATTGGCAGTCGCCTTACAACCTACGGCAACCCACCATTTTATCAGGGAATCAGCTACCGCAATGACCAACCGAGGCATCAATGTCGAATTGGTAGAAAAGGAATTCAACGAGGTACAAGAAAAGCTTTTAGGCGTCGCTCAATCCGAAGTTGCGATTCAGCTCTTGGAGCCCCATCTCATTCGCTTTTTTCACCAAAATGCAAGTTATGCCTGGAAAAAAGACCTTTCGGTCATTACAAATTACATTGATCAACAGATGGGACTGATCGGTGTAGAAGACCTGGCCAATCATTTTCACCTCAGTCGTCGCTGGCTGGAGAAGCAGTTCAAAACTCAGATTGGCATGAGCCCCAAAGGCTATGCCCGCGCGATTCGGTTTCGCAATGTATTGAAGCATCTTTACCACATGCCTCAACCTTCGTGGATGGAGGTAGTGGCACAATTCAACTATACCGATCAATCTCACCTCATCAAAGATTTTTATCAATATACCGGAAGTTCACCTAAGGAGCATTTTCAAAGTTTGCATGTTGTTGAGCAAAATATTCACCAAAATTTTTGAAGCTGTTCGCATTTATACAATGTGGCTAGAGGCGACCAGGCTATCTTTAAAGAGTAAAATAACACTTCCCTAATTTCAAACACCAGATGATGAAACATAATCACCTACTCCTGTTCCTCATTTCTAGTTTCCTGTCCACCTCACTCCTGGCTCAACAATGGGAGCAAATTATTCCGGCTCAATCAAATCCGCTTTTTGAATCGCCCTATTTCTGGAGTAAAATGGCCGTAATTGATGCGGATACAGTATGGTTTGCAGACGACCTTGGTCGAGTAACCCTGACAAAAGATGGTGGAAAAACCTGGGATACCAACCCCATTCAAGGTTGGGATGCCCTGTTCTTTGATTATTATTTAGGCTCCTTTTTTGCTGCTGATTCCCGTCGCGCTTTTGCAGTCGCCTTTTCTTATTTCGGAGAATCGTTTACCCTAAGCACCAAAGATGGGGGCAAAACCTGGGATGAAGCCTTCAAAAATGGAGAATACAGCCTTCCTGGGAGCTTTCTTAATGGCATCCACTTCTTCAACCGCCGGAACGGGCTGGCTTGGGGGGATCCAGTACGCGATACTTTTGAGTTTTATCGGACCACTGATGCTGGTGATTCCTGGCAAAAAATAGCTACCCCTGCACCACGTCCAAATGAGTCAAGCTATTTTGAAGCTTTTGCCGTTTTTGGCGACACGATTTGGATCGGCACCTCTGCGGGAAGAACCCTCAAAAGTGCAAATCAGGGTCAAACTTGGACAGTCGATGTTTTGCCCACACCAGCATACATCGGCACCATTGCACTGACCAATGGACACGAAGGCGCCGTCAGTCTTAATGGAGGACGAATTTACTACACGGCCAATAACGGCAAAACCTGGACATCCAGCCCGGGGCGAAGCCCCAACAGCTTCAATCCCAATACCATTTATGGTGTACCTGGTCAGACCGGAATTTTTGTTTCCAGCAACCAATTTGATGGTTGGGCGGATATCAGTTTTGATTCCTGTAAAACCTGGCCGATTAGCATTTTACAACCAGGTATCCCAAAGATTAACACCTTACAATTCCTAAATGCCAAGCAGGCCTGGGCCACACTAGGGGATTCTGCAATTCTGAAGTGGAAAAATCCAGCAGTGCTTTTTGACCTGGTCGAACCAGATTATACAGAGATCAAAGCCAAACATGCCACGGGTACTCAAATTTCAGGGGCGAGGGTAGCCTTGTGGAGTGGAATACCTGGAGCTTATCGACTGCAACATACCTTGTTAAAAGATGCCGTCGAAGTATCAACTTCCAATAGCACACTGATGTTAGCCCCACGAAAGGTAGGCGTTGGTTTTTCCAATGCCCGCCTGAGTGGTAAGGGTAATTATTTTTACCGAACTACCCTCCTTCAAGGCGATACCATATTCCAGCAACAGGAAGCACAGCTAGTAGCGGGAGACTCCGTTTTTTCAAAGGATAATGCGTTTTCTAACTTATCTTTTGGATCCAATCGTGGCCACTTTTTTGACCTTGGCGTTGCAGATCAGTTGACTTCCATCGCTACGGATGTCAATGTATTTGCTCCAACTGCAATCCAGTTCTGGGTATTTGGATACGATTCGGTCAAGAAGAACTACAGCAAACGCTTGCACCTTTCCAGCCCAATCCCGCTCGAGCCCAAAGATACGCTCATCGTTTTTGGCAAAGATACCTTCTTGGTGAGTCTGCCACTGGGCGAGGTCAACTATCAGCTTCCTAAATCTTTGGCATTAAACAAAGGTCGTTACGCCATCGGCATTCAGTTCCTGGATAGAAACGCGGCTATCTACATGTCGACCCACAAAGTCAGTTCCCACGCCATACTCAAGTTTGACCAGACCGCTGCAGACTCTTTGCCAGGCTATGCATTTGGACCAATACTTCGCGCCAGATTCAATACCAAAGAGGTGAGTGTGTCTACGCAAGAGCCAGATTTAACTACAGGTATTCGCATATTTCCCAATCCAGCAAGCGATTGGTTTTCAATAGACTTGTCACCTGATTTATTGAAAAAAATGGCGAGTTCCAATACCCTTCAGTTCCGCTTGTTCAACATCAATGGACAAGAGGTACAAACGCAATGGCTGGCTGCAGGCATCAACACCATCAACGTGGCTCAATTGCCAACTGGAACTTATGTCTGGCAAATCGTAGGGAACAACCGGCGCAGGGTAGTGGGGCAAGTTGTATTAAAGTAACAAATACATTATTCAACACTAAAACTCAATATCATGAAATTTCAACACCTTTCACTCCTGCTCAGCTTCGTACTGGTGAGCGTTTCCGTTGCCTCTGCGCAAAGCGCAGATGAAGCCGCCATCAAAAAAGTCATCGAAGCCGAAACTGCCGCCTGGAATGCTGGCAATTTGCAAGCACAAATGGCTTGTTGGCAAATTCAGCCCTACTCACGTGCCCTGATTACCGATGTGGATGGAACCCATTACGAGATGTCTGCAGAAATGATGAAGAAACCGGATCCGATTACGGCTAGTGGAGCCACAGCTACGAATAGTAATTACCTGATCAGTGTTAAAGGCGAGATGGCCTGGTCCTCCCACAATCAGGTGACTACGGCAAAAGATGGCAGCAAATCCTACTCGCACGAAATGCGCATGTTGGAAAAATTTGCCGGGGTATGGAAGATTGTAGGCATGTCGGTGCATGTGTATAAGCCGTAGAGCGAATAACTCTTCCATTCCAAATCTTTGAAACAACCATTATGGAAGATGAAACACCGATGCACGCTACCACCACGAGGTATTTTATGAGCAAACGCCGGAATTCGTGGCGAAGTATGGTCCGAAATAACTAAAGTGGAACCGATTCGCCTCCTATCAAAACATACTGTTTCTCAACTAGCTTTTATGCACCTTTAGTCCGTGGTTTTGTATGTAATCAAAACCTCAAAATGGTGAAAAATCTTATAAAACCATGGCTATTGGTGCTATTTGGTACGCGACAAAAGGGGTAATCATTCATCACTCCTCGTTTTTTTACCTAAAACCACTACTCCTCATGAAATGTAGACATTTCGTTCAATCATGTAGCGCTGTCGTTGCTGACGCAGCGTTTGTCCCATTTTCATTTTCGCCCATTGCTGACCCTATCAAAGCTGAGGGAAGGGTTACACTTTAATTCAATATTAAACACCAAGTTTATGAACACAAGCTATCTATCCAACCTAACCCCATTGAGGGGAATCGCCGCTTTGTTGACTGTAATTTACCATGTTGACCTCTTTTTGGGCAATGGAGTTAATGTGCTAATCAGAATAGAAGATTCCATGGCATTGAGTCGAATGTATTTAATGGTTGATTTTTTCTTTATCCTCAGTGGGTTCATTATGTGCCATGTTTACGGTAAATGGTTTGCAGAATCTGTGAATAGCACTACATTCAAAAAATTCACCATTGCTCGCTTTGCAAGAGTGTATCCCTTGCATCTGGCTACTTTATTGTTTACTATTGTTCTTTTCTACATTTCTGCGCAGCTCGGTATACCCAAAAACCCCATTTTGCAGGTTGAAAATACAGGGTATTCGATTGTGACCAACTTGCTCCTGCTTCATTCAATGAACTTTCACCATTGGTTTTCTTGGGTGCATGCTTCTTGGTCTATTAGTACCGAATGGTGGGCTTACATGATTTTTCCTTTTCTGGTGCGCCCTTTTATGAAATTGAATGCGCTGGGAAGGGTGCTGGTGGTGTTGCTGTGTTTTGCGGGCTATGTTAGTATTATGTTTTTTTTCGTCCCATTGGTAACACTACCGCCTGAACTCTCCTTTCTTACTCCTACTGCTGGTTATCCTAAAGATTCTCTGAATGTTGCCTTCCAGTTTGGCTTCTTGAGGTGTTTGTTCGGGTTCGTGCTGGGGATGATGATGTACCGTGGATTTGAAATGAACTGGGGAAAAAAAGTATTGGGTAACGGATATACCATGTTGATCTTAACACTTGGACTTTTCCTTTCGCTGCACTTTGCACTGGCAGATGTCATCACGGTCAGTTTTTTCCCTTTTCTATTGCTTTCAGGCGCATATGGCAGTAAGGCAATAGACCGCCTTTTTGTAAATAAGGCTTTGCAACGTTTGGGTGATTGGTCTTTTTCAATCTATCTGGTGCACCAACCCTTACTTTATCTCATCACCAACATTTTGATTTACACACAAGTCACCAATCTGGAAGCACCTGTAAAACCAGACCCTTTAGCTTCTTGGATCATTTGTATTGTATTTATTGCACTTACTTTGTTAGTATCCTTTCTGACGTATCGTTTTTTAGAAGTTCCGGCGAGACAATGGATCAATCCCAAGTCGAAAACGCTTCAGGATAGCGTATTGACCAGTTAGTTCAAAAACATAGTCGCACAATCAAACGATATGAAAACAATACTCAAATTCTTGAAATGGCTTTTCCTTGGTGTATTGGCCATTCTCCTGGTAGGCTTTCTCTACGTTTATTTCATCGTTTTAGCTAAACCAGGGGCAATTTCTTCCCTGGATCAAGCCACTGACCACAAATGGCATTCAGTACCGTTGGGCGGGGAAACCACCTGTTCTGATGGTTCAGAATACCGAATATTTGCCCGCCAGGGAACCTCTCAAAATCTGATTATCCATTTCTCCGGAGGCGGGGCTTGTTGGGATGATACCACCTGCTCCTCACCTGGTACTTTGATGAAAGCATTACTGGAAGGCGTACCCCGGGATCTAAAATCTTTTTATGCTCCCAATATTCCAATCGTACTTCCTGCCTTGTTGTCGGGGATTTTTAACGCCCAAGACAATGCCAATCCATTCAAAGATTGGACCGTGGTTTTTATTCCTTACACTACTGGTGATTTGCACATCGGAAACACCATCAACACCTACCAAAGTAAACAGGGAAAAATTCAGGTATACCACCATGGCCGGAAAAATGTACTGGCTGCGCTAAACTGGATTTCCACGAATTTTAAAACACCCGGTAAGGTTCTGGTTTCAGGTGAAAGTGCGGGTGCTTATGCTTCGGCATTTTGGGCACCTGCGGTGGCAGCGATTTATACCAAGCAACCAATATATCAATTATCGGATGGTTCCTTATTGGTTTCAAAACGCTGGACTGAAATCATCGATACGGTTTGGAAAGCGGAAAGCCAGTCTTTTTTACAATTTACAATTGGCAATGATGCTTTTGAAAGTGCACTCCTCAATCGCTCAGATTCAATAAACGCCCGCATCAAACATTTGCACTGCAACACCCTTTATGATCTGATTTTGCCAAAATTCAGTGCTGCACTCAATCACCAATCCAGTAAAACGGATGCCTACATCGATGAATGGTCTAAAGACATGTTGGTTTCGATGAAAAAGCTGGACGATTCCGATCTGGATTACCATTATTTCATCTCCGATTGTCAGTATGACGCCAAAAAACACGCTACGCCCCACACCTTGGTACTCGGCGCAGGTTTTACTACCTGTGGAAGCGACCAATTAACGTTTGCCCAATGGCTTAAAAAAGCGGTCATTGAGGATAGACCCGTGTCAGTAGGTAGTAAATTCCTGGGTGCTTTGAAATAAACAATGTCGTTTTTTTACTTGTCCCCGCGCGCCTTTAGTCCATAGTTTTGTAGAAAATCAAAATACCAAGATCATGAAAACCATTGCAAAACTAGGACTATTGGTGCTGCTCAGTACCCAACTTTGGGGGCAAAGCAAAACCCCAGGTAGAACCTTTCTTTTCGTTCACGGCGGCTGGGGTGGCGGCTGGGAGTATAAAAAAATTGACTCCATGCTAACATCCCAAGGAGACGTCGTTTACCGTCCAACCATGACTGGCCTAGGCGAGCGGGTGCATCTGGCCAATCCAGACATCAATTTGACAACCCATGTCAATGACATTGTCAATGTGATCAAATTTGAAGACTTGCACAATGTCATCCTGGTGGGGCACAGTTACGGGGGCATGGTCATCACTGGAGTGGCCGAACAAGTGCCGGATCGCATCGGCAAAATGATTTACCTCGATGCATTTGTACCGAATGACGGCGAAAGTTTATTTGCAGCAAGAGGAGAAACCGAAGCTACTGCAATGACCAAGCCATTTACAAAGGATGGTTTTGTGGCTTATTTCTTTGGTCCGGTCAGCGCTACTCCCCCTACTGATGTGCCACAGCCTTTAAAAACATTCACCGAACCCTTGTCTGTGAAGAATCCTGCTGTAAAAAAGATTTCTACCTTTTACATCCTCATGGCACCAAATGGAGATATGAGCAAAGCGAATTTTGCCCCTTTTGCAGAAAGAGCCAAACAAAGGGGCTGGACAATACTACAGCTCAATGGAAATCACTACCCAATGCGAAATAATCCAGCAGAATTGATCAAAACCCTGGAAAAATGTAAATAACTTTATCATGATGATTCCCTTCCAAGAAATACTACCCAGTGCTCCATTGCGCCATTTGGTACGCAGCTACCATTTGGCGAATCTTCCACCTACGCCTTACAACATCAAACCTTATCCCGCCAGAATAGAGCACGCGTTGGCATTTTTTGCGCGGGGATTCATCCATTCTCACGATTTGGTTACGGGCAACAGTTTTCGGGTTGCCCGTAACGCCATTTTTGGCCAACAAGTGGGGAGGCTCAATTTTGAAACCTATACCGAGAGTGATTTCCTGATGCTGATGGTCATTTTTCAACCGGGCGGATTGTACCGCTTGCTGGGGTTTTCAAGCCAGGAACTCACCACTCTATTTACCGATGCGGAATCGATTATCGGGCAGGAGTTGCAAAATGTAAATGACCAAATTGCCAATGCGCTTACTTATGCAGAGATGATTGAACGAGTTGAGGTTTACTTGTTGAAGCAAATCAAAAAGGTCAAAAAGGAAGCACATGGCATTGACCAAATTGGGCAAATTTTGCTTCAGCACCCGCAAGGGTATTCCTTGGATTGGCTTGCGAATCAGGCTCATCTAAGCCCGAGGCAATTTGAGCGAAAATTTAAAGAAAGAATGGGGATCGGCCCCAAAATGTATTCCCGCATCAACCGTTTCTTCCATGCCTTCCAGTACAAGGAATTGCATCCAGAGATCGATTGGTTGAGCGTTGCACTGGATTTCGGCTACACTGATTACTACCATTTGTGCAAGGATTCCAAACAATTTGCGCAGGTGACTCCGAATATTTTACTCAATCAGCACCTGCTACGCCCGGAGCTGATGGCACTGGTGGATCATTAGAAATGGGTGTTTTCTCAACAACATCCATTTCTCGTCTATAATCGCTGGTTGGTGGTGAAAAACAAATCAGGGCTGCTCTGAAACAACACCCCGCTCCTTCCGCCAAAAATACCCAATAGCCAGCCCCGATAGCAGCACCGTCACACTCCCCATCACAATCGCTGTGGTGATAAAAAAATTCAACCAGCTGATCTGCTGCGCTCCAAAGTTCTTATACAACAAAATCGCCATACTGCCCAAATACCCAAAAGCATCGCTGATGTACATAAGGTAGCCGATGTTGCTCTGGTAACGAAATAGGGCGATCCAGCGCTCAAACAACAGGGTATGAAAGCCAATGTAAGGCAAATACATCCCAAAGCCCATCACGATCATCCACAGGGCTGGATCAACTGCTTTTTGTACAAAAAGAAAAGTCATCACCAGTACAATCAGCCCACCGCTCAGGATGGCCACTTGATTGGCAAAAAAAGCAACTTTGTTGTTGCGGATAAAAACCATGGACCCAATGATGATCAAAACCGCAATGGCAACAGGGATTTCGGACAGCACCAGAATCTCCGGTGCATCGGCATAGCCCAGGGCCGCCCACAGCTCCACCGCAAAATTGTCGCGGATGTCCCTAAATATGGTCAAGCCAATGTAGATCAATACGGAAAGGATGATGCCTGGCGCAAAAGTGAGGAAAAATGCCCGTCGCTGCGCACTCGTCATGGGTACCCGGCGGGTGCGTTGTTGTTCATCTTCTGCGTTTGGCGGGGGAATTTGTTGCAACATCCAGATGCCCAACAAGAGTAAAGGCACAAAAAGCAGCCCGGTCAAAAAAGGCATCCAAAAATCGCCCACGCCATAGTTGTCAATCAGGGTTTTACCACCCGCTTTGACAAAACCCGAGGAAACAATAAAACTCGAAGCCATTGCTGCCCCCAACAATTCCGTAAAGCGTCGCCCCTCCAAAAAACTGAACACCACACCCCAAATCATCCCCAGTGGCAAGCCATTAAAAAATAGCCAGACAAAATTGTAGGGATAAGGCGTAATGGCAAACAAGAAGAGGGTCAGCCAGGCGAAACCCATCAGCAAAATCAGGATTTTTACCCGTCGGGAAGCCGTGAGTTCCGACACCAACTTGATGCCCATAAACTTGGACAAAGTGTAACCAATGGCCTGTGCAATGATCAATACAATTTTGTAATCCATTCCCCAGAGGGTCAACCCCTCAAAGGTGGCCGCAGTGAAGGGTTTGCGAAAAGCGTACATGCTGCAATAGGTGATGAATGCAGCAGTAGCACTGAAGAGGATGAACACCAGGCCATCGTTGCGCATCAACCACTGTTGAACGCGGCTGGGGCTAGCCAATTGGGTGTGTTGGAGGCTCATGAGGGCTTATTTGTGGAATTCGCTTTGGATGAGGTTGGGTACCTCACGTACACTGGGCAAAATATGGGTATGCGGGTATTTTTGCAGGGTTTCGAGGCTGTTGGCTCCACTCAGTACACCAATGTTGCCTTTGCAACCTGCATTGTATCCCGATAACAAATCAGCCGGGGTATCGCCAATTTTGATCACTTCATGGATGCTTTGTATCCCCAAATCCATCATGGCTTTGTAAATCAAATAGGGCGAAGGGCGACCAATGCCGCCGGTACTTTCCACATCCAGTGCCAAATCCACCAGCCCCCGTTCAACCCACTTGAGCCCATCCATGATGGCGGTGTTCACATCGCGGTGAAAGCCGGTATCGGTTACCACCTTGATGCCTTGCTCGTGGCACCACTGGAATACTTCCTCTGCTCCCGGCATGGCTTGTACTTGTTGGCGATAGTAGTTGACCATGATGACGGAGTAGCGCTCAAAAATCTCCATTGCCTGGTTGAGGTATTGAGGGAAATGGTACTTTTCGAGGTTGTCGATCAAAACCAGTTCGCCCTGGCTTTTGGCGATCATGAATTGGTACAAGTGGATTTTATTGGTGCCAATGGTTTTTTCAAAATCTTCCAGTTCCACATCGAGGCCAAATTCCAGTGCGGCTTCGCATAAACTTTTGGCTACGGCATTGTCGTCGCTCACGGTGGTGCCCGACAAGTCAAATACTACAAGGCTGATCTTATTCATGAAACTTAGGTGTTTTTATAAAGTGATTCCAACCCGGAAAGGATTGTTTTCGATGGCATACTCAAAAGCCGCATCTACCTGATCCAAGGAGAAACCGCCCTTTACCAATTGCTCGAAGGGATACAGGTTATGGTGCTTTTGGATGAAGTCTACGGCGCTGATTAAATCCTGGCCATTGTAGTTGTGCAATCCTTTGATGGTCAGGATTTTTCTTACTACCTTCTCGGCATTGATCTGCACATTGCGTTGTGGATAAGTAGAGCCGATCCAGATGGTAGTACCCCCAATAGCCAATAATTCGAGGCCATTTTCTATCGCGTCAGGTGCACCGCTGAAGTCGATCATGGTATGGATCGGCAAATTGCCCAACTGTTCCCTTGCTACTGCACTCAACTGTTGAGGTTCCGTAGGAAGAATTAAGGTATAATCAGCCCCAAACTGCTGGGTCAATTCCAGGCGTTGCGGATTAATGTCCAGGGCAATGACTTTGGCTGCCCCCTTCGCTTTGGCCATGGCGCAGGCAATGATGCCCAACATGCCTGTACCTGAGATGAGTACGTTTTTATCAGTCAAATTTTCCGCCAAGCGCAGCGCACCGGCTACGGTGGCCACTGCACAATTGATGATCGTAACAACAGGTAGTGGAATGGATTCGTCAAGTTTGATGATGGGCGTATGCTGGCGCAAAATAATGTACTCACTCAATCCTCCGTGCAAATGGCTTTCAGGCGTGATGGCTTCGTGGCCATATTTAAAGAGGTCGTCTGCTTTTTGAGGCAAGCCCGCCTGAGCCATCGGGGATTTGGGATCGCTGGCAAATATTGCCCAGGTTACCCGATCGCCTACCTTGAGTTTCTGACCCAAGAGGTCACTTTGTGGTGCATCTTCAGCCATTGCAGCTATCCGCCCTACAATTTCGTGCCCGAGTAGGGTAGGAGCCTTTTCCGTACGTTTGCCTAAATAGGTTAACAAATCACTGCGGCAAAGGGTGACGTATTCATTGCGGACCAGGATTTCCTGAGGCTGAAGCGCAGGTATACGAAGGGTATCAAGCTGAAAAGATTCTAAAGGGGCATTAAATATGGCAACTGAAGCAGTTAGCGGCATCGGCTTTTTACACGAAAGTAAATTGAATTTTATAAGAAGCAACTTGGTCGCCATTTTTTGACAATAATTTAAAAATCAATTTACAAGGCACTAATTCTTTGGTAGAACAAGATTAGTGCTCATTTTTTAATAAAAGTAAAACTATCTTTCGTGAAAGTATCATTTTTTTAAAATGAGAGAAAAATGGAATTTTTTTCCCCTAAAGACTTGACATTAATTTTTTTTCAAGTATTTTTGTGCTGTACTAAATGTCCAAGTGCAGACAAGTACAATTTCACTTTGATTTAAATGTCGTACTTTCATTATCTGAAGTACATTTTATATAGGCTAATCTACATACTTCACTTTGGGCTATAATTCATCTATAGCTATCCAATATCCTGCTGTTTCAAGCAAAATGCTAGTTCAGTTTCCTGTTCTAGTCAAATATCACTCGCAATCTACATCATTCAGTGGTGTAGCCAAAATATATTACCCAGTTTAATGATTTACTGATTGTTTTTATTTTTTTTCACCCGATTGATCTGAGAAATCTACACACCAAAATTTAATACACCAAGCTTGCTGATGCTTTGCTTCGGTTGCGCTACTTGTAGTGAAACGAGCCTTGGTATGCTGTGCATTGATTTATCTAATTTGGAAGATGTTCCAGATTAGGCCCAGAGAACTCTATCTTTTTTAATCTCATAACATCATTAACACTACAAATTTTTTAACCATGGGTATTCTTTCTACTCTAAAAAAAATGTTACCCGCCCTGTTTTTGATGGGCGTGTTGTTCACTGCCTGCGACAATGACGACGACGACAAAATCCTGGTACTGGATGAAAAAACCGTAAAGGATTACGACTACGAAGTGGCCTTCAAATGGAACGAATTGTTCCTCGAAATTGAGCGTTACGCTGCTGGTTACCGGCCTGGCCCGGCGCCTCGTGCACTGGCCTACATTGGCCTGGCTTCTTACGAAGCTTGTGCTCCAGGTATGGAAGACCACCAATCCATTGCTGCTCAGTATCCCGGCTTAACCTTGCCAGTAGCGGATGCCGATGAAGAGTACCACTGGCCAACTGTAGTAAACACGCTGCGTGCCAACCTGATGCGTCGCTTCTTCCGAAATGCTAGTCAGTCTTTGTTTGAAAAAATCACGACCCTGGAGAATGCGCTGGGCAGCAAATACCGCACCCAGACTTCTGAAAACGTGCACAAGCGTTCAATCGCACATGGACAGGCAGTAGCAGACGCCATGTGGGCCTGGTCTGCCACGGATGCAACTGGCCACGAAGCGTATTTGGATCCATTCAAAGGCTACAACTGGGCCGATTACCAAAACAAACCTGGTCACTGGCGCCCAACTGTTCCCGGACCAACGCAGCCAATGTTCCCATTCTGGGGCCGCGCTCGCGCTTTTGCCATCACTGAAGCAGACAAACTGTGCCCACCACCATTGGCTTACAACGAATCACCTAATTCTGCATTTTTCAACCAGGCCATGGAGGTTTATGCTCAAACGGTGAATGCTCCTTACGAAAACATCTGGATTGGTGAATTCTGGAGTGATGACTTGGTAAACCTGACTTTCAGCCCTGGCCCACGTTGGATTGCGATTGCGAATCAAGTATACGATGCGAAGGATGTAGACCTGGAAACTGCCTTGTTGTCTGATGCTAAAGTAGGATTGTCGCTGAATGATGCCGCTGTTGCTTGCTGGCACTCTAAGTACTACTACAACGTAGAGCGTCCAGAATCTTACATCAAGCGCGTAATTGACAGCAATTGGGAGCCACCATTGGACAACCCAATCACTGGCGACAAAGGTTTCAGCCCTCCATTCCCTGCTTATCCTTCTGGTCACTCTACCATGGGTGCCGCTGGTGCTGAGGCATTGTCCAGCGTTTTTGGCTACAATTATGCCATGACCGACCGTTGCCATGAGAACCGCAGCGACTTTGAAGGCCGTCCACGCAGCTTTGGCTCTTTCTATGAAATGGCTGAGGAGAATGCCTGGTCTCGGGTTCCACTAGGCGTACACTTCCGCATGGACTGCGAGCAAGGGGTCAACCTGGGCTACCGCGTAGCGCGTAAGGTGAACAAATTGCCTTGGAACAAATAATAGCTAGTAAATAGGATTGTAACACGAGGCTCTTGGCGTTGACCATTGGTTGGAAGCAACTTGGGTCTTCACCAAGAGCCTTTTTTCATTATCCTTCAAAGGTTTATGACATGAAGTCTCAAAGAAACACTATACTCGGCTTCCTGAGCTTTGTTTTACTTGTGACCACTGTTGGCTGCAATAACACCAAAGGTCCCGAAGAGCATATCCTTAATCATTTGGATGGTAGCATTAAGCGCCGCTATACCATGATTGAGGGCAAAATAGACGGTGAAATGCTCGAATATTACCCTAAAACCGGAGCCGTCCAGGTCAAGCGTCAATTTGTGAAAGGCGTTCAAGTGGGGCGTACCGAGCTGTTTTATCCGGATGGAACACTCAAAGAAGTACAATACTATGAAGGGGGGAAAAAGCAACGTGGGGATACCATTTTTTATCCCAATGGAAAACCTCAATTTTTGATCACCTTCAAAAACGGCAAAATGGATGGCCCAATGCGACGTTGGGAAGAGGATGGGACTTTATTTTTTGAAGCCCACTATGTGCAGGATTCCTTGAAAGAGGTAACGAAGAAGATGGAAACGATTAAATAGTGATCAGCGGTCAGCAATCAGCTATGAGCAATCAGCTATGAGCGATCAGCCAGGCTAGTGGCTACGCCCAGGCTGACAGCTCATAGCTGATCGCTCATAGCTCATCGCGTATGCACATCAATAATGGGAATTTTAATCTCCACCCTGGTGCCCAGTGCCTCACCTGTTTCCTCATCTCGCAGGTCGATGGTGTGTACGTAGACCTTCTTTTCGCGTGAGTTGTACAACAATTGCAAACGTTGCTCGGTGATGGCAGTACCTCTGGATCGGTGGTTTTTGTAACGCCCATCGTTGAGGTGCATTTGGCGGGCTTTATCGCGGCCAATGCCATCGTCTTCTACCACACAAAGAATGGTATCTTCATTGTACAGCGAAAAATCCACCCGGATATTCCCCGATTCCTTGTTGCGTAGGCCATGTTCAATGGCATTTTCCACGTAAGGTTGTACAATCATGGTGGGCACTCCGGTGATGTCTTCTTCTATTTCATCATCCACGATGATTTTGTAGCTGAGTCGGTCTTCAAAGCGCAGTTTTTCATTGATGTACAAATAATCGCTCAAAAAAGCGATCTCCTTTTCCAGGGACACCACTTCCAGATCTGAATATTCTAAACTTTGCCGCATCAATTTGGCAAAACGGGCCAAGTATTTGGCTGCGTTGGTAACCTCGTTAGAGGTGATATAGTTTTGGATGGAATTGAGGGCATTGAACAAAAAGTGGGGGTTCATCTGAGCGCGTAAGGCCTTGAGTTGTAGTTTGGCCGCCTGCAGGCGCAGCAGTTCTGCTTCTTTGTGTTGTTTTTCCGCTTCGTACTTCACCTCTAGTTCCATCCGTTTGCGTTCGTTGACATCCTGCTGGTACAGCTCTGCATTTTTACTGTGTTCCAGGAGGTGTTCATAGGCTTTTTCGTACTGCCCCAATAGCGCAAAAAAACCAGCCATATCCTTGTAAATGCTGGACAAACGTTTGAAGTCATTGGCTTCATCAGCCAAAATAAGCGCCTTGGAGAAATGTTTTTCCGCCTGACCGGCTTTGCCAAGTGCACCATACGCTAAGCCCCGCCAAGACTCAATCAGCGCAAAATTTTCCAGGGATTCCGCCGCCATACCCTTGAACTGGCTTTCTGCTTTTTTGAACAACTTCAGGGCGCTCTCGTAGTCTTTGTTCTTCAATTTGCAATACCCTACATTGGCAGTGGCACTCGCTTTGGCATAGGGGTTGACGTCTTCATGGGTTTCGATGGCCTTTTGAAAATAATACTCGGCACTTTCGAGCTTGTTGAGGGCCATAAAACCGTTGCCTACGTTGAGGTAATTCCAGGAGAGGCGGCTGCGCATTTCGGTAGCCTCGGCAATTTCTACAGCTTTGAGGTAGGCTTCGACACTTTTTTCCTGATCGTCGTTGCGCTCGTAAATGGTGCCTAAACCCGTATGGATCAAAATGAGAAAATGGTAGTCTTTGAGGTTGATGTAGCTACCAAATTCAGTGATTTTTTTATCGGACTCAATTAGCAACTCGATGGCCCGTGAATAGTTGGCGAAGTGCAATTGTACAAAACCTTCGCGGGCAGTATGCCGTGCCCGGAGTCGCTCGTCGGGGAAGGCCCGCAGGAGTTTGCCCGCCTTGTCCAAATAAGAGAGAGCCTGGTCCATGTTCTGCATGTTGATGCAGGTTCCCGCAAAATCGATGTATACTTCAGCCTGTTGTTTGACGTCGCCGCATTCCTCTACCAGATCGAGCAATTGGGTGAAATGATCGTGGGAGCTGCCGTAGTTGTACAATTGGTTCTCAACTAAGGCCGAATAGAGGTGGAAATTCAATTCAACGTCCGGGTTAGGGTAGGACTTGATGAGTGCCCCTTGTTCGGCCAGGTAGGTTTTGGCTCGTTGGGGGTTGGTATAGGTGTAATAGGCCAATAACCGATCCAGCAAAATCAGGCGCTGATGTGGCGCTTTTTGTTGCTGGAGTTTATTCTCCAAACTACGAATATCGTCAATTTGTGGGAGAAGGTCGGTCATGACATTTTGCGTTTTGGGGGTAGGAAACTGAGTTTGTTTCACAACCTACAACCCAAAACGCAAAATGCCAAACTTTGTGCTTATTTAACTACAAATCCGTAATCAATTTATACTTAGGTACCAAACTTTTCATGACCGTCCAGGCAATCACATAAGCTACTGCACAAAAGGCAAACATGATCGAATAACCAGTTTGAATGTGGCCAATTTCCTTGTAATGGTCAAACAGTGCGCCAGCTACTTTAGAGACAAAAACACCCCCCAAACCACCAGCCATGCCGCCAATACCGACTACCGAAGCCACCGCTTTTTTGGGGAACATATCCGAAACGGTGGTGAAAATATTTGCACTCCAGGCCTGATGCGCGGAGGCCCCAACGCCTATCAACAAAACTGGAATCCAGAAGCTGATCCCGCCCAGGGGCTGCGCCAGCAGAACGACCAATGGAATTAAGGCAATCAAAAACATGGCCCGCATCCGCCCATCGTAGGGTGCATAGCCCTTGTTGATGAAATACATCGGAAACGCGCCACCACCAATACTACCAACCATCGTCATGCTGTACAAAACGGTCAAAGGCAGGGCGATTTCGGTTTTTTCCATGTCGTATTGTGCTTTCAGATAGGCGGGTAACCAGAAGAGGAAGAACCACCATACGCCATCGGTCATAAATTTGCCAAAGGCAAAAGCCCAGGTTTGGCGATAGCCCAATAATTTCATCCAAGCCACTTTTTCTTGTGCGCCTACAGATTCCTGTTCTTTGTCGCTATGGATGTAATCGTATTCTTCTTTGGAAAGGCGTTTTTGCTCCTCGGGTTTTTCGTAGTAGATCCACCAGAAAATCAACCACAAAAAGCCTACCGCACCAATCAGGATAAAGGCCATTTGCCAGCCCCAGGCAGCAGCAATATAGGGTACGGACAAGGGGGCCAAAATGGCGCCAACATTGGTGCCTGAGTTGAAAATGCCAGTTGCAAAAGCACGTTCCTTCTTAGGGAAATACTCTGCCGTAGCCTTGATTGCTGCGGGGAAGTTGCCCGCTTCGCCAAAGCCCAGTACCGCTCTGGAAATCATAAAGCCAGCAATCGAAACCGAAACGGCTCCGATCCCAAACAGGCCCAATAGTGCTGCAGTTGCTTCCCCCAATGGAATCGCCAAGGCATGCAAAATGGCTCCAAGGGACCAAATGATGATGGCCCAGGTATAGCCACTTTTGGTGCCCAAACGGTCGATGATCCGGCCTGCGAACAGCATCGAAATGGCGTACACAAATTGAAAAACCGAGGTGATGTTGGCATAATCTACATTGGTCCAGCCGTAAGTTTCAGACAAACTGGGTGCCAATAAACTGAGCACCTGTCGATCAAGGTAATTGACCGTAGTGGCAAAAAAAAGCAGTGCACAGATCGTCCACCGGTATTTTCCAATTGTATTTGTACTCATGATGTAGGTTTTAAAGTTGAAAATTAGACTTATTTGCGAATAACTTTGACAATCTGCACCAATTCAGCAATATGTTGAGCAAAGCCCTCGATGCCGAGTTCGTCTGCTTTTTTGATCAGTTGTGATCCAATCCCCACAAAATTAACGCCTGCGGCAAACCATTCCCGCAAATTGGCCTCGTTGGGCTGCACCCCACCTGTGACCATCAGCTTTACCTTGGGCATTGGGCCCCTCAAGGCTTTGATGTAACCCGGGCCTACCGCATCACCAGGGAAAATTTTTACTACAGTAGCCCCCAGGCTTTCCGCCAGGTACACTTCGTTGGGCGTAAGCGCTCCAGGCATCCAGGCTACTTTGTGTTCCTGGCATACCTCACCTACTGCTGGGGTAATTATGGGTTGAATGATAAAATCCGCTCCAAGCTCCAAAAACTGCTCGGCTTCTTCCGGGCGGTAAATGGTACCAATTCCTAACGCCAGATCGGGCAGGTTTGCCTCCACGTGTTTGCTCAATTGGGCAAAAGTAGCTGGGGCACTGGCCCCCCGATTGGTGAACTCAAAAGCGCGCAAACCACCTGTGTAGCAGGCATCCAGCAGCTTTTGGGCATGGCTGGCATCGGCGTGAAAAAAGAGGGGCACCACGGGGGAGTCCTCTAGTTTGGAGAGTATTTGTTGAGGTGTAAATCTTGGCATTTTATTTTATTGAGGGGTTGAGGAAGGTTGAGTCATCCCGAATTTTGGGGAGAACAAACCGCGAAAGCGGTTGAATTTTGAATAGCCCCGGTCGTCCGGGGTCATTTCAGCAGCAAAAGGTTTCGCAACCGCGGATGCGGTTGAATTTTTTGCTCAATTGAGTTCAACCACGGCCGTGGTTGCAACCAATTTGGCCCTACTATTTACCCCGGACGACCGGGGCTATTCAAAATTCAATCGCTCCGCGATTAGATTTAGCCCGATTTTGGCTTTCAAAAATTCGGGATGACTCAACTTTTTCAACCATTATCGTAACAATCTCCCCGAAACATCCCCCGCCAGGATCTGCTCCACCTCTGCAACCGAATGTTGGGCAAAATCGCCTTCCACCAGGTGTTTCAATGCAGAAGCAGCCGTGCCAAAGCTCAGGGCATCGAGTTCGTTGGACAAATTTAAACGACCATAAATGTAACCCGCCAGGAAGGAATCACCTCCACCGATGCGGTCAACAATGGGATTGATGTCGTAGGTTTCAGTTTCCTGATAACCCGCTTTATGGGAAAAACCAATACCCGTCAAGCGGTTGTGGCTGGCACTCAGGGTGTCGCGGCGGGTGGCAATGATGCTTTGAGCGTTCGGAAAACGAGCCAGCATTTGTTCGGCCATGTCCTGAAATCCCCTGGTCTCCATTCCAAAAATATCCTTGGCATCCCCTTCGGTACACACCATTACATCGCAATGTTCCACCAGAGCGGGCATTACTTCCTGTACAGTTTTACCGTATTGCCAGAGGTTGCGGCGGTAATTTACGTCGGCACTAACGGGTATACCCAGGCGACTTGCGGTTTCTAGGGCTTGCAGGCAAGCTTTGGCTGCATTGTCCGAAATAGCAGGTGTAATCCCCGTCCAGTGGAACCAACAAGCATCAGACAGTAAATCTTCCCAGTTAAAAGCAGCTGGGTCCATATTGGCAAAAGCGCTGTCGTATCGGTCGTAGATGATGCGCGAAGGGCGCATTCCTGCGCCCACCTCCAAAAAGTACAAGCCCAAACGTTGGTCCTTTTGGTAAACCGTGCGGTCAAAATCGACACCGTGTTGACGAAAAAAAGCGCTGGCTGCGCGCCCTAAATCGTTGTCAGGAAAACAGGTGACGTGACGGCTCGGCACCCCCAATTGGGCCAGGGCTACTGCTACGTTGGCTTCTCCGCCACCATAAGTGACTTCCAGGCTACGGGCCTGTAAAAAACGCTGATGGCCTGGCGTATGCAGGCGCATCATAATCTCTCCAAAGGTGACAACTCGTTTCATTAGAATCCAAAGTAATTTTTCGCGTTGTTGTAGCTGATGTCCTGGATCACTTTGCCAATCCATGCATAATCGCGGGGCAGTTCACCGTTTTCGATGTCCTGGCCAAAAAGATTACACAAAATACGGCGGAAATATTCGTGGCGAGGGTAGGAGAGGAAGCTACGCGAATCGGTCAACATCCCTACAAACCTGCTGAGCAAACCCATATTGGAAAGTGCGTTCATTTGCCGCTCCATCCCATCTTTTTGATCCAAAAACCACCAACCTGATCCAAATTGTACTTTGCCGGCAATGGAACCATCGTTGAAGTTGCCCGTCATGGTGGCCATCAGTTCATTGTCGCCGGGATTGAGGTTGTACAAAATGGTTTTGGCCAATTGATTGTTGCTGTCCAGCCGGTCCAAAAACTTGGACAAAGCACGGGCCTGAGGGAAATCGCCGATGGAATCCCAACCTGTATCCGGGCCCAACTGGCGCAGCATTCGGGAGTTGTTGTTGCGAAGCGCCCCCAGATGGTATTGCTGGGTCCAGTTTTTCTCCCAATCCCAAATGCCAAAATACACCAGCATCGCCGATTTGAACTTTAAAATTTCACTTTGCTCCAAAGCATGACCGTCGCGAATTTTGGTGAAAATCGTTTTGATCTCCGCTTCAGTGTAGTCCTCGGCGTAAATTTGCTCCAGGCCATGATCGGATACCTGCGCACCCATGCTGGCAAAAAAGTCGTGCCGCTTTTTGAGGGCGTCCAGAAAATGGTTGAAGTTATCAATAGAGGTATCGGCGGCTTTTTCCAGCCGTGCTACGTATTGGTTGAAGGTCTCGGGGTTGTCTACTGCCATCGCCTTATCGGGTCGGAAAGCAGGTAGCACCCGTACGTCGAAGCCACTTTGGGCAATCTGGCCATGGAATTCCAGGTTGTCGACTGGGTCATCGGTGGTGCAAAGCACCTTGACGTTCATTTTGCTCAATAAGCTACGCACAGAATAGTCCGGCGTACGCAACTTGGCGCTACATTCCTCATAAATGGCCCTTGCAGTGCTGGGTGAAAGCAACTCGTCTACGTCGAAGTAACGCTTGAGTTCGAGGTGGGTCCAGTGGTACAACGGATTGCGCAAAGTATAAGGCACCGTAGCCGCCCACTGCTCAAATTTTTCGTAATCGGATTTGTCGCCGGTGCAATACCCTTCAGCTACTCCGTTGGTGCGCATGGCCCGCCACTTGTAGTGATCCCCGTACAACCAGGCTTGGCTGAGGTTTTCAAAAATTTTGTCTTCGGCCATTTCCTGTGGCGGCAAATGGTTGTGATAGTCTATAATGGGCATCTCATGGGCATACTCATGATAGAGTAACCGCGCTGACTCACTTTGCAGCAGGAAATCTTCGGTGAGGAAGGTTTGGGTAGTAGTTAAGGTGCTCATGTGTTTAGGTTATGGTTGAGAAGGTTGAGGGAGGTTGAGGGAGGTTGAGGCTACCGCGAGCGACATGCACCTCAACTTTGCTTGAGTAATGTCGCTCGCGGTA
>NZ_JANRKL010000158.1:0-7530 GCF_033763495.1 Haliscomenobacter sp. | reverse complement strand
AGATGATTATGGAAAAGCAATCAACTATTCCCAACAGGCTATTGACCTATTAAAAACAATGGATGAACCAGAGCTACTGGTGGACGCACTCCTCTATTCGTCTTATACCTATGTGCTGAAAGGAGAACCCGCCGAAGGGCTAAAGTACGCCTCACAAGCGATCGACATTGTGGAGCGGATAGCTCCTAATGGACTACAGGCTGCCCGGGCATCAAACGTGAGGGGGAACGCCAATAAGTTCCTGGGCAATTACGCCGCAGCACTTCACGATTACGAACGCTCAAAAAACATTTCTGAAAAATTAGGCCTGAAGCGAGGAATTATGACCAGTGAAGCCAATACTGGCCATGCCCTGCTGCTACAAAAACGCTACGATCAGGCATTGCCCCACACCTTGCGGGCCATTGAACTGATGCAGGAAATTGGCGACAAACGCAATTTGCGGGAAAACCTACATCATGCAGCAGATAGCTACTTGGGCCTGGGCGATTACACAAACGCCTATCGCTACATGAGCCTGTATGAAGATGAAAGAGAACGCGAGGTTGAGCAAACAATCAATACCCTGAAAGATGGCCTGGCCGATAAATACGAAGCGGGTCAACGCGCCGCCACCATTGCCATGCAGGAAGAACAAATTGAAAGGCAGCAGAATTTTCAGTTGCTCCTCTGGGGATTTGTGGCTTTATCCCTGCTTACTTCGTTGTTGATCTACCTTGGTTTGCGTTCGCGGCAAAAGGCCAATCGCCTGCTGGGAGCCGCCAATCAACAACTGGGAAAAAGGAACCAAGAAAACGAACTGCTGCTCAAAGAAATACACCACCGGGTAAAAAACAACCTGGAAATGGTATCGAGTTTGTTGCTCCTACAATCGCGTCAAGTGGATGATCCAAACCTGCGCGAAGTGATGGAAGCAGGGCAAAACCGCGTGCAATCCATCGGCATCGTGCACCAAAAATTGTATCAAGGCGATAATTTGTCGAGTATCGACATGAAGGATTATTTTATCAATCTGAGTGAAAGCATTTTGGATACCTTTGCAGCGGAAGATCGGGTTCAGATTGAATGCATCATGGACAAGCTGGAATTGGATGTGGATACTGCCGTACCATTGGGGCTGATTGTGAACGAACTGCTGACCAATGCCTTGAAATATGCCTTCCCGAATGGGCAAAGTGGCGTAGTAAAAATCCAACTGGAAACGACCGACGCTGACTCTCTGCGCCTGGAAGTAGCCGACAATGGCGTTGGCAAAACACCCCAAACCAAGGGTACCGGTTTCGGATCACAATTGATCACCCTACTGACCCAACAACTCGGCGGCACCTTACAGGAAGAAACACAAAACGGCACGCTGGTGCGTTTGGAATTCAAGAGAAACCGGGCAGCTTGATGTACAGCTTATGGAGTCAAACAAAGTAAAAATTTTGATCGTAGAAGATGAGATGCTCATCGCCGCCAAAATATCCACCTTGCTCACCGAGCTTGGGTATGAGGTGACGGGTATTCTCCCTCGTGCCGAAGATGTACTTGTACAAGTAGAAGAAAATGTCCCGGATATCGCCTTGCTCGACATTCACCTGAAAGGCAAAATGGATGGTGTAGAATTGGCGCTAGCGCTAAATAAAGAGCGTGAAATACCCGTGATTTTTCTGACGGCCAACACCGACGACGCCACCTTCAATCGGGCGAAAACGAGCAAACCCTACGCCTTTATCTCCAAACCCTTCAAAAAACTGGACCTCCAACGCGCGATTGAACTCACCCTCAGTCGCATGGCCGATAACCAAACGCCAGAATCCGAGGAAAGACAATCCGAGGAAGCTTCCTTTATTTTGAGCGATCGTATTTTTGTGCGGCACAAAGACTCAATGGTCAAAATTTTTCTCGAAGACATTTTGTACATCGAAGCGGAAAGCAACTATTGCCGCATTTTTACCAAAAACAAAGAATACCTGCTGGCGATCACCCTGAAAGTCATGGAAGAAAAACTTCCCACCAAACATTTCATCCGTGCCCACCGCTCCTACATCGTCAACCTTGCCCAGATCGATGAAGTCAGTGAAAACCACGTCATCATTGCCCGCAAAGCCATTCCCCTCAGCAGATCGCTGCGGGAGGAATTGTTGAAACGGATTCAGACGATTTGAGTATTCCTTGCTCGTTTTTGCTCCACTCAAAAATCCCCCAGCTCCACTCAAAAAAACCATCCTTTCGTCCTCAGGTATTTGCAAGTCGTGGTGTATTGCTGCTTTTTTAGGGCATCATTTCACTAACACTAAAGCATGAGACACAATTACCACTTTTTCAGCATTGCTTTCCTGCTCAGCGTCGCCTGGCTACTGTGCATACCTGGAACCTCCGCACAAGCTCCCGTAATCCAAGCGCCATATGGCGTCAAAATCACGGTTTCGAGCAACCGGGGTAAGATTTGTGAAGTTCCCCTGGCTTATTTTGAGGAGAACAAGGACGGCCTAACTAATGGACTATTTGAAACTGACTTACGCGTTGCGCGTTTATTGAAGAGGGCCTTTGACCAGATACCACGAAGCAAATATTTCAAAGCCAAAGTAGGGGAACCCATCACCATCACTTTTGAATCCGACTCGAAGGATACCCTTGGGGCTTTTGCGAGCACGGGCCTGTATAACCCCATCATTGAAAATGGTGGTTTTGCGACTCCGAGTTTTTTAGACATAGGGGAATATCGGGACGGAAGCTTTACCTTGTATCCCTATGCCGAGCGTGGAAACGGAGCTAGAGGGATACTTCAAGAGGTAATACAAGATGATCCGACCACCGGTACTCGAAAATATACCCGGAAAGTCACGTTTACTTTCACGCGCCCAGCGGAGCAAGCTTGGCTATACGCTCCAGTTTCTTTATATAGTTATTGTGGCCCAAATAGATTAAATTGCCCTATTTATGGCCTGTCTAACAATCTCGTACTCCCCTTTGTGGTAGAAGGCATCATCCCCGAGGAGGCCCCTATTCTCGGCACGATTACCGAGCCGCAAGTGCCCTATCTGGTTTTGCACGACCCTCCCGGCGATGGTAGTTTCACTGAGTTTCAAACGACCGAGACTTCTTGCCGCAGCCTGGAAACCAACGTTGCTACGGACGAATCCAACTCCTACAATGCCAATGTGAAAATTGGGGTGAAAGGATCGATTGGGTTGATTGCTACCGTTGATTATGAAGTTTACGCTGAAATCAGGGGCAGTGGGGCTACGGGCAATGTCCAGATCCAAAGCAACACCCGACAAACCTGTGTCACCATCAGCAAAGGTTTTGCCACCTCGAATGCGGCAGATGGCTCAGATGTGTTCATCGGTTATGGGATGAACATGAATTATGGCTTATTCCGCAGCATTGTAGCAGATACCAAACTTTGTCGAGGCCGGATTGACACTGGCCTGGTGTATGCAGCTATTCCAGAATCGATTCGACAGTTTGTGTATACCAAAGAAGGCATTGAAGCAGATATTGCCGCTTTACAGCGCATCGTGGCAGATTCCGTAGGCGTTCGACCCAACAATCGTGCAAAGTTGAAAGCCATCAACGACGCCCAAAACCAAATCGATGTCTGGAAACAGGTATTGCAACTCAACGAAGCCAATAAAAGTAGCTCCGCCGCTACGGCTCTGTTTGAAAACATTTCATTCAGTGGCGGTGCCGGGCCGATTTCGCGGGAATCTTCCATCGAAATTACCGATACCAAAACCATAACAACTGAAAACTACATCGACGGGGCTTTTGGCTTACAAGGGGTGGTCAATATTGGCGGCTCTGGCTTCTCAGGCGGGTATGAATACAAGACCCAAAAGCGCTTTGGCCAAACGGCTTCCCAAAGTGGTACAACGAGCAAAAACATCCGCTATACCTTCCAGGATGATGATCCGGGCGACAAATTCAATGTGGATGTGGTACGTGACCCCATGTACGGTACGCCAGTGTTTAGGGTAAAAGCTGGCACAATCAGTTCCTGCCCTTTTGAAGGTGGCTACCAACGCGACCAGCCCAAACTCAAACACGATGGCCAAACGGCGAATACCCTTACCAAACAAGGTATCCCGATAAATACTTCGGCTACCTTCAAACTGGATTTGTGCAACGAGTCGAATGAAGCACGCACCTATAATTTGAAGCTCAATCCACAATCCAACCTCAACGGTGCCGTTGTAGCGGCAGCTGGTGTAGCGCTCAATGGCAATGACCTGGGGCAAACCTTTACCATCCCGGCCAATAGTTGTGTACAAGACTTGATCCTGGAGGTGCGTCGGCTCTCCGACGCCAGCCCGCTTACTTACCCGAACCTGGAGGTATTTATGTATTCGCCCTGCGATCCCGATATTACCTCCAGCGTGTTGGCATCGGTCTTTTTTGGCAATGCCACTACCAGCACCAAAGACCTCGGCGACGCCAGTTTGTTGTCGGTTTTCCCTAACCCTACCAATAGCCAACTTCAAGTTAAATTGCTGAGCGATGACCCTATAGAGTCCTTTCAACTTAGTGACCTAACCGGAAAGATTCTACGCCATTCAAATCAAAAAATGGCTTTGCAACAGGTCGACCTGGATTTGAGCACATTGCCCAAAGGCTTGTACGTACTGCAGGTGCGTTCGGGCGAGCGGGTTTATGCGCAGAAAGTGCTATTGCAATAAACGTACAATAGGTTCTTTTTTTCAGCGCACTGCTGCACGATTGGGGTAGCAGTGCGCTTGTTGTAATGGCTCTGTTCAACGTATTTGGTTGGGGACTTATAGTGTTAAACACGAATTCCTACTGAAACAAAGCATCCATAGTAATAGACTGATGCACCAGAGATTGGGCATGAGTATTTTGCACCAGCCCGTAAGTTGTGATAAAGGTTAACCAAAGGGCTTTGTTCGTTTTGGTCAACTCAGCAAAAAGGCTCATTTTTTTCCGCAAATTATCAGCATACTCTTTTTCAATGGTAAAAGCTTTCATTGAAAATTTCATTTCGCAGAGGTTGATCACGTGGTCACGGCGATCAATCAACAGGTCGATTTGCGCTTTGTCTGTTCCATTGCTTCCAATCCACGCCGAGGTTTGGGTTTGGACGCTATTGATTCCCAAAGCGTTTTTGAGTTGAGAGAGGTGCATGAGGCACACTTGCTCGAAGGCATAACCACTCCACGCCCTTATTTCGGGTGTATCGATGCCATTGATCCAGTAGTTGTCATCAAATGGACTGTTGTTTTTAATGAATTTCAGGTAAAAGAGGGAATAAAAGTCGGTCAGTTGATAAATGGCGTTGTTCTTTGGCTTCCCGAAAGTATTGTACTTACGGATGAAATTGCTTTCTTCCAATTCTCTTAAAACCGCAGAGGTATTGCCCCCATTCGGCAATTTAGTGGCTTTGAGTAAGGCATCACGTTCAAGTCCGATTCCTTTTTTGGCAAGGGCTTCAATGACTGCAATGTGCTTATCCGCTTTTTTAAACAGGGTGGCATAGAGTTTATCAAACTCATTCCGCAGTTTTCCTTTTGGCTTAAAACACAAATCATTGATGTTTTGGGTGGCACTTTTACGAGGGTCTATCATATCCAAATAGAAAGGTATACCACCAAAAACCATGTACAATTGCAGCAATTGATAACGGTCAAAGCCGACTGATTTTGCTTTGAAAAAGGTTTCACATTCAGCCAGAGTAAAGGGATCAAGTTGAATTTGATGGGTCACTCGGTTGTATAGCCCACCTGTATTATTGATGAGTTGATTAATCATCCAGGATGCTGCCGAACCGCAAACAATCAATTCAATATCCGTTCGCGCACTGGCCCAACTGTTCCAAAAATGCTCTAACGCCGATATAAAAAACGAATTAGGTGTATCCAACCACGGCAGTTCGTCTAAAAATAAAACTTTTTTTCCCGCCAAATGCAGCGACTCTATCGCCTTGATGAGTTGTTGAAATGCTTGAAACCAATCTTTTGCGGGTAGGTTGTCTTCCAATTCCGGGAAGTACCGAACCAGGGCAGAATGAAAATTAGTCAATTGTTGATCGGTTTCAACGTTGGCAATACCTGTCAAATGAAAAGTAAATTGTCCCTCATAAAACGAACGGATTAAAAAGGTTTTGCCTACCCTTCTACGACCATATACAGCGACAAAAGCCGACTTGTCGTCAGCTTGGACAGATTGCAAAATTGCCAATTCTTCTACTCTTCCTATTATTTTAGCCATTTTATAACCTTAAATATGGCTTAAATATAGACAAATCAATTGATTTTAGCCAAAAAAATATCAAATTTATGGCTAAAATTATTTTTTCAAAAAATCTCCCTCTCCCACTTACCTCTCCCCTACACGCTGCAATTAAGGATTAAACATTGCTTGATCTATCAACACCAAAAACGAGCACCATGAGAAACATCCTAATTGTCGCAGCCCTATTCCTCAGCACAACAAACCTGCTTTCCGCACAATCTATGGCTTCCCTGTCCAATGTCAGTCAGGCGAAGCTGGAAGTATCCAACGCCGTCCATTTTATCGAACAAAACATCCTCCTGGCGCTGACTGCTGGGGTTCTTTTTCTCGGCGTCATCTTCATTTGTTATGTCGTCAAAGAATACACCAACTCAAATCAGGCCCAGAAAGCTAAGCACAATCACTTCCTGAGCCTCATCGTATTGGTTGTTGGTACGGGCCTGTTTTGCAGCAGCTGCGGCGTAGCACAGCCGATGCATGCCGCAGCATCAGACCTTACCCAAGAGCATATTCAAAGCGGGTGCCCGCATCACCAGGCCAATCAGGAGTCAGTTGCTTTTGCCAACATTTATCGAACCATCGGTTACCCAGCACAGCGCACTTCGGTATGTAAGTTCTGTGGACAAAGAATTGTGAACACTCGGGATTGAGCTGATATTCTGAATTTCCGTTTACCTAAAATCAAAAAAACATGTCATCAACAACTCAAGCGATGGCTACTGCCGCTCCCGTTGCGGAAAACCAGCGCATCGAAACCATTGACATCCTCAGAGGCTTTGCACTTCTGGGCATTTTATTGATGAATATTCCTGGCTTTTCGATGGCCGATTATTATTCTGAAGCCTTCAGAAACGACCCTGGGACTTTCAATTTTTGGCTTTATCAATTCATCGGAGTCTTTTTTGAAGGCAAGATGCGCGCCATGTTTGGCATGGTGTTCGGGGCAGGCTTGCTGCTGTTCATTGCCAACAAAGGCACCAAAGGCGCTTCTGTTCATGCATTGTACTATCGGCGCATGTTTTGGCTCCTGCTCTTCGGGTTGATTCACGCCCACCTCATCCTTTGGATCGGCGAGATCCTGTACCTCTACGCCGTTTGTGGCATGATTCTGTACTTGTTCCGCAATGTGGCAGCCAAATACCTGGTGTGGGCGGTGCCCATCGTAGCCATCGCGAGTTTTGTAGCCGGAACCATTCAATACCAAAACATCCGGGCAAAACGCATCGCATATGTAGAGGCGACAACAGCCCAAGGCCAAAATCAAGCCCTCACGGCAACCCAAACCAAGGCATTGGC
>NZ_JANRKL010000157.1:0-13998 GCF_033763495.1 Haliscomenobacter sp. | reverse complement strand
GGAAAGTGGCTTTGACTGCGGTCATGCATAAACTGGCTCGACAGATTTTTGGTGTTGTAAAATCTGGGATGGACTTTGATCCCAAATTTACAATTCAAAAAAATTGTGTCTGAAAACTTGCTTTTGATCACAGTTCATCCGCGCTGCTATTACTGTCGCGTTGGTAGGAATAATGTATTCGTAAAGTCCCCGAACTCAGTTGGAACTGATCTGATATTAGAAGATAAAAATGAGAAATAATTCCCCTCACTCAAACCGCTCATCCCGCCGATAAGGCAATCTTTCCAAATACTGCAACGTAATACTGAACACCCCAAACTCCTCGCTAACCTTACCCTGTAGCAGGTAAATGCCCTGCCCTTTGAGCGGAAACTGCTTCATTTCTACAGGAAAAACCACGGTATTGAAGTACTCGCCCTGCTGGTCATACCAGGCGTCGAATCCCATTGGCAGCCCCTGTTTGGTTGTCGTGGTTTTGCGACAAATGAAATAGCCGAGGATGGAAATGAGGGTATTGACCTGGGTTTTGAGCTGATTCGCCAGGCTCAGCTGCTCCTTTTTGCCCTCTAAATAATCCCAATCCAACAAATCAAAAGGCGAGCACAGCGGGAATTTGAGCAACTCTATTTCATCAAATGCCTGATCAAATGCTCCCTCATGAAGTTCCGGCAGGTTAAAATCTTCGCTGGCACTTTCAAAAAAAGTAGCCGCCTGGACGAAGCTGTTTTTCGGGTTCAGCACCTTGTTTTTTTCCCACATCAGCTGGTATTTGTTCAGGCCTGTAAACCGAAAAGCATTGATCTTGATAAGCAATTCCAGTTGCAGGGCCGATATGGGAACCCGGTTGATAAAATCCTCCAGGCTTTTGTAAGACCCCTGGTATTTGCGTTGGTACACAATCTCTTCGGCCAGGTTTTTTTCCAAGCCTTGGATAAAAATCAGCCCGAGGTAGAGGTTTTTGCCTTCAATTTTGGCCAGCACCTCACTGTGGTTCACACAAGGGGCATGCAGGGTAGCACCCAGTTTTTTGGCCTCGTGCAGGTAAATTTCGGTACGGTAAAAGCCCCCAAAATTGTTGATCACGGCGGTGATGAACTCCAACGGGTAGTAGGCTTTGAGGTACAAATCCCGAAAAGACAATACCGTAAATGCCGCCGAATGTGCCTTACAAAAAGAATACCCCGCAAAACTCTCGATCTGGCGCCACACTTCCTGAGCCAGCTCCTCCGGGTGGCCCCGGTCTTTGCTGTTGTTGAAAAACTTGCCTTTCAGTTGTTCAAAGGTTTCGGAGTTGCGGCGTTTGCCACTCATGATTTTGCGCAGCACATCACTTTCGCCGAGCGACAATCCCGCAAAAGCATTGCAAATCTTCATCACATCTTCCTGAAACACCATCACGCCGTGGGTTTCTGCCAAATGTTCCTTAAAACAGGGGTGCAGGTACTCAAAGGCGTAGGGGTGCTTATGCCGCTGGATGTACTCACGCATCATGCCCGAGCTGGCTACCCCCGGGCGAATGATGCTGGAGGCAATCACCAGATCGGGGTAATTGTCGCATTGCAGTTTGGGCAACAACTCCCGCATGTTGGGCGATTCAGCGTAAAAAATGCCCACCGTATCGCCAGTGCGCAGCAGGGCCTTCGCTTTTTCATCGGCGTAGATTTTTTCCATGTCCTCCACATCCACCGCTTTGCCCTGGTTTTCGCGAATGTAAGTGACGGTATCGCGGATGTGCGAAAGCCCACATTGCCCCAGGATGTCAAACTTATTGAAGCCCCAGTCTTCCGCGATGTACATGTCAAAATGAACAATGGGAAAGCCAAAAGGCATCTGCCGAAGGGCTGAGTAGTGATACAGGGGCTGCTCGGCAATGATGACCCCCGAAGGATGTACGGAGAGTTCGTTGGGCATGTTTTCTAGGCGGTGGCCGTACTCCCAGATTTTGCGGGCCAGTTCGTGGTGTTCCTCCGGGCTTTGGGGATTGGCTACAATTTTTTCCATTTCACTTTTGGGCAAACCAAACACTTTACCCAACTCCCACACAATGGAGCGAAACTGGAAGGTATCATACGTGCAGATAAAGGCCGTGTGGTGCCGACCATACCGTTTGAAGATGTAATCCAGAATAAGTGGGCGCTGATCGGAAGGAAAATCGACATCAAAATCGGGTGGCGAACTGCGGTGCTCGTTGATGAATCGTTCAAAGTAGAGGTTCAGGCCAATGGGGTCCACGTCGGTGATGCCGATGCAGTAGGCCACAATGCTGTTGGCCCCACTCCCCCGCCCCACATGGAAAATGTTGCTGTAGGAGGCGTATTTGATCAGGTCCCATACAATGAGGAAGTAGGCGGTAAAGCCCATTTGGTAAATGAGTTTTAGCTCCTTTTCTACCCGGTTTTGGGCCTCACGGTTGCGTTTGTTGTAGCGCCGGCCAAAACCTTCCATGGCCAGTTTGCGCAGCAGCGCCTGGTCTTCTTCAACACTGCCCGTAAAACAGCGGCGATTGTGGCCCAGGTCTTTTTTAAATTCGATCTGGCAATCCCGCACAATTTGGGCCGTGTTTTGGACGATTTCGGGGTACAATTCATACGCATTGAGCAACCTTTTGATTTCAAAAAGCCGCTCGTAAGGCCCGGCAAAGTCCTCTTTTTGCAAACGGCTGATCAGCTCGTTTTTGCCGATGGCCCGCAGCACTTTGTGTAGTTCATACTCTTCGGCCTCGGCAAAAGTGACCGGGGAAAGGGCGACCAGTTTAGTTGGGTGTTTTTTCAATTCTGAACTAAACAGGCTTTTGACCTGCTCCGGCCGCACCCCGATAAATTCGTAGTTGCGGAAATGTTCAAGGGGTTTCACCAGTCCAGGGTACAGGATAAACACATGCTCCATTTTGGGCGGAACAGGTGGCAAGGGCTTTTGATCGATTTGAGAAAGCAGGTAGTTTAATTCGTACCAACCCTTGTTGTTTTTGGCCAGACCGATGTAGAGGAGCTGGTGTTTTTCATTCCTGAATTCGATGCCCAAAATGGGTTTGATGCCCTGTTTTTTGCAGGCTTCCATGAATTCAAAAGCACCAGATACATTGTTGATATCGGTCAGCGCCAGGGCTTTAACGCCTTTAGCCTTAGCCGCTTGTACCAGCGCATCAGGTGAAAGTGTGCCATAATTGAGACTAAAATGAGTGTGACAGTTGAGATACATCAGTTTCAGGTAAAACTACATGTGCTATTCCAAATTCAACCGCATCCGCGGTTTGTTACTGGCGCTGGTACAAGTCTCCAGACTTGTACCATTATCAACACGTCTCTGACGTGTATTTTCTCAGTGTTTTCGCGTTGCTCATGCGTCAGGAGACGCGAAAATGTTGGTACAAGTCTGGAGACTTGTACCAGCTAAGTAGTACTACAAAGTTGATGCCCACTTGATCGCATGTTGACCAAAACGGCGGCGCACCCGATCGAGGGCTTGTAACAATTCAATTTCCTGAGGGGTATCTTCGAGGAGGCTGATTTGCAGATTGCCGCGCACCAGCCCGGAAAAACGGACGCCAATCAGGCGCACCAATTGCCGTCGGGTGTAGAGGCGATCAAACAAATCCAGGGTACAATCCAGCAGGGTTTGGTCGCTGGAAGTATAGGTGATTTGTTTTTGTTTGTGATAGGTTTGAAAATCGGTGTAGCGGATTTTGACCGCCACACAAGAGGTCAGTTTGCTGGAGGCGCGCAGATTAAAAGCCAGGGTGCTGCACAAGTCGGTGAGTTTCGCTTTCAAAAACCGGACATCAATGGTATCGGTTTGGAAAGTACACTCTTTGGACAAGGATTTCTCCTCGTGGTAGGGAATCACCCGGGAGCTATCGATGCCGTTGGAATGTTCCCAGAGGGTAGTGCCGTATTTGCCAAACTCCCGCACCAGGAGCTTGGGGGGAATTTGGCTCAAGGTGCCAATCTTGCGGATGCCCATGTACACGAGCTTACGGGCATACACCTCCCCTACCCCGTGCATTTTGGCAATTTGCAGCGGCGACAAAAAAGGTTTTTCTTGTCCCTGATCAATCAACAACTCACCACAGGGTTTGGCGGCATTGCTGGCCATTTTGGACACAAATCGATTGACCGACACTCCGGCGGAGATGGGCAAACCCGACTCCCGCATGATGCGTTGCCGCAATTCCCCCGACCACTTGAATGCACCAAAATAACGATCCAGCCCGCTGAGGTCTACTTCGAAGTCATCGATGGAGTTTTTGGCAAACACCGGGGCATATTCGGAAATGATGTCGGTGATGAGCTGCGATTCCTGGGTGTAGGCGTCCAGATCGCCGCGCAGGTAGATCGCTTCCGGGCAAAGGCGCTGTGCCATTTTTATGGCCATTCCGGAGCATACGCCGTATTTGCGGGCTTCATAACTACAAGACGAGACCACCCCGCGGTCACTGCCTCCACCAATCACGATGGGCTTGTCTTTTAAGGCGCTATTGCGCTTGCGCTCAACGGATACAAAAAAGGTATCTGCGTCGAGGTGTAATACGGCTCGGTCAAACATGGGCAAACGATATTAGTTTTCAAAGCTTTATATCAGTGCCAGGAAAGATAAAACTATTTTTTGCGGGAATATGCAGCTTTGCTCTTTATTTGTTGAATTTATTTTATTTTAAAACAAAAAAGACTGAAAAGAGTGGGATATATGGATAGAGAAAAGACGTATGCTAAGCATTGCTGCGCTTTTTTAACCACGAGATGCACGATGATTATGCGCTTCGCGTTTTTTGAGGCTTCGCCTCTTTTTGCTAAAAGCGACAGGCTTCGCCTCTTTTCGCTCTACGCCGAAGGCGTTAAAGCGCGGAGCGCGTAATCGTCGTGTAGGTCTTGGTGAAACTAACCATGTGCTGCGGAGCTTCGAAAAATCCTTGGCATTACTTTTCACAGCTCGCTGCTAAAGGAGGGGTGAAATAAATAGAAACTTAGTGTATATTCCCCATAATTAAACACCTTTGGCGACTATGAAAATAACCCACCTCCTGTGTATGATGCTGGTTGCAAAATCGCTTTGCGCCCAAACCGCATCCAACACCCGCCCCAACATCATTTTCATCCTGACCGATGATCACCGTCACGATGCACTCGGCTATGCAGGCAACAAATATGCCCATACCCCCGAAATGGATAAACTAGCCAAGGCTGGGGCGTATTTTAAAAAAGCCATCGCCAGTACTCCGATTTGTGCAGCGAGCCGGGCCAGTATCTTGTGTGGCTTGCACGAACGCACCCACAAGTACACCTTTCAGGTAAACAGGGTCCGGCAGGAATACATGGCTACCGCTTACCCCAAAGCCATGAGAGAAGGGGGCTATTTTACCGGCTTCTTTGGAAAATTCGGGGTGAATTACGATCGACTGGGTGATCTGTTTGATCAGTATGAATCCTATGACCGCAACGAAAAGTACAAGGACAAACGGGGCTATTTTTACAAAACCCTGAACAAGGACACCGTACACTTAACCCGTTATACCGGGCAGAAAGCCATAGATTTTATAGCCCAGGCACCAAAGGATAAACCATTTTGCCTTTCCCTGAGTTTTTCGGCACCACATGCCCACGACGGCGCAGCTGAGCAGTATTTTTACGATCAACAAACGGCGGGCCTTTTAAAAAATGTAAAAATTGCTCTGCCACCGCTTGCCGACGACCGTTATTTTGAGGCGCAACCTGAGAAGGTTCGGGCGGGGTTCAGTCGCTTGCGCTGGACCTGGCGTTTTGACGAACCTGAGAAGTACCAACGCATGGTCAAGGGCTACTACCGCATGATTGCAGGGGTGGATCTCGAAATTGGTAAAATCCGCGCACAACTCAAAAAACAGGGCCTGGACAAAAACACGGTGATCATCCTCATGGGGGACAACGGTTACTTTTTGGGCGAGCGCCAATTGGCGGACAAATGGCTGATGTACGACCTCTCCGTCCGGGTGCCGCTGATTGTTTACGACCCGCGCATTCGCCAGCATCAGGACGTAGAAACCATGGCCTTGAACGTGGACATTGCAGCTACCATTGCCGAATTGGGACAGGTGCCCTTGCCCCAAGGCTGGCAAGGCAAAAGCCTTTGTTCATTGTTGAAAAAAACAGCCCCAAACTTCAATCGGGACACCATTTTGGTCGAACACTTGTGGGAGTTTGAGAACATCCCACCTAGTGAAGGGGTACGAACCAAAGACTGGAAGTATTTCCGCTACATCAATGACAAAGCCTGGGAGGAACTGTATGACCTTAAAAATGACCCCAACGAGGAGCACAACCTGGCAAAAAATCCCCAATACCAAGTCGTGCTGGCCCAATTGAGGCGAAGCCTTGAAAACTTCATTCAAAAATACCGAGATCCCTACTCGGGTATTCCCTACGGACTCAGTGCAGCATACACGGCCAGCCAGAACCCAAACCCGGAATACAGCTGGCTGCTGCCCAAAGAAGCGCTGGCGCAAAAAGCCTATCAAATTTTGGTGGCTACTTCACAAAAGCAAATTGAGCAAAACTCAGGGGATGTATGGGATAGTGGCCAAGTGCGCAAAAGCACCAATTCCAACATCCCCCACGAAGGAAAGCCGCTCCAGCCCGGGCAAACGTATTACTGGAAAGTCCGGATTTGGGATCAGGACAATCGGTTGAGCGAGTATTCGGGAGTGCAGGTGTTTGAGGGTGGTATGGATTGAGGCTGAAGCGCAAGCCTCATTTCAAAACCTTCACCAATTTCCGCGCAATCACCTCATACCCCTTATCCGAGGGGTGCAGACCATCGTAAGTCATATCAATTGCTTCAAGCGGATAAGGATATTCGTCCGTCGCGGGGTCAAAAGGGATGTCGATGAATGCGGGGTATTTGTAGTTTTTATAAACGCCCGTTTGGGGGTCTTTCAAACGTTTAAATTTCACCAGTTTTTCTAGTTTCAAACTCGGGGTATTGTACAAATCCACCACCTCAATCTGTTCAAATTTGCCGATGGTATTGATGACTTCGGCAAATTGAGCAAGCCGCTGCCCTTTTTTCTCCTTGTACGAGCCGTAGGCATTGTTTTTCATATTGGCAATGTAGACAAAATCGACCCTTTGCATGGGGGTGATCAAAACGATTTTTGCGTCCTTGTTCAAGTCGCGCAACTTGTTGATGATGATTCGAAACGAGCCATACACCGTCTCATTGCCACTATTGTTTTGATAATCGGAAAAATTGCCCAGGGGCCGGCCTTGCCACCAGTCATTGGTGCCCAAAAAAACGCTGTAGATATCGGCTTTGCTCAAGCCAAGGGTCTCTATTTTTTGAGCGATCCCCCCCGAAGTCCAGCCGTTGTAACCTTTGTTGACGTATTCAATGTGGGGCAATCGCTCCACCACCCGGGTCATGTAACCTTTGGTGATTCTATTGCCCGTTTCATTGGGGTGCTCGTTTAGGTAAGTGATGGAATCACCAATGGCTACCCAAATGGTTTTGGGTGGGGTGGTGCTGAGTGTGAGTATGGCTAGTAATAGAATGAGCTTCAGCTTCATGGCTAGCTTAAGAGGCATTTTTATCCAAGTCCATTTTTTCATTCAATGCACGTTTGAGGTAAATTTAAAACATTAGAAGCTAGATGCATGTATTGCCCTCATGGGGTGTTTATTATTTCATTTAAAGTAGTCAGTACAGAATTGTCGAAACCTTCAATTATTTTTCTGATTTTGCCATTTGAGTCAATCAGCACGAAAGTTGGACTTACTGGTAGCCTGAATTCATTAATCATGTTGCTTTCCTTTGCAAATGCATGTTGAAATATCTTTTTATTCTCAAGATACTTCCTTACCGCATTGTTTTCATTTTGGAAGCTGCTGTAGTAAAGGTTGACTTTATTCTTTAAACCCAATTTATCCTCTTTTAATTGATTCAATGCCATTTCACATGGCGAACACCCAATGAAAGAAAAAATAATTAGAGAATATTTTTTTTCATTACTAATTATTTGAATGCTATTGTTTTCAATATCATTGAATTCTTTCCTGCTTATTTCGTCACCTTCCTGGATTGCTTCTTTGCCAAAAGGCAGCGCTTCATCGTCTTCTAATAGTTGATAGGAAGTATTGTTAATCCTTTTTTCTATTGATTTAAAGCTTTTTTTTGATTGGAAACTAATGTTTTTGAAGAAATGGTTTTGGATTTGTAAGGTGTCATTGTCTCTAATTATTGTTTCTTTATGTAAAAAATTGCCAAAATCAAGTTTAGTAAAGGTGTATTCCAAGTGGTTGATTAGCAATTTGTTGGAATCTACGCTGGATCTTGAAACAAGCCTGCTTGAATAATACTGGTACAAAACATTATCAATTGATTTTAGCTCGCACTTTTTTTTAGATAAGGTATCAAGCATGCTTAATAAGTTTTTATCCCAATGTGGAAAACCAACCAAATCGTTTATCGTTTCAATTGATTTAGTTTTATTTATATGATTTAGCTCAATTAATTCATTCGAATCGTAGAACCACTCATGTTCTTTACCCAGAATTTGAAATCCCACTTTTTCGTTGCCTAGCTTGAAAATGGTGACATTAAATGTGTCATAAGTAATTGTGCTATTGAATTTGTTGTCAAATATTTTGATGTGTTGGTATTCTATAATTTTGGTTTTTGAATAAAATTCATTGAAACTGGTTAAATCACAATTTTGCCCCTGCAGGTTCTGACAGCTCAGGGTTAAGAAAATGGCTAAAATGTAGAAAATAGTTTTATGTTTTGTCATTTTTTTCAACTTAATGAGAACAACTGCACTACTGTATCCCCAAGTATCTTCCTTATTTCATCTTGAGTTGGGATATGGATAAAAATTTCCGCCAACTCATTTTTCGATTTTGTTATCAAGTCTCCGTATTCAAATAGTGCAGGGTTCTGCTTTCCTAAGCGCCACCTTTCCTCCTCTTCTTTCCAAAATTAAATAAATTGTTCCTCTTGCGCTCTATCATGGGTTGTAAAAATGAAAATTCCGGTCTTTTTAATCACTTTATTAATTTCAATTTCTTCATCGCCCAGTCGAAACGAACCAACTTTTTGGCCATTGTGGTCGATCTTTTAACAAAGACAAGGTGTTTCAGGGGGGGATTTTTTTTGTTGGGATGGGCGTTTCAGAGAGCGAAGCGTGACTGCCAACCCACTGCTTTAAGCGCCTGACAATCACGCAGCGTTCTTGGAAGCTTCTTTTATTCGATCCAATGAAGCTTTGCATTTTTTCCAATTTCCATTATGGGTTTAAAAACTACATGCGTTTTTCAAAAGCCGAAATTTCCGGAACACGTAGAATACCCGAATTTGACAAAAAATGCGATCATGCTGTCAATCCTACTGGCGGACAATTTTGAAGCGCCAATAGAGATAAACACTCAAGGCATTAACCGCCGCCAGCAAATACAACAACGAAAAACTGAAAAAACTCTGGTAACCCCTTCCGTTGGGGATTTCCATCAGCGGTACCGTTATCAGGGCATCGAGAGAAAAGGCCGTGACTACCATGACCAAACCCACCATCAACCCGTTATCCTTGTTGCCATTTTTGTAATAAAGAAATGCCCCGAACGTGGCAAAAGGCACGATGAGCAAGGCGACGATTAAAGCCTGTTTATCCAAAGAATCTTGGAGGATAGGAAGAAAAGATAGCACTGTAAATGAAGCAAATATGCATACCCAAACCAATGCGCCTACTACAATCGCTCTGATGTTGTTCAAAAAAAACTGTTTCATGATGCCTGGGTGGTTTGAGGTGATGGAGTCCAAATTCCAGTCGCTGCGGTTTCCCTGGCATATTCTGCAAAATCCTTTGCTTTCCGGCCCAGCACTTTTTCAATGTCGTTGGTGACACTGGCGTTTCTGCCATCCAGCACTTCGGTAAACAAGTAGTTGACCAGCCAGATATAATCCTCGGGCACTTGATAGACCCTCAACTGTGCAGCGTGTTCTTCCAAGGTAAGTGCCTGGAAATGTATCTCCCGGCCACACGCAGTCGAGATCTCCGCAACGGCCTCTGGGAAGGTCAGGAGCCGTGGGCCGGTCAGTTCATAGATTTGCCCGGTGTGCTGGTCGTCCAACAGCGCTGCTACAACAACATCGGCAATGTCGTCGGCATCCGTGAATGGTTCAAGGGCAGTGGCTCTTGGCAGGGCAACATGCCCAGCAAGGATGGAGGGCAAAAAAACGCTTTCGCTGAAATTTTGATTGAACCAACTGGCCCGGACAATGGTCCAGCTATCGGCGGTGGTCATGACGATTTGCTCACAGACCTGTGCCTCTTTTTCGCCCCTACCGGACAACAGCACCATTTTTTGGATGCCGTTGTTGTGGGCAAGTGCCGTGAATTTTTGAATGACTTCCGCCGCGCTCGGAATGGCCAAATCGGGCTGGAATGTGATGTAAACGGCGTTCATTCCCTCAATGGCAGCCTCCCAGGTTTCGGGGTTTTCCCAATCAAAGGGCGGTTCTCCGTTCCGTGAACCGATACGCACATTTTTATGCCCCAGTTTGGTCAGCCTTTCGGCCACCCGGCGCCCCGTTTTGCCCGTTCCCCCCAGGATTAGGATTTTCTTGTCTTCCATAAATCAATTCTTTTGTTGAAATGTGTTATTGATGGTGCAAAGATGCTGCCCCATTTATTGCCACATTTGTCCGAAAAGAACTATGATTTGTTTGAAAGGAACTGTTGCTTTATTTCATTGGGCCGGGCGCCAAATTTCTGCTGAAAAGCATTTGAAAAAGAACTTAAACTTTCATAGCCGACAAACCATGCGGCTTCTTGGACGCTGATATCGCTGTTGCTCAACAGCGCATAGGCTTTGTTCAGCCGTTCTTCTTGCAGGAACTTAAATACGGGTACACCAAAGATTTCCTTGAAGTTCTTTTTCAGTTTGTTGCTGTTCAACCCGATCAGTTTCGACAATTCGTTCAATGAAGGTGGCTTGGAAATGTTGTTTTCGATGATTTCCTTGGCCTGAAAAATTTTGTCTTTATCGGCATCCGTAAGACCGCAGCCTTTGTCCGTGGCGACAAAGGCAAAAAAGTGGGCCAAGAGTTCGTTTACCTGGCTTTTCAGGAACATCAGCCTCATCCCGCCTGTGTACTCAGTGGTCAGGATTTTTTGAACCGCGTTTTGCATGTCCGGGTTCATGTAAAAGCTGGGGCCTTCTACAAAATTTGCTTCAGGGCTTGTCAATTGGGGCAAATACTCCTTGAAAAGTTCACGTTCTGCTTCGGGCAAAGTGTACAAATGCTTCAATTTGGAGAAAATGCTAATGGATTGTAGTGGTTTATTGGGTTCTATTTTGTGGGAAAACTCAACTTTGCTGTTTCCGAAAAATGAAATTGCAATGCCCGTTGTATTTTTTACAGTTCTGGTTTTACTTTCATATTTTATTTCTAATTCTACATTTCCAGAACCATAGAAAGCAAAGCCAACAGCATCGCCATCAATTTCACACTTTTGGACAATCGTTTTTTCGGAATTTGATTGCTCAATTAGTACGATGAAGTTGTTGATTTCGATGATGTCGGTTGTCATTGTTTGTTGCTAGTTGTCGGTTTGCGTTAAAATTACTGAGCGGCTGAGCATCTACGCTTTTTGCAGTCGCTTTAAGCTTGCGCCTTGGATTTGCCGCAAATAGGCGTAGCTGCTTTGTCCAGGGCATTGTAGCTTTTTTATCCCCTCGCTCACTCCCACTTTTTACCCCATCTCTAGTACCACTTTCCCATTCATGCCGCCTGCCGAAACAAAATCCTGTGCTTGTGCGGCTTCCGCTAAGGGGAAGGTTTTGGCAATGATAGGCTTTATTTTGCCTTCAAGCACTAAACTTAAGCCATTTTCCAAACTTTTTGCGGAGAGATTAGAGGAAACAAACCGTGCTTCAATGTTGTATTTTTGAGCCAATTCTGGTGAGGGCATCCCCGCAATGCTCAATAATTTTCCGCCCGATTTTACCACTTCAAACAACTTACTTTGGGCTTCGCCACCAGCGCAATCGGCTACCAAATCCACATTGTTAACAAGTGTGGTAAGGTCTTGCGATTTGTAATCAATGACCTCATCGGCCCCAAGTTCTTTTACCAATTCCAAGCCTTTGCCCGAAGCAGTTGCAATGACGTAAATGCCATTGTTTTTTGCCAATTGCACCATAGTGGCACCAACCGCCCCCGCAGCACCTTGAATCAGCACTTTTTGCCCACTTTCTAATTTACCCTCCGAAAACAAGATGCTTTGTGCGGTGCCAAGATTGACCACTAATGACGCCGCTTCTGAAAATGATACATTATTGGGTTTAAAAGAAACAGATTCTTCTTTAGCTATGACATATTCGGCATAAGCTCCCATCGTGGTGGCTGCCATGACTTCATCACCGACTTTAAACCGGCTCACCGCTGCACCTACTGCCACCACGATACCTGCCGCATCCAACCCTGGTGTAAAAGGCAATTGAACAGGGCGCATCTTTTGCATAAAACCCATGCGGATTTTTATGTCCAAAGGATTGACGCTGGCCGCTTTGACTTGAATCAGCACCTCGTTGTCGTTGCTGATTTGCGCTTGAGCCACTTCGGCTAAGGCTAATACATCGGATTGACCGAATGATTGATATTGAATGGTTTGCATTGTTTTAATGGATTTATTGATTGATGTTGCAAAGGTAGTCCGAGCAGTCTATCTTTGCGACTAAGTAGTGAAAAACTACCGGTAGTTTTTAGGATACTTAGACAAGCTCTTAAGCAATATTTGGCATGGAAATCAACACTAAACAACAAGGAATCAAGGTTGTAGCTGATGTTTTAGACATTGTGGGTGGCAAATGGCGTGGGCAAATCCTGGCCCATTTGTGTGATGCCCCTAAGCGCTTTAACGAACTCAAAACCGTTTTGAATCGCATCACTTCCTCAACCCTGACCAAGGAATTGCGCTATTTGGAAGACATAAAAATGGTAGAGCGAAAAATAATTCAGGATACGCCTATCATTGTTGAATACAGGCTTACGGATCATGGTATGTCAATAAAGGATTTGATCTATCATATCGTTGAGTGGGGGCTTAAACATAGGAGTACGGTTTTTGGGAAGTAGTGGTTTGTGGTTATTTATTTATTCGGCTGGTCGGCGATGATTTGGGAAATCTGCTCTTCGGACGTTTTCAGGTATTTGGCAATCGTTTTCGCCGGAACTCCGTCTTTGTGCATTTCCAAAATCACTTCAACTCTTTCTTCTTCTTTTGCCTTTTTTATGATTTCTTTCGCTTCTATTTCTATCGTGTGATTCCGACTGGCAATGCTCATCAGGTGTCGCAAATACTTGTCATAGGCAACCCGCTCCTTCTCTGGGAGTTTCATGGCATCCAATTTCTCATTGGCTTCTTTCAAACCTTTGGCTGAAAAACTTGGTTTGATTTCTGCATTCTTCAAAAAATAAATCCACTCGTCTAACCTATCGTTGATCCGATTTCTGAATTGACCAGTTTTGATTACCCAATATTCTGGATAAATCTCATGGACGCTATTTTTTTGATAGACTTCAATCTGCTTGTCTGAAAGCCCAAGAATATCGCCCTTATGGATACCTTTAAAAACGGTAGTGCCATGATAAACGTAATCCTTCCCTTGCCCTAAATCAAAGTAGGCAATGGTGATGGAGATGACCTTTTTTACTTGAGCGTAGGCGGAGCCTTCCTTGATGTGTTCGGTGATGGCTTTAGATGCCCCGAAAAGCATCCGATGGAAGTAATCGTATTCCTGGGTATTTTGGACTTCGATGATGACCAATTCTCCTTTTTCGTTTTCTACGAGGATGTCCACTCGGTTGAACTTGTCATCATCCGTTTCCTTATTGCTTTCGCTATCGAGAATTTGTTTGATTCGTACTTCATCACTGAGCAATTCAGAAAGGAAGCCTTCCAGAATGGCGAAGTTGGCTTTGTGACGAAGCATTTTCTTCATCGCCCAGTCGAAACGAACCAATTTTTTGGCC
>NZ_JANRKL010000156.1:0-50012 GCF_033763495.1 Haliscomenobacter sp. | reverse complement strand
GTGGAAATAATTCAAATACGTAAAAAAAAGATATTTTTGGGGCTGAAAATTATTTAACAACCAAGCAAAGGGAATTTTGGTAATTTTGGCCATCTCAAAAACTCGTCCCATGACCAGAGTATGTTTACTTGTCATTTTTGTATTGACGACCGCTGTTTCATTCGCTCAACAGCTTTCCCTGTTCACTCAGTATCGTGAAAATCAGACCATTATCAACCCGGCGGCGGTTGAGTCAGATTTTCTTGCATATGGAAACAACATCAGTGTTGGGGCCTCTTACCGTAGCCAGTGGGCTGGTTTTGGGGGAGCTGCGCCTAAAACACAAACCTTGCGCGCTTCCTACATCAATTCGGGAGGTAGCGGAGTATCGATGATGTTTGGCGGTCAATTGATCAACGACCAAACTGGGCCAACTGGGTTTACTGGTTTTTATGGTCGAATTGCCGGGGTATTGTCCGAAGACCCTGAATATGGTGGTTTGTCCATTGGCCTTACTGCCGGAATGGTGCAATACCGGGTTCGTTCTTCGGAAATTAAACTTCGCGACGATAACGATGCGCTCTCAGGAGTAGACCAGGGGCAAATGTTCCCAGATGTAGGTGTGGGTGTGTTTTTCTACAAAGCAGTTGGAGGTCGATTTTCTGACGACTATTTCTACGCAGGTCTTTCCGTTCCACAAGCTTTTGGTTTGGATCTCACCTTCACCAACGAGCAGGGCGAGTTTTTTACCAAAAGGGTTCAACACTTTTATGGCCAAATCGGGTATTACAAGTTTTTCCGCAACGACGGTTTTCTCGAGCCATCAATGTGGGTGAAATATACACCCAACGCACCGGTCAACGTTGATCTCAATCTCCGTTACCAAATGCCAACGGCACTTTGGATTGGTGCGGGTGGTTCTTCAGCAGGAGCCGTACACCTGGAAACGGGATTTGTACTTGGTGAAAATGCCGGGTTGAACAATACTTTCCGCTTAGGCTATGGTTTCGATTACAACTTCAGTACATTTGGCCCCTCCACTGGAGCTACCCACGAGTTGAACTTAACCTTGTCATTCCAAAATTGATCGCTCAGTTCATTTCCATGAATTGAATTAAGACTGGAAAATGGACAACATGTCCCAAATTCATTCTTCCATGAAAAAAATTCTTGCTCTGCTGGGTTGTATCCTGGCTGTTCAAATGATGACCTGGGCTCAAGGGCCCTCGGTTAACTTTTCTTCCGGTGTTAAAAACACTGGTGAAGAGATTTGTATCCAAGTGACGGTCAAAGACTTTACCGACATCACTTTTGTCAAATTACCCATTCGCTGGGATAGCACAATTTTGGAATTTAAGGAAGTGCGGGTTAGTGGTAAATTGCCCGGCCTGGACGCTTCTGATTTTAACTCAAGTCGTGCTAAATCGGGCTTGTTGTTCATGAACTGGTCGCCAGGACCTTGTACTGAGGCCAATTCGATTACCCTCAATGACTTTGAAACTATTTTTGAAGTATGTTTTAAAGTCATTGGTAAATATGGTCAAGCCACCAGTGTTGGGCCAACCGAAGACCGGGATTTTACCGGTGATTTGAATCCCATCATTTTTGAGCGTTTTTTTGGCGTCAATCAATGTAATGCGATTGGTTACAACCCTAATTCAACCGTAGGAGATGTTTCTGTTGGTGTTCGCCCGATTCGTCTTTTCGCCACTGATGCGACAGGTGCTACTGGCGACATTGTTTTCATCAACGTGAAAGTAAGTGGATTTGATGCCCTGACCAGTTGTCAGTTTTCAATGAACTATGATACCTCCCTTTTGGAGTTCAGCAGTGTGGTGCCATTGGAAACTTTGACCAACCTTTCTGCAAGCAGCTTCGGACGCCCCAATGATAACCAAGGCAGCATAGGTAAAGGGAATTTAACTGTTTCCTGGTCCTACATCGATCCTCAGGGAAGTGGAACTACCCTAAAAGATAGTACCACTATTTTTCAAGTTTTTTTTAAAATCATCGGCCCTTGTGGATCCGACCTGGCAGAGGTCTCTTTCTCGGACTCTCCAACCAAAAAGGAGGCTATCAACACCGTAAGAGAAGGAGAGGTAATTCCAATTGTTGGAGTATCCACTTTCGTTGAGATTGACCAGTGCGATCCTCCTGGCTTAAAATTAGCTGTGGATTGTGGTGCTCCTGTGCAAATCAATCAGGAAGTGTGTGTAAAGGTGACTGCTCCACAGGGAACTCCGAATGTTAATTCCATGAACTTCCTCACGGAATGGAATGCCAATGCTTTACAGTTTGTACGAGTATCTATTCCTGCTGGCAACAAGGTACCTGGTTTGGCTAATGGGCTTTTTAACACTAGCAACGTAAGTAATGGTGTTTTGGGTTTAAATTGGGCGGCAGCGGGTAACCTCACGGCCAACGTTGGCCCTGGAGAGGAGGTTTTTTCAGTTTGTTTCAAAGCAATTGGATTAGGCGGTACCAGCCCTGGAGATAGCATTCTGGAGGCACCTGTTCAATTGAACCGCAACACCGCCATTATCAACCAAAGAGGAAGTATAATCAATATAGGATTGGCACCTAGCAACTGTGAAGTACAAATCAAGCAGCCTGCGGGGGTAAGAGTTGTACTTACGGCTGGAAATGGAAAACCTAATGACGAGATTTGTACAGATGTTGCAGTGGGCAATTTCCAAAACGTTATTGACTTTCAGTTTTCCTTGAACTGGGAACCTGCCGATATTGAATTTACCCAGGTCAAAAACCTCAATACCACACGACTCCCAGGATTGGACTTTAATGCCAATTTTGATTCTGCAGGGGTTAAAAGTGGGGCATTAACCTTCAACTACGAATCTCAAACTCCTATTACTGTTCCTGAAGGAACCATTATTTTCCAAGTATGTTATAAAATAATCGGACCTTCTCCAGGAGAGCTGGGAACTCAGGATAATTGCGATAACAACATTGAAATCTTGGATTTTCCGCTGGAAAGCCAAGCTATCCTCAGTACTTCTAATGGTAAAAACGTTGGAATTACCGGGGCGCCTACAGAATTTTGCATCCTGAATCCAACTGGGTTTTTCCTTTTGATGGGTGAAAATACCGGGTACATTAAAGATACCGTCTGTGTTGATTTTAAAGTGGAGAGCTTTAAAAAAGTAACCTCCACCCAGTTCAAAGTCAACTGGCCAACGGCGCTGAAATTTGTTTCGGCAACTCCAGCCAATGGATTGACCGGATTTAGCCTGGATGTGAGTTCGGCGAATGTAGGTTTAATGACGGTTGATTATAGCGATCCATCCGGTAAAGATCTCGCTGATTCTTCCACCATATTCACCATGTGTTTTGAATTGGTCGATGGGGTCAACGAATGCCATAAAATTGACATCAACAATAGCCCCAACCCTTCAGTAACTACCCTGGATGGAGTTGGTAGTGTATTCCCTAAAGCTGGTGAAGTTTGTATCAAAGATACCATCCTGATAGTTGATACCCTCATTACGCAGGTATCTTGTCCTGGGCTTAGCAACGGAACTATTCAGGTAAAAGCTGTAGATGGTAAAGGTGCAGATAAAGGCTTCTTTTACACTTGGACAGTATTGGGCCAAAATGCACCGCTGCAATTTACCCAAAAAGCCATCAATTTGCCCGCAGGGCAGGTACAGCTACGGATATTTAGCGGACAAGGTACTGAAGCCATTATTCGGGTAGATACTTTTGATATTCCCGAAAATGCCACAGTTCCGCTCGCAAACGCCGGACGAGACACTATCAAAGGGTGCCGTGGTGCCATTCGTTTAAATGGAAGTGGTGCAACAGGCTCGAATATCGGGTATTTATGGGAGGCTGTTACGGGTGAAATAGAGGGTTTGAGAGATCAAGCTTTCACTATAGTAAGTGAACCAGGCATTTACATTTTTAATGTATTTGATAAAACTACAAGTTGTACGGGGTCAGATACCATCGAAGTCCGCAATGCCCCTATTCCACTCGCTGATGCAGGAAATGATGTGTTCCTTGATTGTAGAGGGGATACCCTCCGCCTGGATGGAAGTAAATCCACGCAAGGTACTACCATCAAATACAAATGGAGTGGCCCCGTAGGTACCACCATCGATCCAACAGAAATAAGCTCACTCAATCCCAAAGCCACAAACCCAGGTTTTTATACTCTGGAAGTTCGGGATACCATCACCCGTTGTTTGGCGGTAGATACAGTAGAAGTGAAAAACGCTCAAATCCGTCCTAATGCTAATGCCGGTGATGACCTTTTCTTGGGGTGTAAAGGGGAAACTGTGACTCTGGATGCGAGTAAATCACAAAACAGGACCCCCGTCATTTATGAGTGGTTGGATGAAAACAATAACATCCTAAGCAGAGACCTTAAATTTGATGTAAACAAGCAGGGGGTTTATCGCTTGCGGACGGTTGATGAGGCCAATGGTTGTTTGGACATCGATACTATTCTGGTGAAACCGAGTCCGGATTATCCAAGCATTATTGGATCAAAGGATGTAGATATTTCGTGCAAAACGAATAAACCTGTACTGACTACTACCATTAGTAATACACCACAATACAAGGCAAAATGGACCAGTACGGGTGGTGCTTTTGAGGTTGGTACGGATACCATACTCAGTGCGATTGTAACAGCACCGGGTACTTATTTCCTGGCTGTTACCAATACCGCAAGTGGATGTGTAACCAACGATACTGTGGTGGTCAAGGAGAATAAAACCACCCCTACTGTTGACGTTAGTGCAGGGGGAACCCTAACTTGTAAGGTCCCAAGCTTGTCTTTGAGCGGTACTGCAGGGGGAAGCCAAAATCTGCGCCTTACCTGGACAAAGGATGGTCAGGCCTACGCCACAGATTCTACTTCCTTGCGCATTACGGCTGCTGGTACCTACCGCTTAACTGCCTTGGATACCTTGAGTGGTTGTTCAGTTGTTGATTCCGCAGTTGTAGCCCAGGATGGTGCCTTGCCACAAGTTACCATTGCCAATTTGCCGAAAATAACCTGTAAAACACCAAATGCGACCCTGACAGCGAGTGTTAGCCCTGCAACAGCCAATTATAGCTTTGAGTGGACCACCGCGGATGGCAATATCGTAAGTGGAGCAACAAGTATTAGTTCCAGCGTAAACCGGGCAGGATCTTACGCCATCAAAGTAACCAATTCCAGCACAGGGTGTATCGGCGAAGGATTGGCACAAATTACGGCTGATACGGCTCGTCCGGTAGCACAGGCGGGAGCAGATCAAACCCTGAGTTGTAAGTCGGATACCTTGTCCATCAACGGAACAGGTTCTTCTACAGGAACCAAGTTTACTTATGCCTGGACTGCAAAAGGTGGAGGGGTAGCTCCAACTCCAGCGAATGCCCTTCAGGGTAAGATCACTCAGGCTGGGGTATACGTTCTTACCGTTCGGGATACCTCAAATGGTTGTTTCCGGGCGGATAGCTTGGTGGTGACGGCGGACAAGGCTGCTCCACAGGCTTCGATTGCCCAGGCTCCGGCCATTACCTGTAAAACGCCATCGGTACAAGTGACGGCTACTGGTTCCCAAGGTGCACTTTTTCAGGTTAACTGGAAGGGCCCTGATGGAGCAGCAGTAACACCTGGCGCCAATCCATTACAGATTAGCGTTTCCCAAGCAGGTACGTATGAGTTGACTATTTTAAATACTCAGAACTCCTGCTCAACCAAAGCAACGACCACCATTACCGACAATTCGCAAAAACCAGTTGCTCAGGCGCTTACTCCCGTGCCAATCGCTTGCGCAGGGGTGAAAGTATCACTTAATGGCGCAGGATCGGCAACAGGTACGGGGATTACCTACAAATGGACCGTGGGAAGTGGCAACGGAACCATTACACCTGACAATACCCTGACTCCGCAGGTCAATGCACCAGGTACTTACAAACTGGTGGTTACCAATAGCGAAAATGGTTGTACGAGTGAGTCTACTGTTACCGTTTCTTTGGACAACTCTTTAGCAAGGGCTTCTGCAGGTCGGGATACTTCTACTTGTAACGATGAAGCGCCACTGGTCGGTAACTTGCCAACAGGTACCACCGGGCAATGGACCGGACCAAACGGAATTACCATCGAAATGGCATCCCTGGCCAGTACTATGGCACTGGGATTGAAAGATGGAAACAACCGCTTCATCTGGTCTTTGTCTACTGCAGACTGCCCCAACTATAGCCGGGATAGTTTAAACATCATACGGGAAACTGCACCAGTTGCAACGGATGACCGCCTGGACAACTTCGTAGCTACTGCAGCCAAACCAACTACGGCAATCAATGTAGTAGCCAATGATCAAAAAATTAGTGGAACAGCTGGCTATGTGGTAACTGTTGCGAAGGGCCCTAGTTTGGGGGTTGTTGATGCCATAAATGGTGGTAGCGTGGTTTACCGGGGCTTGCCTGGCCGCTCGGGATCCGATCAATTCGTTTACCAGGTTTGTAACAAAATCTGTATCGAATTGTGTGACACCGCAACCGTAAAAATCCAGGTTAAATCGGATAATACTTACCAATTCTCAGTTCCAACTGGTATCACGCCTAACGGGGATGGTGCCAACGATGAATTGCGATTTGAAGTGCTTGAAGTTCAACCAGAACAATACAAGGACAACGAAATCGTCATCTTCAACCGTTGGGGAGACATCGTATACCGGGCTAAGCCTTATGTCAACAACTGGAAGGGTACCAATACGGCTGGACAAGACTTGCCAACTGGTACTTATTACTACATTTTGCGATTGGATATTCCTAATGGGGTGATCATCAAAGGTGACATTACCATTGTGAAATAAGGCTTGGGTTTTACCCCAAACCATCATGGAAGTGAAAGCCCGTAGGAGCAAAGATTGCTCTTGCGGGCTTTCTTTTTGAAGCTACCCATTGCTCTCTATACCTCGGCAACGGAAACTTTTTTTCGCAACAATAATGCACTGATCAGATCGATGATCAACCCAACTGGAAATATTTCCAAAAAGGTGATGGTGACCATAAAAAAGGGATTTTTGTACAGTTCCATATTGTACCGAAACTCCTCCTCTTTTGCTGCAATTTTGGCTGCGCTTGCCCCTGATGCTTTGAGGTCATCAAGCATGTAGTTGAGGTATAATTCCGGGAAATTGCGCATAGTTTCGGAGGTGTTGTAATAAATACACCAGCCTACAACATAAATTACCGAAGCTACAATGGTAATCCATAATCCAATCAGAAAGGCTTTTTTAAAAGTAATGACCCCATTCAGGTGCTTGTCGCGATAGGATTTTATTCCGAAAAAGATCATTGACAAAGAAACCAGCATGGAGATGTACCCCAGCATTTCTCCCATTTTGAGGTTGATGTGTTGTGCATCCTGGTACCATAAGGGTTTAAAGATGACAAACAGCAGGATGATCATAGCCCCGCTAATGGAACCAAAAGTGAGCGCATTTTTGAACATGGTGTTTTTTTTTCGTAAAACAATGGCTCAAATCACGCAGATTAAGCTCAAAAATGCATCACCCGAAAGTATGAATCTGTGCAAAACAGTCAAAACCACCCGAAAGTAGGACTAGAGTAAACCCAATTCTTTGGCCTTTTGCACTGCCTGAGTACGACGCTTTACATCCAGTTTGATAAAGAGGTTGGAGGAATGGGTTTTGATGGTATTGAGCGAAACGAACAAGCGCTCGGCAATTTCCTGATTGGAATAACCTGCTGCGATGAGGGTCAATACTTCGTATTCTCTTTTACTGAGTTTGTATTTTTCAAGCAGGATTGGATTTACTTCAAATGGAGTGGGAGAGTCAAACTGAAGGCTGGCTGGGATACTTGTACGTGCTTTGGTCAAGCGCAAACCTGCCCAGATGCCCAGTGCTGAAAAAAACAAGGCAACAATGGTCACATATACTTCCATACTGAGGTCACGCACCCAAAAACGATACTCGATCGCTTTTAAAAGTCCCAACAAGACAGCTAGAGCAATGCCATAAAGGAAAATGGTTTTTTTCATAATTGTCTGCCAGCAACAAAATTCAAATTCGGATTTCTTCTTTCCGTAAAATTAGGTTTCAATAAAACATTTCGCCCAAAAGAATGGCTAAATTTGCCTCAATTTTCAACTCTGACCAAATTATACCAAACTATGGCTATTTCAAATGCCAATCCAAACATTCGCCTTGAGCATGATTTGCTGGGTGAAAAACACCTTCCTGTGGATGCCTATTACGGGATTCAAACCCAGCGGGCGCTGGAAAATTTCAAAATCAGTGGCGTAACCATGCAGTTTTTTCCGGAGTTCATCGAAGCGCTGGCTGAGGTGAAAAAGGCCTCTACTTTGGCCAACTACGACCTCGGTTTTTTATCTGATGAAATCAAAAATGCGATCGTAGCCGCTTGTGATGAGATCATCGCTGGTCGATTTCACGATCAGTTTAAAGTGGACATGATCCAGGGCGGGGCAGGTACTTCCACCAATATGAACGCCAATGAAGTGATTGCCAATCGGGCACTCGAGATCATGGGCTACAAAAAGGGGGATTATGACCATTGCCACCCCAACAACCATGTCAACATGTCGCAATCCACCAACGATGCCTACCCAACGGCACTAAAAGTGGCTTTGATCAAAAGTAAATCCAGGTTGTTGATGGAGCTGGTAGCCCTCATCAACAGTTTTCGGAGTAAGGGGGAGCAGTACCAACACGTCATCAAAATGGGACGCACTCAATTGCAGGACGCAGTTCCGATGACGATGGGGCAAACATTTGAAGCCTACGCTGTTACCCTGGAAGAAGAAATCGACCGGATCGAAAACAATACCAACCTGTTTTTGGAAGTAAACCTGGGCGGTACCGCGATTGGTACGGGCATCAACACGTCTCCCAACTACGGCCGCCTGGTAATCGCGCACTTGCGGGATATCTCAGGCTTTAAAGTGGTGAAAGCCAAAAACCTGATTGAAGCAACCCAGGATACGGGTGCTTTTATTATGTTTTCTTCTGCGGTGAAACGTTTGGCGATCAAGTTGTCGAAAATTTGCAATGACCTGCGTTTGTTGTCCTCTGGACCACGGACTGGTTTTAACGAAATCAATTTGCCGCCCATGCAGCCGGGGTCTTCTATTATGCCGGGCAAAGTCAATCCGGTAATTCCAGAAGTGGTCAATCAAATTGCTTTCCGGGTGATGGGAAATGACCTGACGGTGAACATGGCCGTTGAAGCAGGACAATTGGAACTCAATGCCTTTGAACCCATCATTGGTCACTGCTTATTTGAGTCCATAAACATTCTCCGAAATGGTATGCAAACCCTGCGTACCAAATGTGTGGATGGCATCACTGTCAATGAAAAACGCTGTTGGGACATGGTCAAAAACAGCATTGGTATTGTGACGGCCTTAAATCCGGTATTGGGTTATGAAATTTGTACGGCTTTGTCCAAAGAAGCACTGGCCAAGGATCGGAGCATTTATGATCTGGTTTTGGAGCAAAATCTACTCAGCCAGGCAGAACTGGATGAAGTGTTGTCGCCGGAAAATATGATTCGGCCACAACTAAAATCGAAGCAGTAAAAAAGAGTCATCCCGAATTTTATACCCTGATTGCAGCTATTCAGATTGAATCAAGTTGTGGTTCTAGGTGTTTTTAGCAATCTATATTCGGGATGACTCAACATTTACTTCTCTGCGTACACTGTAATACTCATGATCTCACCCATTTTAGCCTTGGCCAATTCAACATCGGCAGGGGAGAGGTATTGTTGTAGTAGTTCGTCAGGCAGCAGGATAGGTTTTTCTTTTTGCAAAGTGACGTTTTTGAAGCCAGCTTTTTCGATCAGTTGCAGGTAGTCCTGGCGTTGAATGGCACCGGAGACGCAGCCTGCGTACATTTCAGCTGCTTCTTGCAGGGAGGGCGGTAAATCACCCTCGATCACGATGTCCGAAATGCTGAAATGAGCTCCGGGTTTGAGCACACGATAAATTTCAGCAAAAACATTGGCTTTATTGGGCACCAGATTCAGTACACAGTTGCTGACCACCACATCCACTGAATTGCTGGCAACTGGCAAATTTTCGATGTCTCCATGACGAAACTCAACGTTTTGGAAACCCAATTTGGCTACATTTGCCCGGGCACGGGTGATCATGGCTTCTGAAAAATCAACACCGATTACGAGGCCTTTGTCTCCCGTTTCATGGCGAGCCACAAAGCAGTCGTTGCCCGCTCCTGAGCCGAGGTCAAGCACGGTGTCACCTGTTTTGATTTTGGCAAACTGAGTGGGTAACCCGCAGCCCAGGCCCAGGTCCGCATCCTGATTGTAACCCTCCAGGTGGGTGTATTCATCTGCCATCAGGGTGTACACTTCGTCGCTGGGGCCACAACATGAGGTGTCGCAACAGCCGCTGGCTTTGCTGGTGGATTGAGCAATAGCGCTGTATTTGCTGTGCACCAGTTCTTTTAATTCTTGTTCGTTTCGCATTGATCGTTATTTTACGATTAAATTCATCGCAATATTACGATGGATTGAGTAATATGTCAAGTCTTTTTTGAAAAAAATGTATTTTTGATTAAAAAACAGCGAAAACACCGAACATCCAAGGCAATTCAAAAAAATGAACGAAGTAAACCAATACGTCCAGAAACTGGGAAAAGTGTACCTCCAACACAGCAATCCTGCCAACGCCGAAGGGATGTCGCGCTACATGAAGGAGCAGTTTCCTTATTACGGCATCAAAACGCCACAACGACGAGCATTGGCTGCAGCGTTCATTGCTGAACATGGTTTGCCTCAGGGTGAAGCCTTAAAAGCTTTGTGCCAGGCTTGTTTTGATTCAGAGTACCGCGAGTTGCACTATTTCGTGGGTGATGCTTTGAGCAAAAAATTAAAAACCCTGGATGTTTCTTTTTTGGATGTGTTCGAGGATTTGATTGGCCAGCATTCATGGTGGGATTCAGTGGATTTTTTGGCCCCTAAACTGGCCGGAGGACTGTTTTTGCGCTTCCCAGAACAGATTGCGCCATACACCGACCTCTGGATAGAGAGCGACAATTTCTGGTATCAACGTGCCGCCATCATTTTCCAATTGGGCTATAAGCAAAAAACGGACGCCCAGCGCTTGTTCAAAAACGTACTGCGCCGGGCGGATAGTAAGGAGTTTTTTGTACAGAAGGGGGCTGGTTGGGCTTTAAGGGAATATTCCAAGACGAATCCAGCAGCGGTGAAAAGCTTCGTGCAAGGCCATAAATTATCAGCCCTGACTACCCGAGAAGCATTGCGATTGCTGGACCTTTAATTACTCATTCTGCGCAATCGCCACTTTGGTAGTGTAAGCGTACGAGGGCCGCTCCAACACTTCCAAAACTTTTAGGCCAGAAAGCTCCAACAACAAACACATTTCGTCTTCCGTAAATGAGCGCAATTGGGTTTCATCAGTCCCAATGGAGTGATAGAGACCACCATTTTCTTTAAAGTACTCAGCATTCCAGGTAAAACACCAGCTATCGGTAAAACTGTACTGGTAATGGTTTTCCCTTTTGAATTTCCCTTTTGGGGTATCTACCTCATGAACTGCTCTTGGATTGGCCTGGATATGGGGAATATAGGTGTTGGCGTCGATAAAATCAAAAACCAAGATACCGCCGGGTTTGAGTACTTTTTTGATGTTTTGGAAAGTGCTCAAGGAATCGGTATTTTTCAGCAGGTAGGAAACACTCCGGGCAGTACTGAGCACTGCATTAAAAGTATCGGGGACTTGGATGTAGCGCATGTCCTGCTGGTGGAATTGGCCTTCGGGTAAAATTTCCCGGGCAAAATTCAACATGTCCGCGCTCAGGTCCAGGCCCTGGTAGCTGTATCCTGCTTCGACCAAACGGCGTCCCAATTGTCCGGTGCCACAGGCTACTTCCAGCAGGGATTTAGCGTTGAAATCGGCCAGGATTTTTTGGTAATACTCAAATTCTTCATCGTAGTCAATCAGTCCCTGATACATCAAGTGGTACACTTCGGCGAACTCGGTATATAACTTACTCATGCTTAGAAGGTTGTTAGGTTTAAAAACGGAGGCAGTACAAATTTGAAGGATAAAAGGTTCCTCCGCGCTGAAATTTCCCAAAAAGTACTAATTTCCGCAAAGATCAGCCTAGCCATGAAAGCATCCATTGATAATTTTTCCACTTCCTCGGCTCAATACGCTCAATTCCGGCCAGACTATCCCCTCGAATTGTACCATTACCTCTACGCCCGGGTCAAACATTTTGATTGCGCCTGGGATTGTGGCACTGGCAATGGACAGGTAGCTCTGGTGCTCGCCGAACGATTCAATCAGGTGCAGGCCAGCGACCTGAGCGCTGCCCAAATCGAACAAGCGGCCCCACATCCTCGGGTTCAATACAGCGTTTGTCGGGCGGAGCAAAGCCCTTATGCCGAACATCAATTTGACCTCATCACAGTAGCACAAGCCTTGCACTGGTTCGACTTCGGAGCATTTTATGCGGAGGTCGGGCGAGTAGCTAAACCGGGAGCTTTATTGGCGGTTTGGGGTTATGGCCTATTGAGCGTTCATCCTGAAATTGATCCCTGGATTCAACATTTTTACCGCTCCATCATCGGCCCTTACTGGGACGCCGAGCGGCACCACATTGACGAAGCTTACGCCCAGATACCTTTTCCCTTTGCGGAAGTGGAGCAAGCTCAGTTTTCCATCCACAAACGCTGGAGTCTGGAGCAATTTCGTGGGTATTTGGGCACCTGGTCGAGTGTCAAAAAATACATTCAGCAAAACAATGAAGACCCCGTAGCGCAACTTCAGCCGCAACTACAGGCCTGGTGGCCGAAAGGGCAGGTATTAGACATCCGTTTTCCTATCTTCCTCAAAACTGGCCAGGTTTGAAAACTCCACAAATCGGCCTTTGGCCCGCCATTGCCCTGGTTGCGGGCAACATGATTGGTTCAGGTATCTTTTTGTTGCCCGCTACGCTGGCCGTGTTTGGCCATTTTAGTTTGTTGGGTTGGTTGGTATCAGGAACGGGGGCTTTGCTTTTGGCACACACCTTCTCCCGGCTCAGCCGTCAAATCCCGGTTAATGGAGGCCCTTATGCCTATACTCGGGTAGCCTTTGGAGATTTAAGTGCATTTACCGTAGCCTGGGGTTACTGGATTTCGCTTTGGACGGGCAACGCAGCCATTGCCATTGCTTTTGTGGCAAATCTTACTCCCTTTTTTCCGGTACTTGGGAGTAACTCTACCTATTCTTTGTTGGCCTGTTTGGCTTCTATATGGGTAGCTACCGCGATCAATCTGCGGGGCGTACGAGAGGCAGCCCAGTTTCAGCTTCTGACAACTATTTTGCGGCTTTTGCCCATTTTGTTACTGGGTACTTGGGGTTTCACTCATTTTCAATGGAGCAATTGGGCGGTAGATCCTCAACCTTTTTCTCTCGGAAGCATGGCCTTACAGGGCGCAGCCCTGACCTTCTGGTCTTTTTTGGGTGTAGAATCAGCCACAGTCCCCGCCACTTCTATCCATGATCCTGAAAAAAACATCAGCCGGGCCACCTGGTGGGGTACGGTTTTTTCGGCACTGGTTTTTGTAGCTTCCTGCTCTGCCGTAATGGGCATTTTGAGTCAGGGAGAGTTGAAATCTTCGGCCGCTCCTTTTGCGGATGCGGCCAAAACTTTGTGGGGCATGCCAGGTTATTATGCGATTGCGGCAGCAGCAGCCCTGGCTTGTTTGGGCGCGTTGAACGGCTGGATTTTATTACAGGGCCAAATTCCTTACACAGTGGCTAAGGATGGCTTGTTTCCTGCTTTTTTTGGCCGCGAGAATAGGAGAGGGGCACCAGCTCAGGCCTTGATCCTGTCGAGTGTATTGATGTCGGTGATGGTCTTTTTGAATTACAGCGACTCTTTGCAAGAGCAATTCAAAAAAATGATCCTGTTGGCGACGCTGGCCAATTTGATTCCTTATTTGTTCAGTGCTGTGGCCGAATTAGGATGTTTGTGGCGGGAAGGGAACTTGAGTTGGAGGGCGCATTGGCTTTTGGGGCTGCGCTCGATGCTGACTTTTGGTCTGGTTTTGGCGGCGATAATCGGGACAGGTTGGGGGACGATTGGGAGTGGATTGATTTTGTTGGTGCTTGGGATTCCAGTTTATATGTGGTTGAAAAGGACTGCTAAGCCATAACTACCAAGTATCTTTGATGCATAACTGAGGTGGGTCTATAGTTTCTAAAGTTTCTTAGGTGGTAAAAAAAGAAAAAGACCTGCGAAGCAGGGTATTTTTTCACCACCTAAGAAACCTAAGGCACTCAAGGAAACACCTAAGCAATGATATAAACCCTTTACTGCTGAATTTTCCGAATCAACACCGCCCCATTCTCCTCAAAATCAGCGCTCATGACCAAGATTTGTTCCCGTTGTCCATCATTGATCGAAACGGCAACAGTATTGGGTTTGATGCTGCCCAGGTCATCAGCGTGCAGGATCAGGAAGTTTTCATCACCAGACAACTTGACCCGATAATTCGACTTGTTTTTGGAGATGCGGTGCTGCTTGGCCAATTGCTGGCCATTGAAAAATAGCGTAATCACATCACCATCTTCGGTGCCATTGTCCCACACACTAATGGTCAAATCTGTTGATTTCACTTCAATGGTGCGTTGGAGTTTGAGTTTGCGGCCTTGGTTGCTGAGGGCAGTTTGGGTTTGCAGATTGCGAATGCTTGCTTTTACATTTTTGTCCAAAATGGGCTTTTCCAGGTATACTTTTCCTGGGGCACAGGCACCGGCTTTTTGGGTTTCGGTGGCATCCATCCGCCCCTCCCAAACGCCGTGGAAACCAAAACGATTGACGTCTTCGTCGAGCCGAAGTTTGAGTTTTTTGATGCACCAACGCCAGTCGGGGTCGGTTTTTTCAATGACCCCTTGCTCCTCAATGATCAGGGAGTCACGGCTTTCATTGAGTTTCCAGTTCAATAACTGCCGGGCGCTACCGCCATTTTCTTCCGACATGATTTTGGCAAAACCTTTGCCACCTTCTTTTAACTCCAACTCGTAGTAAAACTCATAGGAACGATCGGTTTGGGAGAGCTCGCCTGTCCAGATCCCTTCAGGAACAAAGGTATCGGCACCCACATCCAACTGGTTGCTGTCCGATTCCTTAACGAGGCGCATGGTGCCCGGTGAGCAGTTGTCGGCCAACCAGCCACCCTGAAGCACCCAGATGCCATCGCCAGTAGTGCCGAGGCGCAGGTTGGCGTATTTGAGGCACCAGCCACCACCTTTAGGGGTGACTTGAGCCAACTCTTGCAATACCAGTTTGCCGCCGCCTTCCCAGGTGCCAGCAATGGAAAATTCAGCGGTTGCCGTTCCATCCTGGGTTATGGAAATCGCTTTGCCTGTCAAGGTGGTTCCTTCCTGTTGCAGGTCCAGTTGATAGGAAAAAACGTTGGGTCGACCATTCTGCATGACCGTTCCTACCCAAAAGCCACTTAAATTTTGTGCTTGAAGCCCTAGTGTATATAGGACGAAAAAAAGTGTAAGCTTCTTTTTCATAAGCGATTAGACTGGGGGTTGATGAAAATCAGTAAAAGTTGCAACAAAAGTCAAACGAGGGGCTGTTCTAGCCATTTACTTTTGACACACGCTCGTTAATTAACGACAAGAACAGATTTTTTTACATAAAATTCCCTAAAAATGAAAATTGATATCCAAGCTCCTTTTCAAATTTTTGACCACATTCAGGAAATGATCGAAGATAAACTCAACAAGATGAGTACTTTTTACGATCGTATCCTTGGTGCTAAAGTGTTTCTTCGCGATGAGGTAAATCCTTTTTTACACAAGCCTAGCCGAGTGGTAGAAATCCAGTTGGAGGTGCCCGGGACGACTTTTTTTGCCGAATCTGCTGAAGAAACCTTTGAACAAGCTCTGGCTAGCGCCGCTGAAAAAATCAAAAAACAGGTGCTGAAACATAAGGAGAAAGCAACAATCTAGTGATGAACGATGAGTGATAAGTGATGAATTGCTACCGCAGCAACTTTGACAATGCCGCGGCGGTAGCAATTCATCACTTATCACTCATCACTTTCCTTTAAAGTCCGCCGCCCGTTTTTCCACAAAAGCGCTCGCCCCTTCTCGGAAGTCAGCCGTTGTGGTGGTTTCGCCAAAGGCTTTGATTTCGTACGCGAAGCCGTCGACGCCGTCCTCAAAATAGGCATTGATAGATTCGATGACTTTGGCAATGGCAATGGGGCCTTTGGTGCCTATTTTTTCGATCAGGCTTTTGGCCATGTTTACTTCCTCTCCTGCAGGCACTACGTAATTGACCAAGCCCAGACGATAAGCTTCCGGGGCGTCAATCATATCCGCCGTCATACAAAATTCCAGGGCCTTACTTTTTCCGATTAATTGAGTCAAACGCTGAGTACCACCATAACCGGGGATAATGCCCAGGTTGACTTCGGGTTGACCAAAACGGGCTTTCTCTCCAGCTACCCGCAAGTGGCAGGCCATGGCCAATTCACAGCCGCCACCTAATGCGAAGCCATTCACGGCTGCGATTACCGGTTTGGGAAAACGTTCGATCAAAAAGAAAGTGTCCTGACCGTATTGAGCCATGTTTTGGCCTTTGTTGCCCAAATCCAGGAACTCCTTGATATCGGCTCCAGCGACGAAGGCGCGGTCACCTGCACCGGTCAGGACTATACCTTTCAGGTCTTTACGCGTGGGCAAATCCTCGGCAAAAAGATAGTTCAATTCCTGCATGGTGCGGGTATTGAGCGCATTGAGGGCTTTCTCGCGGTTGAAGGTGACGAGGAGGATGTGATTTTCTTCGGTGAGGAGGAGATTTTCGTAGGTCATGGTGAGGATCTGATTTTGGGGGCAAAATAAGGGAAAAAGGGCTTTTCGTAGAGATAATTTTATGTAGGATTCATTCTGCACATTGCTTTAGTGTTCCAATAGTGTTATCTTTCAACACAATTTTACCAGATATGTCTGCACTTGCGGAAGCTAAAAAAACTTGGACCATTGAGGAATATCTCGCTCAAGAGCAACGGGAGGGGGAACGTTATGAATACCGGGATGGAAACATTATTCTAATGGTTGGAGGTAGCATCAATCACAATCGTATTGCCCAAAATTTGAGCAAATACCTGGACAATGCATTAGAGGATAAACCTAAATTTCAGGTATTTGGTAGTGATCAAAAAATTTACCTGCCAAAATTTAACTTCTACGTGTATGCAGATGCCCTAGTGGTCGCTGAGACATCATTGATTGCCAAAGAAGAAGCCCAAGCCATCACCAACCCTATTCTGGTGGTTGAAATTCTATCCAAAACAACCGAACAATACGACCGGAAACAGAAGTTTTTGGAATATAGGAGTTTACCTTCTTTCAAAGAATATGTACTGGTGAGGCAAGACAAACCCGAAGTACTTACTTTTTACAAGGTCAAAAGCAACTTGTGGCAAGAGGAGGAGTTTGTTGGATTGGAAGGGGTGGTTTCACTAAAATCATTGGGAATTGAGCTGAGATTGGGTGATATATATCGACGTGTGGAGTTTTAATATCAGTCACCCTGGTTTTTAAGCGTACAACCAAAACGACATTTTGATAGCACAAAGGAAAAAGAGGGAGCAATGAGGACACAAAGCGAAGCGTTGTCAACGCCTAACTTTGTGTCCTTTGTGCTGCCTTGAGGTTTTCTTTGTGCTAAAAAAATGTCGCTTTAGTGATTTGAAAATCAAGAACGATTTTATTCTTTTACCAACACCACCGTCGGATTCAGCGGATACCGTCCAAACTTATCCCCATACACCGCCAAACCACCCGGCATCGCCTCGGGTACTTCCAATCTCACGACCAATTCTCCCGTCGCTTTGGCAATGTTCAGCGCTTGAGCAGGAATACTCATCGCTACCCGATACCCATAAGAACCCGCCTCCTGCAATTTGCGTACCTTGGGTTGGTAATGCCAGGACAATACGCCTCGGTGATCAGCAGGATCATCCGCCAAATCCACCCGGCCAGCGAATACGCCGTTGATGCTTACATTCACCGAACTGGGCGCAGGGTATTCATCAGTCATAGGGTAGGAGTTGGGGTTGAGGCTGGGATCGACGCGGCCCCCTAGCATGTAGTCGACATCCACTTTGGTGTCTTTATCGATGTCTTTGACAAAGAGTTGTTTGGCACCCAATTCGGCAATAAAGGTAGCGGATTCGGTACCACTGGGTTTTTCACTCAGTTTGAAAGTATATTCAAAAAATCCACTGCCAGCTCCATTCACCTTGAGTCCGTCCAATACATTCCATTGTTTTTTGCTCCACTTGGCTGCACTGAAATTTTTGGCATCCACAGTGCTCAATTGAGCCGTTTTACCATTGGACAAAGTCAGTTTCTGGGGCGCGGGTGCTTCCATGATGAAACTCATGACGTTGTGGTGAAGGTCGTTGCCGAGGGCGTCCTGCAACACCAGAGACAAGTGTGCGAGCCCTTTTTCATTGGGCAAAGTCAAGGCCAATGAATCCAGTTGCTTTTGCATCCAGGGGGTGTAAGGAATGGTCCGCTGGGTGCGCATCCAGGTTTTTTTCTGGCCCAGGGCGTCGTAGCCGTAGAGCTGGATTTGCAAAGTCAGGTTTGGCCCCAAATCCTTACGATTGGTATAAAATGAGGCGTAGAGCGGGATTTTGACACTTTCACCTGGCTTCACGGTCTTGCTGATTTCGTTGCCTGTCGAAATGTAGATCATGGAATGCAGGTCTTTGATCGACATACCTTCCACCATTTCTTCCAGGCCCGTGTATTTGTTCGTCCGGTCAAATTTCCAATAGCCGTTCCATTCGTTGATTACGTCGTGGTGCTCGGTGTAGAGCCAGCCCGCCACCTTGGGGTATTTGCGGAAAGTATTCATCATGCGGTGGTAATCCCAGCTCCAGTCTACATCCCCGGTGCTGCCATCGTAGCCCCACACGTTGCCACATTCCGAGTTGATGTTGGGCTGTCGGCCCTGGGTATAACCCGCTTCCATGTGGTTTTTGCTGCCAGGGAAGGTATTGGCGTCGATGTTTTTGAGGTGCTCCTCCCAGGCCCAACCTGGTAGATATTCGTGCCAGGAGTTGATGTCGGTTTCGGTGTGACCGCGTCCGCAGCAAATGGAGTTATCCTCCACCAGGCGGGTGGGATCGAGTTCTTTGGCCAGTTTGTATACCGAAACGACCCATTTTTGGGTTTCGGGCAGGTATTTGCTCTGCTGTTTGCCATTTTCCTCCACTTTGGTCGTCAAGCCCCAGGTTTCGTTGAAGACGATCCAGGAAAAAATAGCTGGGTGGTTGAAGTCGCGTTTGACCATTTCGCGCAAGGTGTATTCACTTTCCTTGCGGGCATTGGCATCGGGTTCGCCCCAGAAGTTGGGCAGGTCGGACATCACCAGCACACCCAAACGATCCGCCCAGTACAATTTGCGGGGAATGTCCACCTTGATGTGCGTACGGATGCCATTGAGGCCAATGCCCCGCGCCAGCAGGATTTCGTTTTTCATGAACTCATCGCTAGGGAAAGTGTAATAACCTTCAGGATGATAAGATTGATCCAGAGTGAGCTGCAAGTATACGGGCTCGTTGTTGAGTGCGATGTAGGGGTGCGTGGTACCTGGCAAGTCGACTACTGAAATTTTGCGCATGCCGAAGTAGGTTTTGAGCACATCCGGCGCGTTTTTGCCATCACTGAGTTTGGCTTCCACATCATAAAGGAAGGGATCGTCCAAAGTCCACAAATGGGTGTTTTCGATGGGGATTTCAAAAGTCAGGCTGGAGGCACCCGCCGCAATTTTCTGGGTGCTGGTTTTGCCCGCCAGTTTGAGTTCCAGTTGCAAATCGCTGCTGGCGGGTGCAGGCAGGTAAGCTTGAACCTTTACTTTATTGTTGTCGATGTCGGGCGAAAAGTGCAGGGCATCGAGGTGGTTTTGACCACGGGCTTCGAGGTAGGTGGTTTGCCAGATGCCGCGTGCGTTGCCATAACCTTGTTTGCCGTAGAGGGTGAACTGGCGGCGCTTGTCGTCTACTCGGATGTTGATGCGTTGGGGACTATCGTATTTCAGGTGCGGGGTCAGGTCAAAGGAGAAGGGAGTGTAACCGCCCGTGTGTTTGCCCAACTCCTTGCCGTCGATGTACACGGTGGTTTCCCAATCGCTGGCACCAATGGTGAGGAAGGTGCGTTTGCCTTTCCAGTTGGCGGGCACTTTGATTTCGCGCTGGTACCAGGCGATGTCGGCATCGTCGCTCACACCAGAGAGCGGTGCGCCCCAGGGAAAGGGGACATTGATGCTTTTGCTGAACTTGCGGCTGCCGCTCATCCATTTTTGAGCTACGCCTTGATCGTTTTTGTCAAATTCAAAGGCCCAAGTGCCGTTGAGGTTGATCCAATCGGGGCGCTCGAAGTCGGGGCGGGGGTGCTCCGGGAGGGGGATGGATTGGGCAGAAAGGGAAATTGGAAGAAAGAGTGCGATGCTAAAAGCTAGGGCGCGAAGGCGCGCCAAGCCTTGTTGTAGTGTGTAGGAAACCATGCTTCGTTTTGTTTGTTTCGGCCAAAACTAAGCATTGTTTTCATCTTACTTACTCATAAGCTGTATGTAAAGACTTATTACTTTTGCGAACTCACGTTTTTTTGATTCGGCTACGCCAAATCTTTTATAACCGCGACGACGCGACGGCGCGACGGTCCATTTGGCTGCGCCAAAAGTGTGACGTAAAACGACGTGAAGGTGTGCAGAGCACACATAACGTCGCGCCGTCGCGGTTACAAAAACAAGCAGCGGAGCTGCTAACAACATAATATGATTTACTTATACAATTTTTCCCGGTCCGCCTTGATTTTATCCGACACCAAATACTCATCGTACTCCATCAAACTATCGATCACCCCACGTGGGGTGATTTCGATGATGCGGTTGGCTACCGAGGAAGTCAAAGCGTGGTCATGCGAGCTAAAGATCAGGTTGCCTTTGAAGTTTTGCATTGCCGTGTTCAACGCGGTGATGGATTCCAGGTCGAGGTGGTTGGTTGGTTCGTCCATGAGGACAAAATTGGGGAAGCCCAGCATCACTTTGGCCAGCATACAACGCACCTTTTCACCTCCTGACAATACGCTGGAGTGTTTGTGTACCTCTTCACCAGAAAACAACATCCGACCCAGGAAGCTGCGGATGAATTGCTCGTCTTTGTTGTCTGAATACTGGCGCAGCCAGTTGATCAAATCGGTATCGTTGCCTGCTTTAAAATACTCCTGGTTTTCGTTGGGCAGATAACCTACCGTGATGGTTTGGCCAAATTCAACCGTGCCTGCGTCGGGTTTTTGTTTGCCCGCCAGAATTTGATAAAAAGCGGTAATGGCAGTGGCATCACGGCTCAGAATGGTGATTTTTTCCCCCTGATTGACGGTAAAGGACACATTGGAAAACAACAAACTACCATCCGAAGCAGTGGCTTTGAGGTCGCGCACGGCCAGGAGTTGATCCCCAGGCTCACGTTCCATCTGGAAGTAGATGTAGGGGTATTTGCGACTGGAAGGTTTCATCTCTTCCAGGTTGAGTTTTTCCAGGGCTTTTTTGCGGGAGGTCGCTTGCCGCGATTTGGAAGCATTGGCGCTAAAACGTTGGATAAATTCCATCATTTCCTGGCGCTTCTGCTCGATCTTTTTGTTCTTATTGGCGGCCTGTTGGAGCATCAATTGGCTCGATTCGTACCAAAAAGTATAGTTTCCTGTAAAAATGCTGATTTTTTGGAAGTCGATGTCGGCCACGTGAGTACACACCATGTCCAGGAAGTAGCGGTCGTGGGAAACGACGATTACGGTATTTTTGAAATCCGCGAGGAAGTCGGCCAACCAGGTGATGGTTTCGGCATCCAGGTCGTTGGTAGGCTCGTCGAGCAGCAGGATATCGGGGTCACCAAAAAGGGATTGTGCAAGGAGTACTTTTACTTTGTCGGAGCCGTTGAGGTCCTTCATCAGGCGGTAGTGCAAATCTTCTTTTACGCCGAGGTTGCTTAGCAAGGTAGCTGCATCACTTTCTGCGGTCCATCCCCCCATTTCACCGTACAGGTTTTCCAAATCCGCTGCCCGCAATCCGTCTGCTTCTGTAGCATCGGGATCCATATAGATGGCGTTTTTTTCCACCATGATGGCGTACATCTCTTTGTGCCCCATCAAGACGGTGTCCAACACGGTGAACTCCTCAAATTCAAAGTGGTTCTGCTTGAGCACCGCCATGCGGCAGTTGGGCTCCAAAGAGACCGAACCGCGGTTGGGGTTGATTTCGCCCGACAAAATTTTCAAAAATGTGGACTTGCCCGCACCATTGGCACCAATCACGCCGTAGCAATTGCCACGGGTAAACTTGATGTTGACTTCATTGAACAAAACCCGCTTGCCGTACTGCAAGGACACATCGCTAACTGAAAGCATTTGAGAAGGTATTTTTTTGCGGGGGCGAAGGTAAGAAAAAGATTGGATTTAAAGTTGTTTCATGGGTTCATCAAATACAAGTTTAGAAAAAGCTTCGAATTGATCCTTGATGATTTGGAAATTTCTTTGATTCGAAATAAATAATAACGGGTCATTAGACATATAGACATGTTGATAGGCATATGTGTCTTTTTCTTTACTATACCCTACAAAAATGTGAAGTTTACCTGTAGTGCTTTTTTCATCAAACGCATTTTGATCAATCATGAATGGACTCAAAGATAGATATCGATCTGATGAATCATCTTTTTTAAGCATGATTACAGAAGAATTTTCCCATGGAGTATCTGAAATATAAGGTTCTGGCTCTAGCCCTACAAAACTTTGAACAAATCTTACTATGTTCATCTTATACTTAATTTCATTTTGCCTGTTTTTTAATACATTAATTTCTTTTACAGATATTATTAAATAAGTGCTTAGAAATGCCAATTCACTCAGGATAGTTGATAGAGCACGTTCTGCGATAAGGCATTGTTCTTCAACCTTTGTTTGCGAAAAGCTATTTTGATTTGAAGTTAAAACCTGCATATAATCGATTTCTTGCCTTAGTATTGAATTATGTTCTTTGAACTGATCTCCTAAATCTTTCAATTCGCTTATAAACCAACGAAAGCGCCTATTATCCAGACTTTTGTGCACTGCTATAATTAAATTAACTACATTGTACGCGCTAAATCCTCCCTCGGCACGCACAAAATTTCGTATTTCATTAATGCCAGTGCTTTTCATGTCTTCATCTTTACTTCGAAGAAAATAATCATATAATTCGGCTAAATATATGCACCCCGTAAGCATCAATGTTATTTCAAACGTTTCAATTATCATTTTAAGTCTTCCTCTTGATAAGATATCAAAACGATACTCATGCTGTTCTGTCGTCGGAACAAGGAGATATCGAATTCGTTCGCTAATTGGGTGAGGAAAATTTTCTAGTACTGCTCTACGTAAATCTGCGCTAGATGGCTTTTCGTCCCATAATAAACGTTTATTGAGTTTACGAAAACTATCAACATATGATGATAAGGCTTCAATCAAATTTTGTATTAGGTAATCATTTGGGTTCTCTTTTATAAACTGGCTTTTAGACTGTGGCAATTCCCAATCTAACACCTTTACATCTCTGTAAAATAGCCCCCACAAAGGTTCTTTTTCACCTGAAATTAAATGTGTTTCTAAGCCTCTTGAAATTTGAATATCAGGAATATGAGTACTCTTCGTCATTGTGAAGGCTCTTGCAAATTTAAATGCCTCCCTTAGGTTATGTCCATTAACTAAACTCCTAAAGAATTGAATTGCAAAATCAGTTGCAGAATTATCCGTTATTGCAGAATTTGTAGCAATTACTGCTGGTACTCCCGCATTTAATAAAAGTTGAACTTGTCCACCGGTGGCAAAACCATTGAGTATGACTAATTTTAACCTAGGGCATTCTCCAAGCATTTTAGCTATGCTAAATGAATGTCTTTCAAAAAGCGAACTCTCGCTTCCAAAATAACTGCTGTAATGAAATAATTCAATGTTATCTCTATAAAGGCTAAGTAATTCGGGTATTCTTTCGTTCGAAACAAATTGATCAATATGTATGGTGAAATCCTTTTTGGCTACCCTTTGAGCCATTAAATCTTGGATGCTTTTCGCTTCTTCTGCAAGGTTAGGAAGTGGATGATGACCCAACTCATTGAAAAACGCAAGAATCAGCATGGGTATCCCATATTCCGAATAAGAATCTCTTTCAGATTTATTGCTTGCTTCTTTTTTTAAATTATCATCTCCTACATTGCCCGTTAAAGCATTTTTGTTTCTGAAATATTCAAGAATTGCCCCAATTCCTTCATTTGCAATCTCATTTGGAGGCTCATCTAAATCGCACCCAACAATATTTAACTCAGTTAATTGAAGTTCTAGTAGCGGAATTATTGGGGTTATATTTGTGACATAAGTATTAGCAATATACAATAGCTCTATTTTTTTTAAATTCTGCAAAGGCGACAAATCCGATATCAATGTAGAGGAAACTCGAATCTCTTGCAAATACAATAAATTATTCGCAAAGGATAAGTTATGAATATTTGTTTCTGAACAGTTTATTTTTTTTATTTTTTTTAATTCTCTCAAAGGCATTAAATCTTCAACGTTTGTTCTTGAGATGTCTATTTCCGTTAAATCCGAAAGAGTTATCAATGGAAAAAGCTCTGTTATTTGAGTTTCATTGGCATTTAATATTTTAAGATTCATCAGTCCTGACAGAGGGGATAAATCGCTTATCGCTGTTCTCGCTAATACCAAATCTTCCAAATGAACAAGATTGCTTAACGGGCTAATATTGTTTACTTGGGTATCATAGAGATTAAGCATTTTTAGGTTGGGCAAAGCTGCTAGAATACTTATGTCTTTTAGGTTTTTATTTTCGCTCAATATAAGTTCTTCAAGCCAAGGTAACTCCGATAACTCAGTTGGTATTTCCGTCAATCCACAATTTCTCAAATCCAAGCTCCTAGCTTTGTTTATTTTCACTTGTTCAATCCGTTCCAAAGCCAAGCTCCTTGGCTTACTTTCATATCCAGGTGGCCTCAATGCACTCCACACCTCAGTCGGAATCTTCGTTTTAAATCCTTTCCCAACTTTTTCTTCACCTTCCATAAATAGCTCCTGAAACGGCTTCAAACGCTCCAAAGCACCCTCGAAATCACCCGCCTTATACTGCCGAATACCTAGCACCATTTGTTCCGCAGTCAATAAAGCATCGCCAGTACTACTTGAAACCTGATTTAGTTTATTGCGTTCTTTGGCCCAACTCAGGAAATAATCAATTTTAATCCCCGCATCGGGGTTTTCTTCTTCTTGTTGCAACAAATCCAGGATTAGTTTGGCTGCTTTTTCCGGTTCCAGATAAGAAGCCACCAACCAATTTTGCGCCTCTTTAAAAGCCAGGGTGGGAATTTTCTCCGGGTTGTATTGCAGGTAATCGCGTAAAAATCGCGCCAATTCAAAAATACGGGCTTCGCCAAAGACTTCCGAGGTCTGCAAAGTCGAGATTAGAAGCTCCCGAATGTCGGGTTGCATTTCATACATGTCTCGCCCCACTTCTCGGCACAAATCGGAGTGCAACAAATCGGAAACGGTGCTCAACAATTCAAGTGGATCTTCTGCTGTGCTCGTATTGCGGAAATTAAGCCAGATTTTATACAACAAATCGGTGGTCAGGGCGATCGGAAAGGCAGCATGACAGGCCAAATGCAAATGCTCATCCCCAGGGTACGCCTGGCGGAAAGCAGCCCAATGCAGTCGGGGAATGGTGTCAAGATTTCCGGTTTCTATTTGCATGATTTGCCCATTTAATGGCTGACCTTGTCCCTTCCGGGTTAAAGGCTTCCATTTTGACCATTAATGAAAGATAGTTGGCTAAACTCCCGGCCCACCTGCGTTTGGGTAAAGGGTTGAACCAACTGATCGTCACCCCTCGCTTGGCGATTGCATCAAAAAAATCCATCCACTGCTGTAGCGATTCATGATCCAAGGTCGTTTGGTACGCACCTGCGTCGCTAAAAATGACCAACCAGATTGGAACCGCTTGATTGCCCAGGATTTTTTCCAGGGTATGAGCACTGGTATGTTCTGGATTGGTATAAAATTTCAAGGATTTAAAGCCCGCCTCATCTTCCACTGCACTGGGAAAGTCGTGAAAATAGTAGCGCTCCACCGATTTGATCGCTGGATGATCAGTGAATATGCGAAATAAATAATCACCCCAAGACTCAAATGCGGCCATTGAGCCTTGATGATCGCTCAATAAAATCACCTTTTGTTCACTAACTCTTTGTAATTTGTAATACAAAGTGTCCACATAGCGGAATTTTCCAAAGGTTTCAACCATCGCCGCTACGTCCAGTTGATTCCCGGGGCGATAACTTTGGTTCATCAGCAGCTTTTGCAACAGATGGCCCATACGGCGGGGGGCAATGGGTAAATGTTTGTCGTCAGAAAAGATAAAAGTTGAGTTTTTTTCGGAAACCTCTTTGGGTGTTTTTTTCCCTGCTGTTGCTGCTTTTCCTTTTCCCTCTTCAAAATTCAGCAGGACGTCAGTAAGGTTTAAAGAGGGTTCTGATTTTTCACCCCCAGTTATTGGTTCGTTGCTTGGTTCATTGTCTCGATTTGGTCCTTGAGCCTTCTGTTCCTCCTTGCGTTCAGCAGCAGCATCCGTCTCCTCTTGCTTTCCTTTTTGATCAGCCTTGTTTATATTCGCTTCGATCTCCGGATCACTTTCAATGCCTGCGGAAGGAAGCCATTGCTCACGCAGATCCTTCACCGCTTCTTTAAACCAGTGTTCAAAAATATCTTTGTACTCTAATTTGGTCAACCAAAGGGTTTTGCACAAATTCAACAATGCAGGTTCATCCTTGGCATGACCTTGCATAAAGAGTTCAAGAAACAAAAAATACTGGTTCATGTCCAATTCCATTCCAGCCGACTCGCGTAGTCGGTTAAAAAAAGGTAGCAAGATGAAGCCAGGCTTGGATGAACTCATTTCTTTTTGGCGTATTGTTTGTAATCATCCAGGCTTTTGAGCAGCACTTCGGGATAGAGCAGGCCGTTGGCGGGAAGTTGTTCTTTTTCAAGCGGCAACTTATCCGTCAAATAATAGTAGTGAACGAGCCTGAGCCAGTCGAGTAGTTCGCTGGTAGAAACCCGTTTATCGGTATTCGGACTGGCTTTCATGGATTGATGCAACTCGTAAAATTGATCTACCAATTTTTCCACCAGCGTATCCGGCATAGATTTTTTCATTTCTTGCTCCTGGCTCAGCACCCGCGCTTTGGCGATCTGGTACAATTCCTCCAGCTTTGGGAATTCAATGTAATGGAAAACGCAGCGGCGTAAGAAGGCATTAGGCAATTCCTTTTCGTCATTGCTGGTGATGATCACAATGGGCGGGTATTCTGCATGAATTTCCTCCTGAGTTTCTTCAATGAAAAAGCGCTTTTCATCCAGTTCCAGCAATAAATCATTGGGGAAATCCAGATCGGCTTTATCAATTTCATCAATCAGCAGTATGGCTGGTGCATCGGGCTTGGACGCTAGAAATGCTTTACCTAAAGGCCCGAAACTGCGGTAAGCAATGGGTTCTTGCTTGTTATAAGTCTGAATGTCTCTCAAGCGGCCCAAATGATCATATTGGTACAATCCTTCTTTGGCTTTGGTGGATGACTTGATGAACCATTCAAAGTAGTGATTGCGGTAATTGTCACCTTTCTGTTGATGGTAGAGTTCATACGCCAGTGCCTGGGCTACCCTGGTTTTTCCACAACCAGGTTCCCCACGCAACAAAAGTGGGCGCTGCAAAATACGGGCGTATTCAATGGCGTCGATGAGCTCTTTGCTGGGAAAATAAGGTGCAATGTCTTCTACTAGTTCCTTTTTGGGGGCTTGCACTACGGTTCTGAATCGACTGTCGTCAACGGTATAACTATGATTTTGAACCAAAGTAGCCAAAGCCTGACCATCATAAGGTGTGTATTTTTTTTCTTTCATTTACGGTCAATTAAATGGTAAGCAATGCAGGATAAATTTCCGGACATTTCATTAAGTCACATATTTCTGCAATGGCTTTGGCCATGTAAGGGTCTTTCAGAATTTGCTGCGATTTCTCCTCTTGAATGAGCGAATGGAACAGGTCTTCCTTCGGAAACCGTTTCCCAGTGCTGGCATGCCAACCATTCCAGATTTGCTCATTTAGTGGTTCAATCAGGTCTAGTGATCGCACATTAAACAAGGGGGGCTGATTGACAAAACCCTGGGTAGTCCAATTTTTTTGGCTGTCATGGCATTCCTTGTGGATGAAGAATAAGAAAAGGCGATGTTTAGTTTCCTGAAGGTGCAAGGTTAGTTCATTCCAAAAGCCTTTAATCGCGCTTAAACAATCTCCTTGATTTTTTGAAACATCGTTCAATACAATGATTAAATCCTGTTGCATCGTTTTTTGCAGGATTGTTTTTCCAATCATCTCTACACCTAAATCCAAATCCACTGACAATAGAGTGTAGGTTAGTATTTTACATAAATCCTCCTTGGTCAATTTTCCAGGAAGGTAGCTTTTAACCGAAACAACGTTAGGTTTAATGTTGCCTGCAATCCTTGGGTTTGCATAGCGTAGCAGTTTTTTCACCAAGAGTTCTTGAGCACAATAAGGAGAGCCTTCAATCAACATTAGGTTGTGCTTTCCGAAGCGAAAAGCCAGTTCCTCATCTTTGGATTCAAAAGGCAAACGCTGCTTGGTGAAATTAAGATCATCTAATTCATCGGCTAAAATAGCCTTGGTGCTGGTAATTTTTTTGGAAATAGCTTCAGCACAAAATTCATTGAAGGCAAATTCAAGGCTTTCGAGTGCAGCAAGTTTCATCAAGCTGGAACGTGGGCCGGGAAATATTGGAGCGTCTTCTCTTTCCAGTTGGCTGGCTATTTGGGTGAAAGTTTTAGCCGTGTCACCAGTACAGCCCAAAAATAGTAAAGGCACCTTGGTTAATAAGGGGGTTAACCATTCAAATTTTTTGAAAAAAGTAGGCGTTTCCTCGGTCAATAATATGATCACCTGTTCTACATTGGCCACGAACTCCTCTTTCTTGTCTTCTAAAAGAATATCTGCAAACGGAAAAACCAGAACGCCTTGATCTTGGTAAAAAAGGTTTTCGATGAGTCGGTAATATTTGTCATTTTCGTGGTTGTCCTCAACAATAACCAGAATTTTGGTTTTGATGGTAGGTTCGAAATACCGCTGAATGGGTCGCTCGATCAGATACCAATTGTCTACAAATGCATCTTCCTTAAAAGACAAAGTCCAGGTTGATTCTCCATGGTCATCCCATTTAACAATCGAACGTCCTTTTTCTACACTTCGATAACCTACACTTTTGATGTCAGCAAAAGAATCTACTGTTTGATCAAAGGCAAGTTTAAGATTTTTGCCAGCATGCAAGCTTTGATAAAATTTCTCGGCAAATTTTGCTGCGGTTAAATCACTGATTTTACTCGTAGTTTCTATAACAGCTTGTATATGATCACATTCTGCAAGCAACATTTCCCCCAATGTTTCTGAACTGCAACTATTCAAAAAAACCAGTTCAAGCTTTTTTTGATAGTTGAAAAAGTTGACCAAGTTCTGGTTGCTGAGCATTCGGTTCCCTGCTCCATTTTGCTGCAAATACAATTGCTCACCATCGGAGTGTCCACAGTAATGGAAAACATTGATTTCTTTATCTTTTGTGTCTGGAGCATTAAAACTATCGAACAACCCTTCAAAAGTACATTCTTTCTCTTGCTGTAGGGCTACTTTTCCCTTTTTGATAGAGTCGTTCAACACCCTTCCAATCCCATCTCGCTCATTTTTCAGATGATCTAAGTATTCTTTGTTGTTATTGACCTGAGCGCTTGCTAGTAAAATTCGCTTCAAATATGACATACGTTTAGGGTGAAGTTGGTATGAGGTTTCAAATGATCAGGAAAAGATAGTAATTAAGGATGAGTTTTAAAAAAAATCTCACCGAGTTCAGTTTTTTTATTAAAAATAGTAATGCCTACACAGCTAGTGGCTTCAAATTGTGAGAGATAGGCATCTCATTAAATAATTGAAACCGAATCCCTTCTTCTATTGACTCCCTCCCTTAAACCCCCTACATTTGCAACCTATCCAAATCACTTTTTAAACCGGGTGAATTCCCACCTTTCGCCACAGTTAAATCTTCTTTTTCTCATGGCAAAAAAAACATCAAAACCCACATCCTCCAATGAAGGAGGCACCCATCCTCACTATTGCTCCATGATTCCTCTCCCGGAACGTAAATTCGAACCAGATGTAAGCCCTAACCGGCAGCGGATGATTCTGGTTACGGACCGAAAATGGGTCAATGGCACCAAATTAAAGTACTACTTTTTCAATGGACCGAGTGATGGCTCTCCAAGTTCCTGGAAAGGCTCAACAGCGCAGAAAAACACCGTAAAACAAGCCTTCAAAATCTGGAAAGATTTAGGTATCGGCCTGGAATTTGAAGAAACCAACGACAAAAACCAGGCTCAGGTAAGGATCGGCTTCAAAAGAGGCGATGGTGCCTGGTCATACGTGGGCAGGGACGTCATTGACATTGCCAGCTCGCCCAATGAAAGAACCATGAATTTTGGTTGGGACATCAGCAATGACCTCGATACGGCCTTGCACGAAATCGGTCATACCCTGGGGGCGCCACACGAACACCAAAACCCCAATGCGGGCATTGTGTGGGATGAAGAGGCCGTTTACGATGCCCTTGCTGCACCACCCAACCAATGGGATCGGCAGACCACCTTTTTCAACATCATCCGGAAAATTCCAGCCGATGAAGTGACGGGTTCTACGCATGACCCCAACTCCATCATGCATTACCCTTTTGAAGCGGGCCTGATTCTGGAGCCTGCTGCTTACAGAAATGGCATCAATCCAGCGGGTGGGTTGTCCAGCAAGGACAAGGAGTTTATGAAAAAATTCTATCCTCCGCTTACGACCAGTGATTACACTGAACTCAAAGTTTCGGCCTCACAGTCGTTTAACATCGGAGAAGGCGAGCAAAAAAACTTCCGCTTCAAACCCAGCGCTTCCCGCAAATACACCATTGAGACCTTTGGGAAAATGGACACTTTGATGGTGCTTTTTGAAAAAACGGCTACGGAAGAAGTTTACCTCGCTGGAGATGACGACAGCGGCACAGGGTTAAATTCCAAAATTCAACTGCGGCTCATTCAGGGCCGGGAATACATCATTCGAGTGCGCCTGTACTATGCTGAAGTGGCAGGGTCGGGGTCGTTGATGGTTTATTAGAGTATGTTGACTCTTTTGAGTTAAGATTTCCGAATACATGACTTTAGAATTTAGAAGTGGGCTGCCGCAGCGATTTAGACACAGTCATGGTCAAGGTCGCTGCGGTAGCCCACTTCTAAATTCTAAAGTCATGTATTCTTAACTCTTCACTCAAAAAAACTCCCACTCAATTCCGCCCCATATTCTGCAACAAATACCCTTTCATCACCCGACTAACGAACTCATTCGTATTGATGTAGACGCCTACCTCGGCATTTGGCGTTTTGCTTTCATCTACCTTCGTGAAGCCTTTGTCGTCCACACTCACATTGACTTTTTTGGTTTTAAATAAATCAGGATACAACAACATCCCAATGGCGACCGGATCGAATAGGGTAGGGGTCTCATTGCCCCACAGGACGTATAAACCCGAAAGCGCATTGGTCAGCGGGGATTGGCGCATCAGGAGGAGGTCGCGTTTGGTTTTGTCGAGTTTGACAAAGGCGGTAATGTCCAGCCCGGCGTAGGCTATATCGGCCCCCGAGTTGACAAATTTTTTAGCGGCTTCAATGTCGCATTTGACGTTCCATTCCGCTTCCGGAGTGGGATACCCACTATAACTCACGTAAAAAGAACCGAACATGGCGTAGATTTTTTTGGCCATCTTCAGCGCGTTGGGGTCTTTTTGCAACACATCTCCCAGATTGGTAACGGGCCCCACCGAAATGATCACCACTTCATTGGGGTACTTTTTAAGGCTTTCCAGGATGAAATCAGCTGCACCTTGTTTGTTGGGTTGGAGTTTGGAAAAACCTTGCGCCCAATAAAACTGCTCTGCGTACCAATTGGCGCGTTCGCTCGTAGCAGATGTGTTGCGGCCCATGTACACGGGAATTTTTTCCTGACCCATTTCATACAAAAACTTGAGGGCCAGGGTGGCCCGGTCATTGGTGCGGCCGTAACAGGTGGTGATACCCAGGATGTCCACCTTGTCCTGGTTGGTCAGGAGCATGGCCAGGGCGAAGGCGTCGTCGATGTCATCGCCGAGGTCGCAGTCGAAGATGACTTTTTGTCGGGTGGCGTTTTGGGATTGGGCACAAAACCAAAACAACAAAAAAATGAGTAGCGTAGAGTATCTCATAAGTGGTGTAGGTGAATTTTTAACCTACAAATTACTCCACTAGATTGGATTATCCAATAATAGGTTTGGATTACAATAATAACTTTATGCAACCGCGTATTCTGTATATACCCGATGTCCTTCAGGGAAATAAGCCAAAACAATTTTTGACTTGGGAATACCTTTTTCCACCAATAAATTTGCAACCCCTATTTCAGTATTATCCTGTTGAATCCATATCTTATCATCGATCAGGTCGATATGAAATGCCACATTAAATACGTGGTCAGTTCCTTTCCAACCCATCCACAAAAATTGATAATGGTGATTTTTCTCGTCAACAAGAATTTGGTTCCGAATATTCTGGCTGCTCAAATGAAACTGTTGACGATACTCCTCAAGTACTTCAAGTACAGCCTTTTGATGCTGATTTATTGTTCCCATGATTCAATGGTTTCATTTTCAATATCCACGACAATTACCCGCATCCCCATGCGTTTAATTGATCGTTTAATGACTTTGCTATTTAAAAGCCGCGGGTAAATCAATTTCGATACGGCCATGAATAGCAAACGTTCTTCATTTGCCTCAATAAGTGCACTTTCATAATCAATGTACTGGCCAATTGCCCGATGAAATTCGTACATTAAAGATGGTTGATCAAAGGTCTTAATTTCTACTGCAATTTTTTCGAGCCCTTTTTCGGCCAGTAAGATTTTTTCGGCTCCCAGGTCGATACTGATGTTTTCTTCATTAGGCAATAGAACAAGTGGGTCGTCTGTTATTGTCCAACCATCTTTGATCAGCGAATTTTTGACCGCGTTGTGAATTTTATCTCTAGCCATTCAAGTACACCTTCCTACAAAAATAAGGGTTTACCTTTAAATTTCAAACTTATCAAACAACAGGGATTGAACTTCTGTTCAATCCCTGGGTAATCCAGGTTAGTTATACCTGACCGTGAGAAATTCTCCTACAAATTCCGCTTCTTCAACTCCTCCACCGCATTATTCGCCGCTCTTGCTGTAATCGCCATAAAGGTCAGCGAAGGGTTCTGCGTCGAGTTCGTAGTCATGCAGGCACCATCCGTTACGAACACGTTTTTGCATTCGTGTAGCTGGTTCCACTTGTTGAGCAGGGAGGTTTTGGGGTCTTTGCCCATGCGTACACCACCCATCTCGTGAATATCCAGGCCAGGTGCCTTGCTGGGCACATCGTGGGTACGGATGTTGGTAAACCCAGCTGTCGTGTACATCTCCGTGAGTTGTTCGTGGAAGTCTTTGATCATTTTTTCGTCGTTGTCGTCGTAGGCCACCGATACTTTCAGCAACGGCACACCCCAGGCGTCGGTCTGTTTGCCATCCAGGGCCACGTAGTTGCTTTCCTTTGGAATGGTTTCGCCCATCATGTGGGAGCCTACTCGCCAATTGCCGTATTTTTTGACCGACAAACTGTTTTTCAAGTCTTCACCGATTCCAGAGGTATCATTGTAGGTCATGCGGCTGGCGCTGAAACCAGCGGCGTAACCCCGCAAGAAGTCAGTTTCCTGCTTGAACACGTTGCGGAAACGCGGAATGTAGCTGCCATTGGGGCGACTGCCCGCCGTAGTGCTGTCCAGCATACCTTCGTATTCACCCGAGATGGTGGTGCGGAAATTGTGGAAGGCGATGTATTTGCCCAACAAGCCATTGTCGTTGCCTAAACCATTGGGGAAACGATTGGATTTGGAGTTCAACAAAATCAGGTTGGTATTCAGCGTAGCCGCATTCACGAAGATGATTTTGGCATAGTATTCCGTCATCTCTTTGGTGTTGGCATCCACTACCCGCACGCCGGTTGCCTTGTTTTTCTTTTCATCAAAAATGATGGAATGCACTACCGAATTGGGCTGCAAGGTCAATTTTCCGGTTTTTTTCGCCCAAGGGATGGTCGAAGAGTTGCTGCTGAAATAGCCACCAAAGGGGCACCCGCGCTCACAGATGTTGCGGTGCTGGCATTTGCCCCGACCTTGTTGCAGGTGGATGGGTTGTGGCTGAGTCAGGTGTGCACAGCGGCCAATGATGATGGGGCGGGTGCCGTTGTATTTTTTGGCCATCGTTTGGGTGAAGTGTTTTTCCACGCAGGATTGCTCGTGTGGCGGCAAAAACTCCCCGTCTGGCAATTGGGCTAAGCCATCTTTGTTGCCGGAAATGCCCGCAAAAATCTCTACATAGCTGTACCAAGGTGCCAGTTCCGCGTAGGTAATCGGCCATTCCACCGCAAATCCGTCACGGGCTGGGCCATCAAAATCGTATTGAGACCAGCGCTGCGTACCTCTAGCCCACATCAGCGATTTTCCGCCCACCTGATAACCCCGAATCCAGTCGAAGGGCTTTTCCTGGATATAGGGATGCTCAGCATCTTTGACAAAAAAGTGAGCCGCGCTCTCAGTAAACGCATAACAACGGCTGGCAATGGGATTGGCATCGCGCATCTCCTTGGTAATCTGGCCGCCGTGCTCAAATTCCCAGGGGTTCATATTGGTGGTAGGGTAATCCACAATGTGCTCCACATTGGGGCCGCGCTCCAGGAGTAGGGTTTTCAGGCCCTTGCCAGTCAGCTCCTTGGCCGACCAGCCGCCGCTGATGCCCGAACCAACGACAATGGCATCGAAGCTGCGTTTTTTGATGGAATCTATGGTGAGGTTAGACATTGTTTGCGTCTGATTTGGGTGTTAACAAAAAATAAAAATGACTGGTGCCTACTGCTTAACTGGTACACAGCCGTGGTAAAAACCAGGTACCAAGGTGAATTTGGCAATGTTCACCAAATAGTACTCCGAATTGGTGTAGCCGCGAATGGTTAGATTTTTGACCAGACCAATGAAAGCTTTGCTGCTCGCATCATTGCTCATTTTTTTCAACAACTCAATGCGTTGTTTGCCATCACATTGTACAAAAGTTTTGCTGTAGGTTTGTTGCGCCAGGGTATCGGTTTGGGTCAAACCCTGCTGAAAAGTGGCCTTGGCTTTGTCATCGTAACAGTCCTGAATCATCCGTTGTACAAACTGCTGTACTTTGAGCGATTTGGCGCCAGGGGTGTTGGTTTCGGGAATGAAGGTTTCCACAATCTCGGCCAGCAAGGCTTCATCGGCTGCAGCCGAAAAATGGGCAGAACCAACGGATTCGGGCGTCCAATTGTTGGCCCAGGCGGGGAGTGCAACCAGGCCACCGAGGGCAACCCCCAGGCTTTTCATTGCAGCACGTCTTTTCATGGTGTTGATTTTGATCGTAATAGGAACATGGTTGAAAAAGGAATCAGCCTGGTGTCGGGTGATCAAAGTGCTGATTCGCCGGGGAAAATTACAAAAAGTTCAATTCTGGGACATAAAAAGGATGTGTTAATCCCAATTTGCCAAATTTTTATATGCCTATTTCAAAGCCATCCATTCTCGTGCTTTCGCCTGAATCTCCGGCCAGTTTTTGATCGTTTTTGCTTCCCGCAAAGCTTGATCTTGCTCCCATTTGCTCATGTTCAGGTAGGCATTGGCGAGGTCATAAGGCGTTTTACCCTGTTCCATCGCTTCGATGTTTACGCCGAGGCGATCGAGGATATAAATGGCACCAGACCCCGTGCCGTAATACACCGACTGTCCCATCATGCCTCTTACCTCAGCTTTGGTTTCGATTGAAAACTCAAAAATGGAATAGCTGAAATGGACAGGCACGGTAGATTGCGTAAAAAACTGCAGGTTGCCCATGGTTTCGATGTATTTGGGTGAACCCTCCATTTGTTCCTGGTACAATTCATGGTTGCGGATCAGCTGATCGGGTGTGGGGTCCAGCTCCATTTCTTTGCTGCGGATGGCCACGTATTGGCGCAAAATCTTCTTTAAGGCGGAAATCTCAGTGGGGTAGCTGGGCAACTCTTTCATGATTTCCTGGCAAAGAATTTGGAGTTCCAGTAACTCAACGGTCAAGGGGAAATTGTCAAAATCCTGCTTGGATCCGGGCACCTCTTCCCAATTGTCCTGATAGCGGTGAAACAGTTCATGGGTGGAAAAAGATACTGCTCGCGAGGTGTCGCCCGATTCTTCTGCCAGGTCGTCGGAATAGGCCTGAAGGTAATAGTTGGTGCCCTCGATGTCGAAGGTAAATTCAAAGGTGCCATTGCCTTCGGGGCCAAAAACGAGATCGTATGCCTCTTTCATGCGCAGGTCGTAACGGTAAACCACCAACCCTTTACCTTCTTGGGCATCCAGTCGGATGGCACCTTTGGGCGGAGTGGGTGGATTGATCACAAAAGCGCGGTCGGGTCCTTTTTCTGTAAAATGGACAAGGTGTTGGCGGTAAGTATGATAGGCATAACCCTTCCAGATTCCGCCTTTGGCGTAGATGTCTCCCAGTCCTTTGATGTGGCTGAAGAGAAGTTCATCCACAGGTTTAGCGAGGTCGGTACTATTGAGTGTTGCACCGGGTTGGTTGCATTTTTCTGTACTGCTTAGGATACAGGTACAAAAAAACAGAAAAATAATAAAGCTGAACGGGGTTGATTGGCTATAGGTCATTTGGCGAAATTTATGGGAATGTACATTAATTTTAGCAAAGGTTCAATCCAGTGTATTCTACAATGTTGTACCTTGTAACTACGCATTAACTTTTGCCAATAAATCCTTCAAATCATGCAGTCTTTTTTCTCTGCTTCGCCCATCTATCTCGATACTATACTTGCTATCCTGCGCATCACCCTCGGTTTGCTGCTGATTTACCACGGCTATGAGGTTTTTGATGCCAAGCTGATGCAAGGGTATCTTGAATGGGAAAATTTTAAAGGCCCGTCGGGAACCTGGCTGGTTTATCTCGGCAAAGGTTCAGAGTTTGTGGCGGGTATTTTGCTTACACTTGGACTGTTCACCAGGGTGGGTGCGTTGATTTGTATGGGAACCCTGGCCTACATTACCTTTTTTATCGGACATGGGAAGTTTTGGTATGAGGACCAACATCCCTTTATGTTCGTGATGTTCGGGGTGTTATTTTTGTTTGCTGGAGGAGGAAAATGGAGTTTGGATGGGATTTTGTTTGGGTCCAAAAAATGATTATAATTTCAAAAACATTTATTCATATTGCTTGTTCCTATCTCCGTTTCCAAACAGACATTGCTTCGCTATAAGCTAAGTTCACGACTATGATCCTTTCACTACCAGACATCGAAAAACTGCCCCGGATTCCTCGCTTGACCTTAATCAATGCCATTACTGGCTTTAAAAGTGGCAACCTGGTGGGCAGTGTAGGCCCGGATGGGGTACCCAATCTGGCCATTTTTTCTTCAGCAGTACACATTGGTTCTGCACCCCCTTTGATTGGTATCGTAACCCGCCCGATAGACGGCGATTTAAAAACAACCCGGCACACCTATCAAAATATCCAACATTCTCGGTTTTTTACCCTCAATCATGTGCAGGAAAACATCGTCCAGGCGGCGCACCAAACTTCAGCCAGTTATCCCGATGGTGTTTCTGAGTTCAGCGCAGTGGGGCTTACGCCTGAGTGGCGCGAAGGTATTGCAGCACCTTTTGTAGCTGAGTCCAATATCAAAATGGGCTTGGGATACGTGGAAGAGTACTACATCAAGGCGAACAATACCATTTTGATCATTGGTAAGGTGTTGGAGCTGATTTTGCCGGATGATTGTTTGGATGAAAAAGGCAACCTGGACTTGCAAGGGGCAGGCACAGTGGCGGTAAGTGGTTTGGATACTTACTATCGTACAGAACAGGTTGCGCGCTTACCCTATGCACGAGTTTAGTCACCCTTAAAAATGAAAACCCAGTTTCAGCGAAGCTTCAGGGTTAAACAGGGGCAAGGTGAACAATTGTTGGTCTACAGGAACATCGCGGTTGCCAGCAATCCGCATGCTCAAACCCGCCCAGGGTGAGAGGTAAAATTGTTTGCCCACTTTCAGGTTATACCCCAAACTGCCATTCAAGAGGAAGTTGTTAAAATGAGCGGTTTGGATCCGGGCATCGGTTTGAATGCGGCTCTGCCAATACACTGGCCCAGCACCAATCCACCAGCCCTGCCAGCCTGGTTTCAAAAAAACGTCAAATACGGCAGCATAGGCCGCGACATGATGTTTGCTAAAACCTTCAGGCGTGCTCCAATCCGGCTTATTGACATTGGCAGTCAAAACCCGGCAACGCCAATGGCCTTGACCAGCCCAGCCAGCGATAAAGTACCCGCCAGTGAGGTAGGGAAGCGCGTCTAGTTCAAACCCGACGTTGAATCTAGGTTCTACAGCTTCTTGGCCTCGACAAAGGCCAACACAAGCCAGTAACAACAAACTTAGTATGCCATTTTTCATGCTGTAAAAAAACGACGAGTCAATTGGTGATGCACTGACTTTTAAGCTGAAGAAAACCTGCTTTTTGTCAATAGAGGTACTGGCTTTTTTCTAACTCTCCTTAAACCTCACTATACAAAAAACAGGCCAGCTGAATACATTCAACCGGCCTGTCTTTTATTCAACTTTAAAGATTAATCAATTAAAAGATTCACCCCTTTTTCATTACAATTACTCCTTCAGGGCCGCCACGATTGGTGCAAGGGTCACTTACTCTGGTCATGGTCAAAGTGTCACCTTCAACTTTGAGGGTGTACACCCCTGCTCCGGCGCAATCGGAACCTTCGATATCCTGAACAGTCATTTTTGCCCCGTCCATGGTGTATTTTCCTTTGGTTTCAACAGAGCCATCAGCGCCAAAATCGAGGGTGTAGGTCCCTTGGTCAGAAATGTCTACCTTAAGAGGAATCATGTTGCCTTTGTCATCAGGAACGGACAATTTCCAGGAGCCAACAGGACTTTGAGCCATCAGACTCAAGGGAGAAAGCAAGAAGGCAAGAGTCAAAAAACGCAAGAATGGATTCATAGGTGTATTTTTAAGTTATGTAAAACAAATGAGGTGAAGGAATTTAGACTTTCGCAAGGAGTAATCGGGCATAAAAATACGTTAAAAATCATTCAAAGTCAAGGGCTTAGGTGATTAGCTATTTTGGGTTACCTTAGCTACTACTTTACAAAAAGCTTGTAAATTTATGCGCTTGCTTTCCCCCCAAGCATTCATATCCGAAATGCTATTGCCAACCTAATTAAGTTTGTGTAACACATGAAAAACAATGCACTTTTTTTGTTCTTGACACTGATCTTGCTGCCATCTTTTGCCTTTTCCATCGGCACTTATGCCGCAGGAGACAAATTAACCGTACACGCAGCCAGTGGGCTGATTCTGCGCGAAACAGCCTCACCAACAGGTACAAAAATCCTGACCGTAGAGTATGGTTCCTTACTGATAGTCCAAGCCGAAGGCCTCAAAAAAACTGCTCACTCAGTGACCGTATTTCCAGGATTCACCATCAAGGGGTTTTGGGTGAAAGTAAAAACTGCTAATGGCAAAACCGGTTTTGTGTTCGACGGCTACCTATCTAAATACAAAACACCGGGTAGTTTGCCCAACGACGACGATTCTGACGTTGGCACCATCCAGGAGCGCTACCTGAAAATGCACTCCCCGGCCAAAGGGGCTAAGGTAAATCTGCCCAAAGGAGAAACTCGTTATGATCGCTATAAGGTGGCGTACACCAATGGTGCTGAAGTGGAAGTCGACATGGGTGAAGGCGGCTCTTCTTATACCATTCGCTTCAATCCAGGTATAACTGTCGAGGAAGCTTACCTGATTGGCAAGGCGATGTGGATGGAAGATGAGGAAAACGTCAAATCAACAATCAGTAAAGGTGTTATCTCGCTGATGAGTGGAGACGAAATGTCGGCGATGTACGTATCGGTCAAAAACGGCATTGTGAATTTGGTGATGCAGCACGCGGATTGAGTAAAATGGACTGGTGTCTTGTCCTTGGGCATTGGACTGGTCCATTTTTTACATTAACTTTTTAGCTAAACGTTTAAAAAATGGACTCGCCATTAAATAGGCTGCAAAATCTAACAATATTGGTGCAAAATAAAAACTGCGCAGCAGAATGGTGCTGGTTTTTAACTCCTTCCCAATGATTTTGAACAATTTTTTTTCATAGCTTTTTAAAAAATCAGCGCTAAAGTCCTGCTTTTTAAAGGCCACAACAATCGTTTCAGCCGCCACTTTTCCACTCACAATGGCATTGCTGATGCCCTCTCCAGAGGCAGGATCGATCAGCGATGCCGCATCACCAATCAACAAAAAATGGTCCCCCGACATGGGGACACGCCGCGAGCCCAAAGCCAGGCCAAAACCCTCCAGCTTCCCCAACTGGGTGCTTCCAGCAAAACGGCCCCTGAGTTCAGGAGAAGCCTGAATGAAAGCAGATACAGCATCTTTTAAATTGACTTTTTGCCGGGCAATGCTGCGTGTCAACATCCCAAAACCCACATTGGCCGTATCTTCTGACAAGGGGAAAACCCAAAAATAACCAGGCATAAATTCAGGCAAAACAAATACTTCGGTACGGTTCAAATGCAAGCCCTTGACCCCGCTGAAATAGGCACGCACAGCTCCAGCGTGGTGGTTTTGATCCAACCGGGTACTTGTCAGTTTTTTGCTGACGATGGATTGAGTACCGTCGCTGCCGACCAGGAATTGGGTGCTGAAATAACGTTGTTGGCTGGAATTGCCAACCAGGAACCTTCCAGGAACTGCATCGTCCTGAACAATGTCATCTACCTGAAATCCTTCTAAAACCTGCACATTGGGCGCATATTGCCGCACTCCTTGCAAGAGGGCATAGTCAAAATCAGTCCTCCGACAACAATAGGCCTCATTGACCCAATGGATGTCGACGGGTTTGTGGGAATTGATGTGCAGGCGAGTCTGTTTGATCTCCGTTTTTTGAGGGAAGGCGCGAAATTGTTCCACCAGCTCAGGGCAACAACGATACAGGGTCTTGATGGAACGCCCGGTGATGGCATCGCCGCAGGTTTTGGAGCGGGGGAAGCTGGCTTTGTCAATCAAGAGAACATTTAAATTGGAATGACGCAGTTGTAAAGCACAGGTAGCACCAGCAGGGCCTGCGCCGATGATGATGACGTCGAAGTGGGGATGGGGAGATTGGTAGCTCTTGGTCATTGACTTGAATTGGCCGCTAAAGTAATAGACTTCCTTCCATTTTGGGTTAACAATTCGTTAGGAAAAACTGCAATATCTTCCAAGACTCTCCGGATGCTGTGCATGAATATTTGAGCCGAGCAATTATTCATTCACCCTGGCATCTTGGGTTGCAAGCTCACTGCACCCAGGCACCGCCTTTTTCAATCCGAGAAACATGAAAACCATTTTTTTGCACACTCTTTTTTGCCTGCTTGCCACTGCTATTTTTGCCCAAAGCGCTCCTGAGCCAAAATTGTTAGGCCTTGTTGGCCTCAATGCGCTACAGCAGGCGCCTTATGCCAGCTGGTACAATCCGGGCTACCAAAACTATACGCCCAATCCAGGCATCACGACCCAACTCAAACAACAAAATACGGCTTCCCTCAGCATCAAAATCGTTTTTGGCACCTGGTGTGGCGATAGTAGAAGAGAATTGCCCAGAATGATGAAAGTGCTGGATCAGCTTGCTTTGCCAGCTGCAAAAATCACCCTCATTGCCGTCGACAATGCCGATAGCACCTACAAACAAAGTCCGGGCCGCGAAGACCGGGGCTTGTTTGCCTTCAGAGTGCCCACCTTGATCGTTTACGAAAATGGGGTGGAACTCAACCGCATCAATGAGTCACCCGTGGAGAGCCTGGAACGAGACTTGCTCAAAATCCTGCGCAAAGAAGCCTATACGCCCAATTACCACAGTTACACCTACCTCAACAAATGGCTCAAAGAAGGTTTGTTGGCTGATGAAAACGTCAGCTACCTCGGCCTGGCCAATCAAATCCGGCACAAGATTTCAGGAGAAACTGAACTCAACGCAGCTGCTTATTATCTGCTGAACAGTGGCCATGAAAAAGCGGCCCTCAGCGTTTTTCGAATCAATGTAGCCCTACACCCCAATTCGGCCAATGTTTACGACAGCTTGGGCGATGGCTATTTAAAAAATGGCAACAAGGAACGTGCCCTCGCTTTTTTTGAACAAGCCCTCAAATTAGACCACAATGTGGAAGAAACCCGCAACAAGTACAAAAAATTGTTAATGATTCAATAAGGAAGTTAAGTGCCTGTTAATCGCTGGTTTTGCGGCTTGGTGCACGACATGGATGTGCTAGATTAGCTCAAAATCAGCACTTATGGCTCAACACTCACACTCTATATCAACTCATCAAAGTCGCTTGCTGGTAGGTAAGCCCAAGCAGCAAGCGGCTTTTTATGCCCACCATACCAAGCCGCTTAGGCCTAAGCATAGCCCTACAAACGAAACCACCCAGGAGGTCATTTTTGAACAAATCAAAATTTACCTCGGCCAGCATGTAAAAGACAAAATCTGCCTGGATGAGTTGTGCACACGTTTCAATTGTGACAAGTTCAATCTCCTGCGCCAGTTCAAACAATATACTGGACTATCACCGATCAATTACCTGATTACCCTGCGCATCCAAAACGCCAAAGAACTGATGACCAGCACAGATTTACCTTTAGTCCAAATCGCCTTGGAAAGTGGCTTTTATGACCAAAGCCATTTCAGCAATTGTTTTGTGAAATTCGTAGGACTGACGCCTGGGGAGTATCGAAGGCGAATGGTACAGGACTTGGATAGGTGAAATTTCAGACATGCGCTAAGGCGCAAAGCGCTCATCCCGCCCATAAAGCAATCAATGTTGCACTTTCCCTGGTTTGAGGAGGTCGCTCAACTGCGCCTGTGCGCGCATCAGCCTTGGAATGGACTCGTGCTGCACATAGGAACTTTCAGGATGGTGTTGCACATAGTCTTGGTGGTAGTCTTCCGCCACCCAAAATTTGGTAAATGCAGCGACCTCCACCGAAATGGGTCGCTTGTATTTTTTTGAAGCGTTGAGCGTAGCGATGTACTCTTCCACCATGGCTTTTTCTACCGGGTTTTTGTAAAAAATGATGGAACGGTATTGCGATCCCATGTCCGGTCCCTGGCCATTCACCTGGGTCAGATCCCCTGAGGCAAAATACACCCGCAGTAAGGTTTTGTAATCGATCACCGTGCTATCGTAATACACTTCCACCGATTCTGCGTGGCCGGTTGTACCGGTATTGGATTGCTCGTAGGTCGGATTTTGGGTGGTACCGCCAGCATAACCGGAAATGACTTCGGCCACCCCATTGATGCTTTCGAATACTGCTTCTTCACACCAAAAACAGCCCGCTGCAAAAACTGCCGTATGGTATTTGGCCAATTCAGCGGAGGGGACTTTGGTAGTGGCCCGTACCGTCGTTGGATAACCTTGTTTCTGTCCGCAAGAGGTTAGAGCCAAAAAAATGGGGAAGCACAGTAGAATATGGATCGTTTTCATTGATTTTTGCTTTGGGTGAAAGTTGATTTGTGGTTTAAGGGTAACAGGGTAGGGGTTGAAATGGTTTAAGGTTGCTTATCTTGGCTGGTAAAACTGCCACAAACCTAAAAGCATGAATAAGGCCTGTTTGCTCATTTTACTGGTGTGTATATTAGGGATTTCCCTGGATTGTTTTGCTCAAAACAGCTACAATCGCACTACTCAGCCTCCCTTTGCTCAGCCAGATTTGCTCATCCAATCTTCCCAACAGGAATTACTTGATGCTTTTAATTGGGCCAAAGAAAAGGCTCGGTTTTATGTACAAACCGGAAAAACTGGCCCCTTGGATGTCTGGGAACGGGGCGCAGGATCAGGTAATGTTCCTTATCTACCCACTTATTGGGCGGGTTACCCCAAAAGGTCGGCGTTTTATTCCCGCGATTTTTGTCACCAACTCATCGGCGCCCATCTGCTGGGCTTACAGGAGGAGAATTTTACGATGTTGAAAGCTTTTGCAGCTTCGGCTGACGAGGGCAAAAAATGGTTCCCATTGTGGGCCATCAACTTTAATGGCGCGCCATTCCTGCTGGATTACCGGGGCAATGAGAACTTTGTACGGGAGGTGCCCGCAACGTTTGAACTGGTCGAAAAAGCGTATGAATTGTATTTGTGGACTGGCGACGAGCGCTACCTCAAAGATGAAGTGATTTGGCAGTACTGCTCCAAAGCGGTTACCGATTTTATTGCTCTACACGATCAACAATTGCCCAATGGCATTGCTGAGGGCACTGGCAAGGGCATTTTTCAGGGTGCCGCCTCCTACAATGAAGCCCAGGATGCTCCTTTGATCGAATCGGGCGATGGAATCGCTTGCCAATTCAAAGCTTTTGAGGCCTATGCTCAAATGGCGGCCCTGCGGGGCGAAACCAAACTGGCCAAATTATTTGCAAAAAAGGCCGCAGACCTGAAAACGTTTTTCAACCAAAACTGGGGCACCAAAAACACAAATACCTACAATCGCGGCTACACCGCAGATGGGAAAGCAGTGGATGGATGGGGCAAAGAAAACTCCTGGTTCATGCCCATGAAGGGCTTGACCGAGGGCAATGTACCGCGCACCCAACTGTACCTCGATTTTATCAACCAACGCCTTGAATCCAAAGACGATATTCCCGACAACATCGAAGCCATCAGCTACATTCCCGAAACCTTTTTCCTGCACCAACAGAATGAAACCGCCTGGAAATGGATGAAACACATCATCACCCGCTTAAACCAGCAGCACAGCTACCAATCGGCAACGGGCCGGAATGGAGATTATCCCGAAGTATCGTACGTGCTGATTCGCAACACGGTCGTCGACTTGTTGGGGATCACACCACAGGCCAGTGCGCATGCCCTGAGCACCTTGTCGCACCTACCAGCGGAGATCGACTACCTTGGCCTGGAAAACATCCGCATCGGCCAGTCGCTGTTAGCCCTCAAACAGGAAGCAAACCACACTTCTACCCTTCGCTTGCAAGCGGGAGATGCCTCGCTGAACTGGCAAGCTGGCTTCCCAGGGGTACACCAACAGGCTTGGGTGAATGGGGTGAAAAAGGTGTGTCGACAAGGCAAAGACCAGTCAGGACGGGTTTATTCGTATTGTAAGTTGAGGGTGAAGCCGGGCGAGGTGGTACGGGTGACGCTGAAGGGGGGCTAAGTCCGTGGCTTCGACTGGACAAGGTCTTTTAACGCTTTGATTTCTGATCTTAGTTCGGCCAATTGGTAAGTAGATTTTAAGCGATGAGAATGCTTGAGGCGGTGGGGATATCCCAATTATCCCGATCTTTTTCGTGGTTTACGCCGCCTAGCCATGTCCATCTGTACTTTTTCGTGTTCTAAAAAGGCTTCCAGTTCCTGCTCGGCGGGTAGATGGAGTTTGTATTGACTCACAAAAATGCACTCATCTAAGCCGCCGAGTGCGAAACGCACTACTGTTTCATGTTTTGCAGTACAGAGCAAAATACCGATAGGTGGGTTATCGTCAGTTTGCTGCTCATTTTCCTTATAAAAGTTGACGTACCCGTTCATCTGGCCCGCATGTTCAAGTTTGAAAGGCTCGTTTTTTAGGTCAATTAACACATGGCATTTAAGCAAGCGATGGTAAAAAACAAGGTCAACTTTGTACCATTCCGACCCAATGAGCATCCGCTTCTGCCTAGCCTCAAAGCAGAAACCGCGACCAAGTTCGAGCAGAAATAGCTGTAAATGGTCGAGTAGCGCCTTTTCCAAATCACGTTCTTGAATGTTATCCCCAATGGGCAAGCCAAGAAACTCAAACACAAAAGGAGAGCGGATAAAATCTTCCGGGCTAAATGGTGCGGCACCCTGATGCACGCGGTCCAATAACGCGTTTTTATCGGTAGAAAGCCCCGTGCGCTCAAACAAAGCCGAATCTATCTGCCGCTTTAACTCGCGCACACCCCAGCCGCCTTTGATGCTTTCGATCTCATAAAATGCCCTTTTTACTGGTTCATCAAACTGCAGGATGAGGGTAATATGGGAAAATGACAAGCGGTTGAGGAGCAGCTCAGGATCGGTTTCGTAAGATTGGGCAGACGTCTGCCCAATTTCAAGCAAATGATTGTCAATTAGTTGGAATTGGCCAGACGTCTGGCCAATTTGTAAAGCATTCAAAGTTTCAAATGCTTTATGGCCGATACGACGATATGCCAGATAAAACTGTTTGAATAGTTTTAGATTCGAAAAAGAAAGCCCTGGACGATTTATTGAGTCGGTAAGGCTTCGAATCAACTTCGCCCCATACTTCGCCCGATCTTCCCCGTTTTGTTCAAATTCGACGATGTAAAAGCCCATCAGCCAATTGCGTACGGTCATGTAGCGGTTGACAGATCTGCCCGCTTCCAGTCGAAAACCATCTTCAAGGTGGAGAAGTATTTGTTGGAGGGTGGTAAAATCCATAGGTAATTAAAATAGGTGTTTGATGAAAGCATGAATTTAAAACATTAAATTAATATTTGAAAATTATTTTAAACTTTTAATTTAAAAAAAACAAAAATACATCTGGAAAGGGGACCAAAATCCCTATCCACGATATTGTTTAAAGGTAAGAGGTCACGCCTACGAAAAACAGCAATCCTGCTCCCACCGAATATTTTTTGCCCCCACAATTCCTAATCCTGCGGTATTTCCAAAATCCGGTGTTATTTTCACAAAAAACACCACCGCATGCGCCGAGTTATACTCTTTTTTGTGCCTTTGTGCCTCAGTTTCCTCACTGGGTTTGCCCAACAAGCACGTTCCCCGCTGGAGGCCTCCTTTGCCCAGTACCAATCTCTAAAAAATACCAGCACCTTCGGGCTCGATTGGGTGCCCATCGGTCCGATGCTCAACTCCGCCCGCGCTGATGTAGTGCAAGTGGATCCCAGCCATCCCGGTACCATGTACGTAGGGTTTGGCTCGGGTAGTTTGTGGAAAACGGTCAATCACGGAGTTGACTGGAATCCGATCTTTGAGGGGCACTCGTCTTTTAGCATCGGCGATGTGGAGCTTGCCCCTTCCAATCCTTCCATCATCTACCTGGGTACCGGGGAAAACCTCAAAAAGCCCCGCAATTTTACCTTGCCGGGCACGGGCATGTACCGATCCGCTGATGCTGGCAAAACCTGGCAACACATTGGGCTCGAAGATTCCTGGGCCATTGCCGAAATCGCCATCCATCCCAAGGATCCCAACATCGTTTTTGTAGCAGTTCTGGGGCATTTGTGGTCTAAAAACCCCAACCGTGGTTTGTTCCGCACCCTCAATGGGGGTAAAACCTGGGAAAAGGTACTCTACAAAGACGAGATAACCGGTGCCAATGACATTGTCATTTCACCCAGCAATCCGCTCATCATGTACGCCACCCTGTGGGAGGTCTATCCCGGAATTAGTGGTAAGAACAGTGGGGTGTACCGCAGCTCCGACGGGGGTAAAAGCTGGACGGCCTGCACTAAAGGTTTGCCATCCGGCCCAAAGGTAGGTCGGATCGGACTGGCCGTTTCGCAGTCCAACCCTGCCAAAGCCTATGCCCTGATGGACAACCTGAACAATGCCCGCGACGAAGCAGCCGAGTTGTACAAAACCACCGACGGTGGCCTTAGCTGGAGCAAAACCCATGCTGGCCCTTTCAAAATTTTTCCCGGTATCGGCTGGTACTTCACCGATGTGTATGTCAATCCCAAAAACGACGACGAAGTTTTTTGTTTGGGCGTACGCCTGGCGCACAGCTTGGATGGCGGGAAAACCTTTGATTTCATCGGTGGCAAGGTTACACACATGAACCCCAGTCTGGCGCAAGGGCTGCACCTTGACCAGTGCGAATTGTGGATCAATCCCCAAAACCCGCAACACATGGCGGTGGGCAATGACGGCGGTTTTTACCTGAGTTACGACAAGGGGCAAACCTGGATGCACTACAACAACATCCCGACCGGAGAATTTTACGACATCACCATCGATCAAAAGAACTACGTCATCTATGGCGGCACCCAGGATGACGCCACGGTGTATGGTCCACCTACTGAACTCAAGCCCCGTTTTCCAGACTCCTGGAAATACGTCTGGATTGACCCCTGGGATGGCGGCGACGGTTGTGTGAGCCAGGTAGACCCCAGTGACGGCAACATCGTCTACTACAGCATGCAGCATGGTGCGGCCATCCGCCTGGATCGTCGCGCTGATACCACCCATTCCATCCAACCGGACTTGCCCAAAAGCAGTAAGGATACCCTGAATTTTAATTACATCGCCCCCTATTTTATCTCGCCACACCAGGGTCAAACGCTTTACCACGGTGGGAATTTCATCTTCAAAAGTCAAGATAGAGGTGACACCTGGAAAGTAATCAGCCCCAATCTGGCACTCTCGGCAATCCCCGCGAAAAAGTCTTTCGCCGCAGGAGCCCTGGTTGAATCACGATTGAACAAAGGTTTGTTGTACGCGGGGACGGACAAAGGGGCTTTTTGGGTCAGCAAAAACGATGGTGCAAGTTGGGAAGAACATTCTTTGGGTTTGGCCAACAACTACATCCGCAGCATTTGCCCTTCTCGTTTTGTCCAATCGCGGGTTTACCTCGCTATGACAGGGCTCAACTACGATGATTTGCACAGTTACTTATACGTTTCCGAAGATGACGGAGCAAACTGGAAAAGCATCGCTGCTGGTTTGCCAGATGAGCCGGTGAATGTGGTTTTGGAGGACCCCCTGCAGCCCAATGTCTTGTATGTAGGCACACTGCGGGGCTTGTATGTGTCGCTTGACCGGGGCAATACCTGGTCTTTGTTGGGAAAAAATCTACCCGCCGCTGCGGTAGCTGACCTGGAAATTCACGGGGAGTCGATGGATTTGATTGTAGCCACGCATGGCAGAGGTTTGTATAAACTGAATTTGCGCCCGCTACAGGCACTGGCGGCGGGAACTTTGTCCCCTGAGCAGGATCACCTTTTTGAGATTCCAGCAGCCAGAAGGCCCTGGCACAATTCTTTGGGCGGGGAACCCGATTACCGGACGGTGGAAAAAACGCCCATTACGTTTTGGTTGGGTCGCTCCAAGTCGGTGACGCTCTCCTTGCGAGATGGAACGGGTAAGGAACTTTGGAAAATGCCCCTGGCGGGTCAGAAGGGTCTTAATCAATACCGCTGGGATCTGGTATTCAGCAAGCAGAGCAGTGATTATCCGTATTTTGTGCATTATGAGCGGTTTTTGAGGGCTGGAACGTACCAGATGGTGCTGTCGGATGGGGAGCGTGATTTGCAGCGACCTTTCGTGGTGGTGGAGGGGGTGTCGCCCTACAAAATAGAGCGCTAATTCTTGCTTTTGGTGCTTTGTTTAAATGAGCTACAATTAGGACACAATTTTGGTCTGATTTGTATAGTCGCGAACTCCAAGACTCAGCCCCCATTATTCACTCAAAAAAATCATTATTCCTTTTTCTCCATACCAAAGCGACAATAATAGCAGCACGGATGAACTGTGATCAAAAGCAAGTTTTCAGACACAATTTTTTTGAATTGTAAATTTGGGATCAAAGTCCATCCCAGATTTTACAACACCAAAAATCTGTCGAGCCAGTTTATGCATGACCGCAGTCAAAGCCACTTTCC
>NZ_JANRKL010000155.1:0-77774 GCF_033763495.1 Haliscomenobacter sp. | reverse complement strand
TTTGGCCAATCCTGGCACCCCTACCAACAGGCTATGTCCATTGCTAAACAGGGCAATGATTACGGCTTTCACCACGTCATCTTGTCCTACAATCACTTTGCCAATCTCTTTCTTCAGATCCTTATAAGATTGTGCCATTGCATCAACGGCTTCAACGTCGGATTTATATTCCATTAAGCTAAAACTTTAAGTATTCTCACCAAGAACGAACGAAAATACTGCTTTGTTGAAATCTTGCATAGGTTGAGGGTAAAAAAAAGCGCTGAGGTCGGTAAATAGCAGTTTTGGTCACTAAGTGGCGACAAAAAATAAATGATCATTTTGCCAGAGAACCAGATGAATAACCGTCTCATTCCAAGTGTCTTATCTAATACTTTGGCTCAAGAAAAATGATCACTTATTTTTGCCTCATTACTGATGTCCTTGCTATACCTTAAAGAAAATTTCCACCAAATTGCTGGCCAATCACTTCTGTTATCTTTTTGATCTCCTGTTCTTTGGCCTTAGGATGGATGAGTAAGATGTCACCTTCATCAACCACAATATAGTCTTCCAGGTCTTTGATGACCACCAGTTTGTCTTTTGGTGCCCGCAACAAACAGTTGTTGACATTGTACAACACATGAGGTCCCAGATTGGTTACGTTCTGCTGGGCGTCCTGCTCCGCCTCGGCATGTAGAGAGGCCCAGGTGCCCAAATCTGACCAACCAAAACTGGAAGGAATGGTATACACATTGCTCGCTTTTTCCATGATGGCGTAATCTATGGAAATACTTAGGGTATTGGGGTAGACGCGATCAATGTACGCCTGTTCACCTGGGGTATTGTAATGCTCGGGTTCGGCCCACAATACGTCCAGAATTTCGCTGGCATGTTGCCCAAAAGCCTCGATCAGGTTTTTGACTTTCCAGATAAAAATACCTGCATTCCAGAGGTAATCACCACTGGCTAAAAAAGCCTGAGCTTGCTCCAGGGGTGGTTTTTCCGTAAACCTCAATACCTGGTGTACATTCCCTTCAGTAGCCTTTTTTTCAAAATTGATGTAACCGTACCCCGTATCCGGACGGGTGGGTTGAATGCCCAAAGTCAATAGAGCATTGTTTTTTTCGGTAAAAGCCAAAGCAGCTTGTAAGGCCTGGATGAAATTGGGTTCCTGTAAAATGATGTGATCCGAAGGAGCCACCACCAGATTGGCTTCAGGATTCAAAACCTGCAATTTCAAAGCGGTGTAGGCAATACACGGCCCGGTATTGTTGCGTGAAGGTTCACAAAGGATTTGGTTGTCGTTCAATTCTGGCAGGTGCTCTTTGACCAAATCGCGGTAAATGCCATTCGTTACAATGAATATATTTTCTGCGGGACAAAGAGCCAAAAAACGCTCAAAGGTCATGCGCAGCAGCGATTTGCCGATCCCCAGGATGTCCAGAAATTGTTTCGGGCGAGCAGTACGGCTCGCGGGCCAAAAACGGGAGCCAACGCCCCCTGCCATGATGGCTACGTAGTTGTTGTTAGTAGGCATTATATATTGATCTAGGTTTTATAGGTATCAGATCGCCATTGATCAAAGTGATCTGGCAGATAGAGCAAAATAACGGAGAAAATTGCTGTGATAGTGTACCTTTTATTTGCTTGTGCCCAAAAACTTGCGCAATTCTTCCAAACGATCGGTATTGATCAGGTCTACTCCGGCATTGCGCAAGGTTTGCCACACTTGTTCATTCTCGGGTGAAGCCCAAAAACGCAACTTTTTACCTTCTGCGTGGACTTTTTTGACCATCTCCAACAATTTGGCTTTTTCATCGGCGGGCATTTCACCTTGACCCAGCCATTTGAAATGATTGCGGTAGTTGTCGCTGATGATGGGCATGAGTTGGGGCGAAATCTTTTTGCCCAGGTCGCCGGGGCGGCCATCCAGTCCAGCCAGCCGTTCCATCTGCTTGCTCATGGTTTCAATGGGTCGATTGCCGGAAATTACAATTTGTACAGGTGCTTGATTGCAGTTTTTGCGGGTACAGGCCTTGAGGATGTCCCGATTGCGCTGGAAGGTTCTGTCCAGGGCAGCGTAAGTATCCTCCGCTCCGGTTTTGATGTCGACGAACAAATAGAAAGTTTGGCTGAAATCGGGATAAACCTTTCCTCCATTTTGCCGGATGCGCTGCCGCAATGGGCGCAGGTACAATTGCTCCAGGCCTCGCGCCGGATCTCGGTAATAGGGGCGATTGTGCGCTACGTACAAGGAATCCTGCATCAGGTATACATCGGCTTCCACACTGGTAAACCCTTGTTCCAAAGCATCCCATAGCGGGCGGCTGTGCTCGTAGTCGTTGTGGGCATGGGCGTTGGGCAGTGCGGATACATTGCTTATCGTTGGCCAATGCGTAGGGGCAACGGGCTGAGTCCAGGCCACTTCTTTGTCGTTGGGGAAATAAGGATTGAATTTTTCTTTGTTCGAGCTGATTTTGGCACGGACAAACCATTCGTCACCCTGCAAGGTGTAACGAATCAGGCTGGTGTCACCATGAGTCAGCGCCACTTCGCGCAGGATTTCGGAGGCTTGTTTCCCCTTTTTGATGCCAATGAATTGAACGGTGTATTTCACATTGGGCTCGGTTTTGACCCGCAAGGCGATGGCTTTTGGCGACTGTTGCAGGTCGGCTAGTTCAACTCCGGTGCTGGCATAAAATTGCCCGGCTTCCATCGCTTCTACAATGGCCCCTCCGTGCAGGGAATCGGCCCGCACCATCACCCAACCCCGGCCCGTGTTGGCGTATTGCAAACCAAAAAAATGGTAATTGTGGCTATCATCCGTGGCCAGGCCGTACATCAAGGGTTGTCCGATTTGGGCGTAGTGCAGGTTGATCTGGTCCCAAAGCGGCTCCATGCCCAGGTGGGTGCTATCGCCATAATTGAACACTGCCGGGTGGCCGTTGAATACTTCAAAAAAACGCTCGTGCTTCAAGGCCTGCATGTCGGCAGGACTGATGGCAAAATGGAAATTGGGGTGATTGATGTGGGGAAACATGGGTTGCCCGCTGATGCGGCGTTGGGCCATCACCGCGTCGATGTTGCTTTGTAGTACTTCGCGTACACTGTTTCCGCGCTGGACGGGCACAAAACCTTTGATGTTGGTGGCGTTGAGGTGCAAGGGTTTACCCGCATAGCTGGCTGATATTTCTTCACTGGGTAAAATGAGAAAGCGCCCCTTTTCTTCAAACAAGGGCACGTATTCTTTAAAGGTTTTCAGGCGCACCCGCAGGGAGTCTTTGCCGCGTTTTTCGTACACCACCCAATCGCTGCCATAAGTGTGCAGGTAGCGGTCAAAGGCCCGCCGCCGTTCGGGTGCGCGGGGAACCCAGCGCCACTGCTCGCCTTCTTGCAGGGTGTTGTGGTCGGATAACCCAACAAAATGGTAACCGGACGCCTTGTACCAGGCCATGATCATTTCGGGGTAATCATCGCCGTCGCTCCAAAGGGAGTGGGTGTGGAGGTTGCCTTTGAGCCAGGTTTGGGCCTGGAGGGGGGCTAGGATGATGCAGAGTAGAGAGCAAAGGATGAAGTGATTTTTCATAGGTTGGTGTTTGGTGGGGGTAAAATACGGCGGAGGTTCGGAAGGTGTTCTCTTCGACTGGTATTTTTTGGAGACTACGTTCATTAAAGCGTGGAATTTAGTACCACTGGACATTTTGTATTTCAGAAGCGAAGGACATGAATTGCCACGTGCTTTAGCGCGTGGATGGAGATTGTCTTTTTGATGGACTTTAGTCCGGCATTAATCTTCCCACCGAAACTTTTCCTCTCCATTCGTGGTTTCTTGATCAAAATTGAATAAATTGCCTAAAAAATAATCCATGATTCAGTTAAAACGAATCACTTTTAACCCTGATGTGATGGGCGGAAAACCTTGTATTCGGGGAATGCGCATTACCGTTGGAACGATAGTTGGGCTGGTAGCTTGCGGTTATTCGTTTGTGAAAATTTTAGAATACTATCCCTATCTTGAAGAAGAGGACATCAAAGAAGCCTTGACTTATGCCGCTTGGCGTGCAGAAGAAGTGGAAGCCCCATTTGCTGCTTGATTACATTGCATCCAACTATTTAGCTTTTATGAAAATTGTAGTTGATATGTGTCTGCCGCCCCTTTGGGTAGACTATTTTAAACAGTCGAATATTGAAGCCTCCCATTGGACACAAATCGGAGACGTTAAGGCCGCGGATCGAGAAATTTTTGCTTGGGCAAAGGATCATGGGTACATTGTATTTACGCACGATCTGGATTTTGGGGCTATTTTAGCCTAACAAATGCCAATGCACCTTCTGTGATTCAAATTCGCACCCAAGATGTCACTCCTGAAAAGCAAGCAACGCGATTGATCGAAGCCATAAAGACACATGAGGCCTACCTACTTGCCGGAGCACTATTGACTATCGATGAGCTTAAATCCAAAATTAGAATTTTACCGATTCATCAGTAACAAACCGATGAACTCCTATTAAAGGATTATCAGCAAGACGAGGAATTGATTGCTTTTACGGCTATAGATCACTTAGACATGCTAGTCTTAGTCCTCGACTACAAAATAAAAGGCTACCACAGGTACGGGTCTCTATTGTCTACTTTCGTAGCCAATTAGATTCAATTAAGCAGTTACAGGGTGTAGCCAATTTTGCCTTTCAAATAATTCCTGCACATCCTTTACGAAGCGCTCGGCATCAAAATTGCGGATTTTTTTCTTGCTCAAATACTCCTGCATGGTGTCTACATACTTGGCCGCCATCAGGTGCAATACCTCTTCCGGACTGGATTGTTGAACTACAGCATAGGATAGGCTCATTTGGGTGTAAATTTCCTTGCGTTTGGGCCGGTAACTGAAGCTGTCTACATGGGTACGGTCGTCATCTTGTTCGATGATGTAAATGAAGGCAATGCCCACAATCTCCCCGTAATCGCTGAGTTTTAGGTGGTCTTTCAAGGCGGCCTCAATCAGATTGATGTTGTCGATGGCCACTTCATCAGGTACTTCGTGCCAGGTGACACTGGATACTACAAATGGATCACGCATGGTTTTGTTTTTATCGGTCTACCTTGTTACCAGGAGGGCGAATCAAAGGCTTAGCGCGCTTTAAGTTCTCCGGGAGGGTAGCGTAATTGTATATTTTGTATGCCTCCTGGATGAGGCAATCTTCAATTGTTCCTCTGTATTCAACCTGGTACAACAAATTCATTCGTTCGAGCCAGGCGTTTCTGTATCGACGGTCCGTAAAGGTCACGCCGTACTTCCAAACTTCACCTTTGCGCAAAAAAATGAGTGAATCCTGCCCACAATTGTAACAGGGAAAGTAGCCATCATTGGCGGCACGCAAAACGTACTGACTGGCTTTTTTTACTCTTTTTGCGCGTTCATTCAACTCCTTCTGCCGCTGTGGGGAGAGCTGGGCATTTCCATCTGCGTCAACAACGATAAAGTCTACTCCCTCCCAATACGCATAAAAGCCCAAGATAGTCAGCATCAGGAAAAAAAGCAAGATTGCCTTGTTACCTTTTCGCGGAGGCTCGGAAGGTGCTCCCTTCGGCTGGTATTTTTTGGAGACCGCATTCATAAAACGAGGAATTTAGTTGTTTATAGGGTTGGGAATCCGTCAATAAATGGATTACTTTGGAAATTGGTTTCTAGCAGGGCCAAAGATAAAAAAATAATTTTACAACATTCCTTTTTATTGTAAAAAATTCCAATGGCAATAGAAAAACCGACCGAGCAATCCATTTATCATCAGGTGAAAGCGGTGATGAAGTCGCTCAACATCGACCAGGCGCAATTGGGCGAAAAACTGGATTTAACCCAGGCTTCAGTGAGCAAAGCTCTGAATGGCGGCAATGAAAAAACCTTTAAGCGCATTGTGGAGCTGCTAGGAACGGAATACGGCGTTACCTCCCTGAATCAACACCTTGAATCTGCCGTAGGCAATGATATCGCTGCCATCAAAAGTGATTTGCGGGAGATTAAAGAGGAGTTGAAAGAGTTGAGAAAGATCATTGGGAGATTGGAGAAGTGAGGCGGGATATTCGTAGCCACTGGATACCTTACCTGCTTGCAATTGTTGTAGGACTTAGGTTTCATCCTATCATGTCTTCACCATATATAATCTTTGTTATTTTACTACTCTGCTCTCGATTTATTGTTTCTGGGATTCCAAATTCGTCGGAAAGTATATTGAGCCAATGAAATAAAAATCCCACAAAGTCATTAGTTTGCTCGTCATCCATTTCCATATAACTATTCATCATTATGTCTTTTTCGGCTATTTTGTAATCTACACAACAACTAAAAAGAACTCCTAGTCCATAATATTTTGATATATCTCCATCCATATTAAGAAAATACCCCCAATACTTAAATTCATGTAGCGCTAATTTCGCCCATTGACGTACTTCAGGAATTTCATACAATTCTCGGCTGTCCTCATCATAACCAATTATCACAAAGGTCAATTTTCCTTTGCATTTTTTCACCATGTCTTCATTAGCGGTAAGCCTTTTTTGGAGAGTAACTAGGCCCTCTATATCTAGGTTCTCAATTTCCTCTCGGTGTATTTCGATAGCAACAATAGCTACCTCATCTTTCATGAACTCTTCATTTATTGCCCACTGATACTTCAATTGGCTCAAATAATCTAGTTCACTTCCTGCCATTTTTTTAAATATATGCTTTACTTCTTTATTAACTTTTTGATTTTCAGGAACAACTATAGACCACCCGGATTTAGTCTCAGATATTTTGTCCAAGTCAAATTCTACCCAATAAATATCTTTGCTATCTATATCTACTAAAAAAATAAGGACAGTATGATTTAAATTCATATAATAGTTGATATGCTTAAGATCTCCTCTAAATAGCCAACCATTTGCTTTTTTTGTTAAAAAATAGCTAGCACCTGTTTTTATTTGAACTCCTAAATACCTCCCTGTTACCTGATTATTTTCTGTAATTATATCAATGTATGCATCTATCCCAAAGTCATGTTCTAAGGGAGTTGGTCTGAATATCCATCGAAATTCATCTTCAATTACTTGTTTAACCAAAGTAACCCCTCTATCAGCTGTTCTTCGGTTTTGCTCATACTTGGGAAAATCATTCATATGTAAAAATATTTAAATAAAATCCGTTTTTTGTGGCATACTTGGGACTATTCTACTGGACATATTATTTCGCGCAAAAATATTTGTGAGACTTAAATATCCAGTAGCGTGCCTGAGGACACATTAACAAACATACCTATAAAAGTGCTAATATGCAACCTGGAATCATAGCAAATCCAACGAGATATCATCTCAACAGATTCTCCCCCTCAACCTCCTCACTTTCCTCCGCGAAATGGACGCCCGCCACATCTTCGAATCCTCTGGTGGCACTTGGCGATTCCGGCACAAAATTCTCCAAGACTATTTCATTCAGGAATATAAGCGGATGGAGCGGGAGCAGTTGCTGCCGAACTAAAAAATGGGCTAATCATTCCACTCAAAAGAATCACACCAAAACTTGACTCCAAAACATTTTGTTCTTATCTTTCGCAACAATACCAATTTGCTGTGAAAATTAGCCTATGAGTGCTGAAGCATTGCAACTATTAGCCATCATCAAACGCTTATCGCTCAGTGAAAAACTGGAGATAATGGAGCTGATTTCTAAAAACATCAAAGAAGAAAACATGCTTGCTGAAGATGAGACTGCACAGAGAAAAGCTGCTGCTGAATTTCTATTAAAGGATTATCAGCAAGACGAGGAATTGGTTGCTTTTACGGCTATAGATCACGAAGCTTTTTGTGAAAATAACTGAAAGTTGGCTGATTAACTTGGACCCTACCTGCTGGACGTAGAAAGACCGTTAAATCGAATCATCGAACTTTAAAACATCAACTCAGTGGAGATAACTCAATTTGTGCGAAAGCTCCGCATAAATTGAGTTGGTGGCATAAAATTATCGCATGCGGATCAAGTTGTAGAGATTTGTTCAATCAGATGTTGGTAATTGCTTTTGCCTAATCCACTAAGCTATCAAGCCTCATCCCCAAGACAATTTCGCTTGAGTTGACCTACTCCAACCCACTCCTCCTCACCCCCATCGCCTCCCCAACCGGCATTTTCAACCCCTTCAGCACCACCTCGCTCCGATTCAGCAGCACCACTGGCATCTCCTTCGCCGTCAGCACTTCCACCCCATCAAACTCCGAACTGTTGACATCATCCAGCACCAGCGCTGGCCGGAAATCATCGTCCACATACCTCAATTTCATCCCCTTGATTTTGATGCCTTCCGCGTGGCGCAGGTAAAAGCCCCAGGCGGGTAGCTCCCCAAACATCGAAAACTCGGGATAGGCTTTGGGATTTTCCGGTATGCTCGTGATTTTGTCCAGCGGGATCTGGGCGATTTCCTTTTTCGCGCGGCCACCGTAGGTGATCTCGATGTCTTCCAGGGTCACATCCTGCACGGGGTGGCCGGGCAGGCCCACGATGGAGGAAGGAATTAGGTTGTAGGGCAAAAAAGGATGGCCATAAATGTGGAAATGCGAGGGGCGTTTGGGCATTTTGTCTTCGCCCGGGCGCAGGTGGTCGGGTGGCCCTTCGATTGGATAACCCTGGTCGGGCTTGTAGAGGGGGACTTCCACTTTGACGTGAGCGATGTACACCCCTTTGAGCGTGCTCGCTTTGCCTTCCGTGCGTTGGCCCAAGCGGATAAAGATGGCGTTGCCTGTATTTTTGGCATTGATGTGTTGAATGTCGATGCCCGTCAAATCGCCGCCATCAACCGATTCCAGGGCGATGGCCGAACGGTAGGTGTCGAAAATAGTCAGGTTGCGCACGGTGACCTTGCGGAAACCACCGTCGCTACGCGTCCCAAACTTGAGCGCATTGGCACTGGAGCGCAGGGTGCAGTTTTCGATGTAGACGTTCTCACAACCCAGCGCAGGGTTTTCGGATTTGAGGCAGATCGCGTCGTCGGTAGAATTGATGAAACAATTGCTGATGCGCACGTTTTTGGAATCGGTGATGTCCAGGCCGTCGTTGTTCCAGTAGGCGGTGCTTTGTACGGTGATGCCATCGATGGTCAGGTTGGAACACTCCCGGTAGTCCTGCACCCAATCGGTGGCGTTTTTGAGGGTAACCCCGGTGATGGAGATGTCGCTGCAAGATTTAAAATTCAACACCATTGCTCGGCCGCCGGGGCGTTTCACCTTCCAGATCGTGTCTTGGACCATTTCGCCGCTGCGCAGTTTTTTAAAAATATCCAGCATCAACTCCTGCCCTTGCCCGTCAATGATGCCCTGGCCACTGATGCCGATGTGCTGCTGGTTTTCGGCCATGACTACGGCGGGGCGGTCGGGTACCACTGCGTAATCGTTGCGCTTGGTTGGGCCGAGCAGCCGGGCACCGAGTTCCAGGTACAGGGTTACGCCAGATTTTAACCAAATGGTGCCCGTCATAAAATTGCCTGGAGGAACGATGACCTTGCCGCCACCCGATTTGGCCACTTTATCGATGGCTTTTTGAATGGCCAAGGCGTTGTTGGTGATGCCGTCGGCACTGGCGCCGAAGGAGGTGATTTTGAGCGATTTGGTTTGGGCAATTGCCGTGCTGGACAACAACAAAAGCACCGGGAAGAAGAGATAAAGTGGTAGGTTTTTCAGGAACATGATGGATCAATTTTGGACGCAACGGACACGAAGGCCTGTAGCTGGTGGAATGGGAGTACTTTCGAACATGCTTTATCACTCAATTCTTTTAACACAGCCAAAGCGGCATTTTTTTTCACAGAGAAAACACAAAGAATCACAGAGAACACAGAGACCGTCAACGTCTAACTTTGTGCCCTCTGTGCCCCTTTGTGTTTTCTCTGTGAAAAAAAATGCCGCTTTGGTTTCATTTTCAAACTTCGTGACAACTTGACTCACACCTTCGGGAAATCAAACCCATTGTGGTACTTCGGCAAAATCAAGGCATTCGCCTTTTTGCTGTTGAATTTACCCTTGGCCGCATCCCAATAAATTTTCTCTCCGGTGCGGTATGCCACGTTGCCCATGTGCGCATTGACGGCCACGGTAGCGCCCGCGTGAATGGGGCAAGCCAAATCCTCCCGTTTGCCACTTTTCATCACGTCGACGAAGTTTTGGGCGTGGAGATCCAAGCCATTGTCTGCTTTGGGCTGCAGCTCGACGCCTTCCATGCGGAATTTTTCAGCGCCGTCTTTTTCCGGGATGACCTCCCAGCCGTTTCTGGTTACCACCAGGGTGCCTTTGATACCGATAAAGGCGATTCCATGGCCCTTGCCGTACTGGCCCGCCCCAGTGCCCATGTAGTGTTCCCAGGTATTGGTAAAGGTGCCAAAATCGTAGGTGACGTGGATGTAGTCGGGCGTTTCGCGGGCGTCGGTGGGGAAGATGCGTTTGCCACCCACTGCCGATACCGATAGCGGTTCATTCACACCCATGCCCCAAAGCATGATGTCGAGCAGATGTACTCCCCAGTCGCACATCAGGCCGCCCGCGTAATCCCAAAACCAGCGGAATTCGTAGTGGAAGCGGTTGGCGTTGAAGTCGCGCATTTGCGCGGGGCCGAGCCACATTTTGTAGTCCACACCTTCGGGTACGGGGCTATTCGCTACAACTGGTAAGGGTTGTGTGCCCCGGTACATCCAGGTTTTGGTATTGATGATCGGGCCGAGTTGGCCGGATTTGACGAAGGCGATTGCGTCCTTGAAGTGTTTTTGGCTGCGCTGCCATTGGTTGACTTGCACCACTTTGCCCGAGGCTTCGGTGGCACGGATCATGGCTTTGGCCTCGCCAATGGAGTTGGCTACGGGTTTTTCTACGTACACGTGTTTGCCCGCCGAGAGGGAATCGGTGAGTTGCAGGCAATGCCAATGGTCGGGGGTGGCCACGAGTACCGCGTCGAGGTCTTTGTCTTCGAGCATCTTGCGGTAGTCTTTGTACAGCTTCAGATTGGGTACTCCGGCTTTGCTCAGGTCGTCTTTGCGCTTGGCCAATTGTGCGTCGTCTACATCACAAATGGCAGTGAGGTTGACGTCATTGATCTTTAAAAATGCCCGGATGTTGTTGAAACCCTGGTTTTTTACACCGATGAGGCCAACGTTGATTTTGTCACTGGGTGCCACGGCTTTGCGGATGGCGACGATGGCTTCAAGAGGTAAAAACTCCATGAGCCCGAGGCCACCGAGGGCGGTAGCGGTATTTTTGATAAAAGTCCTGCGTGTTTTCATGATGTTGGTTAATTGGTGTTTCTAAAGGGTTTTCATGTCAATCACAAAGCGGTATTTCACATCGGATTTGAGGATGCGGTCGTAGGCTTCATTGATGTCTTTCATGGCGATGACTTCCACATCTGAAACGATGTTGTGCTCGGCGCAGTAATCCAACATTTCCTGGGTTTCCCGGATGCCCCCAATCATGGAGCCGACAATGCTGCGGCGTTTCGAAATGAGTTTATCCGCAGCTACACTATGGTCTTCAGGCGGGATGCCGACCAGGAGCATTTTGCCCTCTACTTTGAGCAAATCCAAAAAGCTGTTGAGGTCGTGAACGGCTGAAACCGTATTCAAAATGAAGTCAAAATGATTTTTCAGCGGTTTCATTTGTGCTTCATCCGTGGTCAGTACAAAATGCTGCGCACCCAAGCGCCTGGCATCGGCTTCCTTAGAGGGAGAGGTGCTCAACATGGTTACTTCAGCCCCAAAAGAAGCGGCAAATTTAACGGCCATGTGCCCCAACCCACCTAAACCCAGCACTGCTACTTTGTGCCCTTTGCCTACTCCGGCAAAGCGCAGTGGGGAATACGTCGTGATCCCGGCACACAACAAGGGCGCAACGGCCTCCAACTGATCGGTAAAGGGGATGTGCAGGGCGTATTTTTCATCAATGACATACTTGGATGAATACCCACCAAAGGTCGGTGTAACGCCATCGCGGTAAAACCCATTGTAGGTTGGCGTCATGCCTTCATCACAATACTGCTCCATCCCGCTTTGGCAGGAAGGACAAGTACGGCAAGAATCAACAAAAACCGCTACACCAGCCAGATCTCCCACTTTAAATTTGGTAACATTGTTGCCAATTGCGGATACCCGACCAACGATTTCATGCCCGGGTACAATCGGATAAACCGAGGGTCCCCACTCGCTTCTGGCCATGTGGATGTCGGAGTGGCATACCCCACAGTACATAATATCGACCAAAATATCGTCCGCGCCGACTTCTCTTCTTTCAAAATCAATGGGTGCAATTGGAGCTGTTTTGCTCAGGGCACCATAACCATTTACTTGCATATTGAATTATTTGATGGGTGTAAATTTGAGCAGAATAACCCCATGATAAGGAATATTTGCCTGGAATGATCCGGTATATTCCGCGGCATCTTTTTGCCGCCAAACATCCCGTATCAAATATCTGCCTTTAAGACCAATCTTATCGAAGTGGAGGGTGAATACTCTTTGCGGCTCATCGCCCCAACGAAAGTAGGATTCCGGTGTTTTGCCATAACCCGCAATATTGAATAAGCCAACGGCAAAAGAGCCATCCTCCAGTGGTTTCAGCCAGACCTGCACATCGTCTTCCTCCAAAACCAGCCGCCCCGCTTTCCCCAATGGATCCTGATTGATGGCAATCACTTCGTCGTTGCTCAACAAATTCAGGGTAAAATCATCCAGCCGTTCAATGGGGCAACCAATCAGCATGGGCGCAGCCAACAAACTGAAGATGCTCACGTGGCTGTACTGCTCATCTGGTGTCAAACGGGTCGGGTGCATCATCGGGCCAATGGAAACCTCACCTAGAATCATCATGTCCGGGTCCATCCAGTGTCCGGGGCCGGAAAAAGGCGCCCAGCGATCCAGGGTAAAAGAAGTGTGGTACAAACTGGTCCAACTGTCCTTGATGTCGGGGCCAGTGCGGTACATGTTGGTGACCCGATTCCAGTCCTTGACCTTGTCGAACGGGGCATTGTTGGAAATGCTAAAAACAATATCCCGCCCCGATTTTTTCAAAGCTTCCGACATCCGTTCCGCTGAAACTACATCGATGCGCCAGTCGTATTTGAGGAAATCGGTCCCCCAGGCGGCCATTTGCCGGGCGTCGTTGCGCTCAAAGCGGTACTTGGCAATCCGGCTATAGGGTTGGCGGCTGGGGACAAACAGTTTTTGGGTTTCCCCACCCGCCGGATAATCCGAAGAGGCTCCGATGAAACCAGCGTAACTGGCAATATAGGGCGTGGAATACAAACCCACTTTTAAGCCTAGGGCATGAATACGATCCATCATGCCCTTGATGTCTGGGAATTTTTCATTGGCTTGCAACGCGGTATCGGGCCCGCTGCGGATGCCTTGCCAGGCGTCGTCGATGTTGATGTAAGTCCAACCGTGGTCGCGTAAACCCTTGCTGACCATGGCCTCAGCGGAGGCGATGACTTTACCCTGGTCGATGTTCCGCGCCCAGGAATTCCAGCCATTCCAACCGATGGGCGGGGTGAGGGCGATGGTATCACCGATGTTGAGCAGGAGTTTTTGCTGGGCTTTACCGTATTTGTTTTTGGCCTTTAAGGAAATCGAGTAGTTGCCGCGTTGAGCGACCCGGCCAGAGATGATACCCGTTTTGGCATCGAGTTTTAAACCTTTGGGCAAAGGGGTCGCTGAAAAAAGCATGGGTCTTTCACCCGTGGCGGCAATGGTGTACAAAACCGAATTGCCCGGCGTAGCGCCGAATATTTTAGCAGAATTGATGCGTGGCTTTTTGCCGGGAGCAGGCGTTGTAATGTATTTTTTATCCTCATTGGGAAGGTATCCGGGTTTGCTGCCGTCCAACATTTCCAATTTGGCGTTTGCCCAATTGGCATAAGTTCTTTTGTTGTTGGAGCCTCCTATCCGGTCGGTCACCAGCAATCCAAAACGCTCGACGCCACGGAGGTCGACATCTACGGTTACGGGGGCATCGCCGTGTTTCATGTCGAGTTTTTCAAAGAGCACTTTGTGGTCTGCCACTACGTAAAAACTCAAGGGAATATCCTGGTTGCCGCTGTCATCGGGGCCGACCAGGGCAGTGAAACGGGTAGCTTTTTTGTGGAGGTAAAAAGCCAGGATCATCGGTGACTGCCCTCCGATGCCACGCAAAAAGCGCTGGCCCTGGATACGAATGGTGTCTTTGCCATAACTTGCCTTGGCTTCCACCGGGCGTAGGCCTTCCGAAAAAGTCTGGATGGGTAAATCGTCGAGCCAAACGGTAGTGTTGGACTGGGCAAAAACTTGACAGGTGATTGCCAACTCCAACAGCCAAAATAACAAACAGGAATTTCTCTTGTGTATAAGTGTGCTCATCTTTTTACCACTGACTTGAATTGTTCCAAAATGGGTTTTCCAATCTCTACGCCATCAATATTCAGCAGAAAATCCGCAGGCAAGGGTTGAGGGTTGTAGTAGGCCAGGCGTTTTTTGTTGGCCAAATCGGCACGAAGCCCCAGTTTACCCGCCTTGGTCATCACGGCCACATCCAGTAGGCCATTTTCCGTTTTTACTGTAACTTCAGCCTGCAAAACCTCCTGCCGGAAAGCGGCAAATGCACGATCGGTTTTGATGCCCTCCACCACTTTCCACCACATGGCCACATTGGCTTTTCCATCGTCGGGATGCTGGAGGGTGATGCGCAGGGCAGCGTTGTGTTCCATGGGGAATTTTTCGCGGGTGGCAATGAATTGGAATCCATCGTTGTACAAAGCTGGCCTCGCACCTTGCTCCGCATTCGACCACAGGAAGCGAAAAGCAATCACCACGTCTTCGAAGCGGGCAAACAGGGTTTGAGTGGCGTCAAAATCGGTTTTGGCACCTATAGCAGGCACGGCCGTTGGCTGATTGCCCAGCCAGATTTCATCAAAAGTATTGGGTAAAACAATCGTTGAGTTCAGGTATTCGAAGATGCAGTTGTGGTCTTTGTTGCCGGATACCAGCATGACCATCTCGCCTTTGTTCTGGGCAGATTGCATAAAAGGCATCAGGTGCCGGGCTTTGTTCCATCCACCGTTCGATGGATAATTGGCGGGCATCAAATGTTTCATTTTTTCACCCATGCCTTCTGCCGACCAGGTGCCGTAATGGTCGTTGCGGCCTTCCATCACAAAGGCGATATTGGGCATTTCGGGGATTCGTTTGCTGCTGAGGTAGATCACGAAGGGTTTGTCATCGGGGCTGTAGGCTTGATTGGAGGAGCCCATGGAAAATTTATCACCTACAAAATCACAGGCGAAGGTGTGGGCCAAGCTGTCCCAGCGCTGCACGATGAAGCGGTTTTTTCGGTTCATCCATCCTTTTTGCTCAGTGGAAAGGCCAATTTCCTTTAAGGTTGAAAGGCACAGCTCGTGGAAAAGATGCAGGTTGCGATTGGGGCCGCCCAGCAGGGGATTAAAGTATTTTTCCTCCAACAAATCGCGGCTGAACACCCGGTTGTAATCGCGACTATGCGCCCCGCCCAGAATGCCCGCCCGAGGCAGGTAGTGTGCCGAAAGGTCGTTGAGAAAAAAACGCAGCGCCGCTCTGGCCTTGGCCTGGATATCGGCATCGGTAGAAAACCGACACAGCAGCAACAGCGATTCGAGGTCAACTCCGCAATAGGTTGGACTGTCGTACTCCCGGTTGCCGTAACGCGCCAGGTGATTCAGCCAAAGGTCAAAATACTTTCGGCCCTCTTCCAGAATCTCGGGCTGCTGGTACACTTGCCCATAAGCCACAAAATTCCAGATTTTCATCAGGTAGATATTGGTGTAGGAAATGCGGACGACCTGGTTTCGGGCACCTTTAAGGCCAAGGGTGAAAATTTCGTCCAGGGTTTTCCGGGCAGTTGGTGAGAGGCGGTCGTTGTACAGCAATTTGATGGGCAGGCCATACTGCATGCAAAATTCAATGTTGTTGCCATCACCTACATCCATCCCGGTTTCGTGCCAGCTCCAAAAAATGTTGCCATAACTCCTGCCCGCTGCGGGGTTGCTGATCATCCGGCTTTGGACCAGTTTTAATACCCACTCTACTTGTTGTGGCTCCAGGAATTGAGTATCGAGGGCATCGAGCAAAAACAGGAAACAATCCCGTACGGCCAGTTGAGGGGGGCTTTGTTGCAGGGCGGCCCATTCCCGTTTCAGGTTGGCCATACGTTCGGCGGGGTCGGGTAAAGGTGGCACAGCAAAATTGGCCTGGGCATTGGCTCGGGTAGCCAGGCAGATGCTCAGTAGAATTAACAAATTTGAAAGTTTGCCCATTACTGTAAATTGTTCTGGTTAAAGGGTGAAGTTTTATTTTGCCGCCAACTTCAGCATCACCACGCCGTGGTGCCGGATACTGGTTTGAAATTTTCCACTGAACGCTCCAAGATCTTTTTGCCGCCACACATCCCGCAGTTGGTATTTTCCGTTCAAACCCAGTTTGTTCAAATCGAGGGTAAAGTCTACAGGCTGTTCGTCGTCCCAGCGGAAGTAGGATTGTGGGGTTTGGCCAAAATCGCCGACGTTGAATAGCCCCAGAGCATGGGAGCCATCGGCCAGCGATTTGAGCCAAATTTGCACCCCATTTTCGGTAGCAATTAGGCGGGCGGGTTTACCCAATGGGTCCTGATCGATGGCAATGACCTCGTCATTGGTCAGTAAATTCAGGGTAAACGCGTCGAGTTGTTCAATCGGGCAACCAATGAGCAAGGGGGCAGAAAGCAAACAAAACAAGCTTACATGGCTGTACTGCTCATCGGGCGTCAAACGGGTGGGGTGCATGGGCGAACCCGTGGTCACATTGCCCAGGATCATCATGTCCGGGTCGTTCCAGTGGCCGGGGCCGCCGTAAGGGGCCCACTTGTTGAGGGTAAAGGCCGACACAAAAAGGCTGTGCCAGGAATCGCGGATATCTGGACCAGTGCGCCAGGAATTACACAAACGCGCCCAGTCTTTGGCATTGGCAAAAGGGGCCGAATTGGAAATGCTGTAAAAAATATCCCGCCCCGATTTGCGGATGGCTTCCGACATCCGTTCTGCCGATTCCACCTCAATGCGCCAGTCGTATTTCAGGTAATCGATGCCCCAGGCGGCGAATTGCCGGGCGTCGTTGTTTTCAAATCGGTATTTCCCGACGTAGCGGTAAGCGCGTTTGTTTTGCACAATCGAGTCGGGCAATTCGCCTTTTTCAAAATTGGAAGAGCCCCCCGCGTAACCCGCATAACTGGTAATCATGGGCGTGGAATAGATGCCCACCTTGAGGCCCAGGCCGTGGATGTAGTCTACCATCCCTTTAAAATCCGGAAACTTTTCATTGGGCTGGATGGCATTGAATGGCCCGCTGCGTTGGCCTTGCCAGGCATCGTCGATGTTGATGTAGGTCCAGCCGTGTTGGTTCAGACCCATTTTGACCATGGCATCCGCTGAGGCGATCACTTTGCCCTGGTCGATGTTGCGCGCCCATGAGTTCCAGCCATTCCAACCGATGGGCGGGGTGAGGGCAATGGTGTCGCCAATTTTAATGCGCAATACTTGCTGGGCTGCGCCCAATTTGTTTTTTGCCCCAAGCGTCACCTGGTAGGTGCCGCGCTGGGTAGCTGTTCCGCTAATGATGCCCGTTTGAGGGTCTAAGGTAAGGCCCCGGGGTAATTTTTTGGCCGAAAAAGTCATTGGTCTTTGCCCGCTGGCCGCAATGGTGTACATAAAAGGATTGCCTGGTCGCGCCCCAAAAACTTTGGGTGAATTGATGCGGGGAGCCTGGGGGGCGGGTGGAGTCAGGATATAGCGTTCAGCGGTGTTGGGCATGGTACGGGGCAAGTGTTCGCCCAGCATCAGGATTTGGGCATTGGCCCAGTTGCTGTAGGTGCGGGTCATCCCCTGGTCGTTGACTTTGACGAGCAGCCCCAGGCGTTTGATGCCCTTCAGGTCGACTTCCACTTTTTCGGCGGCTTCGCCCCATTTCAATTCCCGGCTTTCAAAGAGGATTTTACGGTCGCCGATGACGTAGAATTTGTGGGGCAAATCTTTATTTCCCAAGTCATCGACACCAACCAATGCCGAAAAAGACTGGGCATGGCCATCCAGGAAAAAAGCCAGGATGCTGGTGGAATTTACGCCGACTCCGCGCGGGTAGGTTGTTCCGGCGATGCGCAGAGGGTCACCTGCTGCGTTGGTTTTGCCCAATACGGCGGGGATGCCTTCGGAGAAGGATTTGATGGGGAGGTCGTCGAGCCATATGGGGCGGGTTTCCTGGGCGGAAAGGGTGCTCAGAAGAAGGAGGTAGGCGATGCTTAGTGTCTGGTATACTTTCATTTTATTAAATCCGGTTTAAAAAAATTAGCACTGAGGCATTAATCCTACGTCAGTATGCTGTAAAACTTTATTAAATAGCTATTTACTGGACATCGTGCACCAACGCCGCTCAGAAGTAACACTATAATGTCCTTTATGCTCGAGATCAGGTCAGCGTAATGCGGTGTTTAAAAGGCGTAAAACCCGTCACGTACACCGTAGGTGCATCCATTGCTGGTAGTGCTCCACGCAATTGCACAGCCTGGTGCTCGACCAGTCCGGAGCCAAATTGGATGCTGTCTCCACCCTGGGTATAAGTACCAGTTGGAGCACTGAGTAAAAAAGCTTTCGGTTTGGTAGCATGGGCTTTTACACCACTTAGCTCTCCTCCCGGGCGAAGGATAAGTTCTAATGACACGGGCACCCCATCCGTCCCACTCAGGTCAAAATCTACGGCAATCCCGCCTTTGATTTCAGTGACTTTAACCGTATAATCCAGGTATTGCACTTCACTTTTCTGGCGGTTGCTGCGGGGCATTTTGTCCAGGTTTCCAGTAGGGTCAATTTGATCAACTGGATAGGGTTGGTAGTAAGGGCCTTCCAGTTTGTTGCGCAAAACCCAGGCATCTCCTTCCTGTTTGATCTCCGCCGATTGGAATTGGCCTTTGCCAAAAAAAGATGCGGCGATGCGCAAAGCTTGCAATACAGCGTTGCCTTTGTGAAAAGTCAAAAAACCAGCGTTGTTGGACAAAAGGGTGGCATCCCAATTGCCGCGCCGAATGCGCACTACGCCCGAATGGGGGAAGGCCTTGGCGTAGCTGTCGGGCAATGGCTTACTAGCGGGTAATTCTCGCCAAAAATTGGGGTCTTCCAGGTAGGCGTCCAAAGAACCGACCATTTTGGGGAAACAGGTTTTTTCAATCAAGCGACACATCGCCGCGTATTCACCATTTTTATCCAGCAAGGCCAGGTAGCGGTACGAGTAGTAATAATTTTCCAATGTGCCAATGGTGCCTTTGTCCTGCCGATTTGAAGCCTCGGTGACCACCTCCCCGTTGGGGTGCACGTAGTACATGGTCATGTTGAGGTTTTTGCGCACGGCGTCGAAGATTTCGGGTTTGTTCAAACCTTTGGCGATGGTGATCAGCACCCGATTGACCAAGGGGGTGTAGCCACCCGTGCTTTTTTCGGTGTATTGCCCATCAGGATCGAGGTCGATGTGCTCCAGTAACCATTGCTCCACCCGTTTGATGTAGCGGGGATCGGGCCACAATTCATTCAATTTGACCAAAGCCGCCGAAACCACCCAGCGGTGATTGGGTGTGTGAATGCCGCCTACGATCAGCGATTCGCCAGCGCGTTGCAAAAAGGTTTTGAGGGCGGTCAAAACGGGTTCAACGCCTTTGGTTTGGGATGCCTTGAGGAAGACATAAGCCGGAGCCAATTTTTCCACACTAAAAGCCGTATCAGGTGGCGAGTGAAAATTGGTGCTCAGCAAATCGATGGTGCCATCCGTGTGTTGCGCCTGGAGCAAATATTGAGCGGCCATGCCTACTTTTTTTAACAACTCAGCCGATTGGTAGTATTGCGATTCGGGATTCGCCAAGGCGATGGCAGCTTTGGCGATAAAATGCCCGCTGGATTGTACGTTGGGGATTTCTTCGCCGTCTTTGATGGCTCCGTAGGCCTTTTTGCTGGCATCTAGTATTTGTGCTGCAAAAAGCCCATCAAAACTCCTGTCATTCAGTTTGATCAGGTCGATGATCCATTGGGGTTTGGCAGTTTTTGACATATCGAAAGCAGAAAACCCAAAAAGGGGAAAGGTTCCGAGGGTAGTTGCTCCAACGTTGACGAAAGTTCTTCTTTTCATGGTTTTTTGATTGGTTAAAGAGCCTACTTCGGTACTTGCTACAACTGCATTTGAAGGATTGGCATACTGTATTAGTCAAGCAAAAACGAGGCAGGAAGGTGTGATGTTTTATCAAGGGAATATGATGATTATGAGTTTGAGGATTGAAGATGTGATGCCCAAAAGGGGCGTCACATCCTCGTTTTAGAAGCTTATTTTTGGATTCCCAAAAGAGAAAAATCATATATTTCTGAAAGAGAATTTTTCTCAATTTCAATTACACCAACCTTAAGTTTAAGGAGTTTTGGCAAGTACAACCCAGCAATCATAAAGATTATTGCACCAAATGAAATCAATACGTAATACCCAACTGGGATAAATTCAGAAGATTCATTTAGTTTTGGTTCCGTTAAAATCATTTTTTCGATAAGCTCTTTTTTGTTTTGCAACAGATCAGTTCCAAGCTTCAGTTCGATGGCTTTCAATAAAGTATTTTTATCTTCAAATGAAATGCCAGCTAATTTCTCAAGACTATGCATGTGTTTGTCATTTAAAGAAAGCAAATTTGTCAGATGACTAACATTCACTTGATTGAGCGTAAATTTTTCGGGGGCGCTAGATTTAACGTAAAAAAAATACTGACAAAATAAAAATAAAATAAAAGCCAACCCAGTAACCAACCACGAATTAAACCGTTCTGATCTGTTCTCTTTTTGGTTAGACTGAACATAGTTTTCAATTTTATTTCTAGCTGTGGTGGCTTTTAAGTTATCAGGATTACATTTTTGTGATTTGATAAAATAATTGAGACTCTCATTTAAATATGTATTTCGAATTTCTGGTTTACTTTTTTTATATTTTTTTATTTTAATATAACCAATTGAATAATATAAATCAGAAAGTTTTAAGTCTTTATATTTTCTTTCATTTTTCTTACTCGTTAGTTCGTATAAATTTAATTGTTTTGATCCTTTCGTAGATGTACCAATTTTTAAAGCGTCAAGTAAATATTTTTCAGCAGTATCTAGTAATAGGTCATCGGTATCATCTGAAGAATAATTTAGATTTATTTCGCCCAATCCAATAAGTGCATCAACGTTATTCGTGTCTATCCTTAAAATTTTTCTAAATTCGAGTTCAGCCTCTGAGTAATTTTTGTTGATTAAATATGCGTTGGCTAAGTTATTTCTAATGTCCAAATTATGGCTTTCTAATTTAATAGCACTTTTGAAAGAATTGATTGCATTGGCATATTCTTCTTTAGCAAGAAACAGTTGCCCCTTTAAATTAAACCACCGAAAAGATTGGGGTTTGTCAAGCGCAAAGTATTCTTCAATTATCAATTGCGATTTGTCAAATATTTCTTCGATATAATATAGTTCTGCCATTTGGTAATAGTATTCCTCAGGTTTAATAGATAGTCGATTGAATAATTTTTCAACATGACTAAGGTTCAAATTTCTTTGCCAGTACCTGCCTGATGTACTGCCTATTTCTCTCTTTTCTTTATCGGAGTAAAGACGATTGAGTGCGACCATTAATTCTATATTTTTTTTATCTACTTCTATACCTGCTTTAAATGTTTTTTCTGCCATTTCAAAATTACCAAAAATTTCATGATAAATTGCCCCACAATATAGATAGTTGTATATGTTGCTTTTAAATTCCATATTTTTTTTGAGCGCATCCTCGTATTGATTTAATACTTCTTTCCAAAGTTCTCTAGATTTTTCGTATTGCCCCATTTTTAGTAAATAATGGGCTTTATTGTGTTTAATATGAATGTTATCAGGAGATTTATAACTAAAGATAGCATTATTAAGAATTTCTATTGATTTTTCCAAATTCCCAGTAGAATCATAAAGGTTAGAATAGTCTAGAACCATGCCTTTGACATCACCAATTGAAATGCTTTTTTCAAAATTTTCTAATGCCTTATCATAGTCTTTTATAAAATATTGATATAGATTACCCAAAGCCCAGAAGCCTGCCGCAGTGTTTTTTTGGTAGACAAAGTTTTGAAATTGTTCAACAGATTCTTTATAATCTTTAATTAATGGGATGCAGTGAGTAATAGAATTATATGCATCCTTATCTTCTTTATCATATTCAATCGCTTTTTGGTAAAATTGAATCGCTTGTAAAGGGTCTTCAACAACAAAACTACTCCCCAATCTGTAATAAGCCCGCTTATCACCGGGGTTCATTTTTAAGCATTTTTCATATTTTTTCCTAGCTTCTTCATATTTTTCCAAACCATATAAGACATCCCCCCATGCATAAAATGCATTAACATAACTATCATCCTTTTCGGTAGCTTGTTGATAATATTCCATTGCTTTTTTTGAGTCAGTTTTTTTATATATTTGCCCTAAATTATAATAAGCCCACTTGTAGTTTATATCAATCTTTATACATCTCTCATATATCTCTTTGGCCTCATTATACTTTTCTAAATCATACAAAATATTTCCCCATTCATTAAATGCATCAACATAACTATCATCCTTTTCGGTAGCTTGTTGATAATATTCCATTGCTTTTTTTGGGTCAGTTTTTTTATATATTTGTCCTAAATTATAATAAGCCCACTTGTAGCTTGGATCAACCTTTATGCATCTCTCATATTTCTCTTTGGCTTCATCATACTTTTCTAAATCATACAAAACATTTCCCCATACATTAAATGCATCAACAAAGCTATCGTCTTTTTCGGTAGCTTGTTGATAATATTCCATTGCTTTTTTTGGGTCAGTTTTTTTATATATTAGCCCTAAATTATAATAAGCCCACTTGTAGTTTGGATCAATTTTTATGCATCTCTCATATTTCTCTTTGGCTTCATCATACTTTTCTAAATCATACAAAATATTTCCCCATACATTAAATGCATCAACAAAGCTATCGTCTTTTTCGGTAGCCTGCCGATAATATTTAATAGCTTTTTTTAAAGCCCCTTTAGCACGAAATGTTTCCGCTCTGGTGAATATTTGTTCTGCTTCGCTCATACAAGTTATATTAATGTTGATTGATGAATTTCCGTATCGCCCAACTAAGTTTATCTTCATCTATTATACTAACCCCTGCCAAGTCTAGTGCATTGATTATTCTTAACCTTTCTATATTTCAATGAATTAGATCAATATTTATGCACAAACCTTGGCCGAATACAGTATATATACTCCTTAACAAATTTAATTATAAAATTTTAATTTTCCAAATCTTCAAACAAGTCATTATCCCACTCCCTTCATTCGTGTTCATTGTCGGAATAAACACAAACGAAGTTTGTGCTAAAATTTGTGATAATTTGTGTCATTGTGGATCGATAATTTCATTTCGCAGTCATCGAAGGAGGTGCTTGCTCCGGCTTACTTCCCCAGGATTTATTGGGTTTAGGGCCAAGTTGTAAGGTCATTTTTCCACCTTTGACCAGGGTTTCGTGCAACAACCAGGATTGGTTCAGTGCTTTTCCATTCAGGGTTGCGGACTGGATATAGTAGTTCTGAGGCGCGTTGTTTTTGGCTTCGATGACAAATTTTCCACCAGGGTAATATTTGGAATTGAGGTGCAGGGTGATTTTGTTAAAAATGGGGCTGCCGATTTCATAAAAAGGCTTCGCCGCAGTGCCACCATTGACCGAAAAGAGGCCCGTTTTCATCAACACCGCCAGACTGCCCATGAGGCCCTGGTCTTCGTCGCCGCTGTAACCTAGTTCAGGGGACAAATCACTGTATACTTTTTGCACCACTTGCCGCGACCAATACTGGGTCAGCCAGGGAGCGCCCGAATAGTTGAACAAATAGGCGGTTTGGATGCTAGGCTGGTTGCCGTAGTTGATGTACACGCGGCGGTATTGATCGAGGGTTTCTTTGTCGTGTGATTTGCCGGATACGAAGTCGTGCTTTTGCGCTTTTTCAAAAGATTCGTTCAATCGCTGGGTGAAAGTTTCGCGACTGCCCATCAAGTTGACCAGACCTTGCACATCGTGGGGTACAAACCAGACGTACTGGGCAGCGGTGCCTTCCTCCCAGCCATGGTCGTAGGTCAGGATGTCGACGGGTTCGCCCCATTTGCCGTCCAGGGTGCGGTTCCACATCCAGCCGATTTCGGGGTTCCAGATGTTTTTGTAGTTCTCTGCCCGTTTCATGAAGAGGTTGTAATCGTCCATTTTGCCCAAGGCTTTGGCCATTTGGGCCAAGCCGTAATCCTGATAAGCGTACTCCAGGGTTTGAGTGGAGCCATCCTGATGGAATCCATAGCGGGTTTCGCTCAAGGGATGCGGCACGTAGCCACGTTCGATGTAGTACTCAATGCCTCCACCTTTGAAGGTATTGTGCTCGTAACCCGCCTTGCTCATCATGCCGCCGGGAAAGTGGTTTTTGCGGAGCCCTTCGTAAGCCTTTTCGATGTCAAAACCGCGGATGCCTTTCAGGTAGGCACTGACGATGAAAGGGGTGGTCGCAGCCCCGGTCATCACGTAGGTGTAGTTGCCCCCGGCAGGCCCACGGGGAATGAGGCCTCCATCCTGGTACATCATCACCATGGAGTTGACAAAGGACTCGGTCACTTCGGGGTACATCAGGTGCCAAAGGCTGTTGATCGTCCACTGTGCGCCCCAGAAGGAGTCGGAGTTGTGGTGGTTGTATTTGGGTTTGCCCTGGGCATCGAGCGGGATTTGGCCAATGCGGCGTTGCGGCCCAGTCATGTCGCAGTATTTCCCGTTTACATCGTTGATGATGCGGCGACCGAGGAGGGCATGCCACAAGTCGGTGTAAAAACGGCTGCGCTCTTTTTCGGTACCCCCTTCAATTTCAATGCGGCTCAGCCATTGGTTCCATTCGCTGCGGCTGTCTTGCACGGTTTTATTGAAGTCCCAATGGGGCAATTCGGCATTGAGGTTGAGGCGAGCTTGTTCTTCGCTGACGTAAGAAATGGCCACTTTCATTTTGCGGACTTCGCCAGCCTGGGTGCTGAAGCTGAGGTAAGCTCCAGTGCGCGCGCCTTCGATGCGGTCGCTAATTTCCTCCAATTTTCCATTGCGCCAGCCCTTGAAAGTATCGAATGGTTTGTCAAAAACGGCGACAAAGAAGACCGTTACGGTTTTGGGGCGGCGGGTGGTTGGAGCCATCACCGCATACCCCTCAATTTCCTGATTGTTGACTTTTTTTACCAAGCCTTTTTCCGTGTCGGATGGGCCTAAAAAGGTCGAAAAGTCAAAAAGGATATGGCTTTGCTCAGATTTGGGGAAGGTGTATTGGTGAAAACCCACTCGGGTGGTGGAAGTTAATTCGGCAGTGATGTTGTAGGCATCCAGGACTACTTTGTGGTAGCCAACCTTGATGACTTCTTTATCGTGTGAAAATTTGGAGCCGTATTGATTGGCACCCAAATGGCCTTTGAAGTTGCCGGTGGTGGGCAACACGGGAATGCCGGATAGTTGCCAGCAGTGGATGTGGCTGAAACATTTGATGCTGTCCAGGTTGTAGCGGTACCCGGCTCCCCAGTCGGCATTGATGGCGTTATCGGGGCTCAGATTGACCATTCCAAAGGGGCGACAGGCCGAGTTAAAAAAGAACCAACGGGAATTGGCCGCGTCAACGAGGGGGTAGACGAGGTCGACGGGCGCTTTGAGGGCATTTTGAGAAAATACCACCTGGCTTTGAAGAAAAAATACTGTCAAGAAAAACAGGCTTGCTGCTAAAGGGAAAAATCTCTTCACGGTTTTGAGCTTATTTAACCCCTAAGGTGTCCTAAGGTGCCTAAGGTGGTTCAAATAAAACATCTCAACCACTTCGTGGTGTATTTTTTGAACCACCTTAGACACCTTAGGGCACCTTAGAGATCGTACGTTTCATTGTAATATGGTTTGGAGATCAGAATTCCCGGATTTTTATACTGCGAAAATGCACCTCATCGTGGTGATCCTGCAATAAAATATGACCAGATGGAGCCTGGGCAAACTTGGGGTACGGCGCATACTTGCTCTTAGCGATCAAGTTGCGAAAAACCTGCGAATGCCGCTCGTATTCCACCATTTTCAGGTTGTTCAACCAATGCTCCACGTGGCCGTTCCTGGAAACGATACGCAGTTTGTTCCACTTTCCGGGAGGGTTCATGCGCTTTTCGGTGCTGCCTTCGGAGAGGTTTTCGGCGGCAATCAGGTCGTACAATGATCCGGTGGTGCGGTTTCCGCCCACGCCAGCTTTCGCATCGGCGTGGTTTTGATCGTCGAGGATTTGAAACTCAGGCCCCAGGCCTGCTGTAGCTTTACTTTTTCGGTCTTCCTGCACGAAGTATTTCACACCGCTGTTGGCGCCTTTGGTGGTTTTGAAGTCCAATTCTAATTCAAAATTTGAAAAACTTTCATTGCTGATCAGGTCGCCACCTTTGCGGGTGCTGTCCTGGTGCGAGCTGAGCACTTTGAGTACGCCGTCCTCAACAGCCCAACCTTGTTGAGGGAAGGCATCGGTGTTGAATTTGCGCCAACCTGCGGTGCTTTTGCCATCCCAAAGCAAACGCCAGCCCGTGCGTTTTTCCGATTCAGACAATTGATTGGGCAGGTAATTGACCTCAGGAGCTTCTTCCCCTCCTTTCCAGGTATAGGCGGCCAGGTTTTCGGTAGCAATGCGGATGTCGCGCCATTGTACGGTCAGGCCATTTTGGTCTTCCCGTTTGATGCCGTGCACTTGCAGGGCTATGAAACCACGTGCAGTTTGATTGTCAAGGACATTGGCACAAGGAATGCCGTTGATCCAGGTTTTGAGGGAAGGGCCGATGGCTTCAATGTGGTATTTGTTCCATTGTCCATTTTTAAAAGCTTTTTGTCCCCGGGGATTGATCGACAGGGGGTACAGCCAGCCATTGCGGGCTTCGTCGTAGAGGCCGCCACTCCAGGTGCGTTCGGCGGGGTCAATTTCCACCTGATAGCCATGTACCCGGCCGTTCATAATGGCTGGATCGCTGAGGCTGCGGATTTGGATGCCTGAATTGAGGCCAACTTCTACCTTCACTTCCAGTTCCAGTACAAAATCGCCGTATGTTGCCTCGGTACACAAAAAGGTGTTTGGGGTATTAAGTTGGGAGACTCCAACGATGGCTTTATCGATGATTTTGTATTCGGCGTTGCCATTGCGTTTGACCCAGCCTTTTAAGTCGGTGCCGTTGAAGAGTGGTTTCCATTGGGTTTGGGAAAAACAAAGCGTAACACAACAAAAAAAGGCAGCAAAAAGTAAGTATTGTTTCATGAACAGATGGTTTGAAGGTAGGTATACAGAGAATCTGAAAAAGAGTGTATTCTTTACAATACCACCAAAGCGACACTTTTTACACAAAGAACACCAAGGCAGCACAAAGGACACAAAGTTAGACGTTGACAGTATTTGTGCCCCTTACGCTACTTTGATGTTCTTTGTACTGCGCTAGGCTCATTTAAGAGCTAATTCAGAAAATAATCTCAATACCCCGCATTCTGGGTCATGGCTGGGAAGGACAAGTCGATCTCGGCCTGTGGAATGGGGCGCAAATAGTGTACATCATTGATGGTACCACTTTTGGCTGCCCAGGGATTGTATTTTTTCACCCGTTCAACCAATTTTCCGGTTCTTTTCAGGTCAAACCAGCGGGAATATTCCCCCATGAGTTCGCGGGCGCGTTCGTCCAGGATCAGGTCGATGGTAATGTTGGCAGCAGTAGCGCGGTAGGATACGGTTTCCAGGGATTTGACATTTTCGGGTGCCAGGGCACACCTTGGGTCATTGCCTTTTTTTGCGCCCAAGGCGCGGTCGAGTACCCGATTGTAGTAAACCTCGGCACCACCCAGTTTTCCACCTTTGGCCCCTTTGACGATGGCCTCGGCGGCGATCAGGTAGGCTTCAGCGGAGCGGAATACTGCTTCATTGAAAGTGCCAAACGCATCACCGTAGGGAATACCTGGCTGCCAGAATTTCCACATGTGAGGCTCCCCGGATGGAAATCCACTCACGTTTACTGTACTGCCATTGATGAATCCGTAGCCACCACCCCATTCTTCAGGGTTTACCACCGAATATTTCTTTTGGCCGCCCATGTCGACACCTCTTTCTGCCAAGGTAGTAGCTGGTTTGTTCCAGGGGCGGTAGTACACCACGGTATCCCCAGCCTTGATGTCAATTTTCAGGTTGGGATTCAAGGTTGGCTGGGGTTTGAAGCCTGCTACGGCTTGCAGGGCATAACCTACCTCCAAAAAGTTGTGGTCGTAGCGCGAATCATTCTCCGGATCATACAAACGATACATGGCGGGAGTAGTGTTGTGGAATCCCAGGGAGCGGTTGTAATCACTCGTTCTACCTTTGGAACCTGGGAACCCTTCGCCACTGCCATTGAATACCGAATGCAAGTTGTTTCCACCTGCTGCGTCTACAGGAAATGCCGGATCGGTTTTGTTGGTCAACACATCGGTATTGTATTGTACGGCAAAAATGATCTCCGGGTTTTTGTCGTTCTGGGCCCCCGTGTATTGTTTCAAGGGGTTCTCCGAACGGGTGGGGAACAATTGATTGTAATTGGTAGCCAAAGGATATACATCGATGACTTTGTCGGCGTATTGCAGGGCCAAATCAAAATCAGCAGGAGAACCACCCAGGGAGTTTTTGAAATTCCAGCCACGGGTCAGGTAAACCCGGGCCAGCAAAAACTGGGCTGCACCTTTGGTAATCCGACCGTAATTGGTAGCTGTAACCGGAAGTTTGGCTTCGGCTTCGAGCAAGTCGGTGATGATTTGTTTGTAAACATCTGCCGAAGGCACCCGGGTTGCTTCCTTGGTTGGGCTCACGATTTCGGTCAGTGGCATGGGTACGTCGCCCCAATGCTGAACGAGGTAAAAGTAACAAAGGGCTCTCAAAAACTTGGCTTCCGAAACCCGGGCATCCTTCAGGGCTGCGGCCATGGTGGTAATGCCATCGGCACGAGTGATTGCAGTATTGGTACGCCCAATTTCGGTATACAACAAGGTCCAAAGACTTTGTAATTCACCCAAAGTGGCATTGAAGCGAACATCGTATTGCTCAATTGGCCCGGTGTTTACGGTTGGAGTAGCGAATTTGGGATCGCCGTATCCTCCTGCGGTAAATATGTCGGTACCATTCAATTGGAGGGTCCGGTTTTGGTGAATGTTGCGCAACAAGGGGTAACAGGAGCGCACCAGGTCCTCAAAACCCGCCTCGGTTTTGTAATACACGTCTGTGGTCAGAGTCGAAACTGGTTTTTCGGTCAAAAAATCTTCATCACAGCCTGTAGCAACCAAGCAGAGTGCAGTGATTGCGAAAAAAGTGAAACGAGTTATTATTGTTGATTTCATTGGATACAGAGTTAAACGATTAGAAACTGATGTTTACGCCAAAAAGCAATGTCATCGACGGAACATCGTCCTGGAAAATGGCTGAGTTGAATTCGGGATCAAATCCTGTAAATTTGGACGACACGTAAGGGTTGATCACCTGGCCATAAAAACGGGCACTGGCCATTTTCAACTTGTCCATTACGGCTTGTGGCAAGGTGTAACCCAGCGTGATATCGGAAATGCGCAAGAAGCTGGCATCCTGATACAAGATTGCATTCCGGTATGGATTGGCCGCAACTACCCCAAAATAGGTATTGGATGGGTTGTCGCTTCTCCAATAATCCAGAGATGCGAGGCGGTTGTAACGGGTTCCGGTTACTTCTCCAAATGTCCCGGCCAGGGTATTGTTGCGATACTGGGTACCATCACGGTAATAGACAAAGAAAGAAAAGTCAAATTGCTTGAAAGTAAGGCGGTTGGTCACACCCAGAATCCAATTGGGCAATTCGGAGCCCAATACAACGCGGTCATCAATGGCATCGGTAGAAGAAATAACGCCATCGTTGTTTTGGTCAACCACCCTTACGGAGCCAGGTACTTGTTTGTATTTTGCAGCAAGGTCCTTGTCTTCGGTTTGCCAGATTCCATCAAATTCGTAGTCAAAATTGGCGCGGATGGGGTACCCCACAAACAAGCGGTTGCCTTTGTCAACCAGTTGCCCATCGCCGTACAATTGCAGCAATTTGTTGTTGTTTTTGGTAAAGGCGAAAGTGGTGTTCCAATTGAAGTTTTTGGTCACCACATTGGTTGTTCTGAGGGTGAGTTCCACCCCTTTGTTCTCAATCTGGCCCACGTTGGCAATCACCTGGGAGAAGCCGGTTACGGTAGGTATTTTTTGGTTCAGGATCAAATCCACCGTTTTGCGGTCGTATAATTCCAGGGATGCGGAGATGCGGTTTTTAAAGAAACCAAAATCGATGCCCAGGTTCAACTCGTTGCTGCGTTCCCAGCGCAGGTCTTTGTTGCCCAAATTTGCTGGTGCAAAGCCAAAAGCTGCCGTACCATCAAAATCATAGCCCGTATTCAACAAGCCGGCTTGGGTACTGTAGGGATTCACCGTAGAGTTGCCTACCTCGCCATAGCTCAAGCGCAATTTCAGGTTGGAAAAAACATTGAGGTTGTTGATGAATGGCTCATCGCCCAAACGCCAGGCCACTGCCACTGAGGGGAAAAACGCCCACTTATTGCCTTCGGAAAGTTGAGAAGCACCATCAGAGCGACCCGTCAGGGTCAACAAATATTTGTCGTTGAAAGAGTAGTTTATCCGCCCCATATAGGACAGAATCGAGCGCTCAACCAATGAACTACCGATGCTACCAATTGTTGCAGCAGTACCCAGAGCGTACCAATCGGAGTCGTAAGGAAGGTCGCGTACAAAAATGGAATAGGCTTCATTCCGCTGGTAAAAAGCACTCTGCAACCCCGTCAGGTTGATTTTGTGCCGACCGAATTCTACGTTGTAGTTGATGATGTTGTCCAGGGTATAATTGCCCATGGTCCGGTTGTCGTATTGCGCTCTTGGTTTGGCCCCAATTTGTGATTTGGACCAGCGACCCCGAAAATCCCCTGCTCTTTCAGTGGTATAAGAAGCAGAAATGGAGGAGCGAATGCTCAAACCTTTGAGCGGCGTCACCTCTACGTAGGCATTGCTGATGATGGAGGCGTTGGTGGTTTGGAGTTTTGAAACGCTAGGGTCGATATCCAACAAGGGGTTACCCACCTGTTTGTCGTTGATGCCCATCCAAAAAGCGTAACCGTTCACGTCGATGTCGGAGTTCTCTGATGGATTGGCTACGTCTTTGTAATACACCGTTCCGGTAGGTCGAGCCCGGTAGGCATTGCGCAGGGATTCGCCCGAACCTACATTGACGTCGCCATAACTCACGTAGGAGGTAAATCCGACTTTGAAATATTTGCCAATTTTGCTGTCCAAGCCAGCATTGAGGTTGTATCTTTTGAATCCAGTGTACAATACGTTGCCATCTTCATTCAGGAAACCACCTGAAAAACGATAGGTCGTTTTTTCGGTACCACCCGAGATGCTCAGGTTTTGGCTCATCTGCATGCCAGGGCCAGTGACAAGGTCAACCCAATCGGTGGTGTGGTTCGCGTCGATGTTGGCTCTTTCGGCAGCCGTAAAGCTTGCCCCGGTAGCACCTTCCAAAATCCGGTCGGTATAAATGGACTTGTAAAACTGAGCGGTATTCATCAATTCTGGCAGGTGGGCCGGATTTTTCACCCCAATGTAGCTGTCGTAACTGATTCTGGGTTTTCCAGAAACCCCTTTTTTGGTCGTAATGATGATTACCCCGTTGGCGCCTCTGGAACCGTAGATCGCCGTAGAAGAAGCGTCCTTGAGGATGTCCATCGACTGGATGTCATTGGGATTGAGGTTGTTGATGTTACCGCCCATCAAGCCATCGATGACGATGAGGGGTTCGGTGGAGTTGTTGATGGTATTTTCACCCCGGATGGTGATGCTGTAACCGGTACCTGGTTTGTTGTTCAGCTTGGTTACTGTTGCCCCAGCCACTTGCCCTTGAATGGCTTTAGCGGCGATGATGGGGTTGCCCCGCACAATATCCTTGGTTTGTACAGAGGCCACGGCGCCCGTCAAATCTGATTTTTTTATCTCGCCGTACCCCACAACCACTACTTCATTGAGCAACAAGTCGTCTTGTTTCAACGTCACGTTGATCGTGGTTTGATTGCCTACCACAATCTCCTGGGTAACGAAACCAGTAAAACTGAATACCAGTATGCTGTTTTCATCGGGCACATCTACCCGAAAGTCGCCATTGACGTCGGTGATGTCACCAATGGTAGTCCCTTTGACCAATACGTTGGTACCTGGCAGGGCTTCTCCCGCGGTATCGGTCACCTTACCAGTGATGGTTTTGTCGGGGATGGTCACCGACAGGGGTGCCGATTGCAGGGGGCTAACTACACTTAAAAGGCTTTTTCCTTCCGGTGTGTTTTTGAGCAAGGTTGGCACACTGTTGTTTTCGGGCTTTTTCGTTTCCTTGGTGCCTGATTTTTCAGTTTTTTGCGCTGGTGCCACCACTACGTAGGCATTTTTGTTGACCTTCTGGAAGGTCAAGCGGTGGGGTTTGAGCAACTTTTCGAGTTTGCTTTCCAGCTTTCCCCCTTTGATTTTATCCACAGTAGCTTGTAAACCTTTTACAGTCACATCTTCAAATAAAATGCTGACTTGGTATTCCTGACTCAATTCATTCAGCGCATCTTTCAAACGGATGGGGTTGGAACTTGTGCTGTTTTTCGTTTCCAGATCTGGCTTATTTTGTTGCACATAAGCCAAACTTTGTGCCATCAGAAAGGGATGGCAAGCCAAAAGCAAAAGCAAGAGTATGCTTAATGGCGTGTGTTTGGTAAAATATTGTTTCATACGACCTGATTTTATTATTTGGTTGAAAGGTATATGGTATCTCCTTGCTGACGTACATCTACATTCAGCAGGACTGATAGTGCCTCAAAAAATTCCGTGGATTTTGCGGCTTTGAAATAGCCCGACAAGCGGCGTTCGGCCAATTCGGGGTTGCCAAAAGCCACCTGCAATCCAAAATGCTCTTTGATGGTAATGGAGGCCTGGGCAAGTGGGGTATCATCGAAGTAAAACTGGTGATCCTTCCAGGCGCTGTATTTTTTGGTGTCGTCGGTTTTGGACAAGTCCAAGGTTTGAGCGCCGTTGGTTAGAATCACTACATCACCGGGTTTCATGACTTGTTTTTTCCCACCTTGGTATTTGACCTGGACCTTGCCTTCATTCAAGATTACTTTTTTGGCCTGCTCTCGGGCATAAAGGACAAATTTTGTCCCAAATACCTCTACTTCAAAATCGCTGCTGGTTTTGACAACAAAGCGCTGATTGTCGATGGTGTGGGTGACATGGAATTCCGCTTCTCCGTCCAGAAGCACTCTGCGGTTGCGTTTAAATTGTCCCCACCTGGGTACGTACAAGGTTGAGTTGGCGTTCAGTACTACTTCGGTACCGTCCGAAAGGGTCAGTTGTTGGGTTTGGGCATAGGGCGTTTGGTAAGTACGATAGAAGATGTTTTTTTGCAAAAAAAATAGGCTCGCGGTCATCAATATCGCCAGGGAGGCGGCCACATACCAAAATTTGCGCAGACTGCGTACAGTAGCATATTTAACCACATTGGTTTTGGTAGGGGGCTGTTCCTGCTCATTGGACAAGGGGGTGTTGAGTACGGTTTGGAATTTTTGCCAGGCCTCCTGATCGTCGGAAAAGTATTGAGGGTTTTGGCTTTCCCATTCATCCAGGTACTGGTAATACAAGGTTTCATTTTCAACATCTTCCTTTAACCAATCCTCAATCAGCTTCCGCTCGAGAGAAGTTGCTCTTCCATCGAAATAATCGAACAGTATTTTTTGAATCATCATTTCTTTCATAAGGCTTCGCGGGAAATGGTAAAAAATCAACTTGAGGCTTATAGAGGTACCAATTTCAGCATCACCGTATCAGACAAGGGCAGCGGGTTTTACCCCACATTGAAGTGGGAAAAAAATTAAACGAGCTGTTTTTTTTGCAGAATATTATTTTTTATTGACCTAAAGTCAAAAAACATTAGTGCAGCATGTGGGGTAAAATCCCAAAATTATGTCTACTATTAAAGGGAGTCAATATCCTCACGGCATGGAGAAGCTATCAAAATTCGAAGTCAAAGACACGGAGAGCAGATTGTCTGCATTAAAAGCAGATACTGAAATGTTTGCTGAACCCAAACTGATTAGCGACGAAGTTTTTTTGCAAAGAATTTTTGCACAAGACGCCCGCAAAGGCTGTGAAGTATTGTTCAAACGTTATTACAACAACCTCTGTAACCACGCCATGCGCTTTGTGTACTCCAAGGAAGCGGCGGAAGATATTGTCAATGAAGTTTTTGCCAATTTTTGGCAGCAACAGGTTTTTGAAAAAATCAACAACTCCTACCGCGCCTACTTGTACCAGGCGGTGCGCTACCGCAGCTACAATTACATCAAATACGAGTTGAACCAAACGGAAAGCTTCGAGCCCGATTACACAACTACTCCCGTACTACAAGCTGATGATATTCTGCATTATACGGAGCTGTGCCAAAAACTCGACCGGGTTATTCAGGAACTTCCTCCCCAATGCAGGAAGGCTTTCCAACTCAATCGCCTTGAAGGAAAAAAATACGCTCAGGTAGCAGAAGAGTTGGGTATTACAGTAAGTGCCGTAGAGCGACTAATCAGTAGAGCACTGAGCAAGTTGCGCAGTGAATTGAAAGAGGAGTGGATGCCGGGCTTGTAGATGATCCTCCGGTTTTACCATCACCCTAACTCATCTGCAAAGCCTCCCCTTTCAACCTCTCCATGTCCCGAATCAACAACCGCCGTCGGTCAAAGGTTAGGATATTCCGATCGCGCAAATCGTTGAGCAAGGTGGTTACCGTTTGACGGGAAGTAGCCGTAAGGTTGGCAATTTCCTGATGGGTGATGAATTTGCGGACTTCCGTTTCAAAACCTACTCGCCGCCCTTTTTTCTCGGCAATCTCCAACAAAAATTCAATGATACGGGTACGGGAATCTTTGAATACCAAGGATTCCAGGCGCTTTTCCATTTCAAGGACTCGGGAGCCCATAATTTTCATGATGAACAAACCCAGGGAAGTATGGTCGCGCATCAATAATTTCATTTCATCTACATTGACTACACATACCGTTGCCTCTTCCATGGTGTAGGCAAAATCGCGGCGTTTGTCTTCGCCGATGAGGGATAACTCACCAAATACATCACCTTTGCCCAATATGGCCTTGGTGATCTCTTTGCCAGAGTCGCCGTAAGTGCCAATTTTAACCCGACCATCGGTAAGGAAAAATACCCGGTCCGACATTTCGTCTGGCAAGTAGATGTATTCGCCCCGTTTGTAGCAGCGGTGAAAATGCGCTTCCAAATCCCCACGGCGAATTTTCTGAGGGCAAAAAATACCAGTAACATCAATGTTTTCAAGATACCAATATGATGCTTCGTTGCTCATTGTTTACACATTAAAGGACCAAAATTCTTCAACTATCCTACATTTAAGAAGCTCTAAGTTACAGAGAATTTTACACTTAATAAAATAGTAAAACTTTGAAATGGTTTAAAGCTTCTAATTAGTAAGGCGCTTGAATAACGATTTTTTTTTCCTCCAAAGCATGTCGAATGGCCTGTGCAAAGGAGATAGCGTGTATACCGTCGCCGTGGAGACAGATCGTATCCGCGATCAGGACTATGTTCTGGCCAGAAAGAGCAGTGACCCGCCGTTCTTCCACCATTTGTAGCACTTGTGCAATACAAGCTTGAGTATCTTCAATCAAGGCATTCGGTTGATTGCGAGGGGTCAAAGAGCCATCAGGCTGGTAACTCCGGTCGGCAAATACTTCATTGGCGGTGCGTAAGCCCAGGGTTTGAGCAGCTTTGATGGAAAAACTACCACTCAGTCCAAACAAGAGAAGATCAGCATTAAAGTCCCGTACCGCTTCGGCAATTGCCGAGGCCCACTCGAGGGATTGAGCGGCCAGATTGTACAAGGCACCGTGTGGTTTGACGTGTTGCAAATAAGCCCCTTCGGTGTAGGCCAGGTTGGCCAAATCCAGAATTTGCTCCTGCACCAATTGATAAACCGCCTGAGGAGAAAGAGACATGGCCGTACGCCCAAAATTGGCTTTGTCTTCAAAACCTGGATGGGCGCCGATCGCAACACCATGTTCCAGTGCCAAACCAATGGTGCGCCGCATGGTGTCTTTATCCCCGGCATGATAGCCACAGGCAATGTTGGCCGAGGTGATGAGTGGCATTAAGGCGGCGTCGGCAGGATACCCCTCGCCGAGATCGCAGTTGAGGTCGACTGTGAGATTGTGGATTTCGGATTGCGGATTTCGGATTGGGCTGCCAGACATCTGAGCTGATTTTATTGAAAGATAATGTCATTGCACAAGAAAATCAATGCAAAGCCCGTTGCAACATCCTGGCAAATCCGAAATCCGAAATCATCAATCCGCAATCGAATTATTCTGGTTCGAAACCAAGGACGATGTTAAAGTTAGCCACTCCTTTTGCAAACAAGTTCGTTACGTTGGGTTTGTCGAAGCCCAGACCGTAGTCGAAACCAAGGATACCAAACATAGGCAGGAATACCCGCAAGCCCAAGCCCGCCGAACGTTTCAGGTCGAAGGGATTGTAATCACGCAAGTTTTTCCAGGTGTTGGTTCCCTGCATAAAGGTGTGCACATAGATGGTTGAGCTGGGGTTGAGCGACAAGGGGTAGCGCAACTCCAGGGTAAACTTGTTAAAAATCGGAGTTGGCGTTTGGCCAGAGCCCGATGGGTCGGCATTGTTTTCGAAGTCGGCAATTTCGTAACCCCGTGAAGAGATGATGTCAACCCCTTGGAAACCGAATTGCTGGTTGTTCAAACCATCACCACCCACCTGGAAACGTTCAAAGGGCGAAGTACCAATTTTACGGTTGTAATAGCCCAGGATACCAATCCTTGAAGAGGTTTTGAGTACCAGTTTGCCCACAATAGTGGTGTACCAGTCTACATCAAAACGCCACTTGTGGTATTCCAAAAAGCGGAAACGCTCATTGGCCGAGAGTTCACCATAGTTTTTGTCCTTGTCTGCAAACAGAGAGTATGGTGGTGTTGCCTGAATGATCAAGGAAATGCTGGAACCATCCCGAGGGAAGGTTGGGTCATTGACGGTGGAACGAACGATGTTTTGGCGGATACTGAAGTTGTTGAAGTTACCCGTAGAAACAATTTCGCCCTGGTCGGTACGGAACAAGCCCTGGGTCCACTGGTTCAGTTTCAGGGATTGGATGTTGATGGCCGTACTGGTCACGAAGTTGTCGTCGGGCCATTTCAGACGGGTACCCAAACTCACAGATCCCTGCACAATGTTCAAACTTTGGCTACCGCCAGTACCGTCGAAGAGAGGATAGGCAAAGCGGTTGAAGAAGCCTCCCATGGTGAAAGAGTTGGGCTTTTTGCCCCCCAGCCAGGGTTCAGTAAAGGACACGTTGTAAGACTGATAAAACTGGCCGTTGGTCTGGGCCCGAATAGACAGGCGTTGGCCGTCTCCGGTAGGCAAAGGGCGCCAGGCCTCCTTGTTGAAGACGTTGCGCATCGAAAAGTTGTTGAACGATACCCCTAAAGTGCCAATTACCCGCCGGGCACCGCCCCAACCTGCGGAGAGTTCCAGCTGATCTGCAGGGCGCTCTTCCACGGTGTATTCGATGTCTACCGTACCCCGCTCAGCATTGACGGGAGTATTGATGCCCAGCTTTTCAGGGTTGAAGTAGTTGAGAGCCAGGATTTGGCGTTGGGAACGAATGATTTCAGAGCGACTGAATTTCTCACCGGGCAGGGTGCGCAATTCACGCCGGATAACGTGTTCGTGGGTCCGGTCGTTGCCTTTGATGATGACCTTATCGATGGTGGCTTGTGGGCCTTCAAAAATGCGGAGTTCGAGGTCGATGGAGTCGTTTTCAACGGATACTTCCGTAGGTTCCACATTAAAGAACAAATACCCGTTGTCCATATAAAGGGTACTCACATCGCGGCCGTCCTGGCTGAAGCGCAGGCGGTTTTCCAAGAGTTCGTTGTTGTAAACGTCGCCTTTTTTGATGCCCAGGATTTGGTCCAATTGGTCGTTGCCGTAAATCGAGTTCCCCTTCCAGGTTAGGTTGCGGAAGTAGTAGCGATTGCCTTCATTGACTTTGATTTGGATGTGCATTTCGCCTTTGTCGTCGCGCCACATGCTATCGCCAATGATGCGGGCATCCCTGTAACCAACCGTATTGAAGTATTTGACAATTTCTTTTTTGTCGTCGGTGTATTCGTCGCCGATGAATTTGGAGCCAGCCAGGAAGCGTTTTTTCTCCTTGGTTTTGTCCATTTTTTTCAAAAGCTTCTTCTCTTTAACATTGTTGACACCAACAAAAGAAATGTCCTTGATTCTTACTTTTTCCTCCAGGTTGATGTCGAAGGTCAATTTGACCGAGTTGAGGCGGGCGGTGTCGGGAATCTCACTTACATCCACATGAGCATCCAGCCAACCTTTTTTGATGAAGTTTTTCTCCAAAGCACGGGCAGCATTGGATTTCATGTTTTCGGTCACAATCCCCCCCTTGGTAACGTGTTGGTTCACGATTTCGTTGAGGGTCTCATGTTGGCCTTTGCCTACCCCTTTGTAGCTGTATAGGGACAAACGGGGGCGCTCCTGCACCTGAATTTCGAGGAAGACCACGTCGCCGATGGTTTTTTCCTGCAGGATTTGCACATTGGTGAACAAGCGCAATTGGAGTAAGGCCTTGATGGCTTTGGGAATGCTGGGGCCGGGAATACGGATCTTGGCTCCAACTTTCAGTCCAGAAATACTGGTGATGGCATTGGCATCACTGAATTGGGCACCAGTGACTCGCACGCCTCCAATTTCATAGTTTACCGGTGTGGAATAATCAACGACCGGTAAGCTATCGCGGACTTCCTGGGCCAACAGGCTCAGAGGGGACATGGCCACAACAAAGAGCAAAATGTTGTTTCGGGTGATGCGCAAAAGCGCCAGCATACTACACTGAATGTATCTCATTAGTCCTCAGTTCTTTCTTTTTTCAATAACGAGCGCAAAAGTACGTCATTATTCCTTTTTTGCTACAATAGGTAAAGGTTTTAAAAAATTGTCTTTTCAAAGCCCTTTATTATCGCGCAAAAAAAATGATTGTTCTGAGGATAATAGAGGCCGGGAGTGAAACTTGGGTTGTATGCTGACATCTTTTTTATCAAGCCAATTGATCAAAATCATTCGAGTAGATTGAGTATAATCAATGCCATGATTTTTTGAAGGGGCTAATTTAGCAGTATTAAATCACAAAAGTCCTGATTATGAACGTCCTGGCACCCGTTAAAAGCATCATGAGCAGCCACTTGATCACTGTTGCTCCTTCTGACAAACTGAGTATTGTCAAAGATATTTTTGACGATCACAATATCCACCATATTCCGGTAGTGCGCTACAAGGAGTTGATTGGGATCATCAGCAAAACGGACTTCATGCATTTTATGCAGGGGTTTTCCCCCAATGAAGAAGATCGTTTTGTGAATTATGCAAGATTGCGGTCTTACTCCGCTGAAGAGATAATGACCAAAGGTTTGGCCAAACTAAACCCCAATGACCGCATCAATGTGGCCCTGGAAATCTTTTTGGTCAATCGCTTCCACGCAATACCTGTAGTGGAAAATGATGAGTTGGTTGGTATCCTGACGACCTACGACATCATCAAGGCACTCGCCACCGAACCCGTTTCAACCAAACAAATTCTGGATAGCCAACACCATGAGGGTGGGGTTACAGAGGGGATGGTAGGATAAGAGATGAATGATGAGAGATGAGTGATGAGTGATGCTACCGCAGAGACTTAGACAAGGTCATTGTCAAAAACGCTGTGGTAGCATCATTCATCTCTCATCTCTTATCTCTCATCTCTCATCTCTTATCTCTTATCTCTCATCTCTTATCTCTTATCATTCATTTCTCGTCTATCCAAAGATTGCCGTAAACAAATAATACAAGCCGCCGGACACGATAATCGTAACGGGTAGCGTAAGTACCCAGGCGGTCAGGATATTGATGAGGGTGGAGCGTTGGAGGTTTTTGGTACCATCCTTGGCAATCATTGTGCCTGCAATTGCGGAGGAGAGTACGTGCGTTGTACTTACCGGAGCTTTAAAGATTGTGCTCAAAGCAATGGTACTTGAGGCAATCAATTCCGCAGTTGCGCCCTGTGCATAGGTAAGGTGGGATTTACCAATTTTTTCTCCAATGGTAACCACAATGCGTTTCCAGCCAATCATGGTTCCAATCCCCAGGGCAATAGAAATCAAAAGCACGACCCAACGAGGCGCAAATTCGTAATATTTCGATAGGCTTTCACTCAAGCTTTTCATTTCTGCTTTATCCTTGCGGTTAAAAAACGGCCTGTCGCCAGTAGTCTCTTTAAGGTACTTATTGAGTTTTTGTAAATCTTTACGAATGGCAGGGCGATTCAAGGTTGATTGCGCCAACAATACCTTCAAATCGGCAGCAGCTTCCTGAACTTCTTGGGCAGCTTCATTTCTTTTGCCGATTTTCGCCATGGTTGCGCTTACTTTTTGTTCTACTCTCGTAACGGATACAAGCATCGATTCAGCATCAAAACTTTTGTGGAGTGCAAATTGCGCTGGCAAAAAAATCATCAATACAATCATGAACAAACCAACTCCTTTTTGGCCATCATTTGAACCATGGAAAAAACTAACCAGCGTACAAGTAGTAATCAGAATGGCTCGAATCCAGGTTGGGGGAGCTTTCCCACGTTCTGGTTCTTGAAAAATTGCTTTATTTTTTATGATGGCAGCTAAAATCCACATCAAAAACATCGCCGCAAAACAACCAAATAAGGGCGAAAACAACAAGGCCAACCCTATTTCCTGAGCTTTACCCCAGTTCACCCCTTCGCCGCCATGCCGCCAAAAAAACACTATACCAACGCCAATCAGTGATCCAATCATAGTATGCGAACTGGAACAAGGAATTCCGAAGTACCAGGTGCCGAGGTTCCATAAAATAGCAGCCAGCAACACTGCTGCAATGATGCTTGCACTTTCAAAAAAAGGCATGGTCATCATATCATTGACAGGCAATAACTTGACAATTCCCATCGCTACACCTACTCCACCGGTAATAACACCCAGAAAATTAAAGATGCCAGACCAAACGACAGCAATGGTAGGTTTGAGCGAATTGGTATAAATTACCGTAGCGACCGCGTTGGCGGTATCGTGAAAACCATTGACAAATTCAAAGGCCAATACTGCAACGATAAATAGGATCAGCAAAATAGCACCCCCGGTGCTTAGTACGGATAAGTCAAAAACGTTCATGTGTCTGAATTAGAGGTCAATATTCAGCTTTGACTGCTGGTGTACAAATTCGCTGAAAGATAGCACTAATTTTGTACGACCAAAACGCACATGTTTACGTTTTAGAATTATCCTCCAAATATTAACCCAAAATTTACATTGACCATATGTTTCAACGCAAAACCCTGGCCATTTTTTGTGCTAGCTGGAGTGTAATTTTCCTGTTTTCGCAACCGCTAAATGCTCAGGAAGAAAAAAGTGCAGCCTTCCGGACGCCTTTGTTCGAAAAAATCGAAGTAGATCCCATTCATGCCGAAGCTTATTCCGATTACCGCTTGCGAACGGTAGAATTCGGTTCGATCCTACTACGTGATGCTTTTGTTTCCCCCCTACAACTGGTCGGAACCGGATTCAAGCTGGGTTACAATCGCCTGCACTACACTCCTCAAGCCTTGAAAGAATACAGCACCGGCTTATTTTCCGGTCTTGCCATTGATCAGGCAGGGGAATTCACCCTCATGCTCTTCAATTTTTCGGGGCAATACAGCTGGCAGTTTCCGGTTTTGGAAAAAAAAGGCTGGCAGGGCTATGTAGGTCCCTGGGCTCAGGGTTTTGGCAATTCGCGTTTCGCCCTACAAAATGTGAACAACGTTTTGGGCTATGACGCTGGTTTGGACCTGGGGGTTACCGGGCGCTTAGTTTACAAATTTAAACCCGGCCGCCGGGAATTCATCCTGACCCAGCAGTTGAGCATCCCCCTGGCCAGTGGCTTTGTACGCCCGCTGTACACCTTCACCGGGCCAATTCTGGGTGAAACGGATAATGAAGTGAGTGTGTTTCAATTTGGTACCCTCAACCGCCGCTTTGGCTGGATGTACAAGGCCAGCCTGGACTTGTACCGCAACCACAAGCGCAAAAAACAGGTAGTCGCCCGGGTGCCGTACCGCATCAGCTACAGCTTCCAGTACGATCAGTTCAAAAAACCGAACCCGTTGCAATCGGCCATCCAGACCATCACCATTTCCAGAATCCTCAAATATTGATCACCATGCGTATCCATAAATCATACCCAGTCCTGTTGTTGCTCGGGCTGTTCTTAAGTTTTTCGGCTTGCTCGGAATTGCTCATTGAGCCTGACCCGACAGATAATCCCGTTGAAAATTTTGAGTTGCTTTGGCGGGAAGTGAATGCCAAATACACTTTTTTTGAGTACAAAAACATCGATTGGCAGGCCATCTATCAAAAATACCGCCCCCAGGTCAATGAAAAAACCACGGACGAAGCCCTTTTTAACGTGCTCAACGCCATGCTCAATGAGTTGAGGGATGGGCACGTGTCCTTGATATCCCCCTTCAACGCGGCCAGCAACCGCAGTTGGTACTTCAATTACCCGCCCAATTACAACGCCAACATCATCGACCGCAATTACCTGCAAGAAAATCGGCGCATCATCCTACCCTTCCGGACGCAGTGGCTTGCAGATAGCACGGTGGCGTACATCCGGTATTCGAGTTTTGGCGATGCAGTTTCGGGAGAATCTATGAGCGAACTGTTCAAATATTACGGTAGAGCCAAAGGTTGGATCATCGACATCCGCGACAATACGGGCGGCAGCCTGGGCAATGTGGACGCAATCATGAAAGGCTTTGTGGATACGGAAACCAAGGTGGGTGCCGTACGCTATAAAGTAGGCCCAGGTCGGGATGAGTTCAGCAAGTTTTTTCCCTACCTGATCAAACCCGGTGGTAAAGGCAACAAGTATTTCGGCAAAATCATCGTGCTCACCAACCGCAAGGTGTACAGCGCAGCCAATTTTTTTACCTCTGCCATGTCGACCCTCAACAATGTCACCATCCTGGGCGACCAAACGGGCGGCGGCGGCGGTGCACCGTATTCCGGACAGTTGTTGAATGGTTGGAGCTATACGTTCTCTACCACTTTGTTGCTTACTCCGGACAATCAGCAGATTGAAAACGGGGTACTACCGGATGTAAAAGTGGATATGGATCCGGCGGATGAGGCGAAGGGAGTGGATAGTATTTTGGAACGGGCGATTGGGTTGTTGAGGTGAGGTCTGCTGAATAAGTTGGCGTTGAAAATATAAGATCCGTTCGCTGCTCTGAACCTCCCGAAAGTGGAAAACTTTCGGGAGGTAAGGCTCTGGATCGGTGGGGAGTTTTTAAGATACATTGACTTGGTATGCAAAGATTGTTAGTTCTAATTTTTCTTTTGCTGTGTGCTTGCCAGCCTAAGTCAGAACAAGTGGTGGCTGAAAAATCGGCGGCAGCACCAACAGAAACCCCTCAAGTAGATGAGTATTTTGTGGACAGTTTAACCATTGGAAGAAAATCTTTCAATAAGGTTGAACTGTCAAAATGCCGAACCCCGGATAGCGTATTCGTAATCATCAAATTTTATACGAAGCAAAGAGGTGCCTGGCTTTTAAAAAACTCCTTCCATTTTCTAAAAGACCCGATTACAAGTTGCAGTGCAGTATTGAACGACTTTAACAACGACGGGCTAAACGATTTGACTTATCAATCCTCCATAGCAGCTAGAGGTGCAAATGACGTCAGGCGACTATTTATTTATGACAAAAAAATTGATGAACTCATTTTTATCAAGAATTCAGATAAGTATCCGAATCTTTTGTACAACAAAAAACTAGATTGCATTGATGCATTTTTGGTTACAGGCAGCAGCACTACCGTTTTTTTGAATTTGGAAGGTGATCATCTAAGGAAGTTTGCCAGTGTCGACTTATCTGATGGTTTGACGGTATGGGTTTATGATAAAAACGGCAAAGGGAAAATCATTCGGCAGGATTCAACAAATGAGGGGAGTCAAGTTCGGTATAAGAACTTTAGGCCTTTGGAAGTCAATGAGGAGTATTGAAATGAAACATAAGCGCTAATAAGCAGCTAAGAATGTTATTAATTTTTGTAACAAATTAGGTTATCATTTTTTCGTAACCATGGTTACGGTAACCGTGGTTACGAAAAAAATCACCTTTTCACCCGAACAAGCCCAATCCCCAAATAATCATAAACCGTCGGGTCAGCTGCCAGCTCTTCCCCCGTTTTCAGGTTCCTAAGCACCACAAAGTCGTGGTCCTTGAAAAAAGCGGACTGAAAATACGGATGGACATTGATGCCTAAAAAATGGATTTGACCTACGCGTGCCTCTGCTTTCCACTCGGCATTCAATTGGTAACGGTGGAGCAGCTCATTACAAATCGTGGTGGTAAAGGCGGCGTAACCCACACAATGGGCGCTATGGCTGTCGATGAGCAGATTGGGGTCGTTGTGGTTGCGCGCAGCGCTGAAGTGGAGTTGTTTGGCGCTCAGCTGCAAGGCTTTTTTCAAGATAAACTGGGGTGATTTTACTGAATTAGCGGGCAATTCCCTTTCGATGTAGGTGCGCAGTTCCGGATTTTTAATGGCATAAATTGGCTGGTCTCCTACTGACTGATAACTGAACAATTGCCAAAACAACCAGTTGCGCAGCAAAAAGGTGAGGATGGTTAAGGTCAATAAGCCAAAGAATAGTTTTTTGAAAAATTTCATGTAAAAGAAAATAACCCCCGCAAAACATCCCTTGCCGCCATCAAAGCAAAACCCAACAAATTCAAGCCCTCCCACTGTTCAGGGTTTTGCGCTTTAGGATCGTTGGCGGCCAAGCCTATGCCCCAAGTTTAGGTTTTTTGCTGATTCAGACAAGCTCTAAGCTACCCCGAGGTACTTCATTCTCCGAAAATGTGAAACCAGAGCTTCCCTCATGGAGGCGTAACACTTGTAATCCACGCCGTGTTGGGCGCACACGTTTTGTACAATCTGGTGTAACTTCGGGTAGTGTACGTGGCTGATGTTGGGGAAAAGGTGGTGCTCAACCTGGAAGTTGAGGCCGCCACAAATCCAGCTTACGATTTTATTTTTTGGCGCAAAATTGGCCGTGGTACACAACTGGTGGATGGCCCATTCATTTTCAATGCTCAGGTCGTGCTCAGTCGCATCTTCAAATTCGGTGATTTCTACCACGTGAGCCAGCTGAAACACCATCGCCAATACAAGGCCACAAGCCATTGAGGCGATGAGATAACCCAGCAAAAAGGTTACAAATTTGGGCACAAACAAAATTGGAATGACCAGATAAATCAGCACGTACATGGCCTTAGACAACCAGAATACCAAATGCTCTTTGACATCAAAGCCATTGATGCTGGTGACGTGGACTTTTTTACTGAAATACTTTTGAAAATCGTTCATAAATACCCACCCCAAATAAGAAATAGCGTACAAAACCAGGCAATACAGGTGTTGAAACCGGTGGATACCCATTTTGTGCTGGGAAGGTGCCAGTCGAAGCAGTTTGGTTTGGATGATGTCCGCATCAATGCCGTCAATATTGGTGAAGGTATGGTGTACGATGTTGTGTTTGGTTTTCCAGAAGAAAGCGTTGGCCCCCAAAAAATTGAAAGTGTAGCCCAGGATATTGTTGATGGTATTGTTATTCGAATAGCTGCTATGGCAGGCATCATGACATACATTAAAGCCCAATAAAGCCCAGTTGAACCCAAACAACAGGCAAAGCAATACCCCTAAAATGATGGATTGAGGCGTAAAAAAAACCAATTGCACGTACAAATAAAGCCAGGAAGCAAAAAGAATGATGGTCTTGGTATAAAGGCGAGCATCCCCTTTGGGACTGATTTGTTGTTTGGCAAAATACTGCTGAACTTCTTCACGCAGAATGGCATAAAATTTTCCCGAAGGACTAAAAGTGACTTTTTTCATTGAGTTGATGCGACACTGATGACTGAATGATGATTGGATTGGGTTTTAGCAACAGAACTGGTCAAAGGTAAACACAATTCAGCGCTTATTTGTTAAAGCAGCCTAGTTTATCTTGTGATGTGCAAAAGTGATTATGGTCACTTTCGCTCAGCCAGTTGGCTGATTTTGCGGGGAAGGTTTTCTGCGGGAAAAAAGAGCAAAAATTCGATGCGTCGGTTGCGCGATTGCCCTTCTGAGGTCTCATTGGAAGTGCTGGGATCAAATTCCCCTCGCCCACCGGCAACGATGCGGTTGGGACCAAGTTCCTGGGCATCTACCAGATTGCGCACTACCGTAGCGGCGCGTAATGCGGTGAAATCCCAACTGTCCAGATTTTTGCGGGAGGTAGCCAGGTTGTCGGTATGGCCGAGCACATGGATGGACAAAACCGGGTTGGCATTCAATAATGTCCCCAGTGTTTTTAGGGCGGCTAAGCCCGTGGGTTCGATGCGATTGGTGACGCCCGTTTTGAACAACAAAGACTCGGTGAGAGCGATCACTATTTTTCCATTCCGCACTTCTACGGAGTACTGAGCTACCGGAAATTTGGCCAAGGAATCCTGAAACTCTTTGGCAATGGCGTTCAAGATTTCCTGCTCCTGTTTCAACAAATCCCGAATGGAAGCAATTTGGTTTTCCAATTTGCTGATCTGTTCGTTTTTGTTCTTCAATGCGTCGCTGAGGGAGGATTCCTTGCTCAAAGCCTGGTTTTGGGCTTTGTCCAATTCCGCTTCCAGTTCATCCAGGCGTTTGAGGTATTTGTCCTGGGTAGCGAGCAGGGCGTTGTTCTCCCCCTTACGTTCGGCAATTTGCAGTTGCATGCGGGTAATTTCATCCCGGCTGTTGCGCAGTTGCTCATTGAGTGTGCCAATCTCCGTTTTGTAGGATTGCTCCATCTCCAGCACTTTTTTATTGGAAATGCCACAGGCGGAGAGCAGGAAGAGAAGGGAGAGGAGGTGTATGGTTCGCATATGATCGATCGTTTGATAATGACGAATTTTTCGAATGACGAATGACGAATTGCCGCCCGACTCTGGCATAATTCGTCATTCGTCATTCGAAAAATTCGTCATTATTGTAGTCTAAAACTAGAAGCGCCCAACATCCCAATATCCGTAAATACCGAAACGCGGTAAAACCCATCGCGCAATTTTTCTTCCAGTTCGTGGCTGAAGCTAAGGCGTTGGGTGGCGGTAATGTTGACGTCTTTGGCTTTTACCGCCAGAATGTCCATACTTGTGCCATTGACTGTAACTTTTTCCTGGATATTGGAACCTTGGATGGGTACACCTTTGTCGTCAGTAATGACCATGTAGACCGGGCGTAAACCCTGATATTCCTGTGGCACATCGACCAAATCGAAAGATACTTTGACCCGGCGTGCTTTACCGGAAGATGCGGTTGCCTTGGGCTTGCGGGCTTCTACCTCTACCTGAAACCCAGAGGCTTTGAAGTTGGCCAGCGTCAAACGTTTGAGCTCGCTTTGCATGGTTTTGTTGAGGTTGCCCAGGGAAGTGTTTTCTGTGCGAGCGGTGCTCAGGTCGCGCTCCAGTTGGCCAGTGCGTTCTTTTAGCTCCTGATTTTCGGCTTGCAGGTCGCCGATGACTTGTTCCAGATTGGCTTTTTCGGCCAGCAGTTGTTGAATTTCTCCTTTGAGTCCATTTACCTCATTGAGGCGGTTGCTGCGGTTGGCTTTGATTTCGGCGTCCTTGCGCGCCAGGGCACTTTGGGCATCAGCCAAAGAACCTTGGAGGGTCTCGTTTTCGCCAGCCAGGGTTTGGTATGCACTTTCCAGGCTATCCACTTCGGCTGCCAGGTCTTCTTTGAGCTCATTGAGGCTACTCAGTTCCTGACTCATGGATTGGTTTTCGGCCTGCAGACTCGCTTTGGCTTTTTGTTGCGAAAGCCCCCATACACCTGCGCCCAAGGCGCCGAGTCCTAAAATTAAAGCTACAATCAGTAAAATCCGCTTTGAACCGTTGTTTTGGCTGTTCTCCATAGTTGTCAATTAGAGGTTGAGGAGTTGAGAAGTTGAGGAGTTAAGGATAGACTGCGTCTAAGCCACTGCGGTAGCCTCAACTCCTAAACCTCTCAACTTTTACATTTAGTTCTTCGCCTCCAGCCAGCTCAAAATATCAGGATACATTTTACTCAGGCTACCCGCAGTTTCACGACTCAGCCTGATGCCGTTGACGAAAGGAACGAGCTCAAAGGTAGCAAAACCCGTTTGGTTACTGAGCTTGTTAAAAGCAGTTTTTGCCTCAGTGTAGCTATTATATCGGCCAATGGTATAGAAATAGGTGCCATTTGACTGGGATTTTTCCCCCATTGCATATCGGTCTTGGCTCAAAAGCGGGTTTTGTAATACACTGGTGCTTTGACCCACCTGAATCCGGAATAGCAGTCCACTGTCTTCCGTGTATCCACTCAGCCAGGGTTCGGTTTTGCTGCTGAAGGCCGATTCACCCAAGCTACTCAACTGAAAGGTGAGCGTTTTAAAATTGCTGGTAAAATCAGGCGGCGGCGGTATGCTGTGCAGTTGTAAAGCAGTGGGCGAAACCCCTTTGCCAATCAGGTATTGGGCAAGGTTTTCAGCGCTTTTTAAGCCGCCATACAAACGGGAGCTCACCGCCAATTCCTGCCGGGAAGCAGCGGTAATGACCAGTTTTAGTTGGGGATTCTTTTTCAGGGCTTCAACCAGTTCATCCAATTGTTTGCCATCAGGGCCTTGCATCCATTGGCCATCCTGATTGAAATAAAAAGGCTTGAGATTTAAACTACCTCGGGGTGATACCTCTTCCCTGGGATCAGGTTCAGCGATGCTGCCGTCAGGATTCGTGCGGGGCATTTTTGGCGGAGCCGAGGTTTGTACATACAAAGGTGCCGGAGCACTGATGGGTGCTGACATTTCGTGCAGGTAGTCGAAGAAATAGGCAGCGTAAATGTCCCGTTCACCCAGGCCATCCTTGCGCGAGGACGCGAAATACGCGGTATATCCATCTCGAGACAAGCGAAAATGGGTGTCGTCCCCCGCCGAGTTAACGGGTACTCCGAGGTTGTCGGCATTGGTCCAGCGATTGATTTGTGGAATCAACAAACAACGAAAAACATCAAAACCGCCCATACTTTGATCGGGGCGATTGGAGCTGAAATACAGCACCTGCCCATTGCGGGAAAGGAAGGGCGTGGTTTCATCAAAAGAGGTATTGATGTCTGGCCCCATATTGACTGGGGCGCTCCAACGACCACGTATCCACACTGTTTTATACAAATCCATTCCACCATAGCCACCAGGGCGTTGGCTGGCGAAAATGGCCATGGTATCGCCAATAAACTGAGCGGAACTCAAACCCGCCGCAGCCTCCACTGGCCCGATGAAAGGATCCGACGACAAAGTGCGGCTGCCCACCCGAAAGGTATCGATCAGGATTTCACCCTGGGTGTAGGAGCTTCCTTTGAAGTAAAAAAGCGCTTTACCGTTGGCGCTAAAATCGAGAAGCACTTCGTGTTTGGGGCTATTCAACAAGTGGTGCATGGCCTGAGGTGGAGTCCAGATTCCTTTGTTGACCTGGGAAGTAAAAATATCGCTGTAGAAGCGCCCCATCACTTCATCGGGTTGTCCAAAATTGTTGCGAGAGCCACCCATGTTGCCGGGGCGAACCGAAGAAAAATAGATCCGATCGGTAAAATTGGGGCTCATGATCGGAGCAAACTCATCGTAAGGCGTATTGACGGTATTGCCCAGGTTTTCCACTATAGCTCGGGGCGTTTTGTATTGCAATGCCAGGCCAGTAGCGCAACGCCGAATGTCTTCCCGAACGGTGGCCCGGTTGGTGTGGTTGCTGGGAATGGCCTTGAGGTAAAGCTTGTAGTACTCAATGGCTTTGATGAACTCGTGCCGGTCGTGGTAAATTTTACCCAGGTACAGCCAGGTTTCCGGAAAGGGTGAACGCTCCGTTTCCAAAATATGCCGCAGCATGGGCTCAGCTTCCTTGAGTTGGTTGAGGTGGTAATAACACAAGGCCAGAAGGAGTTTGGTTTCCTTGTCATCCTGGCGGTTCTTTTTGATGCCAAGCAGCACACTTTGGGCTGATTGGTATTTATTGAGGTAGTAAAAATTGGTGGCTTGCTTTTTTTTATCGGAGAGTGTTTCCTGCGCAAAAAGTCCCAATGCCCCAAAAATCAATACAATGGTACAAATAAGGTAGCGCTGCTGCATGTTCATCGGTTTTATTGTGGGATCACGTTTGTCTTACGCAATTGAAAGGCAAACCAGATCTTTAACGTTGACGGAATAGGTAATATTTTTTTTATGGGACGCAGGAGCTTGGATGAAGATACAAACTTTCAGGGTATTGGCGCTTTGGAGAATGGACTTTTACCAAAAAATGAGATAGGGCGGGTAGAGACGCACGGCTGTGCGCCTCTACGAGGCCGAAATTTGAAGGGTTTATTCCAAGGCCCTCATCACTTTGCCAAATTCATAATCGGAAGATACCGTTTTGGCAGCCTGCCGATAAGCTTCTTCGGTTTTTTCGTTTTTGGGCATTAAACGGGCAATTTGCACAAGTATGCCCGACTTTTCATAATTGGAGGATACCCCACTGGTTGCCTGAATGAGGCTCACCCACTGTTCGGTATTCAGTTCTTTATTGCTGATTTTTTTCAACACTCCCGCTTTCTCGTAATCCGAACCAATGAGGTTGAGCAAACCCAAAACCTGATCAAAATCGACCCCGGCAGGGATGGGCTGATCCAACAAACGTTTGAGTACCCGGGCATGCTCATAATCGGAATTGATCTGAGCGCTAACTTTAATCAATTGATCGTAAGCCTTTTTGTTGGGGATTCCTTTTTCGATCAAACGAATGGCCACACCTGCTTTTTCGTAATCGGAGTGAATCGAGTTCACCACCTCCAATAACTTTTGATGGTTCTCCCCTTCCAGCTTACCTTTTTCAATCATACTTTTGAGTACACCAGCTTTTTCATAATCGGAATGGATATCCCGGGTCAGGCTGATGGCTTGATTGTAGAGTTCGGCACTCAGGTTATGGGTCAAAGCTCCTTTGAGTACTTTGGCTTTTTCGTAATCAGAATGAATGGTCTTAGCCGCTGCAAAATAGGCTTGAGCGGCTTGGGGATCGGCCATGAAACGCTCGGTGGATTTGTTGAGCAATCGGGCTTTTTCGTAGTCGGAGCTCATCAATGTTCCCGCTTTTTCAGCAATGGTGCTCAGTTCTGCCGAAGCAAGGGTTGATTGCTGCAACAAATGGTCCAGGTAAATGCCTTTGGCGTAATCACTTTTTAAGGTCTCAACCCGATTCAATACCGCAGAACTGCCCCCTTTTTTGTACAAGCGTTCCACACTGCCCTTGGCGTCAACGCCGTGGTTGATCAGGTCTTTGATGATGTTGGCTAAAAATTGTTTGCCCGCTGCACTTTCGATGGATAATTTGGCGCCTCCATCGTACATTTCGTACACAATGTTGCCTTTGCTGTCGGTTTCAGCGATCAGTTTTTGGTCATTTTTGCGGTAAAGCAATCCGCCCTTCGGGTCAAGGCTTTGAATCTCCGTTTCATCGTTGTTGAAACGAACTTCACCCGCGTATTTGATTTCAAGAGAATTACCATTGTTGTTGATGGTCATGTGGTGGGTAGACAGTTTGCCATCCCCCGAATTGGACATATGGTAGGAACTGCTCTGATTTTTCTGGCAATTGGCCGAAAGTACAGCCAGCCACAAAAGCAGCATGCCAAATAGTTGTTTGTTCATTGGTGCAGGATTTTGGTATGCGATTATCTAAATAATTTTTCGATCTGCGTTAAGCCATCAAGCTTAGGGTAAAAATGGCGCTATTTTTATGCCAAAAAAACAATGCTTTAATTATCAAAAATTTACGCCTAAATAAAAACGCGTTTTGTCCGATTTTGATACACCTGTTGTACGCTTTTGGCCAAAAAACTTATAGGCATACTCCGCAGATTTTATCCTATACTTGCTGTACAAACAAAAAACGCTGCGCACTATGCTCAAATCCACCCTATTCTCCTTGTGTTTCTTCATGAGTTTGCATTTGCAGGCCCAAACGTATTATGTTTTTGTAGGGGCCTATGTCCCCAAAGCCCCTGATCAGGGGATCAATGTTTATGTGCTGGATACCCTGAGTGGCGAATTGAAGCACAAAAGCCTCTACCCTGACCTGGTCAACCCTTCTTACCTCAATTTGAGCCCGAATGGAAAAAATCTATACGCATGCACCGAAGCACGGGTACCCAAAGGCGGCAATGTGAGCAGCTTCACTTTTGATAGCCTCAGCGGCAAACTCACCTTCCTCAACAAGCAACCAAGTGGTGGCGAAAATCCGGTATATGTCAATGTCCACCGGAGTGGTAAATGGGTGGTGAATACCAATTATACCGAGGCCAGTGTAACCGCCTACAGCGTAAACGCTGACGGCAGCTTGAATCCTCCTGCCCAATTGTTTGAATACAAAGAGGGCAGCAAGGTGGTCAATGATCGGCAGGCGGCTGCACACACACACTCCTGTGTTTTTTCACCCAATTACGATCAATTGATTGTGCCGGATTTAGGAGCCGATAAAGTTCGGATGTATCGTTTTGACGCTCAAGCTCCCCAACCCCTGAGTGAGCTCGCCGGAGCCGCTTCGCCAGCAGGTAATGGGCCACGGCATTTCAGTTTTCATCCCAGTCAAAAATTCGCTTATTGTATTGAAGAATTGAGTGGTACTGTAAGTGCTTATCGGTATAAAAAAGGAAAACTGAGTTCCATCCAGAATATTTCAGCGCACCCCCAAGAGCTCCAATCTGGCTTTAGCGGTGCCGACATCCATACTTCTCCCGATGGCCGATTCCTCTATGTTTCGAATCGGGGCAACGAAAACAACCTGGTCATTTACGCCATCCACCGCAGCAAAGGGACTTTGACGAATGTGGGTTACCAGTCCACCCTGGGCAACCATCCCCGCAACTTCACGCTGGATCCAACGGGTAAGTTCCTCCTCGTCGCCAATATGAATAGCAACAGCATTGTGGTATTCAAACGGGATGTACAAAGCGGATTGTTGAGCAAAATGAGTGTAACCGAAGGTATCCCGAGTCCATCCTGCATTAAAGTCAGAAAATATTACAACTAAACCATGCACCCACTAACCGACCAATTGTTCGACCTACAACACAGCCTCGCTGCGCCCTTATTGGAAAAAGTGCATTACCCCTGGCACGCTTTGCCCTTGATTGGTGCGTACCTGCAGGAGTTGGCCACTCAGCTACCAAAGGATTACCTACAAATTGCCCCGCAGGTCTGGGTTGGAGAGGGCACGTACATTGAAAAAACCGCGCTGATCCAAGGCCCGGCCATCATTGGGCGCAATTGCCAGATTCGCCATGCCGCCTTCATTCGAGAACAAGTAATCATTGGCGATGAAGTGGTGGTGGGCAATTCTACGGAACTCAAAAATGCAATTCTGTTTGACGGAGTCCAGGTTCCCCACTTCAATTATGTGGGCGATTCTATCCTAGGGTATTGCGCTCACCTGGGCGCTGGGGCTATTTTGTCCAACTTCAAATCCACCGGAGATGAGATCAATGTGTACCTGGAAGGAAAAAAAATGGGCACTGGTCTGAATAAATTTGGTGCATTGCTGGGCAATCATGTGGAAATTGGATGTAATGCCGTTTTGTTTCCAGGAACGATTGTTGGGCCTGGTGCAGTGATTTATCCACTGTGCCCGGTGCGTGGGTTTATTGAAGCGGGTAGTACCTTGAAGAATGATGGGCGGGTTTATCCTCGGAAACAATAAAACATGAGTTGTACCTTTAGAGCAAATTTAGACATCTCCTAAAACGACAAAAATAACAATTATGCTTTTCCCAATTGGCGACGACAATGTTAAAGGTGGACATTACCCCATTGTCAGCTACACCTTCTTGGCATTGAACATATTGGTTTTTATCCTGGAAATGAATCAGGGTGAACAGCTCGGGCAGTTCATCATGAATTATGGGGCGATTCCCGCTGAAATTACGCAGGGACAACGCCTGTACACTCTTTTTACCAGTATGTTCCTGCACGGTAGCATCGGGCACATCGTGGGCAATATGCTCTTCCTCTGGATTTTTGCCGACAACATCGAGGCCGTAATCGGCAGTGTGCGCTTCCTGATTTTTTACCTGGCTGGCGGCCTGGTTGCCCATGCCGCGCATATTTTTTTCAATGTGGATAGTGGCATTCCTACCGTTGGGGCCAGTGGGGCCATCGCGGCGGTGATGGGCGCGTACATGATCATGTTCCCCCAATCGCGGGTGAAAGTCCTATTCCTGATTTTCCCATTCCGGGTTCCGGCCCTCTTGTTTCTGGGCTTCTGGATTTTTTCCCAATTCCAAAATGGCCTCGGTAGTTTTCAGATTGAAACCGCTGAAACGGACGGAATCGCCTACTGGGCGCATATCGGAGGATTTGTGTTTGGAGCAGTGCGGGGCTTTCCTTTTCGGAATGAATACATTCGGAGTTTGCAACGGGGCTATCGGGATGAGGATTTGGTGGGGTGAGGTATTTTTCCCTAAATTTTTCCCATCTTTACACTCCAAAAATTAACCACAACAAGCTATGGCAGGCGAAAAGATCATCTTTTCCATGGAAGGGGTCAGTAAAATCTTCCCCCCTACAAAACAAGTGTTGAAGAACATTTGGCTCTCCTTTTTTTATGGCGCTAAAATTGGCGTATTGGGTCTCAACGGTTCCGGTAAGTCGACCTTGCTGAAGCTGATCGCCGGACTCGATTCCAACTACCAGGGCCGCATCACCTTTGATGGCAACTACAAAATTGGCTATCTGGAGCAGGAACCCAGCCTGGACGAGTCTAAAACGGTGCGCCAAATCGTTGAAGAAGCCGTCAGCGAAGTCGTGACCAAAATGGCCGAGTACGAGGACATCAACCTCAAACTCGCCGAGCCCATGGACGACGACGAGATGATGCGCCTCATCGAACGCCAGGGTGAACTGATGGAATACCTCGACCACGCCAACGCCTGGGAGCTCGATCACAAGCTGGAGACTGCTATGGATGCCCTGCGTTGCCCCGAAGGAGACACGCCCATCAAGGTGCTTTCGGGTGGAGAACGCCGCCGGGTAGCCCTGTGCCGCCTGCTGCTGAGCAATCCCGACATCCTTTTGCTCGACGAACCGACCAACCACCTCGATGCAGAATCGGTAGACTGGTTGGAGCAATACCTGAAAAACTTCCCCGGTACGGTTATCGCCGTGACGCACGACCGTTACTTCCTGGACAACGTGGCGGGCTGGATTCTGGAACTCGACCGCGGCGAAGGTATTCCCTGGCAGGGCAATTACTCTTCCTGGTTGGAGCAAAAGGCCAAACGCCTGGAGCAGGAGGAAAAGTCCGAGTCCAAACGCCGCAAAACTTTGGAGCGCGAATTGGAATGGATTCGCTTAGCCCCCAAAGCTCGCCAGGCCAAGGGTAAGGCTCGTTTGAGTGCTTACGAAAAACTGGCCGACGAGGAAGTAAAAGAAAAAGAAGCCCGCCTGGAATTGTTCATCCCTCCCGGGCCACGCCTGGGCGACGTGGTGATCGATTTGCAAAATGTGAGCAAGTCTTTTGGCGACCGAATTTTGTTTGAAAACCTCAATTTATCCATCCCCAAAAACGCCGTAGTGGGCATCATCGGCCCCAACGGGGTAGGTAAATCTACTTTGTTCAAAATCATCATGGGCAAAGAGAAACCGGATGCTGGCGAGGTAACCATCGGGGAAACGGTGCAACTATCCTACGTGGATCAATCGCACGAGCAATTGCAAAACGCAGACAAAACGGTGTACGACGCCATCTCGGCAGGCAACGACAACATCACCGTAGGCAAAGCCGTGGTCAACTCCCGCGCCTACATCAGCCGCTTCAACTTCAGTGGCGACGCTCAACAAAAGAAACTCGGTATCCTTTCCGGCGGGGAACGCAACCGCGTACACCTGGCCATGACCCTGCGCGAAGGAGGGAACGTACTGCTGCTGGACGAACCGACCAACGACATCGACATCAATACGCTCCGGGCGCTGGAGGATGGTTTGGACAACTTTGCAGGCTGCGTGCTGGTGATCAGTCACGACCGCTGGTTCATCGACCGGCTGGCAACGCATATCTTGTCTTTTGAGGGCGACTCTACGGTGGAGTTCTTTGAAGGAAACTACTCGGACTTTGAGCGTTTGAAAAAGGAACGGCTGGGAGACGTGACGCCGAGAAGGCCGAAGTTTAAAAATGTGATTAATCGGTAGTTTAAAATTTGAGAAAATCTGGCGATTTTCTTGTTTTTTTTGAGTTGAGAGTTAAGAATACATGACTTATGAGTTTTGAAGTAAAGGTAGAATTACGAATTTTGAAGTAGGCTACCGCAGTGACTTAGGCATAGCCTTGGTCAAAATCGCTGCGGTAGCCCACTTCAAAACTCATAAGTCATGTATTCTTAACTCGTCACTCAAAAAAGCTTTTTACCAACATAATCACCAGATAATTAATCAAGCTCAAGCCTATTCCCTATGCACGACCTGCCCTACCTCGATGAACACGACCGCCAAATCCTCAAGGCGCTTGAGCAGGATGGCCGCCGGGCCTACGCCCAAATTGCCCTGGACCTGGGCATCTCCAACACCATGGTACACCAACGGGTAGCCCGCCTCAAAGACCTGGGCGTGCTGAAACAGGTGAGCATCATTTTGGATGAAAAAAAACTGGGCTTTGAATGGAGTGCCTTCACGGGATTGGTGTTGCGGGATGATTCCGATTCCCAACAGATCATCGAGGAACTGAAAAAAATCCCGGAAGTGACGGAGTGTTATTACATCACTGGAAGCTATGCGCTGTACATCCGCATTGTAGCCAGAAGTAGCGAACACATGCGGAAGTTGTTGTATGAAAAGATAGACCACATTAAAGGAGTGATCAAAACAGAGTCACTGGTGGATTTTGGGAGTGCGTTTAAACGGAATGTGCCGATATGACCGGGAACTAGACCGTCGTTTTTTTTGTATTAAAAGCAGGAGATATTTTTTTACCCAAACACAAAAAAAATATTCATATATTTATATTTACAAAACACATTCAATAACTAAACACAGCTTTCATGAAACCGAATCCTGTTAAAGCTTTCGGCAAGCTTGCTTGCTTGAGCCTGCTCCTTTCTTTTGTTGCTTTCCACTTATTCGCTCAAACCGAAAATCTTTCCGCGAATCTTGTCCAGAATCCTAGCTTTGAAACTTCAAATGATGGCCTGGCCTTAAACTTGCGCAATGTAATCAATCGGGCTCAGCATTGGAGTGATCCTACTGCCGGAGGTTCTTTGCTGTACACAACCAGTGGCCAGCAAATTTACGACCCAAATGGTGGCAGCTGGCCGTTTACGGCCCACAGCGGGCAAAATGTGGCGGGGATCAACGTTTATGGCGGCGGCGACTATCCTACCCGAGAGTACATCCAAGGCGCCCTTAATGCACCCTTGACCGTTGGCAAAACCTATACTTTTTCCTTTTGGGTGCATTACCACTGTGAAGGCGCCAACAACATCGGGATTGCCTTTTTGGAAAAACCGATCAGTACCACCAAAAGAGGGGAAATTCTGGCCCTGACTCCGGTTGCGTACCAAGAAGAGGTGTGCAAATACAAAAAAGGCCGATGGGAGCAGGTGGAAGGCAAATTCGTTGCCGTAAAGCCTTATCAACATTTTGTCATTGGTAATTTCTTTTCGGATGCCGATACAAAAGTAGAGTCGCGGGTGTACAACCACTATTTTGCTTACATCGACGATGTGGAAGTACTGCTGGACGAAAAGGCCAATGCAGCTCCCATCACGATTTCAGATGACGAAAAGAAAAAATGGGATAAAAACGACGTTGCGGTTAAAGAGCTTGCGGTGGCCAAAGAACCAGAGCCGGAAGTGGAAGACAAAACAGCTAAAGCCCCAGAACCGGTTCAAACTCCTGCTCCAAAACCTGAGCCTGTACCCATGGTGGTAGCTCCAACGCCCAAAGTGCTATCGGAACTGAACATTACTAAAGTGACCTTTGCATTGGGCTCTTCAGTCATCATTCCAGAAAGCCAAAGCGCATTGGAAGAGTTGGCAACACAACTGAAGGCATTTCCGAATACCGTGGTTGAACTGGCGGGCTACACTTGCAGTGATGGTGAAAACAAGTTCAATCAGGAACTATCCCTAAAAAGAGCCCAAGCGGTGAGCGCTTTTCTTTTGTCCAAAGGGGTGAATAGTACGCAACTCGTTGTAGTGGGTTTTGGCGAAGAGAAGCCACTGGTGCCGAATGATTCGGAGGCGAATAAACGCTTGAATCGTCGGGTGGAGTTGAGTGTTTTGGCGAAGTGAGGGGAGGGGGATTTCGTGGGGTGAGGCTACTTCAAAAGTTGATGGTGTAGCCTTGCTCTTGAACACTCTCGAATTTGTTGACTCATATTTCTAAGGAATTGATAAAGTCAAGCAAAGCGTCTGAAATTCTATTGCGTTCAACCGAATAATTCTCGAAAGTCAAGGTTCCTTTTCTGTAATCTTTCATCAGGGAACTGTATCTGCTTTGCAATAAAACTGCTTCTTTGACTCTAGATTCCATAAATTGTTTACAATAGTTTGTAGATTCCTTGAGCGAAGTTTCCAAATCTCCCTGCGCAATCATTTGTGTCCAGGCGATCTTTAAGGATGTTAAGTCTGTGGCCTCTATTGTCTGATCTGGGGTTGCGTGAAATAAAGTTTTCTTAATTTCAAACCAAATGTAGGCCGCATCCAACTTACTCTCGATAAATTGAAAGAGGTTATTGATAAAAAGATATCGCTCTTTGTTGTACTCCTCCGAAACAGTAAGCGCATCCTTTATTAAACCTTCCAACACTTCATCAAAAAACAGCACTTCGATGCAAAAATTGTTGGAATAAGGAATAGCGGTAGCGTCAAAAATGAATTCCATTTCAGCACAACCAGCCACTTCTGCTCTGGCGACCCACAAGTACGGAGGCAAAAATCCAGTCAATAATCTAGCCTTTTGTTCTTGGTTGTAGCTGTTTTCAGCATTGACCACATCCCGGCGATACTCGTTGGTTGGAGTAAGGTAAATGTCCCAAATGAAATGTTGATCAGTGTCAATTAGTTCTTTAAAAATAGATTCAAAATAGAGGGTTTGTTGGTAAATGTCTTCAAAAGTGGGCCGAATATCTTTGGACAATGGTACGATGATGCTGTATACCTCGCTTTCGTATCGTTCGACTTTAGCTGTTGGATCTTTTAATCGGATGGTTTTTACTTTGCTGCCATCGTCCAATAAGTTAAGTCGGGAAAATGGGCCTACCTGGTCATCGTGTGCGTACAAGGTCTTGATTTGATCGGCATAAACGATGGGCTGATCCAAATGTCTGGTCCAGGTGGCTTTTTGCAGGTTTACGGCGCGGTAACCCGTAAGTGTAATCAGATGCTTGCCTCCGTCATTAAACTCCAAACCAAGTAATATGGGCAATCCCATTTTGAGGTACGCGTAAATAAATTTCCGGGTGAAGGTTTTGTCTTTAACTTCCGCCTTAGCTTTGGGTTTTACATTGTGTTCCAAGCTGCCGTTCATCGTACGCAACTCTGCCTTTAACCCCAATTGTTCAATCACTCCACAGATCTGATGCAAATCCATACCAATGCCTGGCAAGGCTCCTGGTTGGTTGTGTGCGGTATATTTGGCCAGGGTGTTAATGGCCACAGGCCGGAGGATACCCACATTAAACATAGTGTGCAAGCGATGAATGGCACTCCATAACGCGACCGTGGAGCACGCACTTAAAATTCCATCCTGCTCCATAAATGCCAGTGAATTGAGCTGGATGCTGCGACCCAATAGATGTATGGTATAAGGGCGGATTGCCGTAAATCTTCGATCGGCACTGGTGCTGGAAGGATAAGGCGACAAAAGAACCGGGCCCAGTCTGGACTTGGGCAGTGGTTTTACGGTTACAAAACCTTGGTAGCTGTCCCACAGCCTTTTCGTGTTGGGATCTTCTGGATCAGCAATGAGTTCTTCAATGGCCGTAAATGAACGGGAAAAAAAATGGACGCGTTTGCAAAACTTGGAATAATCCTGTGAGCTAAAAATAAATTCGGCGGCTAAATCACTCAGGTAAGTATGGCTGATGTACTTGTGCTCAATGAGAATGGTTTTTGCTTTAAAACTTGGCCTATTCTGGTATTTCAAATGTTCGAACAAAAAAATGAAATGGTATTTACCTTTTTTGATGTATTCAATAGAGGTATGCTCGTTCGAAAGCGCCTTTGCGAGGTTATCCTCAGAGAAGTTCAATACTTCAAAGAGGTCAGTGGAATTCCCCATACTTGTTTTCAGTGCTGAACGTCAAAAGGTTGGTTCAATGTAGACGGGTTGTTTTTTTTGAACTTCTGAATTTTTTCAGCGTCTTTTTTGGTCTTAGTCCGATTTTTCCAAAACTCTTCATTGTGAGTAGGATTCTGCTTCACTTTGGCATCACTAAATGGTGATTTTTTATCTGTGCTCTCCGGCATAAGAATTAACTTTTACGAAATTTTCTTTACAATAAATTTACAAAAAATAAACTTAACAGCAAATTTAAATAAAAAAACAATAATATGCAATTTTCCGCGTGAAATTTATCGCAAAAATAGTACAGATTATCAAGCAATTAGAAGTGATTATTTGGTGGAGGGGCCTGTTTGCTTTGGGAGTGGAGGCCAGGCTACATTTGCGCCATTCAATTGCCGAAGATGAAAGAAAGTAGGGTTGATCTTGCGGGTGGATTTTGGAACTGTCTTTAAGCGGAATGTGCAGATATGGCTAACCAGGCAGGATAGATGAGGGCCTTATAATGATCTGGATTTCAATGAAAAAGAACGGGGCGTGAAAAAACTTGGAAAAATCTAAGGACGATCAGGCTTAAAACTTGAGTGGATTTGTTGGTTGATGGTCTGATTTGCTGGACAAGGTAGGGGATTTTTGGGAAAGTTGTATTGCTGGGTGGGTCAAAAATGCCGGATTGTAGAGACGCACGGCCGTGCGTCTTATATGGTGCATGGCTCCGATTTTGGGATCTATTCAAATCCAGGCAATTTTCCAGACGCTGTCTGGAAAATTGGGTATTTGATAAAAAACTGCCGCATCAAATATACCCTAAAATTACACGAAACTCATCCAGGCTTACTACTTTAACCGTAGGAAAGGGTACTTTTTTCAGCGCATTAAAATGGCGGTCATTGGTCACTAAATAGTTTGCATTTGCGGAGATGGCTAAATCAGCAAATTTATTGTCGTCCGGGTCTTCATGAATTAGCCCCCAGTGTAAAAAAGGCTCACTAAAGGTCACATTTGAGGCAATGGCCAGGATATTCAGGACCAGCTCTGCCGTAAGTGGAGAGTAAAATTGGCCAATTTGCTCTTCATATTCCAACAAAATCTCGTTGCTAATGACCCACTCAAATGCTTTTTCGGAAAACGCCTGATACAACCAATATTCAGGGTTTTTCCTGGGTATGGACGCTATCAGGCAGTTGGTATCAATGATGACTTTCAATTGTGGGTGGTCTTTCTATTGATTGGAAAGAATCTTATCGTAATCTTCTCTGGTAATGTTTTTCTCTTCTATTACCCGATCCAGTTCTTTTTGTAAGGCATTGTTGTAATAGTCAAGCAAGATATGTTGAATAGCATCTAGGTCTTGAGTAGAAACTGGTCGACTAAACAGGCGCAAAAGCATCAATTGAACATCATTGAGTGGCTGGGTGGCAGCAGCTTGTTCAAGCATGATTCGTTCTTTTTTGATTGCAAGTTAAATAAACCCAAAGTAACAATCAACCCGTTTCCCGTTTTTAGAGTTGACAAGCTAGTAACTCCACAAAATGCGTCCAACTCAAATGGTGCGGAAGCTCCGCACTAATTGGGAAAACGGTATAAAACCAGGGTAAAGCAAATAGGGGCCTTGGATTAGGGTTGACTTTTTGATGTTGATGAGGAAGGCGAGGTGAGGTTATGCGGTTCGAATGTAGTCACTTAAAACTTGTAATAATGAGGCTGATTCGAGATGCTTTTCTTCTGAAACCGATTTTTTGTCTCATTCATCTCAAATCAGCCTCATTTTTGCCTGAAGCAACAATATTTAAATATGCTTTTAAAGATCGACTGCAGCCATGGCTACGATTTTCCAGCCATTGCGCCTTTCCAGGATACGCATTTCTCGGGTTTTGCCAAACAGGCTTCCGTCTGCATTGAAGGTCTCCTGAGTATAAGTTACCCATGCAGTGCTAGCGCTGACATGGGCATCATAATCGGAAGTTTTATAAGTTTGCCCGGTAGGTTTAGCCGTTTTTTTGTACTGCTCGGTGAATGCTCTCAGGTTGTCACCTTTGAAATAATTAGAGCCAGCAAGTTGTTTTAGATTGCTTTGCATGCGCTCGACATAATTCACCGACAAGTCCCATTGCTGCATAAGCAAGTCAAAGTTTCCAGCATGATAGGCTTTAGTTTCAGTTTCAATAACAGTGCGTACCAAGTTCTGTTCAAAGGGATTGCCCGAATAATCCCAAAGCGCAATTAATCCTGCGATCTTCCAAAGTCCATTGATCTTTTCTAGCATTCTGGTTTCCTTAGAGGGAACGTTTTCCTTCCCATACAAATACTGATCATAGGTCACCAGGCAAGCTTCAGGAGTGTAAAATTTGAAAGAGAAATTTTCGTTAATGGGATTCACACTCCTTGGATTGGTGTTAAAAGCCGTTTCATTGCGTTTTTTGATGGCATCAATTCCAAAATCGACTTCATAACCGGAGCGGGTATTCCATCCTCGGAAAGTTTTGTTGGATTCAACAAAATATCCATTGACATTTTTTGAAGCGTAGGCATCGATCGTTTCCTGACGCAACATCTTTTTTATGGCTTCTTCGTCTGGATTTTGTGCAAAGACAATGAAGGCAGATAGGGAAAGCAAAATGGTTGCTAATGGTTTTTTCATGTTTTTAGCATTTTATGGATTAGTTAGACTTCTCTTGAAAAGTTAAAGTTTATGATCCTTTCAATAACCCTAAATCCAGTTCTAAGCCCTCCAATACATCTTCAGCACTTTGTACTCTACATTTTATTTTACCACATAACTATCATAATCTGGCTCATCATCACTGTACGCGTGCGCCAAATTGTTCAATGCAACCGCGTTCCAGAAAAGGGTTTCTTCGGTATCCTGGATGTCCAACAGCTTTTGAATGCTGCGAATAATCCACTCCTCGTCGGTTTCCTGTAGTTTCTGGATGATTTTGGCTTTGATGGCTGGTAGGTTGACCATTCTAAAATTTGGTTTGACTATGCTAATAAAAATATAAAGCTACGAGTTTTTTTAATGGGGAGCAAGTGCGGCAATGTACCCGCTAGTTCACATCTTCCCTTTCTATGGTGGGTTGGTCCAATTTAACCCAGATTCACCAGCGAAGACTTTATGCGCACGGCGTGCGCACAATTATGCTGACCATAATTTCAGAGCAAAGCAAGCACCCATTTAAACATCCTCTAACCCAGGAAATCGATCTTTATTTCGTTCCCACCAGCCACTTTTGGCCTCCCTGGCCAATTCATCAATTTGTTCTTGAGTGGCCTGGCTGTTTTTGATGGCTTGTTCAAAACACTCGCGTTGCTTCTGCTTGTATTCTTCCATTAATGGACTGCTGAATTGCATTTTGATGTTGAGGACCTGGAGTATCTTCAACAAGGTATCCATCCGAATGGTCTCCTTGCCATGCTCCAGGTCATACACCGCAGTTTTGCCCACTCCAGCCAATAAGGCGCAAGCTTCGCGGGATAAACTGGCTCGTTTGCGGTGAAACAAAATTAGCTCGCCCAATTGAGTGGTGTTCATTTTTTACTGCTTTGACGGTAAAAATAGGAGGGAAAATGGTGGGATGCAAGGAGGGGAGGGATTTTGGGGTGGGATTTGCTGCTTGGGCGGTAAAAAATGGGTTGAAATGGCGTACCAAACGGATCACATCATCGCCAAATACTCCGTACTGCATGAAAATCAACAGCTTTTTGCTACGAAATAGCTGCCTTATTTACAGACGGAAGTGGAACTGGTGGCGGAGATTGGACAGGAAAAATTGATAATTAGGAGGGGGCGTTTGATGAAGTGTGGGCTTTGATGTAGAAACTTTAGACTAGCGGTAGGGAAGAACTGGCGGGAAAGAATGTCAATACCTAGTAAGTTGGATAAAGACTTTTTGCTAAGCTTTGAAACCTAAGAATAATTTTATAAATATTTTGAGCCCTATTGATTTTAAGTGGAGAAACCCATATTTTCGTATAGAGTCTGATTTTCAATGTAGATTTTGGGGGTGTTTATAACATCTAAAATTGCTATATCAGATGTTTTGGATATGGAGCCACCCAAAATCTGTCTCCCCTATTAACCTAGAAAAGATTAGACGATTTTGGCAAATTTTCTACTTGTTTCAGTTGTAGTTAAGGGGAAGTGAATAGTACGATCTCGTTTTGTTAAATCAAATTAATTATCTCTTTTTTAATACCTTATGATTTATTAAAAAAAGCTTTATGAAAAGAATTGCAATAAAAATAGGAACAAATGTACTGTCTTTAACGAATGGTAAACTTGACATGGACAGTATTGCTCGTCTTGTAGCACAGGTTGCATATTTAAAACAAGTTGGTAAAGAAATCATAATCGTTACTTCAGGGGCTGTTGGCGCAGGGAAAGGGGTACTATCCTTGCCTCAAAATTTAGATAAAGTAACCCAACGGCAAGTATTATCAGCAGTAGGACAACCACATTTAATGAAAGTGTATATTGATTTATTTAGGGAATATAATCTTCATTGTGCACAAGTATTAACAACTAAAGAAGACTTTAGAGATCGACGCCACTATATAAACATGAAGAATTGTTTTTTAGCCTTACTTCGAGACAAAATCATCCCCATAGTAAATGAAAACGATGTCGTTTCTATTGGAGAACTTATGTTCACTGATAATGACGAGTTAGCTGGCATGATGGCATCTATGATTGGTGCTGATACATTAATATACTTAAGTAGTGTTGATGGAATATACAATAGTTTGCCCGAGCAAGCTATAGGCAAAGTAATATCTAAAATAAATGTTGATGATTATCAAATTTCAAATTTCATTACATCAGAAAAATCTTCATTTGGTAGAGGCGGGATGATGACTAAATATCGTTTTGCTTGCAAATCCGCAAAAGTGGGGATAGATACGTATATTGCCAATGGAAAAACACCTAATATTATCACAGATGTTGTTTCCGGAATAGAAGTAGGGACCCGATTCATTGCTAGTAACCCTCTTAAAAGCTCAAAAAAATGGGTTGCTTGGCAAAATCGAAATTTCAAAGGTTCTATTACCATAAATCAAGGAGCTGTGGATGCGATAACCAATTCTGTATGCAGCTTACTACCTGTAGGGATTATTGAAGTGTCCGGTGAGTTTGAGAAAGGTGATTTGCTTGCTATTATTAATGAGCAAAAAGAAACAATAGGAATTGGAGTTGCTATGTATAATTACTTGATAGCCCGTTCTAACATGGGAAAAAAAAGGGCAAAAGCATTAATCCATTACGACTACTTGTATATAGGGCCCTTATAACATGAACCCCTTCATTATCTTAGCTTAGCCATCACTTTATCTTTTTGCTTTGACCGATTACCTCGCTTTCTGTCAAGATAAGTTTGACTACGTGTGCCCAGGACTTTACTTTTCTGGCAAACACTATGACGCTTTTAAGTGTCTATCAGTTCTTCTTTTCATCCTATACTTGCCCCTATTGGTAAATCTAACCTTCTGGCAAAATTTCATGATCGATGTTAGTTCCGCAAACATTTTTTTGAGTCATTTATTTTATTGCTCTAATTCGTCGACCCTGAGAAAGTCAGGATTGACTAATTCTTGAAGCCAGTTTTTGATTTTATCTTGTTGAATAGTTTTCGTCGCGCTTAGCCAGAAAGTGACACATCAGTCTTAACTCTCCTGTTTAAAATGAAATATACCTTCACAAAAAAGCATTTGGAATTTGCATATTTGGATTAAAATTTGTAAGTTAGCTGTGTTAAAAAGATTATGCATCTTGTTTATTATACATAGACATATTAACTAAAAAATTATGAGTACAATTCGAAGAAACCAAGATAGAGTGCAATACTTATTGGTACTTACAAGTATTGCTTTAGGTATTGCAGTGTTTTGCATTTATGCGATAGTATCTTATAGTGTAAAGCAAGAAAATTTAGTGGCATCTTTTTTTCAAGAGCTACTTCCGGATATATTTTCCACATTGCTTAGTGTTGTAATAGTATATTTTGTATTAACAAGAAAAGGAATAAATTCGGATGAATCATTTTTGATTTTAATGGAGTCAAATCTAAAACTTCAAGAGGAAATAAAAGCAACTAAAGAAAAACTTGTGGCAATAGAAAAAATTCATAGTTTGTTATTGGGAGTAGATTCTAGATTTAAAGTTTTATTTAAATACTTATTGTCAGCAGAACCTTTTTCACAAAATATGATTACATTCATTATGGATCGGTTCATTTCTCAAATCGAACCTTTTCAGTATGGATTCACGTTAAAAGAAGAGGCAGTGTCCCTTCAGTCATATATCTTCTTTTGGCAATGCTTGTCTGAGATGCAAAGGGTTAAAAAAGAAGCAGGTCACCAAAACATTATTGCAAGAATTGTGCACTCCAGCTCTATACATATTTGGACAAATGAACATGATAAATATAAAGAATTGTCTCTTGAAATCTACAGTTGGCAGGCTGAATTCATCAGAAATGGAGGTGCAATAGTAAGAATTCTTATCGGCCAAAATGATGTTGTTGATGAAGATTACCAGAAAGCTATTAATGAAATGGAGGAAATAGGTATTGAAGTCAAATACCTGCCAAAATCGCCAAAAGTACGGCTCCAATATGATTTTTTATTATTGCACGACGAGAAATTCATTGTAAAATGGAAATCAAATCAGGGCAATGCAATTGCTGAGTGCGAATACTATGACAGATTAGATGAAAGTGTGGCGAGAAAGTGGCAAGAGTTATTTTTTGAGCTTGACAAGCGTAATAAACCTATTATTTCAATCCCAAAGGAAAGGCAATTTTTGTATGAAATTTAATTTTTATCAAAAACGCTAGCTATGAATATCTTAATAATTGGTGGTGGTAATATGGGCATGACTTTTGCGAAAGCATTTATTAACTCGCATGTTGTTACTGCCGAACAACTAATGATGTTAGAAAAAGATAAAGGAGATAGAATTTTACAGTTGAAGAGTAAAAATATTGCAAGAATTTATTCTGACCCTGCTCAATGTGTACCCGAAGCAGATCTAATTATCTTGGCTGTTAAACCTCAAGATGCTCAAACCCTATTTGAACAAATTGCAGATTATGTAGATAATGGACAGGTTATTCTCAGTATAATGGCAGGTGTGAAAATTAAATCGATACAACAAAGTATTAAGGTTGCTAAGATAATCAGGGCTATGCCAAATCTTCCTGCACAAATAGGCCAAGGCATGACAGCTTTTGTTGCAACTGAAGAAGTTTCGAGGTTTGAACAGGGTGCTATTCAAAATCTATTAGCAACTACTGGAAAAACTTTAAATGTAGATAGAGAAGAACTAATTGATGTTGTAACTGCAATTTCAGGATCTGGACCCGCATATATATATTATTTTATGGATTCAATGATTAATGGTGCAATTGAGATGGGAATAAAAAAATCAGAAGCAGAATTATTGGTTTTGCATACATTCTTAGGGGCCTTAAGCTTGTATCAAGCGCATAGTTATAGCTGTAATGATTGGATTCAAAAGGTTGCTTCAAAAGGAGGTACTACTGAGGCTGCAATTAAAACATTTAATGACTCAAATTTGCATTCCATTATTATTCTCGGTGTAAAAGCGGCCTTAAAAAGAGCTATTGAGTTGGGAGAATGACATCTTACTTTGTTTCGATTGATAATCAAAATATTAATCTGAAAACAATGGGTTTTTAAAAAGCCGAGGATACGTTTTTTTCAAGCTGATTATATCAAGATTGCTTGGTAACTTACTTTCAAATAAGGAATTTACACAGCAAAGTTGGTCACTAGTAAGAATTGCCCCTTCTAAATCAGCCCATGTAAAACTGACTCCTTCCAAGTTTGCAGAAACCAAAATTGCGTCTCTCAAAATAGCCCTTCTCAAAATAGCCCCTTTAAGCTCAGCTCCACTTAAATTAGCCCCACTTAAATTAGCTCCGGTCATTTGCGTCCAAAATAGATTAGCTCCCATTAAATTAACTCCTATTAAATTAGCTTCAAATAGAATAGCTTCCCTCAAATCAGCCCCTTCAAAAGTCGCTTTTGCATATATATGTTTTAAAGAAGTTGTATCTAACGGTAACCTCGTAATTGTAAGTAACAACTGTCCTCTTTCTGGACTAAGCGGTTCATTAATTAATATTTCCCCATCCATAAACCGATAAGGCTTGAGTGCATGACTCAACGCTGCAATCTGCCCAATCAAAGACTGACTGATCGAAAACTTCGTACTATCCGTAACTATCTTTCCATGCTTGCTCATTTCCGCCTTCTGTTCCTTTATCTCATCATCCACCTTATCAAAAATATTACTCATCAACATCACCAAAGCCCCCCGCCGACTAGCCTCCTCCAGCGACATCTGGTTTTTGATCAACTGGTTCTGATTCTGTAACAACTCATTCTGATTCACCAACAACAAGGTCCCTGTCAATCCCCCTAACGACACAAAAATCCCCAATATCCAATTCCACCACCAATTCCGCAGCCGCCCCCACACGAACCAATTCCCCAGCCGCAGCACCAGCCCCTTGGCATTTTCACGCTGCTCTTCTGTGGCATTCTCCATGACCTTGTCAATGACTCCATCACTTAACTCGCTGGCGATGTTTTGCGCTTCAGCAATGAGGTCGGGAGAGTCGGCCATCTTGGAGCCAAAAATAAGCCGGGTTAGGTAGGTTTTGAAGCCCCAAACCAGAATGAAGGTAAGCACAACTACTCCGAAAAAGACTAGTGATACATACAGCAATATGCCAGTGATCTGGCCTAAATAGCCTTGGTAAATGAGTACTCCGGCAATGCCAAGGAGGATGCCGACTAAAGCGCCAAAGATGATTTGAGGCATTGTAGACCGAGAAACTGGTTTAGAGGTGTTTTCTGTTGCCATGAGCCAACCTTTATGAACACATGTTGTTTAAATTAATGTATTATTTCTTTGTTATTTCTGTTTGAATAAATAATAGTAATTCTTCATGAGTTTTATTGTATTCTTTTATTTCATTGTAAAGGTCTTCTCTTTTGGCTGAATCACCAACCCCGCGTATTTGTTTCTCAGGTAAAGATTCTTTCATCTCTTTACCTATTCTATCCAAAATTTCTATTAATCGATTTACTGCACTTTGATAATCAGCCTTTTTGTCAAACAAGAAACCAAAATCTCCAAAACTCCTAACCTTTGTAATTAATTCGTCTAAATCCTTTTTTGTAGTGTTTCTGTCCAGTATTGTTAGCTTTTCTTTCACATCGACATATAAGTCAAACCTAAATTGGTTTAGTGCCATACGATTATCTTGTTCGGAAACAAAAATCGTCAAGTACCCTAATACAATCAAATTTACAATTGACAACAACGGATTCAAAACACCCCCCATGTAATCTCCAAACACCCCCCAATCTCCTGGGCTGTCAGAGAGCTTGTAACCTCTAAAATTGCACCAGTAAATCACAGTAGGAATCGTTAAAATACAAAAGCTAACAAATGCTAAAATGACAATCAGTTTTCGAGCTTTTAATTTACGAGCCATAGGTCCATCTTTTGAAAAAATTTAAAGGTATGATTTTCTTACTTACCCTCATTCTCGGCTTCCTGTACTCTTTGCGTCCGTGCTGCCTGATTGAAAGTGGACAAAAGCACATTGATAGATTTGAGCAGAAAGGAAATTTAAATAGATTTCCTGAGTTTGTTTTCTTTTTTTTTGAAATTAAAAAGGCAAGTCATCATCAGAAAAAAAGAACTCTCCTTCATAGAAAAAATAGTCTTTAAGCATTTTTTTTACTACTCTTTTAACTTTAGAATTTTCATTAAGAAAGTTGACAACATATATGTTATCACAAATAAAGATTCTAAGCTTTTGCTCTATTTGTTCATAAACTACTATTAGTTCACTAATGCCAGCCAGCACAGCAAGCTCTTTAGGAAGGTAGGATTTTATGCTACTAATAAAAGCATTTGAATTTTTTGATAACTTATAATCTAGTTTTTTCCAATCTTTTACTAAATTGCTTTTAAATGCCTCCCGCAACTGAGAAAAAAAGTTGAAATCCCACTCAAATAAATAGTCGTAGCTCTTAAGGATTTCTTCAAAATGTGTGAATTTTATAAAATGAACTCGATAAAAATCGTCTTTGGAGTTGACAATAAATCTGTTAAGATACTTTATGTCTTGTATTTCTGAACACTCAATTTCATTGTTACCTTGGAAATGTATTTTGACGAAGTCTGTATCAGCAACAGAAAGCAGATGAAAAGAATAATGAGCAGAGTATTGAACTCTATTGTTCAAACTCTTTATCTCATAAGAAAGGGCTTTAATCAGTGAACTAACTGATGAATATATAGGCTTGTCATTCTGGGCAGTAGCTCCATTTTTTTTCATTTCTTGAAATGCAAACAAATAGTCATTTAATTCAAAAACGGAGCTTAATTTGTCATCTTTTTCTATACTGTCAAGCAAATTCCCTCTCCATTTTGAGTTGTCAAACATGTATCTTAATTCATCATTATTACTCCAATTGTATAAAGGGTAATATTCCAGGTTAGGGTCGTTTTTATTTATACTTTTAGTCAAAAATGCCCAATTATTATCCTCAGATTTTTTAGAACTTATTAAAAGTGTAGTATAATATCTAACGTCAGCTATTTCTTTCACACGGTAGGCAATGATATCAATCTCTCTCATTTCATTAGAAATATCATCAATATAATACCTATTATTGATTACACTCCATTTATGATCTAAGAGTATTCTAGATATTTGATATTCAAGTACATATCCAGTTTTTTTAATGTTATCAGCATACTTCTGAAGGTCTATCTTGTCCATTACAAATAGCTATTTTTCGTATTTTGTGAACCATCAACAAGGATGTTTCTTTTTGAGTTCCTTATTTGTCTCGTCTTGAAACGCTTCATTTACAAAAGTTCCCTTCACACCTTCCTCATCACCCAAATCACCTTCCACTCAACCCCTTCCCCTTTAGCTTTCCTCAATTTCCGTTCCCCATCTTCCTCACATACCGCCATTTCTCCAGGTTTTGGCTTCCGCTTTGTATCCATCATCACTATATCACCCCGTCTGATACCTTCTTTCTTCATCCTATTGGTCCCTACTTCCATAAATAGGGTCTCTAAAGAAATCAAGCTCTCATAAAAGAGTGTTTGGGCTGATGTTTTGTTCATGTAGCCACAATTCTCAGCACAACAACCCAGTCCAACAAAATAAAAGAAAAAATTGCAATAAGTCAAAACAAAAAGCCCTATTCTGCTGCAATTAGCACAGAATAAGGCTTTTTCTTCAAACAAATCAGCTAACCAGGCAGGATTCGAACCTACATCCCCTGATTCAAAATCAGATATCCTCACCATTGGACGACTGGTCAAAAAAACTCAAAATAGACGCGCAGAGGAGATTCGAACTCCTAACTTGGGATCATGAGTCCCACGTACTAACCCTTATACTACCGCGCAAGGTTGGTCTTGATGGAAAGACTTGAACTTCCAGCCCCTGACGTATCAGGTCAGTGCTCTAACCAATTGAGCTACATCAAGAAATGGTAATAGATTGGAAAATGGATCGCCACTGCTTCACTTCAGCGGCGTGGGCCTGAGCGAAGGGACGACTAGCGTTGTCGTTGTTGAATCTGGATGCGAATGTTGTGAAGAATCATCATTTTTAAAGGTTATGCTCCAATAACCATGAGGGATGAGGAAGAGTTCCCGAGGGGGAATTTTTTTTTTACGCGTTGTCTTCCTCTTATCGCCGATCAGTTGCGATAATCCGGAAATACATTTAACTCGGGTACTTTAAATAAAACAGCGGACATATAGGGGTATCATCGGCTAGATTTTGAGAAAGCCTTGGCGGAGTTGAATATTCCGATTTAGCATTTTTAGAAAAGAACTCACATTACGCAGGTTTAAACCACAGAGTTTCACAGAGTTCCTTTTAGTTTTAAAGAGTTTGCCACCTGCGGTGGCGAGCGTTCGGGTACTACTGAAATTTGATTTTTTCATACCAGTTGCTGTTCAATGCGGCCTCTGAGCACCCTTTGCCATCGCAGATGGCCTAACTCAAAAACTCTGTGAAACTCTGCGGGCACTCTGCGAAACTCTGCGGTTTAAAAACCTGAGATTAAATAGAATAAAGTTATACACCTTAGTTGCGCCTTATCAGAATCAAACTTGCGTAATACGAGTTAATAATAGGCTCTACTCCGCCGCTCGTTTTTCACCATCTAAGGAACACCTCAGGGGCATTGCCTTCTAAGATGTCCCTTAGATGTCTTAGATGGTTCAATTTAAAATGACTATTTCAAGCCGCAGGCGTGATCAAAATCCGTTCTAACCCGCCCCAATCCGGGTCATCCGTTCTCCCATCAATGTCGCTTTTGCCCCCTGATGCGAAGCATCCCCCCTCAGTGTGCAGCACCCAGGCGTCGTGTCGTCGTACCGTCGAGTCGTCGTGGTAAAAAAAATTTGGCGAAGCCAAATCCCAAGCATCGTGGTCGTAAAAAAATCCGTGGCGGTCCTACCCCCGCTTCCCCTCCAACTGAAAAATCCCCTCCAATTCCCCATACAGCTCCGGCAGCACCGCCTTAAAGGGCTGCGGAAAATGGAAATAATGCACAATCGTAGCCGAGAGCAACTCCACATCGGGCCGATTGATCCACTGCTGAATCGCCTGAGCAGGGAAACCACTGATTTGCGGAAAAGCCAACCAACGTTGAGGGTCATCCGCTGGCCAATTGAGCTGGGGAAAACTGAGCACAAAAGCCCGCGCCCACTCGTGCAGGGCCACATCGTAATACTCCCGGGGGCTCATAAAACCCTTCATCAGGTGGGGGGCCGAAAACAACAAGACCCCATCCTCCTCAAACAACTCCGAAGCGTGAATGTAATGAGGATATTGTGGCGAATGAAAAGCCTGGGCAAACACCACCACCGTTTCAAATTTGGGCAGCAAAAATTCCGGCAAATGAAAAGTCAGTGGCACTGCGCTGGCTGCCACCGCTACTTTTAAGTCTTCGCTGACCGCAGTATCCGCATCCGGGCTTTTAAAATCTGTGGCAATTTTAAATAGGGCTACCCGCTGATGAAACAATTGGCGGTCTTCTTCCTTTTGCAATTGCCGGTAAAAAAAGCTGTGCTGCTCAAAAAAAGCCCGCAGTTTATCCGGTAGCGTTGGCGGACTGCGTTGGTACCACCACCAGTCGATTTGGGGCGAAAAAATATACAAAATGACCAAAACCACCACACAGGGTATCACATAACTTGCATAAGCAGGGTCCACCATCAGGGCCAGATAAAAGCTAATGGCCATGGCGATAAAAAAAGGCAGAGAAAGCATTCGACTAAACGGCATAGTGGTATGTGGTTTAAAGCTTGGTCACCGCAGCTGACTGAATCAAAGAGAGCGGGTTGAGCACCAGCCCATCCCATTCCGCAAAAAAGGCAATCGGCTCTCCGCCGCTCAAGGCCAACAGTTTCCAGTTTTTTTCCTCCTGATGGTTCAGTGGGAGGTAATGGCGCTGCTGGTCGATGGCGTAAAAGCGCTGCTCCTGCAAAATAACGCCAAAATCACTCAGGATAAATGGGCTGAGTGATAAAAAAGGGTTCTGGCTCAGGGCTTGCGCATAGTTTTGGGCCAAATCGGCCACACTACTCAAACCTGTAAGGCCTGCAAAGGGCTCAATGGAAAACCCAAACTCCCCGACTACTGCCCGCAGCGGGTTGATGCCCGGGAAAAAATGCATATCCGCTTCAAAAGCCGCTCCGATGATCCATTCCTGTTCGTAGGGCGCATCCCGAAAGGCAAAATCCAGCACTAGGGCAGGTTTTTGCAATTTTTCGGCCCAAAACCAGGTGCGCCGCCAACGCAAATCTTCTTCCACCCCAAAATTTTGCCCCAATACCAGCCAACGATCGTGAATGGGCTCCTGCTGCAGCAAGTCCGCCTTCCGGATGGTCCGCCCGCCGTACAGCAGCAGCTCTTCCTGCATCGCTGGAGGCAAGGTTTCCAATTTTTCGAATGCTTGGGCAAAGAGGTAAAAATCGGCGAGTTCGTTGAAAAACAAATCGGGCCATTGGGGCTCGTTGCGGCGCTCGCGCAGGAGGCGAATGCGGCGGGAAATAGCCCCCAGTTTGGCATCGGTCATGCGGGCAGCGATGCTGTCCCAGGTGGAGTGCGGCTGGCTCTGGAGGTGCCCGAATCCCTGGCGTATCGCGTCCAATACCCAGAGCTGGAGCTCTTTGGCTCCGAGGGACATGGCTTCGATGCGTTTATCCAGGGGTGATTTCATGGGTAGGAGTTGAGGGAGGTTGAGGAGGTTGAGATGGTTGAGGGAGGTTTAGGCTGCCGCAGCAACTTAGACAATGTCCTTGTCAAAAAGGCTGCGGCAGCCTAAACCTTCCTCAACCTCCCTAAACCTTCTCAACCCCAAAAGCCATCAATCATCGTCTTCTTCCTCAATCAAAATGCCCAACGCAATCATGGCTTTTTCCGAAGCCATTTGTTCGGCGCTTTTTTTGTTGAAGTCGTCGGCGGTGGCGACCCGTTTGTTGTTGATCATCACAGCCACCTTGAAGCGATCGCGTTTTTCGAATTTATAACGAGCCAGCAGTTTGTAGGTTACACTTTTGCCACTTTTTTGGCACCACTCCAGCAGTTGGCTCTTGTAGTTGTCGTCGAGGCGCTCCAGTTCGTGGATGTTCACGTACTTGCGCAGCATGTGGTTGATCACGAAGGTTTTGGTTGGTCCATATCCCCGATCGAGGTAAACGGCGCCCACCAGGGCCTCCACTGCATTGCCGAGCATGGAGCGGCTCAGGCGGGTGGTGTTGTACTCCGCGAGGAGGAGTTCTAGCTCCATTTTGTCACCAATGCGGTTGAGCGATTTGCGCTTCACCAGTTTGGAGCGCATTTTGGTGAGAAAACCTTCGTTGCTGTCCGGGTATTTTTTGAAGAGGTATTCGGCCACGATGGTCCCCAAAACTGCGTCGCCGAGGTATTCCAGGCGTTCGTTGTTTTGCATCGGGAATGCTTTGTCGCCCGAGTTGCTGGTCGACTTATGCGAAAAGGCCAACTTGAAAATACCCAAATTCGCTGGCGTGTAACCCAACAGAGGCTTGAGTTTACGGGCGAATTCTTTATCCGAAGACAGGTAATAGTTATAAAATTTGAATAAAAGACGCAAGGCCGTTTAGTTATGAGTGTAAACAATGCCGCCCTGCAAAAAATCCATTTTTTGCAGGGTGATGACTATAAATAAATACAGAAACGGCCTGTAAATAGTGAAGAGAAAGAAGCAAACTACCGAAAGTGAACAGCAAAATTGTTGCTGTAACAAATCAAACTTAGCCATTTAGAAGGTACAAAATGGCTGAGTTTGAGCGCATATCGCTGGGGCATTGAGTAGTTTTCTTTCTTTTCTACAAAAAACCATTACAGTCCTATTCTGTGAACTGCTTGAAAATCAAAGATGAATTATGGCCACCAAAGCCAAATGTATTGCTGAGTACCGCCCGCACTTTGCGTTCCTGGGCCTGGTTAAAGGTCAGGTTCAAGCGGCTGTCGATTTCCGGATCGTCGGTAAAGTGATTGATTGTTGGAGGAATGAATTGGCTGTTGAGTGCCAAAATTCCAGCAATAGCCTCAATGGCCCCGGCTGCCCCCAACAAGTGACCAGTCATGGATTTGGTCGAGCTGATGTTGAGTTTGTAGGCGTGTTCGCCAAATACGCCCTGAATTGCCTTGGTTTCGGCAATATCACCCAATGGCGTTGAAGTGCCGTGTACGTTGACGTAATCAATTTCGTCGGCATTCATTTTGGCATCGTCCAGAGCCATGCGCATCACGTTTTGGGCACCCAAACCCTCGGGGTGAGGAGCAGTGATGTGATAGGCGTCGGCAGTTGCACCTGCACCTACAATTTCTGCGTATATTTTTGCACCGCGTTTTTTAGCGTGCTCGTATTCTTCAAGAATCAAGGCGCCTCCACCTTCACCCAGTACAAAGCCATCGCGGTCTTTGTCGAAGGGGCGGGAAGCCGTTTTGTAGTCGTCATTGCGGGTCGACAAGGCCTTCATGGCGTTGAAACCACCAATACCTGCCTTGGTTACCGCAGCTTCTGAACCACCAGTTACAATCACGTCATTGCGGCCCAAACGTATGTAGTCGAAGGCATTCATGATGGCGTGAGTAGCGGAGGCACAAGCCGATACGGTAGCATAATTGATGCCCCTAAACCCGTACTTGATGGAAATGTGCCCTGCTGCAATGTCCGCAATCATCTTGGGAATCATGAAGGGATTGTAGCGTGGGATTCCATTGCCAGAAGTAAAGGTTTCAATTTCTTCTTCCAGAGAGCGCAAACCACCAATCCCCGAGCCCCAAATGACTCCTACGCGGTCACAATCCAACTGCTCCAATTGAGCAGCTAAACCGGAATCCTGCATGGCTTCTTCGGCCGTAACGAGGGCGAATTGAGTAAAACGGTCAAGACGACGCACCTCTTTTTTGTCTATCGCAACTTCTGGATCGAAGTTTTTAACTTCGCAGGCGAAATGAGTTTTGAACTCCGTTGGATCAAATAAAGTGATCCGATCGGCACCACTCACTCCGTTCTGTAAACCTTCCTGGTAAGCCAGCAGGGTATTGCCAATGGGGGTAGCTGCGCCCAAGCCGGTTACAACAACTCTTCTCATATACAGTATAGATTAGCAGAAACAAGAGTACGCTTATAAAAAATCCACAGGCTAAAAAATCAACCTGTGGATTTTTTTCCGAACACGAATCTTACTTCGCGTTGGCCTCAAGGTAGGTAATGGCATCACCTACTGTTTTAATGTTCTCCGCTTCTGCGTCTGGGATGGAGATATCGAACTGTTTCTCGAATTCCATGATCAGCTCAACGGTGTCCAGAGAGTCCGCACCCAAATCGGTTGTGAAGCTCGCTTCAGGGGTAACTTCTGAATCCGTAATTCCCAGCTTCTCAACGATGATTTTGGTTACTTTTTCTGCAATGCTTGACATGTTAGAAAGCTTTATTGATTTAT